>NZ_JBEZYP010000008.1:0-303676 GCF_040638585.1 Streptomyces sp. NPDC025273
GTTGATAGGCCAGATGTGGAAGCCCGGTAACGGGTGGAGCTGACTGGTACTAATAGGCCGAGGGCTTGTCCTCAGTTGCTCGCGTCCACTGTGTTAGTTCTGAAATAACGAACGGCCGTGTTTTTTTCCGGTGTTGGTTAATTTCATAGTGTTTCGGTGGTCATTGCGTTAGGGAAACGCCCGGTTACATTCCGAACCCGGAAGCTAAGCCTTTCAGCGCCGATGGTACTGCAGGGGGGACCCTGTGGGAGAGTAGGACGCCGCCGAACAATTTTTCCGGGGAAGCCCCGTGCCTTTGTGGCACGGGGCTTTTCTGCGTTCTGAGCGTCTAGGGTCGGACCATGCGCTACGAACTGGTCATCTTCGACAACGATGGTGTGCTCGTCGACAGTGAGCCGATCTCCAACACCGTCCTCGCCGGCTACCTCACCGAGCTCGGCCACCCCACCTCGTACGAGGAGTCCCTCCACGACTACATGGGGGCAGCCGTCCACCGCATCCACGACCTGGTGGAGGAGCGGACCGGCCAGAAACTGCCCGCGGACTTCGACGAGGAGCTCCACCGCCGCACCCTCGCCGCGTTCCAGGAGGAACAGCTGGTCGCGGTGGACGGGGTCGACGAGCTGCTCGGCGAGCTCGTCGCCGACGGGGTGGCGTACTGTGTCGCCTCCTCCGGAAGCCACCAGAAGATCGCGGCCGGACACGGGAAGGCCGGGCTGGGCCAGTGGTTCGAGGAGGAGTGGATCTTCAGCTCCGAGGACGTCGGACGGGGGAAGCCGGCCCCGGACCTGTTCCTCCATGCCGCCGAACGGATGGGTGTCGCCCCCGAGCGGTGTGTCGTCATCGAGGACAGCCCGCTCGGGGTCGAGGCAGCCCGCGCCGCCGGGATGGACGTGTACGGATTCACCTCGATGATGCCGGCGGACCGGCTCGTCGGCGTCACCGGATGTTTCTCCGACATGTCGCAGCTCCCCAAACTGCTGGCCTGATCGAGCTACCCAGGGGTAGCTCCTGGCTCTACGCTCGCGGCCATGACGGATGCGCGGCTGCGGTACGGCAGAGCCTCACTGGCGCTCGGCTTCCTGGTGCAAGGGGTGACCTTCGCCCTGCTCGTGACGCGCATCCCCGCCATTCAGGACCGGTACGGGATATCCGACGGGCTGCTGCCCGCCTTCCTGGCCGCCGTGCCTGTCCTGGCGGGGGTCGCCAGTGTGGCCACCGAGAAAGTGGTCGCACGGGTGCGGCCCGGGACCGTGCTCCGGTGGGCGCAGCCCGTGGTGCTGCTGGCGCTGCTCGGCGTGGGCGCGGGCAGCGAGGTGTGGCAGCTCGCCCTCGCGCTGGGTGTCTTCGGCCTGGGCGTCGGGGCGCTGGACGCGTCCATGAACATGATGGGCGTCAGCCTGCAGCGGGCCTACGGTCGCAGCATCATGCTCGGTTTCCATGCCGCGTTCAGCCTGGGTGGTATCGCCGGGGCGTCGCTGGCCTGGGTGGGGGCGCGCGGGGACCTGTCGCTGTTCGTGTCCTGGCTGCCGGTCGTGGGCGTGCTGTTGCCCGTGGCTCTCGTCGGGAGCCGGTGGTACGTGGACGGGCGGTCCGTGCCGGCGGCGGAGGCCGGGGGCGCCGGCGCGGCGCCCGGCGCCGGGGCGTCCGTGCCGTTCAAGCTGCTGATGCCGCTCTGCCTGGTGATGGCGTTCGCGTACATAGGGGACTCGACGGTCTCCAACTGGAGCGCGAAGTACCTGCGGGACGTGCTGGGTGGTTCGGAGCAGCTGGCGACCGTTCCGTACAACGTCTACATGGCGACCACGCTGATGGGGCGGGCCGTGGGGGACCTCGGGGTGCGGCGGTTCGGGGCGGTGGCCGTCGTGCGGGGCGGGAGCGTGCTGGCCGCGGTGGGCTTCGGGGTGGTGGCCGTGGCGCCCGGGGCGTGGTGGGGGATGCTCGGGTTCACCCTGCTGGGGCTGGGGCTCTGTGTGATCGTGCCGCAGACGTTCGCCGCCGCGGGGCGGATGTTTCCCGGGGCGAGCGACGTGGCCGTCGCCCGGCTGAACGTCTTCAACTACGTGGGGTTCCTCGTCGGATCGCCGCTCGTGGGGGCGCTCGGGGACGCCTGGAGTTATCGGGGCGCGATGCTCGTCCCGATGGTGCTGGTTCTGGCGACGCTGCTCTACGCCCGGTCGTTCGACCCGGAGCCGGCCCGATACGGTGTCGGGCATGAGCGGGCGCGCGCGGCTGATGTGGGATGACGCAGTAACGGGATACGACTTCGGAGCCAGTCATCCCATGGACCCGGTCAGGCTTGCCCTGACGATAGGGCTGGTGCGGGCGTTCGGGCTCGACGGAGCGGTGGACGTGCGGTCGGCCAAGGCCGCCGGGCAGTCCACGCTGCGGCTGGTGCACCGCGAGGACTACGTGGCGGCCGTACGGGCCGCCTCCGCGGATCCCCGGGCGGCCGACCAGGCGTACGGCATCGGGACGGAGGACGATCCCGCCTTCACCGGCATGCACGAGGTGTCCGCGCTCATCGCGGGGCTGTCCGTGGGGGCCGCGGAGGCGGTGTGGCGCGGGGAGACCGCACACGCCGTGAATTTCACCGGCGGGCTGCACCACGCGATGCCCGGAGGTGCCGCGGGCTTCTGCATCTACAACGACCCGGCGCTCGCCATCGCCCGGCTGCTGGAGCTGGGGGCCGAGCGCGTCGCGTACGTCGATGTGGACGTGCACCACGGGGACGGGGTGCAGGCGGCGTTCTGGGAGGACCCGCGGGTGCTGACCGTGTCGCTGCACGAGCATCCGCGCACCCTTTTCCCGCAGACCGGATGGCCGGAGGAGACCGGTGCGGGTGCGGGGGAGGGCGGTGCGGTGAACGTGGCGCTGCCGGCAGGTACGGGTGATGCGGGATGGCTGCGGGCGTTCCACGCGGTGGTGCCGGAGCTCCTGGCGGACTTCCGGCCGCAGGTGCTGGTGACGCAGCACGGGGCCGACACGCACTTCGAGGATCCGCTCGCCCATCTCGCGGTGTCGCTGGACGCGCAGCGGGCGGTCATGGCGGCCTGCCACGAGCTTGCCCACGCGTACGCCGAGGGCGGTCGCTGGGTGGCGCTGGGCGGGGGCGGTTACGCGGTGGTGGACGTGGTGCCGCGGTCCTGGACCCATCTGGTGGGAATCGCCGCCCATGCGCCGGTGGACCCGGAGTCGGTCATTCCCTCGTCGTGGCGGGACGAGGTCTACGCCCGGACGAGGCAGTTGGGGCCGGCCCGGATGACGGACGGCCGTACGCCGTCGTGGCAGTCGTGGGAGGACGGGTACGACCCGGCGGACCGGCTGGACCAGGCGGTGCTGGCGGCCAGGCGGGCGGTGTTCCCGCTGCGGGGGATGCTGGCCTGAGCCAGGGTTACGCCAACGGTGGGGCATCGTAGGGGTTCTGGTCCCGGGACGGTCCCGGTGCGGGAGCATCGAAAGGTGTTGAGCACCGGAGCGCTGCGCGCTCATCTGCTGGCGGCCCGGCTGGCCGGGCCCGTGGCCACGTCGCGGGAGACCAGCCTGCGGAGTTATCGCCTCTTCGCCGCGAGAGATCCGCGCGTGTTGCTCGGCCTGGATCCCGAAGGGGCGTGGGGAGAGCGTGATCTCCTGCGCCTGATGGCCGACAAGTGCGGGGTCTCCGACGATCCTGGCCATGTGTCAGGTCCTGATCTGATCGATCCGGAGCGGACCCTGGCCGGTCTGCGCGCCTTCGCGGAACGGCTCGCGGGTGCTGCGCGGAGAAGGGCCCCGGTGCTGTTCGGGACGGGGCATCCGCATCGGCTGCTGGGGTTCTACGCCGGGCTGGCAGACGCCATGTCGGCGGCCGGGTGTGCGGTACTCACCCCCGCGCAGGGCCGATGTATCGACATAACGACCCGGTTCGGCGTACGCACGTACCGCCTCGACTACGTACGAGGAGTCGCACTGGTGCGTGAACCGGGCGTGCGCGCTGTGGGGGGTGAGCCCGGCGCGCACACTCATTCGCCGCTGCCGGTTCGGGCCGTTCTTGAGGGGGTCGTGGAGACCGGAGGGGTGCTGCCGGAGCTGGTGGTCGGGGATCACGGATGGGTCTGCGGGGCAGGTCAGCTGGGCATCGAGGCCATCGGCCTGGCCGACACGGACGATCCCGCGCTGTTCGTGGGCGAGGCGGAGGGTCTGGTGTCCGTCGCCGTTCCGCTTGATGACGCCGTGCGGTCCGATCACTACCGCCCGCTCGGTCGGTATGTGCTCAATCGGGCGTTTCTGTCACAGTAGGCGGCCGATCACCCCTCCTCTTCCCCACTCGCATCACGCGCCCCTAATCTGGGGAGTGAGCGCACAGCGACGAAGAGTCACCGGAGGGGAAGCCGGTGCGCGTCTCGTGCGGAAGGTACAGGTGGGTCATGGCTGCTGGCAGCGAGAGGCCTCTCAACGAGGTCAAGTTTCTGACCGTGGCGGAAGTCGCCTCGGTCATGAGGGTGTCGAAGATGACCGTGTACCGCTTGGTGCACAGCGGTCATCTGCCGGCGATCAGGGTGGGAAGGTCCTTCCGGGTCCCGGAGCAAGCGGTTCACGAGTATCTCCGCGAGTCCTTCGTGGGGGTGGAGTCGGCCTGACGTTGCCCTCGGATTACGCCCCTCACCCAGTGGCGGGTAGGCTAGGCCGACGTAGGTCGTGTGGGCCCAGACGCCCCGCACCAGTGAAGAAGAAGTGAGCGAGGGTAGTCGTGGGCTCTGTTATCAAGAAGCGGCGCAAGCGGATGGCCAAGAAGAAGCACCGCAAGCTGCTCAAGCGCACGCGCGTTCAGCGTCGCAACAAGAAGTAGGCGAACGCAGTTCGTGCATCCGAAGCCCTCCCGCCTCACCCGGCGGGAGGGCTTCGGTGTGTCCTGCCTCGCCCTTTCCGGCCATCGGTTCGGTAAAGCACGCCATGGGGTCGTCACAGGGCGACATCCAGCGACTACGGTGACGGCAAGGGGAAGACCCCGCTCGACGAACGAACGACGGAAGGCGCTGATCTTGGGAAAGATCGTGCTCGTCACAGGCGCGGCCCGGCAGCTGGGCGGCCGCTTCGTGCGCCGCGTCCAGCGCGATCCCGGTGTCGACCGGGTGATCGCCGTCGACGCGGTCGCGCCCGCCCATCAGTTGGGGGACGCCGCATTCGTGTCGGCGGACATCAGGCAGCCCGCGATCGCCAGGGTCCTCGCCGAGCACTCCGTCGACACGGTCGTCCACCTGGACGTCTCCGGCAAGGCGCTCGGCGCCGGCGGCCGGACGACGGTCAAGGAGACCAACGTCATCGGCACCATGCAGCTGCTCGGTGCCTGCCAGAAGTCCCCGACCGTCCAGCGACTCGTGATCAAGTCCAGCACGAGCGTGTACGGCTCCGCGCCCCGCGACCCCGCGGTCTTCACCGAGACGACCCCGCCCAAGTCCCTGCCCAGCGGCGGCTTCGCCAAGGACGCGGTGGAGGTCGAGGGGTACGTACGCGGCTTCGCGCGGCGCAGGCCGGACGTGGCCGTGTGCGTGCTGCGGTTCGCGAACATCCTGGGCCCGAAGCCCGATTCGCCGCTCGCCGACTATCTGTCGCTGCCGGTCCTGCCGACGGTCTTCGGCTACGACCCCAGGCTGCAGTTCGTCCACGAGGACGACGTCATCGACGTCCTGGAGATCGCCGCCCGGGAGCCGCGGCGCGGGACGCTGAACAGCGGCACCTTCAACATCGCGGGTGACGGTGTCCTGCTGCTCTCGCAGTGCTCGCGCAGGCTGGGACGGCCGACCGTGCCCCTGCTGCTGCCCGCCGTGACCTGGGTCGGCTCGGCTCTCCGTACGATCGGTATGACCGACTTCTCTCCGGAGCAGATCCGGCTGCTCACCCATGGCAGGGTCGTCTCGACGGTGCAGATGCGCGAGACGCTGGGCTTCCGCCCGCGGTTCACCACGGCGGAGACCTTCGAGGAGTTCGTGAAGGCGAGAGGGCCGGGGCTGCTGCCGCCGGAGGCGGTGAGCCGGGTGATCGGCCGGGTGGCGGAGCTGCCGCTCGCCGGGGGCCCGGCCCGCGGCGGGCCCGGTGCGGCACATTCGACTGACGGCGCCAGGTAGAGGAGCGCGACCGACGATGGCGGACGCCAAGGTGATCCCGTTCGACGACGACCGTTCGCGCTCCGGCGCGGCGCGACGCAGAGGCGTGCTGCCGGGCGGCGGACGGGGCCAGGCGCCTGCGGCGGCGCCCGGTACGGCGCCCGTGAGCGCCCTGCCGGGCGGCCAGGTGCCGGAGGCGGCGGCCCAGGAGGCCGAGCCGCCCCAGGAGCCGCAGGAGGGCTCCGGGGGCAACACCTGGGACCGGCGGATCGCGAGCGGGCTCGCGTTCCTGCGGCGGCGGGTCACGGGGGACTACGACGTCGACGAGTTCGGCTACGACAAGGAGCTGACCGACCAGGTCCTCATGTCGCTGCTGCGTCCGCTCGCGGACAAGTACTTCCGCGTCGAGGTGAAGGGCATCGAGAACATCCCGTCCGACGGCGGGGCGCTCATCGTGGCCAACCACTCCGGGACCCTGCCGCTGGACGGGCTGATGCTCCAGGTCGCGGTGCACGACAACCACCCGGCCGAGCGTCATCTGCGGCTGCTCGCGGCCGATCTGGTCTTCATGCTCCCGGTGGTCAACGAGCTGGCCAGGAAGGCCGGCCACACACTTGCCTGCGCACAGGACGCGGAGCGGCTGCTGGAGCGCGGCGAGGTCGTCGGGGTGATGCCCGAGGGCTTCAAGGGCATCGGCAAGCCGTTCGGCGAGCGGTACAAGCTGCAGCGCTTCGGGCGAGGCGGTTTCGTGTCGACGGCGCTGCGGGCCGGGGTGCCGATCGTGCCGTGCTCGATCGTGGGCGCCGAGGAGATCTACCCGATGATCGGCAACGCGAAGACGCTGGCGCGGGTCCTGGGCATCCCGTACTTCCCGATCACTCCGACGTTCCCGTGGCTGGGACCGCTGGGTGCGGTGCCGCTCCCGACGAAGTGGACCATCCAGTTCGGGGAGCCGATTCCGACGGACGGGTATCCGCCGGAGGCGGCGGAGGACCCGATGCTGATGTTCAACCTGACGGACCAGGTGCGGGAGCAGATCCAGCACACGCTGTACAAGCTGCTGGTGCAGCGCCGGTCGGTCTTCTTCTGACCTGGCACGCGAAGAAGGGGCCGTCCGAACGCGACGGCCCCTTCTTCGCGTGCTGCGGCTACGGCTCCTCGCTGTCGATGCCCAAGCCGGGCAGCAGGCCCGGGAGCAGCGGCGGGAGGGTCACCTCCGGTGCGGGGGACCCGCCGGTGGTGCCGCCATTCGGGGCGGACGTCGTGCCGCCGTCCGTCGGGAGGTCGTCCAGCAGGCCGTCCGTACCGCCGCCGAGGAGGCCGTCGGCCGGGCTGCTGTCCGAACCGGACGGCGTCGGCGTGCTGTCGTCCGAGCCGGAGCCCGGAGCCTTCGACGTGGAGGGCGCCGTGGGGTCCGTACCGGAGGGGCCGTTGTCCTCGTGGGTGGAGCCGGACCGCTTCGCGTCCCCGCCGGTGCCCGGGGTGCGGGGGAGCAGGGACTGCAGCGGGGCGACTTCCTGGTCCATGGCCTCGAAGACGGAGCTGACCTTGTCTCGGATGTCGGTCAGCTGGACGGGCAGCCGGTCGCGGAGGCTGCTCCAGCTCGCGCGGTGCGAGCGGGAGAAGGAGTCCAGCGTCTGGATCGGCCCCAGGGAGCCGTCGCGCTGGTATGCGGCGTGGAGCAGGCGGTGGCCCTCGCCGGCGTCGTGCGTCATGCCGTTGAGCGCGCGTCTGACCTCGCCGAGAGACTCGTGGTCCAGCTCGCCGGCGCGGCCCCGCTCCATCAGGCGGCGGGCCTCGTTCAGCCGGGTCGACGCCTGGTCGAGGTAGATCTCGCCCCGGTCGGCGTCGCCGTTGGCCATGCCGAGGCTGATGTCCTCCATGCCGCGCTTGAGCCCGTACAGGGAATCACCCGGCAGGGCGTCGGAACTGGCAGCGGCCACTCCGCCGAACGCTCCCGCGGCCACACCGACCGTGAGTCCGCCCGCGGTGAGGCCCTTCGCCCAGCGGGAGCGTGGGCGCAATTTCCGGAGCGGGGAGGCCCGGTGGGCTCCCTTGCTCCGTTGTTCGGGCACCGTAGGGCCCGTGGACACACCGCCTTCGGCGAACATGGTCTCCATGGCCGCGACGAGCTGCGCTCGTTGCACCACTTTGACCTCGGGATCCAATTCAGGCTTCGGTAGCTCACCGAGGCCGTTCGCCAGGGCCAACAGCGTTCCGTGGTCGGCCTGTTCGGCCTGTTCCTCGGGCTGCACGGCCGTCGCACCCTGGGGCGACTGCTCCTCCAGGGCCTGGGCGAAGGCGTTCGCCCGCCGGTGTGCCGAAACGTTTGCGATCACTGGCGGCACCTCCTCTCGTCATGACGGTCGACTCCCCTGAGGGTCCGGAAGGTTGCCCACCGGACGCGTTTCCACACGATCGAGCGCGTGTGGATGCGGTCAGGTGGGGCGACAGGGGGCCTGCATCCGGCACAACGAGGGGCGCGGCAGTTGGGTTACGGACGACCGATGATCCGACCAGTGTGTCACGAGCACGTCACGAACAGTGAGGTCAGCGGGCGTCGTCGGGCAGGAGTCTGGCGAGTGTCCGGACGGCACGGTACTGCAGGGTCTTGATCGCGCCCTCGTTCTTGCCCATCACACGGGCGGTCTCGGCGACCGAGAGGCCCTGCAGGAATCTCAGGGTGACGCACTCCTGCTGTTGTGGGTTGAGCCGGCGCACGGCCTGGAGCAACGCGGCATTGGAGAGGGACTCCAGGACGGAGTCCTCGGGGCTGCGCGCGACCTCGTTGGCGTCGAGCATCTCGCCGGTGGTCACTTCCAGACGGAAGCGACTGGACTTGAAGTGGTCGGCGACCAGGTTGCGGGCGATGGTGACCAGCCAGGCGCCGAAGTCGCGGCCCTGCCAGGTGAAGGTGGAGATGCGGCGGAGCGCGCGCAGGAAGGTCTCGCTGGTGAGGTCCTCGGCCGTCGCCTTCGCTCCCACGCGGTAGTAGATGTACCGGTACACGGTGTCGCTGTACTGGTCGTACAGGCGGCCGAAGGCCTCGGCCTCACCGGCCTGTGCGCGCTCGACGAGATCCATCATGCGCGCGCTGTCGCTGTCGGCCGTCGGCCGGCGAACGGCTGACGTGGTCGTGGCGCCGCGGCTGCTGCGTCTTCCGACCGCCGCGCCGCGTTCGGCCAGCGCATAGCAAGGGCCGGCAGGTGCAGGGGTGGCAAACGCGGGCGCGGCGTACGCGGTGGGGACGAAGCCGCGCATGTGGTCGAGGACCGTTGCGCGCAGCGTAGCCAGGCCCGAGGCGTCAACCCCGACGTGTGGGTACACGGGACTCCCAGAGGCAGAGCTTCCATCACGTGCAGTTCGAAAACCGTCACTCGTGGTAGCGGTGGCGGGCTTCTGATGCGTCTGAGGAGAATAACGCTTCGTACAGGCTGTGCTACACCCAGTTGCTAAAATCGCCGGTTACGTCGCTTTCCTAACCTCTAAGTGATGGTTAGAGCGGCACATCGTGACCGCTTACTGATCGAATTGCTTCGTGATTTGCCTGCGGGGGTGGCCGGTTGTGCTCGCCCGTACGCAACGCGACTGGCCGGAGCGATGGGTGCGGACGCTGCGGAGCCTGTCCCGATCGGCGGTACGTCCCCGGGTGCGGCCGGGGGCCGGGGACGCGTCCTGCCCGTCAGGGGCGCGTCGGGCGGCCCGGCGCGGGGGCGCAGGCCGCGCCGCGGGTCAGCGGCGGCGGCGGTGGAGGGCGACCGCGGCGGCGGTGCCGCCGGCCAGTGCGCCGACGCCGGCCGCGGCCGGGATGCCGACCTTGGCCGCCTTGCGGCCGGTGCGGTAGTCGCGCAGCCGCCAGTCCAGGGCGCGGGCGTGCTTGCGCAGCTTGGTGTCCGGGTTGATCGCGTACGGGTGGCCCACCAGTGACAGCATCGGGATGTCGTTGTGCGAGTCGCTGTACGCCGCGCAGCGCTCCAGGTCCAGGCCCTCCGCCGCCGCCAGCGCGCGTACCGCCTCGGCCTTCGCCGGGCCGTGCAGCGGTTCGCCGACCAGGCGGCCGGTGTAGACGCCGTCGACCGATTCGGCGACCGTGCCCAGTGCGCCGGTCAGGCCCAGGCGGCGGGCGATGATCGTGGCGGTCTCCACCGGTGCGGCGGTGACCAGCCAGACCTTCTGACCGGCGTCCAGGTGGGCCTGCGCCAGGGCGCGGGTGCCGGGCCAGATGCGGTCGGCCATGTACTCGTCGTAGATCTCCTCGCCGATGGACATCAGTTCGGCGACGCGGTGGCCCTTGACGATGGACAGCGCGCTGTCGCGGGCGTCCTGCATGTGTTCGGGGTCCTCGACACCGGCCAGCCTGAACCAGGCCTGCTGCCAGGCGAACCGGGTCAGCTCGCGGCGCTGGAAGAACTTCCGCTTGTACAGGCCCCGGCCGAAGTGGAAGATCGCGGCGCCCTGCATCACGGTGTTGTCGAGGTCGAAGAAGGCGGCGGCCCGGTCGTCCCCCGCGACGGGGAACGCGGGCTCCCCGGCCTCCTCGGCCGCGGTCAGCAGCTCCGCGGCGTCGGCGGGAAGGGAGGACTCGTCAGCGGGAAGTGCCGACTTCTGCGCGGCCTCGGCAGCGGCCTCGCCTGCCAGCACGCTCCGTGCTGTCGCGGGGCGTCTGCGGGGTGTGAGCCATCCAAGAGCGGCCATGCGGTAACCATAGCGATTCTGTTCGGCCGTTCCCGACCCGGCGGGATGCGTCGGTGTGAACTCTTCGGGACCGGAGTGTTGAACGGGTGACCCCCCGAGGGGCGCAGAATGAGGGTATGAGTGCCCTGCTGCGTCGTGCGAAGAAGAAGCCCGCTGACCGGGTGGTGACCCTCGTGGGGAAGCCCGGCTGTCACCTGTGCGACGACGCGAGGCTGGTGGTGCGCGCGGTCTGCGAGGAGACCGGCGCGTCCTGGGTGGAGGAGGACATCACTCGGGACGAGGAGCTGTACAAGGAGTACTGGGAGCAGATCCCGGTGGTCCTGATCGACGGCGAACAGCACACGTTCTGGCGCGTGGACCCGGCGAGGCTGCGTACGGCACTGGGTGCGTGAAGGAGGTCACCTGGTGAATCCCGGTTAACATCGTGGGCGTTTTGAGTGGTCTCGGGGGCGAGGACATGAGGAGTGTGTACCGCTGTGCCCCCTTCGGGCCTGCAACGGCCCTATGCGGTCCCGGGTTCCGGGATCCCGCACGGAATATGCGTGACCCCGGTCACTTTGACCGGACAAAACGGACACTATCTTTGTGCACGCGTTCACAAAGACATAGCCTGCTGTGGACGGGGCGGTCTTTGGACATACGGCCGCCTGCAGCCCCGCTCATCCCGCAGGAGCACCGTGGCAACTGGCCGAACTCACCGACCGGCGACCCGTAGCCGAGGAATTCCCGAGGCCACCGTCGCCCGGCTACCGCTGTACCTACGCGCACTGACGGCGCTCTCCGAGCGCTCGGTCCCCACGGTCTCCTCCGAGGAACTCGCCGCCGCCGCGGGGGTCAACTCCGCCAAGCTGCGCAAGGACTTCAGCTACCTGGGTTCCTACGGCACGCGTGGTGTCGGGTACGACGTGGAGTATCTCGTCTACCAGATCTCCCGCGAACTCGGCCTCACCCAGGACTGGCCGGTCGCCATCGTCGGCATCGGTAACCTCGGCGCCGCGCTCGCCAACTACGGCGGCTTCGCCTCCCGTGGTTTCCGGGTCGCCGCCCTGATCGACGCCGACCCCGCCATGACGGGTACGCCCGTGGCCGGGATCGCCGTCCAGCACACCGACGACCTGGACCGGATCATCAGCGACAACGGTGTGTCCATCGGCGTCATCACCACCCCGCCCGGCGCGGCCCAGCAGGTCTGTGACCGGCTCGTCGCCGCCGGTGTGACCTCCATCCTGAACTTCGCCCCGACGGTGCTCTCCGTGCCCGAGGGCGTGGACGTGCGCAAGGTCGACCTCTCGATCGAGCTGCAGATCCTCGCCTTCCACGAGCAGCGCAAGGCCGGCGAGGAAGCCGCCGCCGACGGCGCCGCGGCCGAGGACCCCGACGAGGACCAGGCGCCGCCCGTGCGCGCCACCCCCGCGCACCGGAAGGGACCCGACGGGGACATGCCCGCCGTGATGCCGGCATGAGTCTCCTGGTCGTAGGACTGAGCCACCGCAGCGCTCCCGTCTCCGTGCTGGAGCGGGCGTCGCTGGCGCCCGAGGCCCAGACCAAGCTGCTGCAGGACACCCTCGCCGCGGAACCCGCGACCGAGGGCGCCGTGCTGGCCACCTGCAACCGCATCGAGCTGTACGCGGACGTGGACAAGTTCCACGCGGGTGTGGCCGAGCTCTCCACGCTGCTGGCGCAGCACAGCGGCGTCGGCCTGGACGAGCTCACTCCGTATCTGTACGTGCACTACGAGGACCGGGCCGTCCACCACCTCTTCTCGGTGGCGTGCGGGCTGGACTCGATGGTCGTGGGCGAGGGGCAGATCCTCGGACAGATCAAGGACGCGCTCGCGCTGGGGCAGGACCTGCACACTGCCGGACGCCTGCTGAACGACCTCTTCCAGCAGGCGCTGCGGGTCGGCAAGCGCGCCCACAGCGAGACCGGGATCGACCGGGCCGGACAGTCGCTCGTCACCTTCGGGCTGGAGCAGCTCGCGGACGGCACCGAGGTGCCCGAGTGGGCCGGGGGCAAGCGCGCCCTGGTGATCGGCGCGGGCTCGATGTCCTCGCTCGCCGCCGCCACCCTGGCGCGTGCCGGAGTCGCCGAGATCGCTGTCGCCAACCGGACCCGGGCCCGGGCCGACCGGCTCGTCGAGATCCTCGGTCTGGGCGGTCAGGTCACGGCCCGCGCCGTGGAGATGGCCGCCGTGGCGGACGAACTGACACGTGCAGACGTCGTCGTCTCCTGCACCGGCGCCACCGGGCTCGTCCTGACCGCGGAGGCCGTCGCCGAGGCGCTCGGCGTCGACTTCGACATCGCGGAGAGGCCCTCCACGGC
This sequence comes from Streptomyces sp. NPDC025273, assembly GCF_040638585.1. Classification (NCBI taxonomy): domain Bacteria; kingdom Bacillati; phylum Actinomycetota; class Actinomycetes; order Kitasatosporales; family Streptomycetaceae; genus Streptomyces; species Streptomyces sp. NPDC025273. The sequence continues at coordinate 13,101 of NZ_JBEZYP010000008.1, forward strand.
TCCCGCCGTCGCGCCCGACCCGCTGGACCAGCACGCCGCCTGGGTGGAGAACGGTTCCGCCACCGCGGCTTCGCAGGCAGCTGTGCGGGTGCCCGCGCAGGCCCGTTCCGGCGGCCCCGCCCGGCTCCACCTGCTCGACCTCGCCATGCCGCGTGACATCGACGGAGCGGCCCACCGCATCGACGGTGTGCGCCTCGTCGACATCGAGTCGCTCGCGGAGGCGTCCGCGGACGCTCCGATGGCCGCCGATGTGGACCAGGTGCGCACCCTCGTCGCGGACGAGGTGGCCGCCTTCGGTGCCGCCCAGCGGGCCGCCCACATCACGCCGACCGTCGTCGCCCTGCGCACCATGGCCGCCGACGTGGTGGCCGGCGAGATCGCGCGGCTGGACGGACGCCTTCCCGACCTGGACGAGAAGCAGCGCGCGGAGATCACGCAGACCGTGCGCCGCGTCGTCGACAAGCTCCTGCACGCGCCCACCGTGCGGGTCAAGCAGCTCGCCAGCGAGCCCGGCGGCGCCGGGTACGCCGATGCGCTGCGGGAACTCTTCGACCTGGACCCGCAGACGGTGGCCGCCGTCTCCCGGGCAGACCTGAACGACCCGAATAGAGGGCGGTCATGACCGACAACTCACCCCTGGGTGGGGAGACCACGAAGCCGCTCCGGCTCGGCACCCGGCGCAGCAAGCTAGCCATGGCGCAGTCCGGCATGGTCGCCGATGCGGTCCGTGAGGTGACCGGGCGCGCCGTCGAGCTCGTCGAGATCACCACGTACGGGGACGTCTCGCGGGAGCAGCTCTCGCAGATCGGCGGGACCGGCGTGTTCGTCGCGGCGCTGCGTGAGGCGCTGCTGAGCGGCGAGGTGGACTTCGCGGTCCACTCGCTCAAGGACCTTCCGACCACTCAGCCGGAGGGCCTCGTCCTGGCCGCCGTACCGGAGCGCGAGGACCCGCGCGACGTACTGGTGGCCCGGGACGGGCTGACCTTCGGACAGCTTCCGTCCGGCGCCCGTATAGGCACCGGTTCGGCGCGCCGCATGGCGCAGCTCAACTCGTACGCCCGGTCGCACGGACTCGACATCGAGACCGTGCCGATCCGGGGCAACGTCGATACGCGTATCGGATTCGTACGGAGCGGAGAGCTGGACGCGGTGGTACTCGCCGCCGCCGGGCTCAGCCGCCTCGGGCGGACCGGTGAGGTGACCGACTTCCTGCCGGTCGACACCGTCCTGCCCGCTCCCGGCCAGGGAGCACTGGCGATCGAGTGCGCTGCGACCAGCGCCGACCTCGCCGCAGCTCTCGCCGAGCTCGACGATCCGTACACCCGGGTCGCCGTGACCGCCGAGCGCGCCCTGCTCGCCGCCCTGGAGGCCGGCTGCTCCGCACCCGTGGGTGCGCTGGCCGACCTCCTGGCCGACGGTCAGACTGTCAACGAACTGCGCCTGCGCGGTGTCGTCGGTTCCCCCGACGGCACTTCCCTGGTGCAGCTGTCCATCACCGGTCCCGTTCCCACGTCGCACGGCGACGCGGTGGCCCTCGGACGCGAGCTCGCGTCCGAGATGCTCGCCAAGGGTGCGGCCGGTCTTATGGGGGAGCGAGCACTTTGAGCCCCACCGGCCCCGTCGTATCCGACTTCCCTGTCCTGTCCTCAGGGCACGTCACCTTCCTCGGCGCCGGTCCCGGCGACCCGGGACTGCTGACTCTGCGCGCCGTCGAGGCGCTCGCGAGCGCGGACGTTCTTGTGGCCGAGCCCGACGTTCTCGACGTCGTCCGCTGCCATGCGCGGGCAGGGGTAAGCACGCCTGAGGTAACGGTTGTTGACATGTCGTCAACAGCCGCCGGAGTGCCCGTTCTCAGGGACGCCGCCAATCTTGTCATGGAGGCAGCGAAGGGTGGCAGGCGGGTGGTCCGTGCCGTTACGGGGGACCCCGGCCTGGACGGCGACACGGGCGCGGAGATGCTCGCCTGCGCTGCCGCGGGTGTGCCCTTCGAGGTCGTGCCCGGCGTCGCGAACGCCGTCGGTGTACCGGCGTACGCCGGTGTGCCGCTGCGTGACGCGCAGGGCGCCGATGTGCGCTTCGTCGACGCCCGTACCGCCTCGGACCGCTGCTGGGCGGAGGTCGGCGCGAGCGATGCGACGGCCGTCGTGTCCACGTCGCTCGACTCGGTGGCCGCGGCTGCCGGTGAGCTGGTCTCGGCGGGCCGCAAGCCCGACACCCCGCTGACGGTGACGGTCGCGGGGACGACGACGCGCCAGCGGACCTGGACGGCGACCCTCGGGACGATCGCCCAGGTGCTGAAGCAGGCCAAGGTCCTCCCGTCGCCGGACGGGCACCAGCCCGTCATAGCCGTGGTCGGGGAGCGCAGCTCCGCCGCACAGCGTGAGCAGCTGTCGTGGTTCGAGTCCAAGCCGTTGTTCGGCTGGAAGGTGCTCGTGCCGCGTACGAAGGAGCAGGCGGCTTCGCTCTCCGACCAGCTGCGTTCGTACGGTGCGGTGCCGCACGAGGTCCCGACGATCGCCGTCGAGCCGCCCCGTACGCCCCAGCAGATGGAGCGTGCGGTCAAGGGCCTGGTCACGGGACGCTACGAGTGGATCGCCTTCACCTCGGTGAACGCGGTCAAGGCCGTGCGGGAGAAGTTCGAGGAGTACGGGCTCGACGCCCGTGCCTTCGCCGGGATCAAGGTCGCGGCCGTCGGTGAGCAGACGGCCGCCGCGCTGGTCGATTTCGGTGTGAAGCCGGATCTCGTGCCGTCCGGCGAGCAGTCCGCCGCCGGTCTGCTGGAGGACTGGCCGCCGTACGACCCGGTCTTCGACCCGATCGACCGGGTGTTCCTGCCGCGCGCCGACATCGCCACGGAGACCTTGGTGGCCGGGCTCATCGAGCTCGGCTGGGAGGTCGACGACGTCACCGCGTACCGCACGGTCCGCGCCTCGCCGCCGCCGGCCGACACCCGTGAGGCGATCAAGGGCGGCGGTTTCGACGCGGTGCTCTTCACCTCGTCCTCGACGGTCCGCAACCTGGTCGGCATCGCGGGCAAGCCGCACAACGTGACGGTGATCGCGTGTATCGGTCCCGCCACGGCGAAGACCGCCGAGGAGCACGGCCTGCGGGTCGACGTCCTGTCCCCGGAGCCTTCGGTCCACAAGCTGGCCCAGGCGCTGGCGGACTTCGGCGCGCAGCGCCGGGACGCGGCGAAGGAGGCCGGGGACCCCGTGACCCGGCCGAGTGAGCGGCGTCCGGGTGCGAGACGGCGCCGGTCGACGACCTGACGGTCGGTACGGATGTGTGGGGCCCGGCCGCTTCTTCGTGAAGCGGCCGGGCCCCTGTCCGTCGTCCCGCCTGTTTTCCCGGCTTGGGTGTCGGTAAATCGGTGATGTGTGCGGGTCTAGTCTCGAAGGATGACTGTGTACGGAAACTTCCCCGGCTCGCGGCCCCGGCGGCTGCGGACGACGCCCGTCATGCGGCGGATGGTCGCCGAGACGCGGCTGCACCCCGCGAATCTGATCCTTCCCGCGTTCGTGCGCGAGGGTATCGACGCCCCGGTCGCCATCTCGGCCATGCCCGGGGTGCAGCAGCACACCCTGGACACCCTGCGGAAGGCCGCGGTCGACGCGGTCGCGGCCGGTGTCTCCGGGATCATGCTCTTCGGTGTCCCGCTGGACGGGAAGAAGGACGCCCGGGGCACGGCGGGCACCGACCCGGACGGGATCCTCCAGGTGGCGCTGCGGGCGGTACGGGAAGAGGTGGGCGACGAGCTGGTGGTCATGTCCGACCTGTGCCTGGACGAGTACACCGACCACGGCCACTGCGGGGTGCTGACCGGGGACGGCCGCGTCGACAACGACGCGACGCTGGAGCGGTATGCCGAGATGGCGCAGGTCCAGGCCGACGCGGGCGCCCATGTGGTGGGCCCCAGCGGCATGATGGACGGCCAGGTCGGAGTGATCCGCGACGCGCTGGACCAGACCGGGCATGAGGACGTGTCGATCCTCGCCTACACCGCGAAGTACTCCTCCGCGTTCTACGGCCCGTTCCGCGAGGCGGTGGGCTCCTCGCTCCAGGGCGACCGCAAGACGTACCAGCAGGACCCGGCGAACATCCGTGAGTCGATGCGCGAGCTGGCGCTCGACCTGGAGGAGGGCGCCGACATGGTCATGGTCAAGCCCGCCGGACCGTACCTGGACATCCTGGCCAAGGTCGCCGAGTCGGTGGACGTGCCGGTCGCGGCGTACCAGATCAGCGGCGAGTACGCGATGATCGAGGCCGCCGCGGAGAAGGGCTGGATCGACCGGGACGCGGCGATCCTGGAGAGCCTGACGGGCATCCGGCGCGCGGGCGCGCAGATGATCCTGACCTACTGGGCGACGGAGGTCGCGCAGCGGCTCGGGCGCTGAGGCGGGTGGTGGCGGGAGAGCGGGTCACGGGTGCCGTGGCCCGCTCTCCCATGCCGTGAGCCGTTCGCCCTGGGGAGGCGGCTTCGGGACCCGGGTGTCGAGGGTCGAGCTCCGGGAGGGGCGGGATCACTCTTCCGGGTGGTGGCGGGAGCCGTCGGGCCCGACGCTTGAGCTTCGGGCTCCGAGGGTCGGGATGCGGGCTCCGGGATTCGAGCGCCTTCTTTCAACCGGTAGGGAAAAGAAGGGTGGGGGAAGACCTTCCCGACCTCCCGGACCCGTCACGGCCAGCAAGTATGACTAATAGTGGCCGACTTGCGGCGGAGAGTCGCGGCTGCTTACGGTGCGGGAAACGAACGACCCCGACACGGTGCTAGCAACACCAGGCCGGGGTCTCACCCCAAGATCGGAATGGAAGACGATCTCGTGGCTACCGAGCACCCTAGTCCCGCCCCGTGCGCACCCGCATCCTCGCGCCCGTACCCGATGGCCAGTCCCGGCTACGGCAAACGGTCCGCCCCGGACCAGCAGCCGCGCAGCGCAGACGACTTCATGCTGCTGCCGCCACGGGAGCGCAGCATCGCCGGGTTCATCGACCAGCTGCCCGACGGTGCGGCCATGGACGTGAAGGGCCTGGCCAAGCAGCTGCCGCTCTACGGTCAGCAGGCGGTCGGCTCCGCCCTGAAGGCCCTGTCCGTCGCCGGGTATCTGCGCCGCGTGCGGTGCCTGGTGACCGGTGAGGGCGGGCAGGTGCGCTGGGTCTTCCGCACGTTCTGGTCCGCACCGCCCGCGACAACGAGTGGTGGGGGACCCTCGTCGGCGCCGAGCGCGAGCAGCCGGCGGTCGCCGAGCCGGTGGCCGTCCAGTCGGTGGCCGTCCGGCCGGTGGCCCCCGTCGTACCGCAGCAGCGGACGCAGGCACCGGTCCCGCCCGTGCCGGAGGGCCCTTCGGTCGCGTACGCGGCCCTGGCGCGACTCGGCCGCGTCGATGCCCGTCTGGCGCTCTCCGCAGCCGACTGCGCGGTCCTGGAGCCGCTGGCCGCAGGGTGGTTGGCGCGTGGCGTGGACGCCGACTACCTCATCGGCGCCCTCGTCGCCAGGCTGCCCGCCCAGGTCGACTCGCCGGTCGGGTTCGTCCGCCGCCGTCTCACGGACAAGATCCCGCCCCATGCGCCCGCCGCCCCCCTGCCGCCCGCTGCCGGTGCGCCTGCGGGGCGGGCGATGATGGAATGCACCGAGTGCGGTGTACCCGGTCGAGCCGAGGTGCTTCCGGACGGTCTCTGCCGCGCCTGCCGGCTGCCTGGGCACGGGGCGCCACAGGCCCCCGTCGAACTGCCCGCCGAACGGGACGTGCGCGCGTACGTCGCCGGGCTTCGCGACTTGCTCAAAGCCCCCTGACCGCCTGGTCAGGGCCAGTCGACGAGGCCCATGAAGGCGATGAACGCGCATAGCACGAAGCCGGGCGCGGCCCATGCGAGCAACACGCGGGTCGGGTCCTGCCGTTGGCGCCACGGCAGGACCCAGCTCGCCACCAGCATGGCCAGCGACACCAGCAGGCCGACGCAGAGGACGCCCCAGCCCACCGCGAACGAGTCGGTGAAGCGGTCGGCGGCGGCGCCGTTGCAGGAGTCGCAGGCCATGGGGGAGAGCGCGCCGTAGAAGAGGGCCGCGCCCGCTGCGGGCAGGGTGACGAGTGTGGAGAGCAGCGGTGCGATCCAGGCGTACGGGCTACGGGGATCGAGCAGGTCGTCGGGCATGCGTACGAGTCAACCGGGGTGGGCGACCGGACACATGAGCGCTCCTACTCAGTCCCACCAGAACGACCACGTGTCCTGGCCCAGGAGGTACTTCTCGGCGTAGGTGTCCAGACCGTTCGGAGGGGCCGCCTCGATGTTGTCCGGGCAGAACGCGAAGTGCTCAGCCGCCAGCGCCCGCGCCTCCGCGTGGGTGCTGGGGGGCCGTCCCACGGACACGGTCAGGGTGTCGAAGCCGAGCGCCACGATCCGGATGTCGAAGCGGTCCTCCCAGGAGCGCAGCACCGCACAGAGCCGGGCCACATCGTTCTCGTAGTTGAGCGGACCCGACCAGCCGATCGCCGCCGGTATGTCCGCGCTGCGCCGGGCGGGCACGAGCGCCGTCCGCGCGCCCTCCGTGAGCTGGTCGGCGATCTCCGCGGCCAGCTCGTCCGCGGTCTCGGGCGTGCTCACGGACGAGACGGGTGCCAGGCCGGGCCACTGGGCCCCGTCCTCCAGCTCTTCGGAGGCGTACTCCTCCCAGAACTCGCCGAGGACGTCATCGGCATCGTGGTCACCCGGATACGAGGTCCCGCCCGGGTTGAGGTCCCAGTCCTCGGGCCACTGGCTGCGCCGTCCGCCGTCGATGAGCACCGGGAGCAGACCGAGCGGCCTGCCGGTCGCCCTCAGCCGGGCCCAGTCCCCGGGCTGCGCGGGCTCGTCGGCGTACCAGAGCAGGGGCTCGTGCCACGGGTCGTCGATCGTGGTGTCCACGAGCGTGCCCGGCGGAAGGGCCAGCAGGGGCAGGGGATTCGGGAGCGTCGCCATACAGGTGACTCTAGGAGCCGCCACTGACAACGCCCGGTTCAGCTGCGGGCGGCGAACGCGGCGAAGGTCGACCAGGTGGTGGGGGCGACGGTGAAGGTGGGGCCTTCGGGGTTCTTGGAGTCGCGGATGTGGATGGCGGAGGGGTGCGCGGCGACCTCGATGCAGGCGCCGCCCTCGTCGCTGCTGTAGCTGGACTTGCGCCAGTCGTAGGCGACTTCGAGGCAGTTACCGCCGTCGCTGCCGCTGTAGCTCGACTTGAACCACGTCAGTGCGGTGCTCATCAGTCTCCTAGCATCCGATCCAGCAAGCCCGTGGTGTCCTCAGTGTTCAGGGCTTGCGTTCGCAGCATTGCATATCTCTGAGACAGGATGCTGACCTCGTCAGGGTCGGAAATGAGCTGACTGCCACGTTGGGTCTCGGCGTACCCGAGGTGCTGGTGGTCCGCTGTCTCCAGAAGCACGAATGGGCCGTCAAGCGCGGCGTGCGACTGCCGCCCGACGGGCATGACCTGAATAGTGATGCCCGGCAAGGTCGAGCACTGCCGCAGATGCCGCACCGCGTTCCTCCTGACTTCGTTGCCACCGAGCCTGTCCAGCAACACTGCCTCGGCAATGATGAAGCTGACAGATGGTGGAATGCTGCTCCGGAGGATGCCCTGCCGTGCCAATCGAGTGGCTACTTGGGTATCGATCTCGTCTTCGGAGAAGGCGGGGACTCGGCTGCCGAAGACCGCGCGGGCATAGTCCTCCCTTTGGAGCAGGCCGGGCAGAACTTGGTTCTCGTAGAAGGAAAGAGCGAGGGCTTCACGTTCCAAGTCGATGAACGTCTCCGCCCACGCCGGGATCAGGTCCACCTCCGGCATGTTGTCCACCGCCGTCTCCAGCGCCCCCTTCGTGTCCAGCAGCGCGTCCAGGCGGCGGGCCAGGTCGGGGAGGAGGGCGCGGCGGCCCTGTTCGATGGAGGCGATCGTCTCCAGTTGTACGGCCGCCCGGTCCGCGAGCTGGGCCTGGGTCAGGTCCGCCGCGATGCGGAACAAGCCGACCAGTTTGCCGACGAGTTTCATGGCCGACGCGTTCTTGCGTTGCCGTTTCCTGGGGTGCATACGGTTCGGACTCCCCGCCCTGGTGCGTACTTCACGCGTCGGCGACCCGTACAAGAAATCTGTACGCGTTCACCCACTGCTTTCCGTTGGGTGCACAGAGTGACTCTGGTCGCATGAACGAGACGATGCAACTCTCGCTGATCCGTGAGCGCTTCTGCCGGCGTGAGCGCCGGTCGGTCCCCGCGGTACGGGAGTTCGTGCGGGGGGCCGTGACCGACTGGGGGTTCGGGACGCGGCTCGACGATGTGCTGCTGTGCGTGAGCGAGTTGGCGACCAACGCGCTGCTGCACGGGGTGCCGCCAGGGCGTGGGTATCTGGTCCGGCTGCGGCTGGAGGAGAACGGGCGGGTGCTGTCCGCGGAGGTGCACGACAGCGGGGGCGGGGTGCCCGCGGTGCGGCGGCCCGACGGGGAGTCGGGGCGCGGGCTGCTGCTCGTGGACGCGCTCGCCGACCGGTGGGGCGTGGGGGAGCGGGAGCCCGGCAAGGTCGTGTGGTGCGCCTTCACGCGGCGCGAGTGAACGGGTGGCGCCGAGGATCCCGTGCGCCGCCGCGACCCGTGCAATCAGTGGATGCAGCGGTGGCAGATCCTGACGGGCACGACAGGTCACAGCCGGAACAGCACTCCGCGCCAGGTCCAGCCGGCATCGAGGACCGCCTGGCGCAGGGGGTCCTTCATCTCCCGGGTCTCGAAACGGAACGTCTCGACCCTGCGCTCGCGTCCGTCGGGCCCCACCTCCTTGCCCCACACCCGGTACACCGCGCTCGCCGGCCCGCGGGTGCGCTGCCCGCGGACGTGCTCGGTCAGGGAGACCTCCCACTGCTCGTCGACTGCCCGCACCTCGCACTTCGCCGCGTCCAGGCGCATCCTGGTCCGCAGTCTCACGCGCAGCTCAGGAAGCTGGCATTCGGCCACCAGATCGCCTTCCTTCGGGGTTGCGTTGCGTACGCCGAAGGGGACGCCCGGCCCGTTGAGCGCCAGCAGTGCCGACCGGACCTCCAGGGGCGTGAGCGGAACGACGCCCATCTCGGGGTGCCGGGTGCCGAGGTACCTGTCCCAGAGACCCATGGCTACGCCCCCGCGCCGGTGTCAGGGCGAACCGAGCGCACGAAGTCCTGAAAGTCCCCCAGGACGTCTGCGTGCTGGGCCGCTGTGGCGGTCAGCGCCAGCCGGACCACCGCCCGCCTGCGCGAGTCATGGGAGTCCGGGAAAGTCAGGAACACCTGGGACTGGACGAGGTCGCGTGGCGTGTCGTTGACGACGGCCGAGAAGGTCAGCCACTGCGTCAGGGCGGGCGCGTCCGCCGTCCCCACCTCGCGGCGGTGGGTCACCACGACTGGCTCGGCGACCTCACGCAGGCGCTGCGCCGACTCGTCCGCGAGTTCGGCCAGGGTCGCGGATTCCGGCGGGACTTCGCCGACGATGGTGATGTTGGCGGTGAACCCGTGGTCCGGGTGCGGGTGTACCGCGGCGAAGGCCACATCCGGAAGGTCGACGTCGTCCGGCGGCGCGGCCGGGAGCCAGCCCTCCGGCAGGCGAAATTCGATGGGTACCGGCAGTTTCAGGGGCATCGTGGGCCCTCCTTCTCCAGGGAAGTACATCAAGAGAACCAGCCGTCGACGGTGTCCTTGGCCGAGCCGGCGGCGTCACCGAGCGCGTCGACTCCGTCCCCCACCACGTCACCCACCGCTTCGGCGGCGTCGCCCACGCTCTCGGAGACCTTGGCCGGATCTACGGTGAACTCAAGTCCCACAGAGCCGCCGAGGGCAGGGGAGAGTCCCACCTTGCCTCCGAGCTTGTACACGCCGTCCTCGTTCTTCTCGAAGCCCCATTTGGCCTCTGCTCCAGGACCTGCCCACCCCTCGGCCGTGGCGCCGAAGCCTATGCCGGCGATCTCGCCGCCCCCTGCGACCGAGCCCTTGGCCCCTGCGAACGCCTTGGCGTTGACGACGACACCGTCCTTGCCGGCCTTGACACCCGCGCTGGCCTCCGCCCCGGCGAAGCCCTCCGTCCGCCCGTAGGCGCCGACGTAGGGTCCGTATTCGGCCCGTCCCTCGGCGAGCCCGCGGAGGCCCGCGGACGCCTCGGCCTTCGCGTTCAGGCCCGCGTCGGTGACGCCGAAGTTGGCGGTGGCCCGGGCTCCTCCGTAGCCGTCGGCGATCCCGGAGAGCTTCCAGGAGCCGTTGGTCAGCGATCCTTGGGCGGTGGCGTGGAAGAGGTCGGCAGCGGCCTTGACCGAGCCCTCCTTGCCGTACTTGGGGCCGGTGACCTTGAACTCGGCGCCGGGCCCGGTCGCCGAGGTCTTGCCCTCGGACTTCCAGCCGTCGGTCTTCGTCGTGGACTCGTCGGATTTGGGTGCCCCGGCCTTCGCCAAGCTTGCGTCGGGGTGGGCGTTGAAGCCGTTGAGGGTGGCGTCGTCACCCTTGCCGAAGGCGTCCTTGTTGCTGTCGACGACGGCGGCGCTGAGCGCGGCCTTCACGGCCTGGTCGGCCTCGGAGACGGCCCTGACGCGATCGTCGATGTACTTCTTCCACGCGGCGACGGATTCGCGGATGCTCGTCCGGCCATCAGGGTCGTGGTGGTAGGCGCTGCGCTCGGCGGGGGTGAGTTCGGTGTAGTCGAAGGCGACGTGCCCCTGCTCGGATACGGTCATGCCGGCGGCTATCGCATCGTCGCGGGCGCTCTCGAGCTTCTTCTTGAGGTCAGTGAACATCTCGTGGGCGTCACGCAGGAGGTTCGCGATCGCCTTGGCCTGAATCTGGGCGGCGGAGTATTCGTACCGGGTGGCGGTGAAGTTCGTCCCCGCGACACCGGCGCTCACTCCGGACCAGCTCGGGCCCGTGGAGATCTTCTGGACGGTGTCGCCGTAGCGGGTCTCCACCTTGTGCAACTCGCCCGCCATCGAGTCCCACTCGGAGGCGGCCGTCGTCAGCAGCCCGAGGTCGGTGGTCATGACTTCGTGATAGGTCAGCATCGCAACCCTTACAGGTTGTTCAGCTTGGACTGCGACAGCAGTTGATCACCCACGTGGGTGTCGTTGCCCGCGAAGAGGCCGGATGCGCCGCGCAACCCGTTCTTCTCGGCCGCCAGACGGCCCATCAGCGATTTCACCTGCCGGTCCCACGTGTCCGCGACCGTCTTCAGGCCGGCGGCGGTATCCCAGCCTTCGAAGCCCTTCCGGGCAGCGCCGGTGGCTTCGTCCGCATGCTTCGCGGCCTTCTGCGTGTTGGGCTCCAACTCGTTCTCTACGGTGTTGGCCGCCGCCTTCTTCTGTGCCGGCGTCGAAGCGAAGTCCGGTGTCCCACCGCCCGGTCCGGACGGCTCTGGCGGGATGCCGTTCAACTGCATGCCCACCCGGTGGGCCGCATCGCTTTCCCGCGCACGGTCCTGACTGCCAGTCGCTGACATGTTGCATTTCCCCCGTCTCGGCGAGTGTGATCATACGATCGCCTTGACCGGTGCTGCAGCCGCCCTCACGCTGAACAGAAGAGCGGACACCGAACGTCCCCACCCTCCACGACTTCGGCTCTCCCGCGAGGTGCGCGAACACGTGGGGGGCCGTCGCCTCCCGCGGAGACCGGTGACCGGTCCGGAGCGGCCCCGTACCAGTACGGATCCACGCCTGACGTGGCGGGAGAGGCGCTGGATCACACCGCGCGGGCCCGCCGTGTCCCTGTGGGGAGGCCGCGTTCGAGGCGGCGATCAGCGCCTCCCGTCCGGCCTGGTGTGCACCCGCGTGGTCGGGTTCCGCTCCGGCCGTCAGCGCCGTCAGCGCCGTCAGCGCCGTCAGCGCCGTCAGCCCGCAGGGCCGGCCGACTCCGTTCGCAGCCGCTGGTGCGGGCCCCCTGTGGCTCGGTGTGACGCCGAGCCACAGGGGTCGCTCAGGCGGGGCTGCGCAGGTGATCAGGCCCCAGGGCGGCGGGGAGCCTCAGTACATGAGGGCGTCGTCCATGTCCGTCTGCCAGTACGTGACGGTCAGCGTGCTGTCGACGTAGACGGCCTTGGCGAGCGGAATGTCCGTCGACGGGCCGCTGGAGCCGGAGCCCTCGCGGCCCTGGAAGCTGACCGTCAGGTCCTTGGTGGAGTAGCCGCCCGTGCCGCTTCCGTCGGCGGAGGAGGTCATGACCCCGGCGTAGGCGGACTCGCCGGGGCTGAGGGTGACGACGGCCTGCGGCTTGCTCTCCTCGAAGACCTGGGGGACCGCCTGCGCCTCGCCGAACCGCAGGAAGGGGTGGTAGTAGGCGTTGCAGGCCTTCGAACCCGTGTTGGTCACGGTGAGCAGCATGTGGTTGACGGGACGGGTCACGGCCGTGAGCGTCACCTTGGAGTTCCCGCCGTCGCACGCGAGGGTGACCGGGCCGTCGTCGTCACCGGTGTCCTTCGGCTTCTGCGCGGCGGGCTCGGCGTCGGTGGAACCGGAACCCGAACCGGAGCCCGGACCGGTGGAGGCCTTCCCCTGGTCCGCGGGTGCCTTCGGGGTGTCCGTCGGCTGCTCGGACGGGGCGGCCGGCGCCGGGGCGGCGTTGTCCGCTGCCGCCTGGCCGTCCTCCTGGCAGGCGGTCAGGGTGAGCGCGGCCAGCAGTGCGGCGGTGCCGAGGACGGAGGTGCGGGCGGTGCGGCGGAGGTGACGGTGACGCATGAGGTGGTTCTCCCCGTTCAGAAAGGTCTTCAGAAGGTCTGTCGTGTCCGGGGCGCCGCGTTGGCGCGCCGGGTGTTGCTGGGTGTACTGGACAATGACGAGTGGTCAGAGGTGCCACAGGAGAGTGATGACGGTCGCCGTGGAGGCGATCAGCACTCCTGCGGCGACCGCATCCGTGAGGCTCGGTTCGAAGCGGGTACGCACTGCGTCTCCCGGGGTGGACGAAGGTGGGGTCCAGCGGTGTGTCCACATCCTGTGCGGCGCCGGATTCCGGTGGCAACGGCTGCCGGGCGGTATGGGACGGTGGAACGGTTGAATGCCCTCTGACCTGGGGAAACAAGAGTCCTTGGAACGCGTTCCCGGGATGGATCAGAGGGAGGAACGGTCGGGGTGGGTACGGAGATCCAGGACTTCGCGGCGGAGCTCAGTGGGCTCAAGGAGCGTTCCGGGCTGAGCTACGGGGCGCTCGCCCGGAAGCTGCACATGAGCACGTCGACGGTCCACCGGTACTGCAACGGCGACGCCGTTCCGCAGGACTACGCACCGGTCGAACGCTTCGCCCGGGTGTGCCGGGCGTCGGCGGACGAACTGGTCGGACTGCACCGGAAATGGATCCTGGCCGACGAGGCCAGACGCCGGGGGGCGCGGAAGCCGGGGGCGGCCGTCGCGGCGGAGCCCGTGCCCGTCCCTCCCGAGAACACCGCACCGGAACCGGAATCGGAATCAGTACGGGTCTCGGAATCGGCACAGGTTCAGGGAAAGGGCCCGGTAGCCGGACCGGATACCGAGGACGTGACGCCGCCCGAGGAGCCCCGTATCCCGGCCGGGGGCGGGCCCGCCCCCTCCCGGCGGCCCTCCCGGCGGATGCGTGTGCTGCTCGCCGCGGCGGCCGTCGTCGCGCTCACCGTGCCCGGCGCCCTGGCCGTCCGCGGCCTCACGGACGACGACGGGTCCGGCGGCGGACACACCGAGGCGGCCGCGCGAACGGCCCCGGCCGTGCCGAGTGCGAGCGAGAGGGCGAGGGCGAGCAGCGGCACCGGCGGCGTGTCGGCGACGCCGAGCCGGTCGGCTTCCCCGTCGGCCGCCGCCACCGCCGAAGCCGCACCCTCCGCCTCCGCCGGTGCACCGGCGCGGCACGGCGGCGGGGCGGACGACCGGGGTGTCCCCGTGAGCGCCACCATCAGCTCGTACAACTGGGAGTCGCCCTGCGGGCAGTACTACCTGCTCGACCGCGAGCCCGGCACCGTGCCGCCGCCGCCCGCGCCCCAGGACTCCCGCGGCTGGGCGAAGGCGCTCGGCGGTGTGGACGGGGGCGACATGATGCTCGAGCTCACCCTCCAGGGGGCGTCGCGGGAAGCGGTCGTGCTCAAGGGCCTGCATGTGCGGGTCGTGGGGCGCGAACCGGCGCTCGCCTGGTCCGCGTACTCGATGGGGGAGGGCTGCGGGAGCGGTATCACCCCGCAGAGCTTCGACATCGACCTGGACGAGGGTCTGCCGCGTTCGCGGCCGGTCGCGGGGCAGGACGGCGGCGTCGTCGTACCGGCGAAGGACTTCCCGTACCGGGTGAGTTCCACCGACGTGGAGGTGTTCCACCTCGACGCGCACGTGGAGGGGCACGACGTGACCTGGTACCTGGAGCTCGAGTGGAGCAGCGGGGGCCGGAGCGGGACCCTGCGCGTCGACGACAACGGGAACCCGTTCCGTACGAGCAGCCTCACGGGGCGGCCGGAGTACCTCTACCAGGCGGATACGGCCGAGTGGGCGGAACCCGAGCGCTGACCGGGCGCGGAGTACAGTCGGAGAACCCCCATTTTCTCCCCTTCGGTCAGGTGCCCCATGTCCAGTGATACAGACGACAGACCGGACGCCGGGTACCCCGAGCGCATCCTGCGGTTGCGGCGACGGCTGGAGCGGCTGATCGGCATCGCCGCCACCGAGGGCAACGCGCTCGTCCCCCTCCACAACGGGGACGAGATATTCGCCGCGATGCTCGGCGCGATACGTGACGCCCAGCACACCGTGGACATGATGACGTTCGTGTACTGGCGCGGTGACATAGCCCGCGACTTCGCCGAGGCGCTGTCGGAGCGGGCCCGCGCCGGAGTGCGGGTGCGGCTGCTCCTGGACGGCTTCGGCAGCCGGCTGATCGAGAAGGACCAGCTGGCGATGATGGACGAGGCCGGGGTGGAGGTGGCGTGGTTCCGTAAGCCGCTCTACCTGTCGCCGCTCAAGCAGAATCACCGGTGCCACCGCAAGGTCCTCATCACCGATGAGGAGACCGCGTTCACCGGCGGTGTCGGTATCGCGGAGGAGTGGTGCGGCGACGCCCGTAACGAGCACGAGTGGCGGGACACCCATGTGCAGGTGCGCGGCCCCGCGGTGGACGGCCTCGCCGCCGCGTTCGCCCAGAACTGGGCCGAGTGCCACGACGAGCTGTTCACCGACCGCGACCGGTTCGTCGAGCTCCGGCCGCAGGGCGACGCGATCGTGCAGGTGGTGCGCGGTTCGGCCAGCTTCGGGTGGCAGGACATGCAGACCCTGCTCAGGGTCGTCATGGAATCCGCCCAGGAGCGGGTGCGGCTCACCACGGCGTACTTCGCACCCGACACGTACTTCATCGAGCTGCTCTGCGCCACGGCGGGGCGGGGTGTGACGGTGGAGATCCTGCTGCCCGGACCGTACACGGACAAGCGGGTCTGCCAGCTGGCGGGACAGCACCACTACGAGGACCTCATCGCCTGCGGCGTGAAGATCTACGAGTACCAGCCGACGATGATGCACACCAAGTCACTGACGGTGGACCGGGTGGCCTCGCTGATCGGCTCGACGAACTTCAACCGGCGCTCGCTGGACCACGACGAGGAAGTGATGCTCGCCGTGCTGGACCCGGAGTTCACCGCGGTCCTGGACGGTCACTTCGAGGAGGACCTGACCAGGAGCGAGCTGATCGAGGGCGGCCGGTGGAAGCGCCGCTCCCCGGTGCAGCGGGCGCGCGAGGCCGCCGTCCTGCCGATCCGTCGCTGGCTGTGACGGACGCGCCCCGGCCGTCGGGTGTGCCGGCCCCGGCCGGGGGCATACGGGCCTTCACCTGCTGTTCGTAGGTGAAGGGAGTGCGCCATGAGCGAGTCCGTCCAGGCACCACCGGAAGCGACCGCGGTGATCACGGAGCCGGTGCCCGATCTGCAGCTGCAACTGCTGATCCAACTGCTGGACAGAGAGCTGCGGTCCGGCCTGCCGATCACCCTGACCCTCACCGGCGGTGTGCTCCACGGGGACGTGATCGGTCACGAGGCGTGGAAGGCCGACTGGGCGAGGAGTCTGCGCCAGGTCGAGGGCGAGGGTGCCAACCTGATCGCCGAGTTCCCCGAGACGGTGGACCAGGGAATCCGGGAGCTGGTCGCGGGTGAGGGCGCGGGACAGCTGCCGCGCTGGATCCACCTGAGGGACGTCACGCTCCTCCTCGGCGGCACGGGAGCCCTGCACCTGCCCCTGTGGCGCGGCCGGCTGGCCGACGTGTCGGGATGGGCGCTGGGCCGGCCGCAGTAGGACGTCGTGGAACAGGTCCGGGCCCGGCGCACGAGGTGCCGGGCCCGCACGCTGCCGGACGGCGTCAGAGGCGCTCGGGCGTCCTGATGCCGAGCAGCCGCATGCCCTGGTGCAGGGTGCGTGCGGTGAGCTCGACGAGGAAGAGCCGGTTCTCGACGACCTCCGCCGGGTTCTCGTCGCTGAGCACCTGGCACTGGTCGTAGAACGTGGTGAGGTGCGAGGCGAGCTGGTAGAGGTACGCGGCCAGCTTGTGCGGCTCGTACGCCGACGCCACCTCGGCCAGGACCTCGCCGAACTGGTCCAGGTGCAGGCCCAGGGCGCGCTCGGCCGGAGCCAGCTCCAGCTCCGGGTGCGCGACCGGCTTCGCTTCCCCGGCCTTGCGCAGGATGGAGCGGATACGGGCGTACGCGTACTGGAGGTACACCGAGGTGTCGCCGTGCAGCGACACCATCTGGTCCAGGTCGAACTTGTAGTCCCGCACGGCCGAGGTCGACAGGTCCGCGTACTTCACGGCGCCGACCCCGACGTACCGGCCGTTCTCGACGATCTCGTCCTCGGACAGGCCCACCTTCCCGGCCTTCTCCCGGACGACGGCGGTCGCCCGCTCGACGGCCTCGTCCAGCAGGTCCTCCAGCCGGACGGTGACGCCCTCACGGGTCTTGAACGGCTTGCCGTCCTTGCCCAGGACCGTGCCGAACGCCAGCTGGTGCGCGTGGACGTCCTCGTTCAGCCAGCCCGCCCGGCGGGCCGTCTCGAAGACCATCTTGAAGTGCAGGGACTGCCGGACGTCCACCACGTAGACCAGGGAGTCGGCCTTGAGGTCCTGCACCCGGTCGCGGATCGCGGAGAGGTCCGTCGCCGCGTAGCCGTAGCCGCCGTTCGTCTTCTTGACGATCAGCGGGACGGGGTTGCCGTCCGGGCCCTTCACGTCGTCGAAGAACACGCACAGCGCACCCTCGGAGCGGACGGCGACGCCCGTCTCCTCCAGGATCCGGCAGGTCTCCTCCAGCATGTCGTTGTAGCCGGACTCGCCGACGATGTCGGCGTCGCGGACCTCCATGTCGAGCTTGTCGAAGACCGAGTAGAAGTAGATCTTCGACTCGTCGACGAAGCCCTGCCAGAGCGCCAGCGTCTCCGGGTCGCCGGCCTGGAGGGCCACCACCCGGTCCCGGGCACGGGTCTTGAACTCCTCGTCGGAGTCGAAGAGGACCCGCGACGCCTTGTAGACGCGGTTCAGGGACGACATCGCGGCCTCGCCGTCCGCCGCCTCGCCCTCCTGGTGGCCCAGCGCGCCCGGGTGCTCGATCAGGTACTGGATGAGCATGCCGAACTGCGTGCCCCAGTCGCCGATGTGGTGGCGCCGGATCACGTTCTCGCCGGTGAACTCGAGGATCTGCACCATGGCGTCGCCGATGACCGCCGACCGCAGGTGGCCGACGTGCATCTCCTTGGCCACGTTCGGCTGGGCGTAGTCGATGACCGTCGTGCCCGCGGCCGTGTTCACCGGGACGCCGAGCCGGTCGCCGTCCGCCGCGCGCGCGGCGAGGGTCCCGGTGATCGCCCGGTCGGTGAGCGTCACGTTCAGGAAGCCGGGGCCGGAGACCTCGATGTCCCTGATCAGGTCACCCGCCGGAAGGGCGGCCGTGACCTCGGACGCCAGCTCGCGCGGGTTGGCCTTGAGCTTCTTGGCGAGCGCGAGGATGCCGTTGGCCTGGAAGTCGGCCCGGTCGCTCCGGCGCAGCAGCGGGTCCGCGGCGCCGGCCTGCGGCAGAGCTGCCGTCAGGGCGTCCGCCAGCTGCTGCTGGAGCGTGGAAGCGAGGGAAGGGACCGAAGCCATGAGCCGGCTGCCGTTTCCGTAGGAGACAAGGGGACCGCCCAAGTATCCCACGCGGTGCAAAGCCGTTTTCGCGCTGCGGTCGGTACCTGGGAGAATGGATGACGCCCCTACGAGTCCTACACGAGAGAAGGACGTGCCGACCGTGGCTCAGAGTCAGAGCAGCACCGAGACCGACTGGGTCTCCCGCTTCGCGGACGAGGTCATCGCCGAATCGGAGCGACGTGCGCCTGGCAAACCGGTCGTCGTCGCGTCCGGCCTCTCCCCGTCGGGCCCGATCCACCTGGGCAACCTCCGCGAGGTCATGACCCCGCACCTCGTCGCCGACGAGATCCGCCGCCGCGGCCACACCGTGCGGCACCTGATCTCCTGGGACGACTACGACCGCTACCGCAAGGTGCCGGGCGGTGTCGCGGGCGTCGACGAGTCGTGGGCCGAGCACATCGGCAAGCCGCTGACCTCGGTGCCCGCCCCCGCCGGGTCCCCGTACCCGAACTGGGCCGAGCACTTCAAGGCCGCGATGACCCAGGCGCTGGACGAGCTCGGCGTGGAGTACGACGGCATCAGCCAGACCGAGCAGTACCTGGCGGGTACGTACCGCGAGCAGGTCCTGCACGCGATGAAGCACCGTGCCGACATCGACGCCGTCCTGGACCGCTACCGCACCAAGAAGGACGGGGCGGCGGGCGCCAAGGGCGGGAAGAAGCCGCAGCAGAAGAAGGTCGACGAGGCCGAGCTGGAGGCCGCCGAGGGCTCCGGCGCGGCCGACGAGGACGACGGCGGCAGCGGTGCGGCGGGCTACTTCCCGTACAAGCCCTACTGCGGCAACTGCGAGAAGGACCTCACCGTCGTCACGTCCTACGACGACGACTCGACCGAGCTGAACTACACCTGCTCGGCCTGCGGCTTCGCCGAGACGGTCCGGCTCAACGAGTTCAACCGCGGCAAGCTCGTCTGGAAGGTCGACTGGCCGATGCGCTGGGCCTTCGAGGGCGTGATCTTCGAGCCCAGCGGCGTGGACCACTCCTCGCCCGGCTCCTCGTTCGTCGTCGGCGGCCAGATCGTGCGCGAGGTCTTCGACGGTGTCCAGCCGATCGGGCCGATGTACGCGTTCGTCGGGATCTCCGGCATGGCGAAGATGTCCTCCAGCAAGGGCGGTGTGCCGACCCCGGCCGACGCCCTGAAGATCATGGAGGCGCCGCTGCTGCGCTGGCTGTACGCGCGCCGCAGGCCCAACCAGTCGTTCAAGATCGCGTTCGACCAGGAGATCCAGCGGCTGTACGACGAGTGGGACTCGCTGGCCCGCAAGGTCGCCGACGGCTCGGTGCTGCCCGCCGACGCCGCCGCCTACGCGCGTGCCGTCGGCACGGCCGCCGGTGAGCTGCCCAGCACCCCGCGCCCGCTGCCGTACCGCACGCTCGCGTCGGTCGCCGACATCACGGCGGGCGCCGAGGACCAGACGCTGCGCATCCTCAGCGAGCTCGACCCTTCGAGGCCGCTGACCTCGCTCGACGAGGCACGGCCCCGGCTCGACCGCGCCGAGAGCTGGATCACCAGCCAGGTCCCGGCCGAGGCCCGCACCATCGTCCGCGACGAGCCGGACAAGGACCTGCTCGGTTCCCTGGACGAGCAGGGGCGCGAGTCGCTGCGGCTGCTGCTGGAAGGGCTCGACTCGCACTGGTCGCTGGACGGGCTGACCACGCTCGTCTACGGCGTGCCGAAGGTGATGGAGGGTCTGGAGCCGGACGCCAAGCCGACGCCGGAGCTGAAGGCGGCCCAGCGGTCCTTCTTCGCGCTGCTCTACCGGCTGCTGGTCAGCCGCGACACCGGGCCGCGGCTGCCCACGCTGCTGCTCGCCGTGGGCGCGGACCGGGTGCGTGCGCTCCTGGGTGCGTAGTCCCGCGGCCGACGGGAAGCGGGCGGGCCGCCGGACGGCCCGCCCGCTTTTGCGTGCGAGGGGTCACGCGATGTGGTCGGCGGACATCTCGTTGTCGAAGCGCTGCCTGAACCCCGCCAGCAGACGCCGCAGAAGCGGGCCGCTGCGCGGGTGGCGGACGTTGTGGACGTCGGTGAGGTGGATGTCGAGCACCGCCGCGCTCGGGTAGTTCTGGTGCTCCTGCGTGTACTCGGCGAACACCTTGTACGCGAACTCACCGAACTCGGCCTCGGCCGCGGCCCACTCGGCCTCCTTCTCCGCGTCGAGGGGCTGCGGCGGGTCCTGGTCCTGGGGGTCCTGCGGATCCTGCGGGGCCCGCACGTCCTGCTGTTCCGGCTGCGGTTCCCGCTTGCGCAGCGGGTCCTGCGGCTCCGGATGAGGGGCGGGCTGCGGTTCGCCGCCGCGGGGGTGCGGGAACGCGCCGATGGTGCCCACGTTGCCGAGCGGGCGGGTCCGGCCGCCGGGACCGGACGGGATCATCACCGGAGTGGGCTCCAGGCCCTCGACGTACGTCGGGTTGTACGCGCTCTCGTACGCGTCCTGCGGCACCTGGGGCGCGGCGAACCAGGGGCTGTCGTGGGAGCCGGGGCCCTCCTGGGGCCATTCGTCCTGGCCGGCCGGCGGGTGCTGCTCGTGCCCGTGTCGCTGCTGTGCCCGCTGTCCCTGGTACTGCTGGGGTCCTGCAGGATCGTGCTGCTCGTGCTGCGGGACGTACGGAAGCTGGTGCTGCTGCGGCTCGCCCTCGACGGCCGGGGCGGGCGGCAGCAGGGCCGGTTCGATGCCCGCCGCGGCGAGGCCGGCCGGGGCTGTCTCGGCGAGCGGGACACCGTACTTCGCCAGGCGCAGCGGCATCAGTGACTCGATGGGTGCCTTGCGGCGCCAGCCGCGGCCGAACCGGGCCTGCAGGCGGGCCTGGTAGATCAGCCGGTCCTGTTCGAGCTTGATGACCTGTTCGTAACTGCGCAGCTCCCACAGCTTCATCCGGCGCCACAGCTTGAACGTGGGGACGGGGGAGAGCAGCCAGCGGGTGAGGCGGACGCCCTCCATGTGCTTGTCGGCCGTGATGTCCGCGATCCGGCCGACGGCGTGCCGGGCGGCCTCGACGGAGACGACGAACAGGATCGGGATCACCGCGTGCATGCCGGTGCCCAGCGGATCGGGCCAGGCGGCCGCGCCGTTGAAGGCGATGGTCGCCGCGGTCAGCAGCCAGGCGGTCTGACGCAGCAGCGGGAACGGGATCCGCATCCAGGTCAGCAGCAGGTCCAGCGCGAGCAGGACGCAGATGCCCGCGTCGATGCCGATGGGGAACACCAGTGAGAACCGGCCGAACCCCTTCTCCTCCGCGAGTTCGCGGACGGCGGCGTACGACCCCGCGAAGCCGATCGCGGCGATGAGCACCGCACCGGCGACGACGACCCCGATGAGTATTCGGTGCGTGCGTGTCAGCTGCATCGCGGCCACTCGCGTTCCCCTCCCTGCTCGGTCTGTTGCGAGCGACAGCCTGGCACACGTGTACGAGCGGGTGCGGGCCGGTACGGGCGGAGGCCGTTCGGCGCCTGCCGTGCCGCGGTGCCCGCGTGCGCCCCGCATTCCCTCCGGCCGTGCATTCCCGGAACGGTCGGGCCGTTTCCCGGATTCTCCGCTCCGTGTTGATTCCGGCTGTGCGTCGGCCGGGCGGGAAAAGGAACCGCACGCTGCAAGCCGGGATCTTCTTTACGTGTACGGACAATCCGTCGGCATCGTGGCGCAGTCGATGAATTCCCCCGCACGCCCCGGTATGTGACGCGCGGCACAATCATCTACCCAGGGTGACGTGAGACGCGGGTTCGGGCAGGGAGCGACGCTGTTCCGGGGTGAATCCCTTTCGCGCGGTGAGACGCGTGCGTCACGTACAGGTGCTCCCTGCGTCGAGCGGCCGGTCTAATCCGTTGCCCGTGAAGAACCTGAGTGGTTACCGTCCCCCTGTCTTCACCGCCGCTGCGAACTCCACAGGCGCACAACGGTGGAGACGCTTCGTCAGCATCACTATTTCCAGGGGGAAACATGTCTTCTTTCGTCAGGACCCTGACTCGTCTGGCCGTAGCCGGAACGGCGATCGCCGCCACGGGCGTCACCGTGCCCGCGGCGACCGCCGCCGAGACGTCCGCCGCGTCGCAGGGCGTCGTGAAGGTGTCCTCGGACGCCGACTCCGAGACGCGTGCCATCGCCGCGAGCCGCAGCGGGGCGGTGGCACTCGCCGCCACCGTCTGCGGCTCCGGGTACGAGCTCACCGACGCCAAGGCGCTGCCCAACGCGACGACGCGCTACGGCACGCTGTTCTTCTACACCAACGCCACCACCACGAGCGCCTGCGCGATCATGGACAACAACACGTCCGGCAGCGCCAACTACATGGACCTGCGGATCTGGGCGGGCAACAACACCGCCGGCGCCGATGTCGACAAGGGCACCTTCTCGCAGTACGCGGGCCCGGTCTACAGCAGCACCGCCGCGGCCGGGGGCCGGTGCGTCGGTCTGTCCGCACTGATGAAGAACGACGCGGGGACCTCGAACCTGATCAACTGGAAGGGCGGCTACATCTTCAGCGCCGGAGCCGGTTCGGAGTGCGTCAGCTGAGCAGTGCACCCCGGTGCCGGTACGAAGGAGCGCACCTGTCGGCCTGATTCCTGGCCGGCGGGTGCGCTCCACGTCCGGTGGTCTATGACTTGACGGATGCCTTGCCGGACGCCTTGGCGGTCGGCTTGGCGGGCGCCTTCGTGGACGCCTTGGCGGACGGTGTGGCAGAGGGCTTCTCCGTAGCCGGGGCGTCGTCAGCGACAGCGGCGACGGCCTCCTTGGCGGCCTTCTCGGCGCCCTTGAGGATGTCGGCGGCGGAGGGGGTCTTGGCTCCCGCGTACCCCGCACCGTTGTAGGTGAGCGTGACGACGACGTTGGCCGTACGGGCCACGACCGTCGCGTACTTGAAGTCCTCGCCCGTCTTGGCCAGGTCGTAGGTGACGGCGGTGGCCTGCTCGCCGATTCCGTCGGCCGGAGCGGCCGAAACCTTCTTGGCGCCCTCGGTCGCCTGCGCCTTGGCGACCTGCTTCGTGTACTCGTCCGTCGCCCGCTTCGCTCCGCTGCCCAGGGCCTGGTCGGAATCGAAGCGGATGAAGCCGACGTCGAGCCAGCGGTACTGGGAACCCTTGACGCCGTTGGAGTCCAGACCGTTCCAGGAACAGCTGCTGCGGGTCTCCGTGTTGCTGGACCTGCCCGCCGTGCCGGACTTGACCTTGGTCTCGGGGACCAGGGACTCGATCGTCTTCCTGCCGATCGACTTGCAGGTGTCGGCGGGCAGCGCGTCGAACTTCGCGGGCTCGACCGTCGCCTCCGACTTCTTCTCGCTCGGCGCGGCGGACGAGTCCGAGCCCTTCTTGTCGCCGGAGTCCGACGAGCAGCCGGCGACGACGAGCATCACCGGAACGGCGGCGCAGGCGAGTATGCGGGACAGTCGCGGGGCTGATCGGTGCATGGTTCCTTCACTCGGACGGCACGGCGGTCTCGGTCGTGCGGGCGGTCGGGCTGTACGTGGGTCGGTGCGGTACGTGGGCCGGGCGGAGCGGCCGGTCCGCCCGGCGCTCCGGAGGGCCACGGTACGACGGACGGCGGCCGGATGCCGCCTCGGTCGCGGGCACCGGAGCGGGCGGCGGCCTCTCGGCGGGGGCCGCCGGTCCGGGGCTACTCGCTGAGGGTCTCGGCCAGCCTCCGGGCCAGGGCCTGCGCCTTCTCCTGCAGTTCCTGGCTGTCGGGCACCTCGGTGATGCCGGCGGGCTGCTCGGTGTACTGGACGGTCACGATGACGTTCGATGTGCGGAATACCACGCTCACGGTGCGGTGCTGCGCGGTGGATCCCGCCCGGGTGAGCTCGTCGTCGAGGAACGCGGCGTCCCCGAGGCCCTCCAGCAGCCGGGGCCGGAGGTCCTCGGTGATGCCGACGGAGGGGCCGGCCGAGGGCGAGTCGGTGGCGCCGCCCGGCGATCCGGAAGGGGAGCCGCTCGGCGTCGGGCCGGGGGAGCCCGCGACGGTGCTGCTGGGCGTTGCGCCGGTCGCCCCGGGGGCCAGGCCGGCGGCGTCCTCCTTCTTCGAGTACACCTCGTCGGTGCGGTCGTCGTCGCTCACCGAAGGGTCGTAGGACACGACGCGCTCGAAGTCGATGGAGAGGCTCCGGGACGCGTCCGGGGCGTTCGAGCTCCAGCGGCAGCCGACCTTGCGGTCGGTGTCGTAGGTGACGGTGGCCGTTCCCTCGTACACCTTCTCCTGCTGCTTCTCGGGCAGCTCGGCGGTGCCCGGCAGCAGGTCCTTGAGGGTGGAACGCGGCACGGCGCGGCAGGATTCGGGCAGCGTCCGGTACTTGCCGGGTGGTGCGGCCGAGACCGTAGGGCTGCCGGGCTTGCTGTCGGCGGCGGGGTCGTCGGCGCCGGAGCCGGCGCTGCAGCCGGCGACGAGCGCTGCGAGAAGCGCGACGCCGGGTACGTACGCCATGTGTCGCACGGTCCCAGGCTCCCTTCGGTACGAAAACAGGTTGCCGCTCGATGGCGGCCGATGGACACAATGTGTATCGCACGCGCCGCTGTGAATGCCGGTCGGCAGACCTATATGCCGACCTCGGCACCGGTTTTGCGCTTTCAGTCTTTTCGGGGGAATCGAGGGGTTATGTCGTACGTAGAGGTGCCGGGGGCGAAGGTTCCGATCCGGATGTGGGCGGACCCGGCGTCCGTCGAGGACGGCGCGATGCAGCAGCTGAGGAACGTGGCCACCCTGCCCTGGATCAAGGGCCTGGCCGTCATGCCGGACGTCCACTTCGGCAAGGGTGCGACCGTCGGTTCGGTGATCGCCATGCACGGGGCGGTCTGCCCGGCCGCGGTGGGCGTGGACATCGGCTGCGGAATGTCGGCGGTGAAGACGTCCCTCACGGCCAACGATCTTCCGGGCGACCTGTCGCGTCTCCGGTCGAAGATCGAGGAGGCCATTCCGGTGGGCCGCGGGATGCACGACGACGTCGTCGATCCGGGGAAGCTGCACGGTTTCCCGACGTCGGGCTGGGACGATTTCTGGACGCGGTTCGACGGGATTGCCGACGCGGTGAAATTCCGGCAGGAGCGCGCCACGAAGCAGATGGGGACGCTCGGGTCGGGCAATCACTTCATCGAATTCTGTCTTGACGAGCTGGGTGCGGTGTGGCTGATGCTGCACTCCGGTTCCAGGAACATCGGGAAGGAACTCGCCGACTTCCACATCGGGCAGGCGCAGAAGCTTCCGCACAACCAGGGACTCGTCGACCGTGACCTGGCGGTCTTCATCGCCGACACCCCGCAGATGGCGGCGTACCGCAACGACCTGTTCTGGGCGCAGGAGTACGCGAAGTACAACCGCTCGATCATGATGGGTCTCTTCCAGGACGTGGTCCGGAAGGAATTCAAGAAGGCCAGGGTCACGTTCGAGCCGGTGATCTCCTGCCACCACAACTACGTGGCGGAGGAGCGGTACGAGGGCATGGATCTGCTCGTCACCCGAAAGGGGGCGATTCGTGCCGGCTCCGGGGATTTCGGGATCATCCCGGGCTCCATGGGCACCGGCTCGTACATCGTGAAGGGCCTGGGGAACGAGATGTCGTTCAACTCGGCCTCGCACGGAGCCGGACGTCGGATGAGCCGGAACGCCGCGAAGCGGACGTTCTCGACGAAGGACCTGGAGGACCAGACACGGGGCGTGGAGTGTCGTAAGGACTCCGGTGTCGTGGACGAGATCCCGGCCGCGTACAAGCCGATCGAGCAGGTCATCGAGCGGCAGCGGGACCTGGTGGAGGTCGTCGCGAAGCTGAAGCAGGTCGTGTGCGTGAAGGGCTGAGGCCCGGCATCCCGCGAACGGCAGGCCCCGGACCGCACTGCGGCGGTCCGGGGCTTCTCGTCGGCCGGCCCTCGGGGCCGCAGGTCACAGCGTGCGGTGGACCTTGGAGTTGGAGGCCTGGGCGCGGGGGCGGACCACGAGGAGGTCGATGTTGACGTGGCTGGGGCGGGTGACGGCCCAGGTGACGGTGTCGGCCACGTCGTCCGCGGTGAGCGGGGCGTCGACGCCCGCGTAGACCTTCGCGGCCTTCTCCGTGTCGCCCCGGAAGCGGGTGGTGGCGAACTCCTCGGTCCTGACCATGCCGGGCGCGATCTCGATGACCCGGACCGGCGTGCCGACGATCTCCAGGCGGAGGGTCTCGGCAAGGACGTGTTCGCCGTGCTTGGCCGCGACGTAGCCCCCACCGCCCTCGTACGAGGAGAGGGCGGCGGTCGAGGAGATGATCACGACCGTGCCGTCGCCGCTCGCGGTGAGGGCGGGCAGCAGGGCCTGGGTGAGGTTGAGCGTGCCGATCACGTTCGTCTCGTACATCTGGCGCCAGTCGGCGGGGTCACCGGTCGCGACGGGGTCGGCGCCCAGCGCCCCGCCCGCGTTGTTGACGAGGACGGCCAGGGAGCGGAACGCGGTGGCGAACTCGTCCACGGCCACCCGGTCGGTGACGTCCAGGGCGTAGGCCGCCGCCTGGTGGCCCGCCTCGGTGAGCTCGGCGGCGAGTGCCTCGATGCGGTCCTTGCGGCGGGCGGTGAGCACCACGCGGTATCCGGCGGCGGCCAGCCGGCGGGCGGTCGCGGCGCCGATGCCGCTGCTCGCACCGGTGATGACGGCGATGGGGGTGGCGGCCATGGCGAACTCCTCGGACAGCTGATCGGTACGGGCCAAGGATAGGCAGGCCGTGGGCGCGCGGTTCCGGCGGTCGCGCGGCCTCAGTGGCTGCGGGGTGCGTACATGATCACTGCCATGCCGGCCAGGCAGATCAGGGCCCCTGTCACGTCCCAGCGGTCCGGACGGTAGCCGTCGGCGGCCATGCCCCAGGCGATCGAACCGGCGACGAACACCCCGCCGTACGCGGCGAGGACGCGTCCGAATTCGCCGTCCGGCTGGAGCGTGGCCACGAAGCCGTACGCGCCCAGGGCGATGACGCCCGCTCCGGTCCAGAGCCGGCCGCGGTGCTCGCGCACCCCCTGCCAGACGAGCCAGGCGCCCCCGATCTCGAAGAGTGCGGCGACGACGAAGAGCGCGACGGAGCGGGCGACGACCATGGCATCAGCGTTTCACGTGGCGCTCGCGCGCCGCGTGCGTGGGCCGTGCGGGTGGGGGGACGTGCGGCGGACCGGTCCCTGAGGTCCTGGCCCTCTCCGCCGGCGACCCGTACGTGTTCTGAGGGGCCGGCGGCCCGGTGTGTCAGGTGGTCGGCGCCGCGCTGCCCGCCCCGCCGAACTCGCGCACCGCCTCCGCCACCACAGCCGTCAGGCGGGCGTGGTGGGCGCCCCGCCAGTAGACCCGCTCACAGACCGTGCACTGGGCGAACACGTCGTACGACTGCTGGGTGCCCTGTTCCAGGCGGGCGCTCACGGAGTCCTTGTCGGCATCCGTGAGCTGCCCGTTGCACGCGGTGCAGCGGGTCCACGGTGCGAGCACCGGGGCGAACCGGCCCAGGACGTCGCGGAGCTGCTCCTGCGGTCGCTCGCTGTAGATGTACGCCCCCGCCCAGATCTCCCGGCGCCTGAGCAGCCCCCGGTCGCGCGAGAGCAGCACCCGCCGCTGTTCTGCGGACAGGGCCGCCAGCGCGGGGTCCCCGATGTCCTCGTTCTCGTACGCCGCGTCGACGCCCAGCAGCCGCAACCGGCGCGCGAGCGTGCCCAGATGGACGTCGAGAAGGAAGCGCAGCGGTGCGCCGGGGACCTGCTGGGGGCGCCGTACGGCCCGCACCTCGACCTGCTCGCCCGCGCCGGGGATGTGCGACACGGGCACGGGCGTGCCGTCGACGAGCAGCTGACCGGCCTCGGTGAGGGGGACGCCGAGGGACTCCACGACGTGACCCAGGGTCGACGAGCCGTCGGTGACGACGGTGGTGGGTCCCTGGCGGCGCTCGTGGGCGACGAAGAGCCGGAGTTCCGGGGCTACTTCGAGGGTGATCTCAGGTCCGTTCACCTGGTCAGGATGCCATTGCGCGGGGTGGGGCGGCGAGAGGTTTCCGGGAGCACGGCGACGCGGTCAGCGCGGTGCGAAGGCCGTCGGGGGGACGCCCGCCGTTGCCGTGAAGTCCCTGCCCCCGCCGTGGTGGACGAGGTGAGGCCGGGGCCTTGCGGGCCGGCCCCGCAGGCCCGGGAGATGAGGATGTTCGGCGAGCCGTTCCCCGGACCGCCCGGCGCCACCGTCTTCGAACGGGTGCCGGCCGTGACGGGCCGCGATCCCGGCTGGACTCCGAGCCGGCCCTGACGCGGGCGGCCGGTACGGACCGCGGGCGGCGCCGCATCGGCAGGCGTGCGGCCTGCGGGCGTGCGCCGGGCGGACGCATGGCACGCCCGGTGCGCGCGCACGCGCCGGGCCGTCCCTCCCGAAGACCGTCGCTGTCGAGGGAACCGCAGGTCAGGGCCACACCAGGCAGTACGCCTGGTGTCCCGCGTCGTGCAGCCGGTGGGAGAAGTCCTGCCACTCATGGAGCAGCCGATAGACGTTGAACGCGTCGCGCGGGCCGCCGCGGTCCGGGACGGTGGACCAGATGAAGGCCGCCGCGCCGACCGACTCCTCGCCGACGTCCCGCAGCGGGTCGACGACCGTCATCGGAAGCCTGACCACCGCGTAGTCGGGGTGGAGCACGACCAGCTCCAGCGGGGGCACCTTGTTCAGGGGTATGCCCTGTATGCCGGTGAGGACCATGGCCGCCACCGTCTCCGGCTTGATCTTGCTGAACATGCCGCCCATGCCCAGCTCGTCGCCGCCCAGCTCCTCGGGACGCATGGAAATGGGCACACGTGCGGCAGTCGCCCCGTCGGGGGCACCGAAGTACTTGTAGGTCACCCCCACCCGTCCACTGCTCCTGCTCCCGTGACCTCCGGCGCTGTCCGCCTGGGCCTTCCGTGCGCGCTCGGCCTCGCGCCGGTGCCGCCCTCGCCGGGCAGGCTCGGGCCCCAGGTCGTCGGTGCCTTCGCCCACTCCGCCACCGCGATGCATATCTCATCCACCCGACTACTTCTTAGGAGACACAGCCCCGCCGCGCAACCCGATCATCGTGCCAGTGACCTCCCCCACGAGCGTGCGGTGAAACACCTGTCCGCAAGACCGTCGGTGCCTCTGACACCATGGCATGTGTGAGCTTTCCCTATGACGCCCCAGTTTCGCAGACGCGAGAGGACTGACGCCCTTTCGTTGTACGAGCCTCATACGGGCAGCGTGCGCTCCCTGCTCACCGGTGGCCGAGAATTTCGGCCAGGCCCCCGAACCCCCGAATCGCAGATCAGGACCAAAGTGGCGTATTCATACGAAGCCCCAGTTTCGCAGACGCTTTTCGACCGTGCGTCGCTCGTCACGCCCGGTGGCGTGAACTCCCCCGTGCGTGCCTTCCGGGCCGTGGGCGGTACACCCCGGTTCATGGTGTCCGGTACGGGTCCGTACCTCACCGACGCCGACGGCCGTGAGTATGTCGACCTCGTGTGTTCGTGGGGGCCGATGATCCTCGGCCACGCGCACCCCGAGGTCATCGCGGCCGTCCAGGACGCGGTGGCCCGGGGGACCTCCTTCGGTACGCCGGGAGAGGGCGAGGTCGCGCTCGCCGAGGAGATCGTGGCCCGGATCGAGCCCGTGGAGCAGGTGCGGCTGGTGTCGTCCGGCACCGAGGCGACCATGTCCGCGATCCGGCTCGCCCGTGGTTTCACGGGGCGTGCGAAGGTCGTGAAGTTCGCCGGGTGCTACCACGGGCACGTCGACGCACTGCTGGCCGCCGCCGGCTCCGGGGTCGCCACCTTCGGCCTTCCCGACACGCCCGGTGTCACCGGTGCCCAGGCCGGCGACACGATCGTGCTGCCGTACAACGACCTGGAGGCCGTGCGCACCGCCTTCGCCGCGCAGCCGGGCGAGATCGCCTGCGTGATCACCGAGGCGTCGCCGGGCAACATGGGTGTCGTCCCGCCCCTGGACGGCTTCAACGCCGGGCTGAAGGAGATCTGCGCGGCCAACGGCGCGCTGTACATCTCCGACGAGGTGATGACCGGATTCCGTACCTCCAGGGCGGGCTGGTACGGCATCGACGGGGTGCGCCCCGACCTGATGACCTTCGGCAAGGTCATGGGCGGCGGCTTCCCGGCAGCGGCCTTCGGCGGCCGGGCCGATGTGATGGCACACCTCGCCCCCGCCGGCCCCGTCTACCAGGCGGGCACCCTCTCCGGTAACCCGGTCGCCACCGCCGCCGGGCTCGCCCAGCTGCGGCTGCTCGACGACGCGGCGTACGCGAAGGTCGACGCGGTGTCCGCGGAGCTGCGGGCCCTGGTGGGCGAGGCGTTCAGCAAGGAGGGCGTCGCGCACACGGTGTCGGCCGCGAGCAACATGTTCTCCGTCTTCTTCACCGACGAGCCCGTGCGCGACTACGAGGACGCCAAGAAGCAGGAAGCTTTCCGCTTCACCGCCTTCTTCCACTCGATGCTGGCCCAGGGCGTCTACCTGCCGCCGTCCGCTTTCGAGTCCTGGTTCGTCTCGACGGCCCACGACGAGCGCGCGGTCGAGCGGATCGCGGCGGCGCTGCCCGCCGCCGCCCGCGCCGCATCGGAGGCCACCGCATGAGCGGGACGGAAGGGAACGGCGGCAGGGACGTCACCGTCGTCCACCTGATGCGCCACGGCGAGGTCCACAACCCGGAGGGCGTGCTCTACGGGCGCCGCCCCGGCTACGGCCTCTCCGATCTCGGCCGCCGGATGGCCGACCGGGTCGCCGAGCACCTGGAGAAGCGCGACATCACGTACGTCGTGGCCTCCCCGCTGGAGCGCGCCCAGGAGACGGCCCTGCCGATCGCCACGTCCCACGGCCTGGACCTGGCCACCGACGCGCGCCTCATCGAGGCCGCCAACGTCTTCGAGGGCAAGACCTTCGGGGTGGGTGACGGTGCGCTGCGCAGGCCGGACAACTGGAAGCACCTCACCAATCCGTTCAAGCCCTCCTGGGGCGAGCCGTACATCGAGCAGGTCGTGCGGATGATGAGCGCCCTGGACGCGGCGCGCGACGCCGCCCGCGGGCACGAGGCGGTCTGTGTCAGCCATCAGCTGCCGATCTGGATCGTGCGGAGCTTCGTGGAGCGGCGCCGGCTGTGGCACGACCCGCGCAAGCGGCAGTGCACCCTGGCCTCGCTGACCAGCTTCACGTACGAGGGCGACACGATCGTGTCCGTCGGGTACGGCGAGCCGGCCAGGGACCTGGTCCCGACGCATCTGCTCGCGGGTGCGAAGCCGGTCAAGGGGAAGTCCAAGGCGTTCGGCGCGTAGCCCGCCCGCGCCGCCCCGCGCGGTCACCTCGTGTGCAGCACCTGTAAGGGTCTGGTCACGTAACAACTTTTGTGAATATCGGCGGAACCGTCGTGTTGCTTTCCTCATCTAAGCCATCGCCAGTTTGCATGGCAATGAGGTGAAACGACCGCAGATGGGGATGCTATGCGTGATATCAGCCGAAGGGGTCTGATCGGGGCAGGACTCGGGGCCGCAGCCGCACTCTCAGTGACCGGCTGCGGCCCCCTCGGCTCGTCGGACGGCGGACATTCCGGTCCCGACAAAGGGAAGCGGGGGAACGCCGGAGGCCCTCCGAAGAAGGACATCAGGCTCATCGGTGACGGTTCCACGGCGGACACCGGAAAGCAGCCGAATCAGCCCGCCGCTCCGGTTCCGCTGGAACCCGGCCAGACGCCACCGCAGTTCGTGATCTTTTCCTGGGACGGGGCCGGTGAGGTCGGCAACGGTCTTTTCCCGCGCTTTCTCGAACTCGCCCGGGAACACGACGCGGCGATGACCTTCTTCCTCTCCGGGCTGTACGTGCTGCCCGAATCGAAGAAGTCCCTGTACCGGCCGCCGGGCAACCCCCGGGGTGCCTCCGACATCGGCTACCTGACCGACGACCACGTCAGGCAGACCCTGAAGTACGTCCGTGAGGCCTGGCTCGACGGGCACGAGATCGGTACGCACTTCAACGGGCATTTCTGCGGAGGTTCGGGATCCGTCGGCAACTGGTCGCCGGCGCAATGGCAGAGCGAGATCGACCAGGCGATCTCCTTCGTCACCGAATGGCGGACGAACACCGGCTGGAACGACCTCGATCCGCTGCCGTTCGACTACCGGAAGGAACTCGTCGGCGCCCGTACCCCCTGTCTGCTCGGCCAGGACAATCTCCTGCCGACCGCGAAGCGGCTGGGCTGGCGCTATGACGCGAGCTCGCCGGGCGGCCGGCAGATGTGGCCGGAGAAACGCCAGGGAATCTGGGATCTTCCGCTGCAGGGCGTGCCGTTCCCCGGCCACACCTTCGAAGTCCTCTCCATGGACTACAACATCCTCGCCAACCAGTCGATGAATTCGACCAACGGCATGCCCTCGCGCTATCCCGGCTGGCGCACCCAGGCCACCGGTGCCTATGTCGCCGGTTTCGAGCGCGCCTACGAGTCGAATCGCGCGCCTTTCTACATCGGAAACCACTTCGAGGAGTGGAACGGCGGCATCTACATGGACGCCGTCGAGGAAGTGATCAAAAAGATCGCCGGCAAGCCGGATGTGCGCCTCGTCTCCTTCCGGCAGTTCGTCGACTGGCTCGACGTACAGGATCCGGCGGTGCTCGCGAAGCTTCGTACCCTGGAGGTCGGGCAGTCGCCGGACGGCGGCTGGAACACCTTCTTCAAGCAGCCCTGACAAGGGGCTTCACGGGCATCGAGGGGGGTGCGGGAGATCCCTGGAACTGCCATGCGAAACTTTTCACATGAGCTCTGGCCGCGCACCCCGACGCCGCTTCACCCTGCTCGCCGCCACGGCAGTGGCCGGTGCCCTGACCCTGTCCGCGTGCAGTGGGGACGGCGGCAGGGCAGGTGGTGGCGGCAATACGAACTTCGTCACCGGCAGCGGCGGGATCTCCACCGTGGCCAAGGGCGAACGTACGGACGCGCCGAAGCTCGCCGGCCCGACCGTGGACGGCAAGACCCTCGACGTGGCCGACTACAAGGGCAAGGTCGTCGTCCTGAACGTCTGGGGCTCCTGGTGCGGCCCCTGCCGCGCCGAGGCCAAGCACTTCGCGAAGGTGTCCGAGGAGACGAAGGACCAGGGCGTCCAGTTCGTCGGGATCAACACCCGGGACCCCCAGAAGGCCGCCGCGTTCAACTTCGAGCAGGACTTCGGGATCACCTACCCGAGCCTCTACGACCCGACCGGCAAGCTCCTCCTCCGCTTCCCGAAGGGCACCCTGAACCTGCAGACCGTGCCGTCGACCGTGGTCATCGACCGGGACGGCAAGGTCGCCGCCCGCACGCTGGCCGCCCTGGACGCGACGAAGCTCCGCGAGATGATCGACCCGCTGATCGCGGAGAAGTGACACCGTGCTCCAGCTAGCCGCGGAAGCCGGTTACAACGACACCGTGATCGGCGGCGCCCTGCTCGTGGCGCTGCCCATCGCGCTGCTCGGCGGGCTCGTCTCCTTCTTCTCGCCGTGCGTCCTGCCGCTGGTGCCCGGATACCTCAGCTACGTCACCGGGGTCAGCGGCAGCGATCTGGCCGAGGCCCGGCGGGGCAGGACCGTCGCCGGCGCCTCGCTGTTCGTGCTCGGCTTCACCGCCGTGTTCGTGTCCGGGGGCGCCCTCTTCGGCTTTTTCGGCCAGACCCTCCAGGACTACAGCGGAACGCTCTCCAAGGTCCTCGGCGTGCTGATGATCCTGATGGGGATCTTCTTCATGGGCCTCATGCCCTGGATGACGCAGCGCGAGTTCCGCATCCACAAAAGGCCGGTGACCGGGCTGGCCGGCGCACCGCTGCTCGGCGCCCTCTTCGGGATCGGCTGGACCCCCTGCCTGGGCCCGACGCTCGCCTCCGTCAACGCGCTCGCGTTCGACCAGGCGACCGCGGGCCGCGGGGCGGTCCTGTCCGTGGCGTACTGCCTCGGGCTCGGCCTCCCCTTCGTCCTGGCGGCGGTCGCCTTCCGCCGGGCGCTCGGCGCGTTCGGATGGGTCAAGCGCCACTACGCATGGGTCATGCGGATCGGCGGCGGCATGATGATCGTGACCGGGATACTCCTGCTGACGGGCGCCTGGGACGTGCTCATCCAGGAGATGCAGGTCTGGTCCAACGGCTTCACTGTGGGGATCTGAGTCCATGAGCAACACGAACACCACGGACGAGCGTGACCTCGGCGAGGCCGGAGCGCAGCTCTCCACCGCCCCGCGTGAGGAACCCGCGTCCCCCTCCGGACCCGCGATGGGCGTCTTCGGGTGGGCCCGCTGGTTCTGGCGGCAGCTCACCTCGATGCGGGTCGCCCTGATCCTGCTCTTCCTGCTGTCGCTCGGCGCCATCCCCGGCTCGCTGATCCCGCAGAACAGCGTGGACGAACTGAAGGTGCAGACCTTCAAGGAAACCCACACCACGGTCACCCCGATCTACGAGAAGCTGCAGTTCTTCGACGTCTACGGCTCGGTGTGGTTCTCCGCGATCTACATCCTGCTGTTCGTGTCCCTGATCGGCTGCATCGTCCCGCGCACCGGCCAGTTCATCGGCCAGCTGCGCGGCCGTCCGCCCGGCGCCCCGAAGAAGCTGACCCGGCTGCCGGCGTACACCACCTGGCGCACCGACGCGGAGCCCGAGCAGGTCCGCGAGGCCGCGCTCGCCCTCCTGCGCGGGCGGCGCTTCCGGTCGCACGAGGTGGGCGACGCGGTGGCCGCCGAAAAGGGCTATCTGCGCGAGGCGGGGAACCTGATGTTCCACATCGCGCTGATCGTCATGCTGGTGTCCTTCGCCGGCGGACAGCTCTTCAAGTCCGAGGGCGGCAAGCTGGTCGTCGAGGGCGACGGCTTCTCCAACACGCTCAGCCAGTACGACGACTTCAAGTCCGGCTCGCTCTTCGACACCGACGAACTCGCCCCGTTCAGCTTCACCCTGGACGACTTCATCGGCACGTACGAGCGCAGCGGCCCTCAGCGCGGCACCCCCCGGACCTACGAGGCCCGGGTGACGTACTCCGAGGGCGCGGACGGCGCACCGCGGAAGAGGGTCATCAGGGTCAACGAGCCGCTCGTCGTCGACGGCACGAAGGTCTACCTCAACGCACACGGCTACGCTCCCGTCATCTCCGTCAAGGACGGCAGGGGCAAGGAGGTCTACCGGACCGCCGTACCCCTGCTGCCCATCGACAACAACGTCACCTCCACCGGTGCGATCAAGGTGATGGACGGCTACAAGGGCGCCGACGGCAAGAAGACCCAGCTCGGCTTCCAGGCCTTCTTCGTCCCGACGTTCGCCGGCAACGGCCAGGGCACGATGTTCTCGCAGTTCCCCGCCGCCGACTATCCGGTGCTCGCGCTCAACGGCTACCACGGCAGCCTCGGCGTCGACTCCGGACTGCCGCAGAACGTGTACCAGCTGGACACGTCCAAGATGAAGGAATTCAAGGACGCCAACGGGGACAAGCTCAAGCAGCGCATGCGCCCCGGCGAGACCATGAAGCTCCCGGACGGCGCGGGCTCGGTCACCTTCGAGGGCGTCGAGGAGTGGGCCAGCTTCCAGATCACGCGCCAGCCCGCCAGCGGCTGGGCGCTCACCGGCGCCGTCGCCGCCATCGCCGGCCTCGCCGGATCGCTCTTCATCCAGCGCCGCCGGGTCTGGGTGCGGGCCGTACGGGGCACGGACGGCGTCACCGTCGTCGAGATGGCGGGCCTCGGCCGCAGCGAGTCCACGAAGCTCCCCGAGGAGCTGGCCGGCCTCGCGGGCGCGCTCCACACCGTCACGCCCACCGCACCCCCGTCCGAATCCGCGCCCGAACCATCTTCCGAAGAACCTGCCGAAGGGGCTGAGAAGTGAATCTCGCCGCCGCAACCAACGAGAATCTGGCGAGCATCAGCAACACGCTGATCTACTCGTCGATGGCCGTCTACATGCTGGCCTTCTTCGCGCACATCGCGGAGTGGGTGTTCGGCAGCCGCAGCAAGGTCGGCCGGACCGCCGCCGCGCTGACCGGACCGGACGTCGCGGGTTCCGGGGTGAAGATCGCTCAGCAGGGCGGTGGCACCGCAGTCCTGGACCGCCCGAAGGTCGTCACCCGTGCCGCGTCCGGGACCCGGGACGTCCCGGACGGCCCGGGTGCCGCGGGCGGCACCGTCAAGGGCGACCTGTGGGGGCGGATCGCGGTCTCCCTGACCGTCGTGGCCTTCGCCGTCGAGGCCGGCGGGGTCCTCGCCCGCGCCCTGTCGGTGCAGCGCGCCCCCTGGGGCAACATGTACGAGTTCTCGATCACCTTCTCCACCGTGGCGGTCGGCGCCTACCTCGTCCTCCTGGCGCTGAGGAAGAACGTCCGCTGGATCGGCCTGCTGCTGGTCACCACGGTCCTGCTGGACCTGGGCGTCGCCACCACCTGGCTCTACACCGACAGCGCCCAGCTGGTGCCCGCCCTGCACTCCTACTGGCTGTGGATCCACGTCTCCACCGCCATCTTCTGCGGTGCCGTCTTCTACCTCGGCGCTGTCGGGACGCTGCTCTACCTGTTCCGTGACAGCTACGAGAACAAGCTGGCCACCGGCGGGAACCCGGGCGCCTTCGCCCGGTCCGTCCTGGAACGGCTGCCCGCCGCCGCGACCCTCGACAAGTTCTCGTACCGCATCAACGCGGCCGTCTTCCCGCTGTGGACGTTCACGATCATCGCGGGCGCGATCTGGGCGGGCGACGCCTGGGGCCGCTACTGGGGCTGGGACCCCAAGGAGGTCTGGTCCTTCATCACCTGGGTCGCCTACGCCTGCTACCTGCACGCCCGCGCGACGGCCGGCTGGAAGGGCCGCAAGGCCGCGTACCTGGCGCTGGTCGCCTTCGGCTGCTGGCTCTTCAACTACTACGGCGTGAACATCTTCGTCACCGGCAAGCACTCCTACGCCGGAGTCTGAGCACGGCACGACACAAGGGCGCGGTCCGCATCTGCGGACCGCGCCCTTCGT
Organism: Streptomyces sp. NPDC025273; assembly: GCF_040638585.1. Taxonomy (NCBI): domain Bacteria; kingdom Bacillati; phylum Actinomycetota; class Actinomycetes; order Kitasatosporales; family Streptomycetaceae; genus Streptomyces; species Streptomyces sp. NPDC025273. Next base: position 50,133 of record NZ_JBEZYP010000008.1, read on the forward strand.
CATCGCGCTCCTGACTCCGCCCTGACCGAGGCCCGCCCTGGCGTCGGCCGGGGCGATCGCCGGTCACCCGGCGTACGCAGGGGCCGGTGTCACCGGGTCAGCGGGGTGTCCAGGACAGCCTTGCGGTGGCTGAACGTCTCCAGTGAGTACCGGCCGTGGTAGTTGCCCATGCCGCTCTCGCCGACTCCGCCGAACGGCAGGTCGGACACGGTCAGATGGGCCAGCGGCAGGCCCATGCCCACCCCGCCCGACGAGGTCTCGGCCAGCAGCCGCTCCCGTACGGCAGGGGACCCCGTGAAGGCGTACAGCGCCAGCGGCTTGTCCCGGTCGTTGATGAAGGCGATGGCCTCGTCCAGTCCGTCGACCGTCACGATCGGCAGCACGGGGCCGAAGATCTCCTCGCGCATCACGGGGGCGTCGGGCGCCACATCGGCCAGCACGGTCGGGGCGACGTACTTGGCGGCCCGGTCATGGTTGCCGCCCGTCACCGTACGGCCGGAGCCCAGGAGCCCGACCAGCCGGTCGAAGTGCCGTTCGTTCACGATCCGCCCGTACTCCGGGTGGGCCGAGGCGTCCTGCCCGTACAGTGCCTCGACGGCCGCCGCGAGCGCGTCGGCCAGGGCGGGCGCGGTCTCCGGGTCCGTCAGGACGTAGTCGGGGGCGACGCACGTCTGGCCCGCGTTGAGGAACTTTCCCGCGGCGAGCCGGGCGGCCACCGTCGTCAGATCCGTGTCCCGGTCGACGAACACCGGCGACTTGCCGCCCAGTTCGAGGGTGACCGGGGTGAGGTGGCGGGCTGCGGCGGTCATGACGATCCGGCCGACCGCGCCGTTGCCGGTGTAGAAGATGTGGTCGAAGCGCTCGGCGAGCAGCGCGGTGGTCTCCGGGATCGCGCCCTCCACCACGGCGACCGCGTCCGTGTCCAGATAGCGCGGCAGCAGCCGGGCCACGGCGGCCGAGGACGCGGGCGCCAGCTCGCTGGGCTTGGCGACCACGGCGTTGCCCGCGGCCAGCGCACCGACGACGGGCGCGAGCAGCAGCTGCACCGGGTAGTTCCACGGCGCTATGACGAGGACGACACCGAGCGGGTCCTGCACGGTGTGCGCGGACGCACCGGCGAGGGCCGCCGGTACGGGGGCGGGCTCGGGGCGCAGCCAGTCCTCCAGCCGCTCCAGAGTGTGGTCGATCTCGCGGACCGTGAAGTCGATCTCGGTCCGGTAGGCCTCCTTGCGGCTCTTGCCGAGGTCGGCGCGGAGCGCGTCGGCCAGCTCGTCACCGGCCTCGGTGAGCAGGGCGCGCAGTCGCGTCAGCTGGGTGGTGCGCCAGGTGAGGTCCTTGGTGCGTCCGGTGCGGAAGGTGGCACGGAGGCGGGCGACGACCTCGGCCGCCGTCTCCGTCCTCCCGGCGGTCTCCACGGTGATGACGGCGCTCATCGCAGGGCCGCCACGATCTCGCGGGCCAGCTGCTCGGAGGAGGCCGGGTTCTGGCCGGTGTGCAGGGTGCGGTCGTGCACGGTGTACGCCCCCCACGGGTCCCCGGCGGAGTAGTCGGCGCCGAGCTCCACGAGGCGGTTCTCCAGCAGCCAGGGGGCCTTGGCCGCCAGGCCGGCCTGGGTCTCCTCCGCGTTGCTGAATCCGGTCAGGCGGTAGCCGGCGAAGGGCCAGCTGCCGTCCTCGCGGCGGGCGGCGAGCAGCGCGGCGGGGGCGTGGCACAGGACGCCCAGGTGCGCGCCGGAGTCCAGGGCGGCGGTGAGCAGCCGGCCGGACACCTCGCTGACGGCCAGGTCCTCCATGGGGCCGTGGCCGCCGGGGTAGAAGACCACGTCGTACGAGGTGGGGACGACGTCCTCCAGCCGGGCGGGGATGCGGAGCGTCTCGTCGATCGCCGCGAGATACGAGGCGACGGCGTCGGCGTGCTCCTGGCCCCCGTTGGCCTCGGCGGCGAGGCTGGCGGCGTCCACGGTGGGGGCCACGCCGCCCGGGGTGGCGATGGTGATGTCGAATCCGGCCTGGCTGAAGACGCGGTGCGGGGCGGCGAGCTCCTCGGCCCAGAAGCCGGTGGGGTGGGTGGTGCCGTCGTTGAGGGTCCAGTGGTCGGCACCGGTGAGGACGAAGAGTACGGAGGGCATGGGGGGTGCTCCCTACGAGACGCGAGATGCTGGTGAGCGAAGCTTGATATCATCAAGCAGTGCGGTTCATGTAACTGCCAAAAGTTGAGCATGTCAAATTAATGCGGGTGCGTGGCGGACACCGTTCCGGCCTCCGGGCCACGCGTACCGATCGAAGGATGACCGAACCATGACGACGGAACCGGCACCCCGCGCCGTCCCTACTCCGGACGAACTGCTGGAACCCCTCGCAGTCGTCGTCCGCGGCCACCACGACGACCTCACCGCCGTCGCCGCCCGTCATGGGCTCAGCACCTCCCAGGCGCGGGCGCTGATCGCCCTCAACGAGCCCATGCCCATGAGCGCGCTGGCCCATCACCTGGTGTGCGACGCGTCCAACGCCACCGGCCTCATCGGCCGCATGGAGGCCCGGGGTCTGGTCACCCGCACCCCGTCACCCGAGGACCGCCGTTCCAAGGTCGCCGCACGCACGGCGGACGGCACCGGGCTGGCCCACCGCATCCGCGCCGAGATGCGCGTCGTGCACGGCGCCCTGGAGGCCCTCACCCCGCAGGAGCGCACGGCACTGCTGCCCCTGCTCAACCGGCTGGGGCAGCTGCTTTCGTCATGAGCCGGCCCGGCCGGCCCCCGGCCTCATGAGGAGGCGGCGTCCCCGGACCCCGTCCCGCCCTCGCGGCGCTTGATCTCCTCCTCGCGGCGGCGCAGGTCCGCCTCCCAGTCCTTGAGGAGCGACTCGTCCTTCTCGTTCTCATCCTTGATCGACTTGAGGAACTCCGGATTGTCGTCCGGCGCCACCCATGTGGTGCGGTGGCCGCGGTGCCACTCGGAGGGCGTACGGCCCCCGGCCGGGGGCACCCGCAGCTTGCCGGCGGCGAGCCAGACGATCGGGCCGACGATCCAGAACAGCAGGATGATGAAGACCCAGGCCACCTTCGGCAGGTGTCTGGCCTCGTCCTCCGGGGTGTTCAGGCAGTCGATGAACGCGTAGATCGTCAACGCCAGCGGCAGCAGGTAGATCAAGGCCCTGAGCATGGTGGAAGGTCCCCCGAGAAGAGGTGAGGGGGCGCACTGTCCCGCCCCGGTGACGGGCCCAGGGTATCGGGTGGCCGATACTGGAAGGCATGGCTTACGACGATCTTCGCTCCCTGCTCCGTGCTCTGGAGCGCGAGGGCGATCTCAAGCGCATCAAGGCCGAGGTCGACCCGTATCTGGAGGTCGGCGAGATCGTCGACCGGGTGAACAAGGCGGGCGGGCCCGCGCTGCTCTTCGAGAACGTCAAGGGGGCGTCCATGCCCCTGGCCATGAACGTCTTCGGGACGGACAGACGGCTGCTCAAGGCGCTCGGGCTGAAGTCCTACGCCGAGATCAGCGACAAGATCGGCGGGCTCCTCAAGCCGGAGCTGCCGCAGGGCTTCGTCGGGATCCGTGAGGCCTTCGGGAAGCTCGGCGCGGTGACGCACCTGCCGCCGAAGAAGGTGAAGAGCGACAACGCCCCCGTCCAGGAGGTCGTCCTGACCGGCGACGACGTGGACCTGGAGCAACTGCCCGCGCTCTTCACCTGGCCCGGGGACGGCGGCTCCTTCTTCAACCTGGGCCTCACGCACACCAAGGACCCCGAGACCGGCATCCGCAATCTGGGGCTCTACCGCCTCCAGCGCCACGACAAGCGGACCATCGGGATGCACTGGCAGATCCACAAGGACAGCCGGAACCACTACCAGGCCGCGGCCCGGCGCGGCGAGCGGCTGCCCGTCGCCATCGCGTTCGGGGCCCCGCCCGCGGTGACGTACGCCTCCACGGCGCCGCTGCCCGGGGACATCGACGAGTACCTCTTCGCCGGCTTCGTCCAGGGCAAGCGGATCGAGATGGTCGACTGCCGGACCGTGCCGCTGCAGGTCCCGGCGCAGGCCGAGGTCGTCATCGAGGGATGGCTGGAGCCGGGCCGGATGCTGCCCGAGGGCCCGTTCGGCGACCACACCGGCTTCTACACGCCGCAGGAACCGTTCCCCGCGCTGACGATCGACTGCGTGACCATGCGCAAGCGGCCGCTGCTGCAGTCGATCGTGGTCGGGCGGCCGCCGACCGAGGACGGTCCGCTGGGGCGGGCCACCGAGCGGTTCTTCCTCCCCCTGCTCAAGATCATCATCCCGGACATCGTGGACTACCACCTGCCCGAGGCGGGCGGCTTCCACAACTGCGCGATCATCTCGATCGACAAGAAGTACCCCAAGCACGCCCAGAAGGTGATGAGTGCCGTCTGGGGCGCGCACATGATGTCGCTGACCAAGCTGATCGTGGTCGTGGACGGGGACTGCGACGTCCACGATCTGCACGAGGTCGCCTGGCGGGCGCTCGGCAACACCGACTACGCCCGCGACCTGCTGCTCACCGAAGGGCCGGTCGACCATCTCGACCACGCCTCGTACCAGCAGTTCTGGGGCGGCAAGGCGGGCATCGACGCGACGCGGAAGCTGCCCGAGGAGGGCTACACGCGCGACGGTGGCTGGCCCGAGATGGTCGAGTCCGACCCGGACACGGCGGCGAAGGTCGACCGCCGCTGGAAGGAGTACGGCCTGTGAGCGCCTCCGCGGCCGCGGTGCCGCAGCCGCTCGGCAGGCCCCGCGCGTTCCTGCGGCTCGTGATGATCGAGCACTCGGTCTTCGCGCTGCCCTTCGCGTACATCGCCGCGCTGACCGCGATGTTCCAGCTGGACAAGGACATCCACTGGGGCACGCTGCTGCTCGTGACCGTCGCCATGGTGGGGCTGCGGACGTTCGCGATGGCTGCCAACCGGATCATCGACCGGAAGATCGACGCCCGTAATCCGCGCACGGCGGGACGGGAGCTGGTCACCGGGGCGGTGTCGGTGAAGTCGGCATGGACGGGCGCGATCATCGCCGTCGTCGCGTTCCTCGGGGCCGCCGCCCTGCTGAACCCGCTCTGTCTGGTGCTGGCGCCGGTCGCCGTCGTGCCGATGGTCGTCTACCCGTACGGCAAGCGGTTCACGAACTTCCCGCACGCGATCCTGGGCCTCGCCCAGGCCATCGGGCCGGTCGGCGCCTGGCTGGCGGTGACCGGCAGCTGGTCCTGGGACGCGGTCGTGCTGGGGCTGGCCGTCGGGATCTGGATCGGCGGCTTCGACCTGATCTTCGCCTGCCAGGACGTGCAGGCCGACCGGGCCCAGGGGGTGCTCTCCTTCCCGGCGCGCTTCGGGATCCCGGCGGCACTGTGGGGCGCGCGGGTCTGCCATGCCGTGACGACCGCACTGCTGGTGTGGTTCGGGCTGGTGACGGAGGCGGGGCTCTTCTACTGGCTCGGCATGGTCATCGTCGCCGTGGCCTTCGTCTACGAGCACCGGGTCGTGCGGCCGCACGACCTGTCCCGGCTGAACCGGGCGTTCTTCTCGGTCAACGGATTCATCGGGATCGCGCTGTTCGCCTGTGCGCTGCTCGACCTGCTGGTGCGTGGTCTCACACCGTGACGGCGCCGGCCGGCCGGGGGCGGCGGAGGACGAAGGCCGCCGCCACCCCGCCCATGAGGCCGAAGAGGTGGCCCTGCCAGCTGATGCCGGAGTCGGTCGGCAGCACGCCCCAGAGCAGCGAGCCGTAGACCGCGGCGATGATCACGCCGACCACGATGTCGAGCGGACGCCGGTCCACGAACCCGCGGACCAGCAGATAGCCGAAGAGGCCGAAGACCACACCGGACGCGCCGAGCGTGACGGTGTCCGGCGGCGCGGTGAGCCAGACGCCGAGGCCGCCCGTCACGATCACGAGCAGGACCACGGCGGCGAACCTGCGTATCCCGGCGAGCGCGGCGATGAAGCCGAGGACCAGCAGCGGGACGCTGTTGGAGGCCACGTGCTCCCAGCCGCTGTGCAGGAAGGCGGCCGGCACGACGTCGAGCAGCTCGGAGGGCTCCCGCGGGGAGATGCCGTAGGTGTCCAGGGAGTGGCCGGTCGACGTGTCGATGCCTTCCAGCAGCCACAGGAGCGCGATCCAGGCCGACATGACCGCACCGGCCGTGACGGCTCGTGCGGTGGCGGTAGTGGTGGCGCGTGTGCGCACGGGCACCCCCTGTCCATGGCTGTTGCCTCGTCTGCGCAACGTACGGAGCCCCTGGCTCGGTTCCTGGAGACCGGTGCCGGATAGGCTCGGTGGTGTGGAATCCAGGACTTCAGTGAGTCAGCAGCAGCGCAGGCCTTGGATTGTCGGGGTGTCGGGCGCGTCGGGTACCCCGTTCGCGGCCTCGGTCCTGCGAGGGCTGCTGGCCGCGGGGGAGAGCGTCGACCTGGTGGTGAGCCGCGCCTCGCGGCTGACGCTGCTGGACGAGACGGGGATCGCCTTCCGCGACGGGCACTGGCGCGAGGACCTGCGCGCGTGGCTGGCGCGAGGGGCGGACGGGAAGCCGGACACCTTCGCGGTGGGCGACGACGCGCTCGGCCGGGTGCGGCACTGGGCGGCCGGCGATCTGGCGGCCGGGCCGTCATCGGGTTCGTACCCGGCGAAGGGGATGCTGATCGTCCCGGCATCGACGGCCTGTGTGGCCGGGGTGGCGCTCGGACTCTCGAAGGACCTGCTGCAGCGGGCCGCGAGCGTGACGCTCAAGGAGCGGCGGAAGCTGGTCGTCACCGTGCGCGAGACGCCGCTCGGCGGCCAGACGCTGAAGCAGATGGTGGCGCTCGACGAGGCGGGCGCCGTGGTGCTGCCCGCCTCTCCGGCGTTCTACGCGGGGGCGACGCACATCCAGGATCTGGTGGACTTCGTCGCCGGGCGGGTGCTGGACGCGGCAGGGGTGCCGCACCAGCTGTACCGCCGGTGGGAAGGGGAGCTCGGTGGTGGCTCCCGTGCATGAAGGATCCGGCGGATCAGCGCTTCTTGGCCGCACGCGGGGCGCGGGTCCTGTCGACGCGGTGGGCCGCGGCCGGCTGGTGGGCACGCGAGCGGTTGGCCAGGTCCTGCAGCTCGCGCATCCGGGCGTAGGCCATCTCGATCGTGTACACGGTGAAGTTCACTCCTGAAGATTCGAAAGCGTTTCTTGGGTGATCTGAAAGATTCACAGGGCTTGAACCCTGTTGTGCCTTAGATTCTACACGTAAACTCGCGGTACTGCTGAACAATGGAAGGTTTCAGTCATATGGACGCGGTGGACAGGCAGCTCATCCAGGCCCTCAGAGAGAACGGCAGGGCCTCGTACGCCGAGCTCGGCCGGCTCGTCGGGCTCTCCGGGCCCAGCGTCACCGACCGCATCAACCGGCTGGAATCCGCCGGTGTCATCACCGGTTACCGCGCGACCGTCGACGCCGCGTCCCTGGGGCTCGGCGTCACCGCGCTGATCGGCATCTCGCTCTCCGACGCCGCCGACCACGAGGACGTCGCGCACCGGCTGAAGGACCTGGCCGAGATCGAGGACTGCTGGTTCATCGCGGGCGACGACTCCTTCATGCTCAAGGTCCGGGTCGGTGACGTGGACGGTCTGGAGAAGACGATCCGCAGGCTGAGCGGCACGAAGGGGGTGTCCCGGACCCGCACCACGGTCGTGCTCTCCACCAAGTGGGAGAGCCGGGTCGGGGAACTTCCCGAGGAGGCATAGGCGTACGGTTGGCTGCCGGAGCCTGTTACGCAGAGATATGGGAGGCGCCCTAGTGGACGCGGGACTCAAGCGCGAGCTGGAGGAGAAGGTCCGGGCCGGTGAGCGGCTGACCCGCGAGGACGGGATCGCGCTCTACGAGTCCGACGACCTGGCCTGGCTCGGTGGACTGGCCCACGAGGTGCGCACGAGGAAGAACGGCGACGTCGTCCACTTCAACGTCAACCGCCACCTCAACATGACCAACGTGTGCACGGCGTCCTGCGCCTACTGCTCGTTCCAGCGCAAGCCGGGCGAGAAGGACGCGTACACGATGCGCATCGAGGAGGCCGTCCGCCTCGCCAAGGCGATGCAGGGCGAGAACCTCACCGAGCTGCACATCGTCAACGGGCTGCACCCCACCCTCCCGTGGCGCTACTACCCCCGCTCGCTCAGCGCGCTCAAGGAGGCGCTGCCCGAGGTGGCGCTCAAGGCGTTCACGGCGACGGAGATCCACCACTTCGAGACGATCTCCGGGCTCTCGGCCTCCGAGATCCTCGACGAGCTGATCGACGCCGGTCTGGAGTCCCTGACCGGCGGCGGTGCGGAGATCTTCGACTGGGAGGTCCGCCGGCACATCGTCGACCACAACACCCACTGGGAGGACTGGTCGCGCATCCACCGCCTCGCGCACGAGAAGGGGCTCAAGACCCCGGCGACGATGCTGTACGGGCACATCGAGGAGCCCCGTCACCGCGTCGACCACGTGCTGCGCCTGCGGGAGATGCAGGACGAGACCGGCGGCTTCCAGGTCTTCATCCCGCTGCGCTACCAACACGACTTCGTGGACATGAAGGACGGCAAGGTCCGCAACACGCTCCAGGCGCGGACGTCGATGGCGACCGGCGCGGAAGCGCTGAAGACCTTCGCGGTCTCGCGGCTGCTCTTCGACAACGTCCCGCACGTCAAGGTGTTCTGGGTGATGCACGGCGTGCAGACCGCCCAGCTGGCGCTCCAGCACGGTGCGGACGACATGGACGGCTCCGTCGTCGAGTACAAGATCACGCACGACGCGGACGACTACGGCACGCCGAACAAGCTCGGCCGTGAGGATCTGCTGGACCTGATCCGGGACGCGGGCTTCCGGCCCGTGGAGCGCAACACCCGTTACGAGATCCTGCGCGAATACCCGGGACCGGACGCGGAGCGGCGTGAGTCGCCGCAGCCGATGCGCGTCTGAGGCCCCTGCCCGACGTCGCGCGAACGCCCCGGTCAGCCGTCCCCGGCCGGGGCCTTCTCGCGTTTCGGACAGCGTTTGAGGCTACGGTGGGTAAGGGTTAACCTCCGCCCATGGCACTTACGTTCGAGGTGGATCCCGCGTTCGACCGAGCGCTGCGGGACGGCATCACCGCGCTCTGGGTGGACGTCACCAACGCCGGCGGAGCCGTCGGCTTCGTGCCGCCGGTCACCGCCGGGGACGTCCGGCCGGAGCTGCTCAGGTACCTCTCCGGCATGGCCGACGGCCGCACCCGGCTGGTCGTCGGCCGCGACGAGGGCGGCACGGTGGCCGCCACCGCCTTCCTCACCCACAACGCCCACCGGCTGAAGCGCCACTGGATCGGGCTCTACACGGTCATGGTCCACCCGCGGCACCAGGGCAAGGGCTACGGGCGCGAGCTGATGGCCGCCACCGCGGACGCGGCCTGCGGCATCGACGGCATCGAGGCCGTACGGCTCACCTGCCGCGGCGGCACCGGTGCCGACCGCTTCTACGCCTCCTGCGGATACCAGGAGGTGGGCCGGATCCCGGACGGCATCCGGGTCGCCGAGGACGACTACCGCGACGACATCATCATGCTGCTCCCGCTCTTCCGCCGGGGCGCCCCCGCGGCGGACGCGACGCTCCAGGGGAACCCTGCGAACTGACCGGATTTCGGGGCATGCTTCACTGGTCGGGCAGAACCGCAGACTGAACGACCGCAGGAACGTCGGACGTAGAGAGAAGGCCAGCCGTGTCCGCTGCCAAGCCGAGTGCGACGATCAGGTACACCGCGATGCGCCTGCTGATTTTCGTCGGCTGCTTCTTCGTCGCCGGCGTGGCGGTCCACTTCGGCGTCCTGCCCTCCGGGGTCGGCGGCTCCAACGCCGTCTGGGTCGTCCTGCTCGGCCTGCTGCTCTCCGCGCCGCTCAGCTTCATCCTGCTGCGCAAGCAGCGCGACGAGATGTCCGAGCAGCTCATCTCCACGGTCGACCGGACCAAGGCCCGTCTCGAGGCGAACCGCACACGCGAGGACAGCGTCACCCGGTAAGGGCCGCGTAAGGTTCCTCACACCCAGCGCCCCGTACACACGAAGACCCCGGACCGGAGCATGTGCTCCCGTGCCGGGGTTTCGGCGTTCCCCCGGGGTGTCCGCGGGGGAACGGCGGACGCTTGTTGATCAAAGCGGACCTTTGAGGTTCTCAAAGTTCAAGTGTTAACGTATGCGTCATGAATGCCGCAGTGCGCCCCCGTCACACCATGAGCGTCCCGCTCGTGGCGCGCCTGCACGTCGATCTCTGCCGCTGTATGTCCGCGGTCTGTCGCCGCAACGTCTGAACCGGCATCATGCAGCGGCGCCGCCCCTGACGCGGGCGCCGCACCCCCGTCCCCGTTCGACCGCACGACCGTACGCCTGTCCTCGTACGTCCCGATGCGTCACATCTGGAGTGTGTCCGTGTCCGCGAATTCCGCGCCCCCTGTCGCGACCGACGCCGGCAAACCGTCCGGCTCCGGCTTCCGCGTACCCAGCGTCCCGTTCTGGGCCCAGATCGTCGCCGGTCTGGTCCTCGGTGTCCTGCTCGGCTGGCTCGCCCGCAGCCAGGACGTCGACTGGCTCTACACCACGCTCGACCAGGTCGGCCACATCTTCGTCCAACTGCTGAAGCTGGCCGTGGCGCCCCTCGTCTTCTTCGCGATCCTGGTGTCGATCACCAACCTGCGCAAGGTCAACAACGCCGCCAGGCTGGCCACCCGCACCCTGCTCTGGTTCATGATCACATCGCTGATAGCCGTCGCCATCGGCCTCACGATCGGCCTGGTCACCAACCCGGGCGCAGGCACCGGCCTCACCCCGAAGGACGGAGCCAAGCCCGAGAACGCAGGCTCCTGGCTCGACTTCCTGACCGGCATCATCCCGACGGACGTCATCACGCCGTTCACCGAGCTGAACGTTCTGCAGATCGTCTTCATGGCCGCCGTCGCCGGTATCGCCGCGCTCCAGCTCGGCGAGAAGGCCAAGCCCATCCTCACGCTCAGCGAGTCGATCCTGGAGCTCCTCCAGAAGGCCCTGTGGTGGGTCATCCGCCTCGCCCCGATCGGCACCGTCGGCCTCATCGGCTACGCCATCGCCGACTACGGCTGGGACCTGATCGGCAAGTACGCCACGTTCACCGCCGACGTCTACATCGGCTGCGCCCTGGTGATGTTCGGCGTCTACCCGCTGCTCCTCGCCACGGTCGCCAAGGTCAGCCCCCTGCAGTTCTTCAAGGGCGCCTGGCCGGCGATCCAGCTGGCCTTCGTCTCCCGTTCCTCGGTCGGCACGATGCCGGTCACCCAGAAGGTCACCGAGCGCCTCGGCGTCCCGAAGGAGTACGCGTCGTTCGCGGTGCCGTTCGGCGCCACGACGAAGATGGACGGCTGCGCCGCGATCTACCCGGCGCTGGCGGCGATCTTCATCGCGCAGATCTTCGACGTCCAGCTGGGCATCGGTGACTACCTCCTGATCGCGTTCGTCTCGGTGATCGGCTCGGCGGCCACCGCCGGCCTCACCGGCGCCACGGTGATGCTGACCCTCACCCTGTCGACGCTGGGCCTGCCGCTGGAGGGCGTAGGCCTGCTCCTCGCCATCGACCCGATCCTGGACATGATCCGCACCGCCACGAACGTGGCGGGTCAGGCGCTGGTCCCGGTGATCGTCGCGGCCCGCGAGAAGATCCTCGACCACGACGCGTACGACTCGGCGTCGGCTTCCCCGGTCGACGAGATCGAGGTCGAGGTCGAGGACGCGAAGCCGTCGGGCGTGCCTGTCGCCGTGTGACGTCACCAGGCACGTAGGGATGGATGTGCCCTGTACCCCGGACGGGGTACAGGGCACGTTCAGTTGGCGGCAGTGGATGATTCCGCCATGCGCATGGTGAAGCTTTCGGTCGGAGACGCAGTCAGCCACGAGAGTTTTGGAAGGGGCACGGTAATTTCGGTGTCGGGTGACGGGACGTCGGCCAAGGCGACCGTCGACTTCGACGGGAGCGGACAGAAGCGACTGCTTCTGCGATATGCGCCCATGCGCAAGATCTAGGGTGCGTTCCGGCGCTCCCGCCTGTCGGCGCTCCCGCCTCCTTGTGGGTCGACGCGGCCGTGGTCGGTGAGGTGCAGGACCTGGGTGCCGACGGCGTGCGGGCCGGTCGGGCGGGGCAGCTCGAGCGTGGCGGGTGTGGCAGGGGTGGCCGCGGGGCCGGATAAGGCGTGGGCGGTGACGGTGGGCGTGGTCAGCAGGGCCAGGGCCGTGACGACTGTCCCTCGGTGAAGTCTGATCGTCATACCGGGCGCATTAGGTGGCGGAATCGGGCGAAGGCATCGGACCCGGGTGTGACTCCGTGGGGGACCAGGGGTGCACGGGGCGCCCCCGGCGAGGGCCGGTGGACGACTACCGGTCATCGTGGCCGGGCCGCGCCCCTCCCGTACGACGGGGACGGGACCCGCGCCGTACTCTTGCCGAGGAGCAGGGCAGTGGGGGCGGGGAGGGGAGTCCGACATGAGTGCGGTGAAGAGCAAACGAATGCCGCGCGCGGTGCGCGAGCAGCAGATGATGGACGCGGCGGTGCGGACCTTCGGGCAGCGCGGATACCGCGCCGCCTCGATGGACGAGATCGCCGAGTCGGCCGGGGTCTCCAAGCCGTTGGTCTACCTGTATCTGAATTCCAAGGAGGACCTCTTCACCGCGTGCATCCGCCGTGAGGCGAAGTCGCTGGTGGAGGCGGTGCAGGCCGCCGTGGAGCCGGGGCTGCCGGCCGACCGGCAACTCTGGTCCGGGCTGCGGGCGTTCTTCACGCACACCGCGGAGAACCCGGACGGCTGGGCCGTACTGCACCAGCAGGCCCCCTCGCAGGGGGAGCCGTTCGTCAGCGAGGTCGCGGTGCTGCGGGAGGAGATCGTTGCGTTCGTGACGGGTCTGATCGGGGCGGCGGCGCGCGAGGCGCACCACGACCCCGCGCTGCCCGACCGTGACGTGGCCGGGCTCGCGCAGGCGCTCGTGGGTGCCGCGGAGGCGCTCGCCGGGTGGGCGAACGTCACTCCGGGCGTCTCGGCCAAGGAGGCCGCGGGCACTCTGATGAACTTCTCCTGGGCGGGTCTGGAGAACCTCATGCACGGCCGCGGCTGGCAGTCCCGGGGAGAGTGATCCGGCCGTCAGCCCGCCTCCCGCGTCACGCTGCCGGTGAGGTGGACGCGGCCGGAGCCGCGCACCTCGAAGGCGGAGCCCGCGGCGGCGTACGTCACGGTGGCCGGCAGCAGGACGGGGGCCCTGAAGCCGGCCCGTACGGAACGGATCCGGGCGCCGGCCCCTCGCGCCGCCCCGGCTTCGGCTTCCGCGAGGCAGCGGGCGACGGTCCACATGCCGTGGGCGATGTGCCGGGGGAAGCCGAACAGCCGTGCCGTCAGCGGGTGCAGGTGGATGGGGTTCCGGTCGCCCGACGCGGCTCCGTACCGCCGTCCGAGGTCGCCGGGCAGCCGCCACTCCGCCACGGCGGGGAGGCCCGTCGCGGGCGTTGCGGCGGACGGTGCCGTGGCGGACGGTGCCGTGGCGGTCGCGTGGCGGGACAGGTAGCCGCTGCGGGACTCCCAGACCAGGTCCCCGGCCAGCCGTGCCTCGGTCACCATGGTGACCTCGGTGCCCCGCCGGTGGGGCGTCAGCTCCTGCGCGTATACCGTGAGTTCGAGCGCGTCCGTGGGGCGCAGAGGGCGGTGGCCGGTGATCTCGATCCAGGTGTGGACCAGTCCCAGTACCGGCAGCGGGAAGGCCCGGCCCGTCATGAGCCGCATGGCCGGCGGGAACCCCAGTACGTGCGGGTAGGTGAGCGGCAGCACGCCCGGCTCGGTGAATCCGCAGACCGAGGCGTAGGCGGCGAGGGGTCCGGGGGCGATACGGCGGGCCGGCCGCACCGCCCGGTCGGTGGGCAGCGTGGCGCCGGAGCGCCCCGGCCGCTTGAACGGGGAGGTGACGGCCCCGCGTACGAGGGCCGTGCTCAGGCCGGTCATGACCTCAGGCCCCCAGCAGGCTCTGGCCGCAGACCCGCACGACCTGGCCGTTGACGGCACTCGACGCGGGCTGGGCGAACCACGCGATGGTCTCGGCGACGTCGATCGGAAGCCCGCCCTGGGACAGCGAGTTCATCCGGCGGCCGGCCTCCCGGATGAGGAGGGGCACGGCGGCGGTCATCTTCGTCTCGATGAAGCCGGGCGCGACCGCGTTGACGGTGACGCCGTGGTCGGCGGCGGCGCGCGGGGCGAGCGAGCGGACCAGACCGATGATGCCCGCCTTGCTGGCCGCGTAGTTGGTCTGGCCGTTGTTGCCGGCGATCCCCGCTATGGAGGCGGTGGCGACGATCCGGCCGCCGCGGTTGACGGTGCCGGCCCTGAGGAGGGCGTCCGTGGTGCGCAGGACGCTGTCCAGGTTCACCTCGACGACCGAGGCCCAGCGTTCGGCGGGCATGTTGGCGAGCCGGCGGTCCCGGGTGATGCCCGCGTTGTGGACGAGGACGTCGAGGCCGTCGGGGGCGGCCCCGGCGATCCGGGCGGCGGCGTCGGGCGCGGTGATGTCCAGCGGCAGGGCGGTGGCGCCGAGCCGGTCGGCGGTACGGATCAGCTCCTCCTCGGCCTGCGGGACGTCCAGGCAGATCACGTGGGCCCCGTCGCGCGCCAGCACGGAGGCGACCGACGCGCCGATGCCGCGGGCCGCGCCGGTGACCAGCGCGGTGCGCCCGGCCAGCGGTGCCATCCAGTCGGCCACCGGGTCGGGGGCGGCTGCGGTGAGCTCGATGACCTGGCCGCTGACGTACGCGGACCGGGGGGACAGCAGGAAGCGGAGGGTGGACTCGGCCGAGGCCGCGGCCCCCGGGGCGATGCGCAGCAGCTGCACGGTGGCGCCCCTGCCGATCTCCTTGCCGAGCGAGCGGACGAATCCTTCGAGCGCCTGCTGGGCGGCCGCCTGGTGGTGGTCGCCGGGGGACGGCGGGGTGCCCAGGACGACGACACGGCCGCCGGTCGCCAGGGACCGTACGACGGGGTGGAGGGCGCCGTGCACGTCCCCGAGCCCGGCGGCCGTGGTGATTCCGGTCGCATCCAGGACGATGCCCGCAGGGTGTCCCGCGTGCTCGGTGACCGGGAGTCCGGTCGCCGCGAGGACCGGGCCGAGTGCGCCCTTCAGGGCCGACTCGCCCGCTGTGAGGTGCAGCAACGGTCCGTCGAGGGCCGACGTGCCCACCGTCCAGCGGCGCAGTCGCACGGGCTGCGGCAGCCCTAGCCCGCGGGTCAGAAAGCGGCCGGGTGCTGTGCCGGTGAGGTGCAGATAGCGGTCGGCCATTGTCCAGACTCCCTGCTCGTCGTAGATTTACTCTTGAGTAAGGTTACTCAAGAGTCAGGAGCTGGTCGAGATGAGCTGGTCGAGTTGATTCCCCTCGGACTTCCGCAGCCCCGCCGCGTCGCCGTCCTGGGCGGCAGTCGCATCCCGTTCGCGCGCTCCGACGGCCCGTACGCGCGGGCCTCCAACCAGGAGATGCTTACCGCCGCGCTGGACGGGCTCGTCGAGCGGTTCGGCCTGGGCGGCCGGCAGGTGGGTGAGTTCGTCGCGGGCGCGGTGCTCAAGCACAGCCGGGACTTCAACCTGGCCCGCGAGACCGTCCTCGGCTCGGCCCTCGACCCGCGCACCCCGGCGTACGACATCCAGCAGGCGTGCGGCACCGGACTGCAGGCCGTCATCGCCGCCGCCAACAAGATCGCGCTCGGTGCCGTCGACTCGGCGATCGCGGGCGGCGCGGACACCACGAGCGACGCGCCCCTCGGCGTCAACGACCAGCTGCGCAGGATCCTGCTGGACGCGCGCCGCGCGAAGTCCGCGGCCGGTCGGATCAAGGCCCTGGCGAGGGTGCGCCCACGCCACCTCGTCCCGGACATACCCCGCAACGCCGAACCCCGCACCGGCCTCTCGATGGGTGAGCACGCCGCGGTCACGGCCCGGAAGTGGGGCGTCGCCCGCGCCGACCAGGACCTGCTGGCGGCCACCAGCCACCAGCGGCTCGCGGCGGCCTACGAGCGGGGCTTCCTGGACGATCTCGTCGTCCCGTACCTGGGCCTGGACCGCGACCAGAATCTGCGTCCCGGCTCCACGGTGGAGAAACTCGCCACGCTGAAGCCGGTGTTCGGCGCCGGTCACCCCGACGCGACGATGACGGCGGGCAATTCGACCCCGCTGACGGACGGGGCCGCCACCGTGCTCCTGGCGAGCGAGGAGTGGGCGCGGACGCACGGCCTGGAGCCGCTCGCCTACCTGTCGCTGTACGAGACGGCGGCCGTGGACTACGTGGACGGTGAGGCCGGGCTGCTGATGGCGCCCGCGTACGCCGTCCCGCGCATGCTGGAGCGCGCCGGGCTCACCGTCGAGGACTTCGACCTCTTCGAGATCCACGAGGCCTTCGCCTCCCAGGTGCTCGCCACGCTGGCCTCCTGGGAGCAGCAGGGCCTGGCCCCCGTCGCCAGGGACAAGCTGAACGTGGCCGGCTCGTCCCTCGCCACGGGGCATCCGTTCGCCGCGACCGGTGCCCGGATCGTGGCGACCCTGGCCAAGCTGCTCGCGGAGCGGGACGCACCCGGCCGCGGCCTGATCTCGGTCTGCGCCGCGGGCGGCCAGGGGGTCACGGCCGTCCTGGAGCGCCCCTGACCCCGCGTCACCCCCGCAGCTCGCACGTGTACGACCCCCCGCACCCAGCAGCCCGTACGGCGCCGGACCCAGGCACGGGTCCGGCGCCGGCCCCCGAGTCGAGGAGCCGCCCGTGTCCACGCCCCCCTCCGCCGTACCCGCCACGCCCACCGTGCCCGTCCTGGTCGAGCCGACCAGGGTCCGGGCGGCCGACGGCACGGTACGGGAGGTCTCCGTACCCCTGTTCGCGCCGACGGTCCGACGCGGATCGCTCGCCGAGATCCCCTTCGCCAACGCGGCCGAGGCACCGCAGGAGGCCGTCCTCAGCCGCAAGCGGGCCGACGGCAGCTGGCAGGACGTGACGGCGGCCGACTTCGCCGCCGAGGTCCAGGCCGTCGCCAAGGGCCTGATCGCGGAAGGCCTCCAGGCCGGTGACCGGGTCGCGATCATGGCCCGTACGACCTACGAGTGGACTCTGCTCGACTTCGCGTCCTGGGCGGCCGGGCTGGTCACCGTGCCGATCTACCCCACCTCGTCCGCCTTCCAGGCCCGCTGGATCCTCCAGGACTCGGGGGCCGTCGCCTGCGCCGTCGAGACGAAGGAGCAGGGCAGGCTGATCAGCCTGGAGCGCCAGCAGCTCGGCGACCTCGCCCACCTGTGGCAGTTCTGCACGGGCGCCGTCGACCGGCTGAAGAAGCTCGGCCGGAAGATCCCCGACGCGGTCGTCGCCGCCCGCCGTGCCACGCTGGAGCCGCACAGCCCGGCCACCCTCATCTACACCTCGGGCACCACGGGACGTCCCAAGGGCTGTGTCCTGAGCCACGGCAACTTCTTCGCCGAGGTCGACAACGCCATCGAGCTGCTCCACCCGGTCTTCAAGTCGGTCTCCAAGTACCCGGCGTCCACGCTGCTGTTCCTTCCCCTGTCGCACGTCTTCGGCCGGATGGTCGCGATCGGCTGCATGCGCGCCCGGGTCCGGCTCGGGCACGCGCCGTCCATCCGGACGGAGGACCTGCTGGCGGACCTGGCGGGCTTCAAGCCGTCGTTCCTGCTGGCTATCCCCTACGTCCTGGAGAAGGTCTACAACACCGGCCGGGCCACTGCCGAGAGCATGGGCCGCGCCTCGTCATTCGACCGGGCCGCCCGGATCGCGCAGCGCTACGGCGAGGCCGTCGAGGCGGAGCAGCACGGCACCGGCCCCGGCCCGGGCCTCGGGCTGCGCGCCGCCCGCGCCCTCTACGACCCGCTGGTCTACCGGCGCATCCGGGCCGCGCTGGGCGGCCGCGTCCGGTACGCGATCTGCGGCGGCTCCCCGCTGGGGCACCGGCTCGCCGCCTTCTACGCGGGCGCGGGCATCCAGATCTTCGAGGGCTACGGCCTGACGGAGACCACCGCGGCCGCCACGGTCACCCCGCCCCTCAAGCCCCGGCTGGGCACGGTGGGCTGGCCCCTGCCGGGCACCGCCGTACGGATCGCGGACGACGGGGAGGTCCTGCTCGGCGGCGGCCAGGTGTTCCAGGGCTACTGGGACACCGAGCACCGCAGGGCGGTCCCCTGCCTGGAGGAGGACCGCTGGTTCCCCACCGGCGACCTGGGCGCGCTGGACGAGGACGGCTACCTCACCATCACCGGCCGCAAGAAGGACATCATCATCACGTCCGGTGGCAAGAACGTCACCCCGGCTCCGCTGGAGGACTGGCTCCGCGCCCACCCGCTGGTCGGCCAGTGCATGGTGGTCGGCGACAACCGGTCGTTCATCAGCGCACTGATCACCCTGGAGCCGGAGGGTCTCGCGCACTGGCGCCGGATGCGGAAGAAGGAGGACGTGCCGCTGCGCGAGCTCGTCGAGGACGAGGAGCTCCGCGCGGCGCTGCAGCGCGCGGTCGACGAGGCCAACAGGCTGGTCTCGCGCGCCGAGTCCATCCGCAAGTTCACCGTTCTGCCGGTGGAGTTCACCGAGGAGAGCGGGCACCTGACCCCCTCGCTGAAGCTCAAGCGGGACGCGATCGCGCGGGACTTCGACGCGGTGATCGAGGAGATCTACCGCAAGTAGCGGCGGCGACGGGAGTGGGCCCGGCCCGCGGTGGGCCCACCGGTGAAGCGGAATCTCCGGCACTCCCTTGGTCCGTCCCACACGCCACCGTCATTCGTGACCGCTGAGCGCGCGACCGGCCCCGCGGCTGATCCGCGGGGCCGGTGCGGCGAGGCCCCTCAGGTCGCCCGCCAGTAGCCCAGCGCGTCGACCCGGTCCTTGGGGACGGCCAGCTCCCTGCGGGCGTACGTGCCCAGGGTCCGGGTCGTCGCCGTGTCGCACGCGATCCAGACGTACGCGTCCGAGGTGTCGGTCCCGAGCAGGCCCGGCAGGGCGGCCTTCACCTCGGAGACCAGACGCGCGCCCGCGTCGCGGCGCGGAACCATGTGCAGGGTGTGGTGCGCCGGGTCCAGGCGGAACGGGAGCTCCTCGTCCGAGGCGTGCGCCGTCTCGAACCAGATCGTCACCGGGGTCCCCGGGACCGCGTCCAGCAGGGAGTTGATCGCGGGCAGCGAGGCGGCGTCGCCGATCAGGAAGAGTCGTGCCGGCGCGGGCTCGGGCAGCGTGAAGCCGGTGCCCTGGAGCGTCGCGTCGACCGTGTCGCCGGGCTGCGCGGTGCGCGCCCAGTCGCTCGCCGTCCCGTCGTGGAGGGCGAATTCCAGACTGAACGTACCGGCGGCCGGGTCGGGGTCGACCAGGGTGTAGGCGCGCTGGTGCGGCTTGCCGGCCTGCTCGAACCAGATCCTGACCCACATCGTCGGATGCGCGCCGCCGGTGGCGGCGAGGAGCCCGCCGTCGCTCAGGCGCACCCGCCGGTAGTCCTCGGTGACCTGCTCGACACCGGTCACCGTGAACGTGAAGTCGCGTCCCCGCATGAGCTTGAGGACAACGCCCTCCCAGCCGTGACCCATGACTGTCCCTCCCCCGACCTTAGAAACTATTCAGGTTAGGCTAACCTAAATTCCGCGACCATGGGGGTGGCTGGAAAACATCGGGCGGGAGTGGGGGAACGATGGCCGCAGAGACCGGCTTCGACATCTTCAGGGACGACTGGGGGATACCCCATCTGCGGGCGGACAGTGCCGGCGCGCTCGCCCACGCGCAGGGCTTCTCCGCCGCCCTGGACCGTGCCTGGCAGATCGAGGTCGAACGGCACCGGGTGCGGGGCACCACGGCCGCCTTCCTCGGTGCGGAAGCCGTCGGCTGGGACCGTTTCGCCCGGCAGGCCCGGCTGGAGGACACGGCCCGGCGGTGTTTCGCCCGCCTCGAACCGGAGACCGCCGCCTGGGTCACGGCGTACGTCGGCGGAGTCAACGCCGGACTCGCCGAAGGGGCCCGCCGCGCGCCGGAGTTCGCCGCGACCGGTCTCGCCCCGGGGGTCTGGCGGCCCTGGACCCCGCTCGGTGTCTGGCTGTCCGTCCACATCCTGTTCGCCGGCTTCCCCACCAAACTCTGGCGCGAAGAGGTCGCCCGAAGACTCGGTGACGAGGCGGTCACCCTCTTCGCCACCGACGGCCCCGGCACCTCCGGGAGCAACGGCTGGCTGCTCACCGCCGACCGCACCCGCACCGGTGCCGCCCTCGTCGCCGGCGATCCGCACCGCTTCATCGAGGACCCGGGCGTCTACCAGCAGATCCGTCTCGCCTGCCCCGAGTTCGACGTGGTGGGGCTCGCGGTCCCGGGCGTCCCGGGTCTGGCCCACTTCGGCCACACGGGCGGCGTGGCCTGGGCGATCACCAACGCCATGGCCGACTACCAGGACCTCTACCGGGAACGGCTGCGGCGCACCCCGGACGGGGAGGGCGTCGAGGCGCTCGGCCCGCAGGGCTGGGAGCGCGCCGACGTCCGCACCGAGACCATCGAGGTCGCGGGCGGCAGCCCCGTGACGGTCGAGACCGTCGAGACCGCCCGTGGCCCGGTGATCATCGGCGGCCCGGACTCCGGCCCCGATCGCGGCCCCGATTCCGGTGCGGACGAGGGGGCGATCAGCCTTCGCTACCCGCCCCGCGTCACCGGCGACCTCGGCTTCGACGCCCTGCCCGCCCTGCTCCGGGCCCGTACCGTCGCCGACCTCGACGCCGCACTCGACCGCTGGGCCGAACCCGTCAACGTCGTGCTCGCCGCCGACACCACGGGCGCCACCCTGCACCGGGTCGCCGGACGCGTGCCGGTGCGCGCGCGGGCCAACACCCTGCGCGTCGTACCCGCCCACGACCCGGCGTACGCCTGGAGCGACCGGCCCGCGCCGATGCCACGGGCCGTCGTCGACGGGACCGCCGTCATGGCCAACGCCCGCGGTCTCGCCGCTCCGCTCGGCGTCGAGTTCGCGCCCCCGCACCGGGCGGAGCGGATACGGGAGCTCCTCGACCGGGGCGAGGGCTGGTCGGCCGAGGGCATGGCCGACATCCACACCGACACCCGCCTCGCCTCGGCGGGCCCGCTCCTGGACCTGCTGGCGGCGGCCCGGCCCACCGCCCCCGACGCCGTACGGCTGCGCGAGCGGCTGCTGCGCTGGGACCGGCACATGGCGGCCGGCAGCACCGAGGCCACGCTCTACTCCGCGCTGCGCACCGAGGTCGTCCGCCGGCTGGCGGCCCACCCCGCCCTGGCCCCGCTGACCGGTGCCGCCGACCCGGCACGCTCCCCCGCCTACCCGGCGCTGTTCGCACCCTGGCTGGCCGCCGTGCCCAGGATCGGCTACGCGCTCGAGCACCTGCTCACCGGCGCCTTCCTGCCGTACGAGGACCGGCTCGCGGCCGTGGCCGGAGCCGTGGACGCGGTCGCCTCCCGCTACGCCGACGGGCCGCCCCACCCGTGGGGCGAGGTGCACCGGCTCGCGTCGTGGCGGGCACTGCCGGACCCCACAGAGGTCCGGCCCGGCCTGGCCGGTGACCACGACTGCGTGCTCGCCACCTCCGGCGTCCCTGGCGTCACCGACCTCGCCGCCCGCGGCCCGGCCGCCCGCTACGTCTGGGACCTGGCGCGACGCGAGGACAGCCTGTGGGTGGTCCCGTTCGGCGCCTCGGGTGTCCCGTCCGACGCCCACCACCGTGATCAGCTGCCCCTGTGGCTACGGGGCGAGCTCGCGCCCGTGGTCACGGACTGGACGCTGCTGCACCGATCGAAGGAGACGACGACACAGATGCCCGCCCTGAGGACCCCCGTCCACGAGCAGGAGGTCGACGGCTTCGGCACCGTCCGCCTCGTCCCGATCGACCCCGCGGCGGACGCCGGACTGATCCATGGCTGGGTCGGTCAGGACCGAGCCCGCTTCTGGGGCATGACCGGGGCGAGCCGCGACGAGGTGCGGGAGACCTACGCCTACCTGGACTCGCTCACCACGCACCACGGTTATCTGGCACTGCGTGACGGTGTCCCGGTCGCCCTCTTCCAGACGTACGACCCGGCCGCCGACCCGATCGGGGAGTGCTACGACGTCCAGCCCGGCGACTTCGGGGTCCATCTGCTGATGGCCCCCGAGGACACGCCCCGGCCGGGCTTCACGGCCGGGCTGCTCACCGCGCTCGTCACCTACGTCTTCAGCGACCCGGCCCGCCTGCGGATCGTCGCGGAGCCCGACGCGGCCAACGAGAAGGCGGTCGCCCGTATGGTCCGGGCGGGATTCGTCCTCGGGCCCGTCGTCGACAAGCCGGAGAAGCGGGCCAGGCTCGCCTTCCTCAGCCGGCCCGTCCTCCCGCGGCAGCGCTCCCAGTCCCCAGGAACAGCGGGTTGGTG
Source organism: Streptomyces sp. NPDC025273 (assembly GCF_040638585.1). NCBI lineage: Bacteria > Bacillati > Actinomycetota > Actinomycetes > Kitasatosporales > Streptomycetaceae > Streptomyces > Streptomyces sp. NPDC025273. The sequence continues at coordinate 72,544 of NZ_JBEZYP010000008.1, forward strand.
AGGGCCGCCAGGGCGCCCGGCAGCCCCGGCACCGACGCCGGGTGCCGGACCTCGGCCCGCACGTAGGCGGCGTACGCCGGGGTGGTCCGCCACTCCACCGTGCCCGCCCCCGACGCGGGCAGCGCGACCGCGTGCAGCGTGCCCTGGTCCGTGACGAGGTGCGCGGTGCACCCGGGGGCCCCGGCCACCTCCAGCCGCACGGTGACGGGGGTCTGCGGCCCCGCGGGGAGCCGTTCCCCGATCCCGGCGTGCAGACCGCGTCCGCCCGTGGCGCCGAAGGCGAGCGTGACGGCGGACGACTCGGCGATGTAGCAGCGGCCCGCCCGGATGCCGTCGGTGATCGCCTCGCGTGACAGCTCACGGGCCAGGACGACGGTCTGCGGCAGCCCCACCTCGTCCGGCTCGCGGTGGGCGTCGCTGCTGCCCACGGCCGGGATCCAGGGCCTCGACGTCCGGGTGGCCGCCACGAGGGAGTTGTCCCACTCGGCGAGGGCGATCTCGTCCTCCGGGGTGTACGGGCCGTTCCACACCTCCACCGCGTCCGCCTCGCCGTAGCCGAACTTCCAGTGGCAGCCGACGCAGGTGGCGTGCGGGTGCGCGGGCACGACCAGCCCGCCGGCCCTCCGCACCGCCTTCGCGAAGTGGCCGAAGCGGTTGTCGCGGGCCCGGTAGCGCCAGTCGACGAACGTGCCGGGGTCGGTGGCGACCGCGACCACGTGCCCGTTGCGGGTGGTGACCTCCTCGCCCGTCAGGATCAGCAGGTCGTCACCCCACAGCCCCTGCCAGGCGCTGTGCGCGGAGTGGGTGTTGTGCTCGCTGCTGTTGATGAAGTCGAGCCCGGCGGCGCGCGCGGCGGCGGCGATCTCCGCCGGGGTGCGCCGGCCGTCGGAGTGGACGGAGTGCAGGTGGCAGTCACCCCGGTACCAGGCCCGGCCGCGCCCCTTCGCGCGCTCCGGCGGGTACACGGGCTCCGGTGCGGCGGCGGACACCCCGAAGCGCAGGGCCACCGTCACCTCGTACGGCAGCCCTTCGGGCGCCACGGTGTACGGCCCGAGCGCGATGTGCCAGGTCCCGGCGCGCACGGGACCGGGGATGTAGCCGGGTGTCGCCGCGTCGGCACGCAGGAAGAAGGTGCTCCGCGCCCCGCCGGACCAGCCGCGGAAGCCCCGCCCGCCGAGTTCCGTGCCGCGTTCGTCGAAGATGCCGATGTCGAGGGCGTTGCCCTGGGTGCCGGGCGGGACGGGCGTCTTCTCGTACGCGTAGGAGACCGTGATCTCCCGCACACCGTGGGGGACCTCGACGGGCAGGTAGACGAAGTCGGGGGAGCCCGCGGGCAGCGTGCCGCGTACCGTCCGCTCGGTGTACTCCCCGGCCTCGTCCCCCTCTCCGGCAGCGGCGTCGGCGAAGCTCACCGGGCCCGGCGTCAGTGCGGTGGCGGCGGTTGCGAGAAGGAGACCGCGCCTGGCGATCGATCCGGTCATACGAGTGGCTCCCCAGAGTGTCGTGAGTGACGAGGGCGACGTACGCGCACTCTGGTGTCCGGCGGTGAACTGCCGGGAAACACCGGGGGAGTTACGGCCGAAACGGATCCCTGTGGTCCCCCGGACGGGCCGAAGGCTCCGCTTTGCGCGCCGAACCGCATACGTTGGACCCGTCACGGACGACGACGGAGGTGTCCTCACATGCGGATCGCCACAACGATCTTCCTCACCGATGAGACGATCACGCCGGTACGGCTGGCCCGCGAGCTGGAGCAGCGCGGATTCGCCGGGCTGTACCTGCCCGAGCACACCCACATCCCGGTGAGCAGGCAGACCCCGTACCCGGCGGGGGGCGAGCTGCCGCGCGAGTACGGCCGCACCCTCGACCCCTTCGTCGCCCTGGGGCAGGCCTCGGCGGTCACCGAGCGGCTGGCGCTCGGCACCGGCATCACGCTGGTCGCCCAGCACGACCCCGTCGACCTGGCGAAGCAGATCGCCACGCTGGACCACCTCTCGGGCGGCCGATTCACGCTCGGCGTCGGCTTCGGCTGGAATGTGGAGGAAGCCGCGGACCACGGCGTCCACTGGCCGGACCGGCGGGCGCTGGTCCGCGACCGGATGGCACTGATGCGCGCCCTGTGGGCGGACGAACCGACGGCGTACGAAGGCGAGTTCGGCTCGGTGCGGGCGAGTCATGCCCACCCCAAGCCGGTGCAGGAGCCGCGCGGCCCGGTGAACGGGCCGCGCACCCTGATCGGCGGGGCCGCGGGACCGAAGCTGTTCGCACAGATCGCCGGGACGGCGGACGGCTGGCTGCCGATCGGCGGGCGGGGCCTGACGGAGTCCGTGCCGGCGCTGCGTGCGGCCTGGGACGCGGCCGGCCGCGACCCGAAGCAGCTCCAGGTGGTGCCGTACGCGGTCCTGCCCAGTCCCGGCAAGCTGGCGCACTACGCCGACCTGGGCATCGAGGAGGTCGTCCTGCAGCTGCCCCCGGCCGGGGAGGCGGAGGTGCTGCGGGCCCTGGACGCGTACGCGGCGTATCTGTGACCGGCGCGGCCCGTCCGCACCGGGCGGTGGCCCGAGATCGACCGGCGGCGGTCTCGGGTGCAACCATCAAGGCTAAAATTGCATCCTTCACCTCCGGACATCGATGGTGCGGCCCGTGTGCGTGTGTGCTCGGCTGCCGGGGAGCAGGAGCACGATGAACAGGCCGTTGCGGCACATAGCCATTTTCTGCGGGCTGCTGATGCTGGCTCTGCTGGTACGGACCAACTGGCTCCAGTTCGCCCAGAGCGAGGAGCTCTCCACCCACGAGCACAACCGGCGGGTCAAGATCACCCAGTTCGCGACGCCGCGCGGCGACATCATCGTGGGCGGCAAGGCGATCACGGGCTCGAAGGCGGTGGAGGGGACCGACTTCAAGTACCAGCGGACCTTCAAGCAGGGTCCGATGTACGCGCCGGTCACCGGCTACGCCTCCCAGGCGCAGGGCATGTCGCTCCTGGAGAAGACGTACGACAGCATCCTCAGCGGCCAGGACGAGCGCTTCGCCTTCCGGCACGCCAAGGACATCCTCACGGGTGAGCCGCGGCGCGGCGGTGATGTGATCACGACCATCGATCCGAAGGCGCAGGAGGCGGGCTTCAAGGGCCTGACCGACCTCGACGCACGGGGCGCGGTCGTCGCGCTCGAACCGTCGACGGGCAAGGTCCTCGCGCTGGTCTCGACGCCTTCGTACGACCCCTCGGTCTTCGCCGGCAACTCCTTCAAGGAGGGTGACAAGTTCCAGGCGCTGGTCGACAGGAAGAGCAAGCCGCTGGCCAACCGCCCGCTGCGCGAGACCTTCCCGCCCGGCTCCACCTTCAAGATCGTGACCGCTGCGGCGGCCCTGGAGCACGGCGTCATCACGGACGTCAACGCGCCGACCGACGCGGTCTCCCCGTACCCGCTGCCGCTCTCCACGAACAAGATCAGCAGTGAGGCGGGCGACGCGGTCTGCAACAAGGCCTCGCTCAAGACCGCCATGCAGTACTCCTGCAACAACGTCTTCCTCGACGCGGCGGCCAAGCTCGGCGACGACAAGATGCGTGAGACGGCCGAGAAGTTCGGCTTCAACGCGGACATCTACTCCGAGGACTTCGGCGACATGCTCGCCACGAAGAGCCTGTACCCCGAGGAGCTCGACAAGCCCGGCACGGCCCTGACGGGCATGGGCCAGGGCAGCCTCACGAGCACCCCGATGGAAATGGCGATGGTGACGGCGGCCCTCGCCAACGGCGGCAAGATGATGCAGCCCTACATCGTCGAGAAGCTGCAGGGGCCGGACCTGTCCACCCTGGAGGAGCACGAGCCGCAGCTGAAGAACCAGGCGGTCTCCGAGGAGACGGCGAAGAAGGTCCAGGAAATGATGGAGTTCACCGCCAAGGAGGGCAGCGCGCAGAAGGCGCTGATCGACGGCGTGACGGTGGGCGGCAAGACCGGTACGGCACAGCGCGGCAACGACGTGACCAAGGAGGTGCCGTACGGCTGGTTCGTCTCGTACGGCAAGAAGGCCGACGGTCAGGCGGTGGCGGTGGCGGTGTTCATCGACCCGACGGCGATGGACATCTCCCGCTCGGACATCTCGGGCGGTGGCCTGGGTGCGCCGATCGCCAAGCGCGTGATGCAGGCGGTGCTGGGCAAGTAGCGGCACGGACGGACACGCGCACGGGCCGGGCTCCCCACCAGTCGTGGGGAGTCCGGCCTGTTTTCGCTCGGGACCCGCTGCGGGGGGCGAGGGGCAGGGGTCCGTGCTCGGACGGGCTCCGCCTACGCGCCGGACGGGACCGACCGGAAGACGGGGCGGGGCCGCTGCGCCCCGTTCAGCAGGGCCGGCAGGTCCGTCAGCGCGTCGATGATCCAGTCCGCCGTCTCCGTCACGTCCGGGTGGTCGGCCCACCAGTGCCCGTACGCCCCGCGGCGGATGTGGGCCGCCCGCAGCCCCGAGGACTTCGCCGGGAACAGGTCCTCGGCCGGATGGTCGCCCACGTACAGGGTGGCGTGCGGGGATGCCTCCGAGACCTCCAGTACGCGCGCGAAGAACTCCGGGTCCGGCTTCGCCACACCCCACTCCTCCGACGTGACGACCAGGTCGGCCGGCAGGTCCAGGGCCCGCAGCAACTCCCCGGCCCGCACGGTCCGGTTCCCCGCGATCACGATCCGCAGGCCGAGCGCGCGCAGCTCCGCCAGGGCGGGGCGGACGTCGGGGTAGAGGTCCCTCTCGTCCAGGTGCTCGCCGCGGCCGGCCGCCGTACGGGCGTGGTACGCCTCGGCGACGTCCATGTCGGGGCGCAGGATGCGCAGCGCGTCCACGCAGTCGCGGCCCTGGACGACCGCTGCGCCGACGAGGGCGCTGACGGTGTGCGGCGGGACTCCGAGCCAGTCGGCCCAGGAGGCCCAGTGGCGGTCGTCGCGGACGAGGGTTTCGCCGATGTCGAAGACGATCGTTTCCATCACCTCTCCGACCCTACGGTGCAAGACGGGCATAACGGCCAAGGCGCCAGGGCGGCCGGGGTGGTTACGCCGGACAGAGGCCCTGGTCCGGGCCGGGTGCCCCGCTCGTATGCTCGGTTCATGACCGATCCTCAGCGCGGACGTCCCACGACCAACGCCATGCGGCGCGCCCTCCGGCGGGCCCGCGACGGCGTCGCCCTCGATGTGGCCGAGGCCGCCGTACTGCTCCAGGCACGGGGGGACGACCTGACGGATCTGGCCGCGTCCGCCGCCCGGGTGCGCGACGCCGGGCTCGACGCGGCGGGCCGTCCGGGGGTGATCACGTACTCCCGCAAGGTCTTCATCCCGCTGACCCGGCTCTGCCGTGACACCTGCCACTACTGCACCTTCGTCACCGTGCCGGGGAAGCTCAGGCGTGCGGGCCACGGGATGTTCCTGTCACCGGACGAGGTCCTCGACATCGCTCGCAAGGGCGCCGAACTGGGCTGCAAGGAAGCCCTGTTCACGCTCGGCGACCGGCCGGAGGACCGCTGGCCCGAGGCGCGGGAGTGGCTGGAGGCCGAGGGGTACGACGACACCCTGGCGTACGTACGCGCCATGGCGATCCGGGTGCTGGAGGAGACCGGGCTGCTGCCCCACCTCAACCCCGGGGTGCTGACCTGGACCGATCTGCAGCGGCTGAAGCCCGTCGCCCCGTCCATGGGCATGATGCTGGAGACGACGGCGACCCGGCTCTGGTCGGAGAAGGGTGGCCCGCACCACGGGTCCCCCGACAAGGAGCCCGCCGTCCGGCTGCGGGTGCTGGAGGACGCCGGGCGGTCCAACGTGCCGTTCACCACCGGCATCCTGATCGGCATCGGCGAAACGTACGAGGAACGCGCCGACTCCCTGTTCGAGCTGCGCAGGACGGCCCGCGCCTACCAGGGCATCCAGGAGGTCATCGTCCAGAACTTCCGCGCCAAGCCGGACACCGCGATGCGCGGGATGCCGGACGCGGAGCTGGAGGAGCTGGCCGCCGCGATCGCCGTGGCCCGGCACGTCCTTGGCCCCTCGGCCCGCATCCAGGCCCCGCCGAATCTCGTCGACGCCGAGTACGCCCTGCTGATCGGCGCGGGCATCGACGACTGGGGCGGAGTGTCGCCGCTCACGCCCGACCACGTGAACCCCGAGCGGCCCTGGCCGCACATCGACGAACTCGCCGCCCGTACGGCCGAGTCCGGATTCCGGCTGCGCGAACGTCTCACCATCTACCCGGAGTTCATCCGACGCGGCGAGCCCTGGCTCGACCCCCGCCTCCTCCCGCACGTGCGTGCACTCGCCGACCCGGAGACCGGCCTCGCGAAGGAGGGCGCGATCCCGGTGGGGCTGCGCTGGCAGGAGCCCGACGAGGGGTTCAACGCCTCCGGCCGCACCGACCTGCACCGCACCATCGACACCGAGGGCCGCACCGGCGACCGGCGCGACGACTTCGACGAGGTGTACGGGGACTGGGAGGCGCTCCGCGAGGCCGCGGCCCCCGGCATGGTCCCGTCCCGCATCGACGCCGACGTACGCCAGGCACTGAGCCAGGCGGCCGACGACCCGACGAAGCTCACCGACGACCAGGCCCTCGCGCTGCTCCACGCGGACGGGCCCGCGCTGGACGAGCTGTGCCGGATCGCGGACACCCTGCGCCGGGACGTGGTCGGCGACGAGGTCACGTACATCGTCACGAGGAACATCAACTTCACCAACGTCTGCTACACCGGCTGCCGCTTCTGCGCGTTCGCCCAGCGGCGCACGGACGCCGACGCGTACACCCTGTCCCTGGACCAGGTCGCCGACCGTGCCGCACAGGCCTGGGACGTCGGCGCGGTCGAGGTCTGCATGCAGGGCGGCATCCATCCCGACCTGCCGGGCACCGCGTACTTCGACATCGCGCGGGCCGTGCGTGAACGCGTCCCCGGCATCCACGTCCACGCGTTCTCGCCGATGGAGGTCGTCAACGGCGCGACCCGCACGGGGATGTCGGTCCGCGACTGGCTGACCGCCGCCAGGGAGGCCGGGCTCGGCTCGATCCCCGGCACCGCCGCCGAGATCCTCGACGACGAGGTCCGCTGGATCCTCACCAAGGGCAAACTGCCGACCGCCACCTGGCTGGAGGTCGTCAGGACGGCGCACGAGGTGGGGCTGCGGTCCTCCTCGACCATGATGTACGGGCACGTCGACCAGCCCCGCCACTGGCTCGGCCACCTCAGGACGCTGGCCCGCCTCCAGCAGGAGACCGGCGGCTTCACCGAGTTCGTGACGCTGCCCTTCATCCACACCAACGCCCCGGTCTACCTGGCCGGGATCGCCCGCCCCGGTCCCACCGACCGCGACAACCGGGCCGTCACGGCGATGGCCCGTCTGCTCCTGCACCCGCACATCACCAACATCCAGACCAGCTGGGTCAAGCTCGGTACGGAGGGTGCGGCCCAGATGCTCCGCTCGGGGGCCAACGACCTCGGCGGGACGCTGATGGAGGAGACCATCTCCCGGATGGCGGGCTCCGGCTACGGCTCCTACCGGTCCGTCCAGGACCTGGTGTCCATCGCCGAGCTCGCGGGCAGGCCGGCGAAGCCGCGCACGACGCTGTACGGCGCGGTGCCGCAGGAGCGCGTCGCGGCCGCCGCGGCGTCGGACGGTCACCTGCCGGAGCTGCTGCCGGTGCTGCCGAGCTGACTCTCACGGCAGGCGCTCGGCCGGGGCGTCCGCCACGAGACCTCTCGTGGGGGCGGGGGACGCCCGAAGGTCCGGCCCGGGTTGCGACCCGTCCCGGAATCACCTTCCGAATGCCGGCCGAGGAAACGTCTCCCCGAATCCTTCCCGAAACCTCCTCCGGAATCCCGCACCGGAAATCCGTTCAGGAAACCCGTCCAGGAAACCCGTCCAGAAAAACCGTGAGGAATGCCGTTCAAAAGTGCTCCGAAGCGCGACTCCGTACATAACGTTCCACTCCTGAATCGGCTCTTCCCGTTCGATTACAGTGCTTGCGCAGTCGCAAGCCGCTGAACGAACGGAAGGGGCACGGTGAGCACAGGGACCACGGCTGTCTGGGGCCGTGCCGAGCAGCAGGACTTCCGCAGCCGGGTCCGAGGCTCCCTGCTCGGCGGCGCCATCGGCGACGCGCTCGGGGCGGGGGTCGCCGGACTCACCCTGGAGGCGATCCGTGCGGCCCACGGCGTGGACGGCGTCGTCGACTTCGTCCCGGTGCACGGCAGGCGCGGCGCCGTCACCGCCGTCACCCAGCTCACCCTCTTCACCGTCGACGGGCTGATACGGGCGCAGGTCCGCCGCGACACCGGCGCCTGGCATCCGCCCACCGACGTGCACCGCGCCCACCTGCGCTGGGCGGCCACCCAGAGCGCCTGGGGACCCGACGAACGCCGCGAGGACAACGGCTGGCTGGCAGGGGAGGAGTGGCTGTACACCCGCCGCGCCCCCACCCGGGAGTGCCTCATCGGCTTCGGCGACCCCACCATGGGCACCCTCGCCGTGCCCAAGAACCCGGCGGCGCGGGACTCGGCCGCGCTCACCCGCTCCGCGCCGTTCGGGCTGCTCGTCGGCTGGGAACCGCAGCTGGTCCTCCAGCTGGCCGTCGAGTGCGCCGCCCACACCCACGGACATGCCACCGCGCAGCTCGCCGCCGGGGCCCTCGCCGTCATGGTGCACGGGCTGGCCCGGGGCGAGACCCTGGACGGCTCCGTCCAGCGCGCCCTCGCCCTGCTCGCCGAACGCCCGGGCAACGAGCAGGTCACCGAGGCACTGCGCCAGACCCTCGGCTCCGTACGCCAGGGCATCCCCGGCCCCGCCCTCATCGAGGCGCTCGGCGACACCGACTCCGCGGAGGAGGTCCTCGCCGTGGGCCTGTACTGCGCGCTGGTCGGCGAGGACGTACGGCACGGGCTGCGCCTCGCCGTGAACCACTCGGGGCCGTCCGCGGCCACCGGGGCCGTCTGCGGCGCCCTCCTCGGGGCCCTGCACGGCGAGACGGCACTGCCCCCGGCCTGGCTGGCCGAGCTGGAGGGCCGGGCGACCGTCCTCGAACTCTCCGACGACTTCGCCATGGAGATGACCCAGGGCCCCGCCCTGCACAGCCCCACCGCCGTGGCCCCCGGCTGGCTGGCCCGCTACCCCCGGGGCTGAGTCGCGGGAACGAATCGGAAGTGGGCGGACGCCGCCGCGCCCGCCCGCCCTCCGGTCCCTCCGCACGCGAGGGTCAGTCCTTCACGCCCTCGGGCACCACCGTGCCGTCCGGGCCGGTCCGCTGCGGCGGGACGGCTCCGCCCGCCGGGCTCCCGTCATCCGAGTTGATCTTGTCGATGAGCGCGTCGCGCTCCGGTGTGTCCTCCGGCTTGACGAACCCGATGACGACGTACAGCACCAGCGAGATCGCCAGCGGCAGCGCCACCTGGTACTGCAGCGCGACGTCGGTCTTCACCGAACCGTCGAAGTTGTAGTTGGTGAGGTAGAACGCGAGCAGACCCGCCGCCCAGCTGGTGAGCGCCGCCGTCGGCCCCGACCTGCGGAACCTGCGCAGCAGGCCCAGCATGAACGGGATCGCGATCGGCCCCATGAGCCCGGCCACCCACTTGATGACGACCGAGATGATGTCCTTGAACGTCGGCGAGTTGATCTGGGTCGCCAGCGCCATGGACAGGCCGAGGAAGGCGAGCGTGGACAGCCGCGCGGCCATGAGCCCGCTGCGGTTGCTCCAGGTACGGGCCGCCTTGGAGAAGACCGGTGCGATGTCCCGGGTGAAGACCGCCGCGATGGCGTTGGCGTCGGAGGAGCACATCGCCATCGTGTGCGAGAAGAAGCCGACGACGACCAGGCCCAGCAGTCCGTGCGGCAGCAGCTGCTCGGTCATCAGGGCGTAACTGTCCGAGGCGTCGGGCTTCTTGGCCTCCACGAGCAGCGGGGCGACCCACATCGGGAAGAAGAGCACGACCGGCCAGACCAGCCACAGAACGGCGGACAGCCGGGCCGAACGGGTCGCGGAGCGGGCGGAGTCCGTGGCCATGTAGCGCTGGGCCTGGTTCCACATTCCGCCGTTGTACTCGAAGGTCTTGATGAAGAGGTACGCCAGCAGGAAGGTCACCGTGTACGGGCCGGCCGTCGGGTCCGTGTGACCCTCGGGCAGCTTGTCCCACACCGTCCACAGAGAGCTGAAGCCGCCCAGCTCGCTCATGACGATCACCAGCATGGCCAGACCGGCGAACAGCTGGATGATGAACTGCCCCAGCTCGGTGAGCGCATCGGCCCACAGCCCGCCGACGGTGCAGTAGACGGCGGTGATGGCGCCGGTGATGAAGATGCCCTGGGTGAGGGAGATGCCCGTGAAGACGGAGAGCAGCGTGGCGATGGCCGCCCACTTGGCGCCGACGTCCACGATCTTCAACAGCAGACCGGACCAGGCCAGGGCCTGCTGCGTCTGGATGTTGTAGCGGTTCTTCAGGTACTCGAGCGGCGAGGCGACGTGCAGGCGCGAGCGCAGCCGGTTGAGCCGGGGCGCGAAGAGCTTCGCACCGATGCCGATGCCGATGGCGATCGGCAGGGACCAGGTCACGAAGGACGTGACGCCGTACTGGTACGCGATGCCGGCGTAGCCGGTGAACATCACCGCGCTGTAGCCGGACATGTGGTGCGAGATGCCCGACAGCCACCACGGCATCTTGCCGCCGGCCGTGAAGAAGTCGCTGACGTTGTCCACGCGCTTGTGCGACCAGAGTCCGATCGCGACCATCACACCGAAGTAGCCGATGAGCACGGCCCAGTCGAGACTGTTCATGTGCCCCCTCCAGGGGTCCGCCTTGTGAACGGGAACGCACTTCGCCAGTACGGCCGTTCAGCGGGGCCCCCGCGCGGGAACGGGGGACTTCGGGGATTGAACCGCCTGTTCGGCTCCTCGGTCAAGGTTTTCGCGGTCAAGGATATGAACGCAGATCAGCAAGGCGAACGATTTTACTCGTTCTTGACCTAGTGGGGCGTTGTCGTGAACGTGACCGCAGCCACAGGATGAGCGGGCACTTCGTCAGGCTGTGCAGGGATCGCGGCAACGCAGAGCTCAGGAATGCCCGAGAACGCGGAACGGCCGCACGGGATGCGGGTCCCGTGCGGCCGGAAGAAGGAGGAGAGTTGAGCGAGCGAGGCCTGAAGTGCTGATGCTCCGACAGGCGGTTCGTCGATCGGTGGCGCTGAATCCGTTGGCGGGTCAAGCCCTCTCGGCCAGGACGGCGGACCGGTCTAGAGGACTCCTGACGGCGCTACGGAGTGGCCACGCCGGGCGAACCGCGGGTGGTGGATCAGGCGTTGACCGTGCCCGCTGCGACATCGCGCACGAAGGCGTTCCACGCGCCGGGCACGAAGGTGAGTGAAGGGCCCTCGGGGGCCTTCGAGTCACGCACGGCGATGGCCTGCGTCACGGGGGACTTCACTTCGACGCACGCCCCGTTGCCGCCGGAGTACGACGACTTTGTCCAGTTTTCCGTAGCACCCTGAAGGATAGCCATGTTCACTCCGGTTCAGAGAGTTGTGTGAGTGGCGCCAACTTCGTTCCCGTTGGCGTGATCGACGCTACTCGCCAACATCGCTAAGCGGAGGAGCCGTTCACTCGTCCGGATGGCATATCCCGAATGGGACTTCCGTCGCGAGGTGGTGACGGTGTACCGTCCCGTCCCCACCTCACCTGCAGCCCCGCATCTCTCGCAAATCTCACTTTGCCGGGTGCCTCGTTCCGGCAGGCTCCGTGGTGTTCAGCGGGTGTAGCTCTTGGCGATCTCGCCGATGAAATGGCGGGTCTGCTCCACGTTCAGTGCCTGTGCCCGCAGGTGCTCGTACATGACGCTGTAGCGCTGTACGTCATTCGCCTTCTCCAGATAGAGATCGCTGGTGACGCCTTCGATGTACACGACGCTGGAGTCCGCGGCGTCGGGGAATTCCAGAATGGCGTACTGCCCGTTGATGCCCGGGTGCGCACCCATCTCGAACGGCAGTACCTGCACCGTCACGTGGGGTAGCTGGGACTGCTCGACGAGGTGTTCCAACTGCTCCAGCATCACCTGCTTGCCGCCGACGAGCCGACGCAGTGCGGACTCGTCGATCACGGCCCAGAGGCGCAGCGGGTTCTCAGGGGCGGTGACCCGGTCCTGGCGGCGGGCGCGCACGTTCACCCGCTTCTCGATGTCGGAGGGCGGTGCCTCAGGGAGGGCGCCGTTGATCAGGGCCTCCGCGTATCCGCGGGTCTGCAGCAGTCCCGGGACGACCTGGGGTTCGTACACCCGAAGAGACTCGGCATCCGTTTCCAGGCCGATGTAGACGCTGTACGGGATGTCACCGAAGGCGTGCCACCAGCCCTGCTGGCGGGAGTCCTTGGCCATCTGCATGAGCGACTCGACGATCCGGTGGTCCTCGACCTCGTAGACCCCGCAGAGGTCGCGCACGTCGCGCTGGCTGATGGAGCGGCGGCCGTTCTCCAGGCGGCTGATCTTCGACTGCGAGACCAGCAGCCGCTCCGCCACCTCCTCCGCCGTCATGCCCTTGATCTCGCGGAGGCGGCGCAGTTCCTGGCCCAGCCGGCGTCGCCTGACAGTGGGATTGACGTTGGTCGGCACGGGAACGGCACCTCCGGCTATGCAGCTGTTGTAGCTGTGCGTATCTGCTTGCTCAGCAGATTGCCACCCGGGGCCCCGGCCGCGCTGGGAAATGGCCACACGCATTGACCGCGCGCAAGAGCGCGGGGCAGCCGGTGGATCCGGCTGCCCCGCGCCTGGTGCGGCTCCCGGACCGGGTCATGGGGACGTCGGTGCGGTGGTGTGCGGTGCTCCGCGCAACTGTCCGCGCGGTCGTGCGGTCAGTGGACGGAGGTGTGCGCCATGCTGCCGCTCCGCGCTGGGGCTTGCGGCTGCAACGGCACGCCTGCCGTCTGCTGATTACGGCGTGGCTGGACGGCCGCGCCGTTCTGGACGTCCATCACGGCATGCGCCACGAGACCGCCCATCGGGTCGTGTCTGATCAGGTCCCGGAGCCGGGAGCGCGATGAGCGCCCCTCGTTCCCGGGGTACAGGTGCTTGCCGAGTCCGACCGCGTGGGCCAGCGCGGCGAGCGCCGCGGTCCGCGGGTCCGGCGGTACGCCGGTGCGGATCGCACTGTCCAGCCGGGCTCTGATGTCCCGGCTGATTGCCGTGTCCGTCGCCTGGTAGCGAGTCGTCGGCAGCACTCCGCACATCTGGCCCGCCACGGCATGCACCATGCCGCACCGCTCCAGATGAGCGAGGTAGATCTGGCGAAGTCCCAGTCGGGGTCCGCCGATCCAGTGGACGGCCCGAACCGGGCTGCCGCGACGGCGCAGCAGTTCCAGTGCGGAGTCCAGAGTCGGATCTCCTGTCGGCCGTGGCATCACCACGGCGATACGATCCCCGTCAGGGGCTATCCGTCCTGCCAGAGCCAGCTCCACTAGCTGTGCCCCGGCCAGGCCGAGGTCGAGCGACTGCGGCTGCGCTGTGGTACCCGTGGTCGGGTCCAGAGCGAGCAGCAGAAGCTCCTCCGGAATTGTTCTGCGGCTCCTGCCCATCCATGCCTCCCCGCGTGGATGAATGACAGGGTGACCCCTCTCACATTGGTCTGTCGAGAGTGCCTGGGTGCTTTGTAAGGGAACCGTTAGGTATGTCGTTCCCGTCTAGCAGCCCGGCCAAGGGTTCACACAGGACACTGGTAGATGGTTCGGACAGTGCGGGCATGTCCCCGCGGCGCATCAAGGAGGCATCGGTGGCGGGCGAGTCCCCCGACAAGTCGGAGCAGCGGAAGTCGTCGGGGACGACTGAGGAACGCGATCCGCGTTTCGCCGTGTTCCGCGAACCGGTCGCCGCGGCAGGCGCCGGGAGCACGACGGGCAGGACGACGGGCACCGTGACGGACACCGCGACGGCGGTCTTCCGCTCGCCGCACTCCGCGGACACGGCCGACGAGTCGGAGGAGGTGTCCGAGGACGCCTCCACGGACCCTTCCGAGGGCGGGTCCGTGGACGCCGGCAGCGACACGGGCACGGACCGGGCCGACGGCGCCGCCGCATCGGGCGGCGACCCGGAGGGGCCCGAAGTCCCCACAGAGGGCGCAGAGGCCCCTCAGGAGGGCTCCAGGGCCCGTGGAGAGGCCGGGGGTCCCGCCGGTGCGGACGAGGCGACGAGGAGCGAGCCCGGGGCGACAGCGGCGCCGGACGTGCCGTCCGCTGCCGGGTCCGGGTCCCGGCCGGACACCGAGACGGCTTCCGGGGGCACCGCGGGGTCGGGCGACGCATCGGGGTCCGGTGCTGACGCGGAGTCCGATGCGGGCTCCGATGCCGGACCCGCTCCCGTGACCTCTTCCGAGCCCCAGCCTGACGACGAGCCGGACGACGAGCTGGAGAGGGACGGCCGCGCCGGGACCGGCACGCGGTCCGAGGACGGCGCGCAGGCCAGGGACGGTGCGCAGGCCGAGCCCGCCGACGACGACGAGAACGACGAGGACGACGGCCCGGACTCCCAGGCCTTCGACGCCGACGAGCCCACGGACGCGAAGGCCACCGGCGAGCGCGAAGCCGACGAGCCCGCCGACGCGAAGGCGGCGGACAGCAAGCCCGCCGAGGCATCCTCCTCCGACACGCCCCGCGTGCCGAGGACCCGCACGGAGACCCCCGTCCCCGAAGCCGCTCCCGAGGCCGCCGCCAAGGCACCCGGCACCCCTCACGAGGACGCGAAGCCCGCCGGGGACGAGCGGGGGGTCGACCAGCCGACCACCGCCTTCAAGGCACCGCGGAAGAAGCAGGTCGACCAGCCGACCACCGCTCTCAAGCTCCCCCCGCCGGCGCCCGATCCGGAACCGGCCCCCGAGGCCCCGGCCGAGCGGACCAGCAAATTCGTGCCGCTGCGGTCGGACGACGCCCGGCCCGGTGAGGCCGGCAGGTCCGTGCCCCCGGTCGGCCCGACGGTCACCCCGGACATCACGGCGGAACCCGACACCCCCCGGACGTCCGCGACCCCCGCGGCCGGACTCGTCGAGGCCGAGCGGACCAGGCAGCAGCCCATGCCGCCCAAGCCGCCGCTCGACCTGCTCGCCGAGCTGACGAACACTCCGCCGCCCCCGCAGACCCCGGTCCGCACGGTGTTCAGGCGGATCAAGATCTGGACGCCGCTGGTGCTTCTCCTCGTGGTCGTCTTCGCGATCGCACAGGCGGTGCGCCCGCTTCCCGAGCCCACGCTGGCGCTCTCCGCCGCACCCACGTACACCTTCGACGGCGAGAAGCTCGACATGCCGTGGCCCGCTGAGGGCCAGGGCGCCGTCGAGGTCGAGGGCGTCGGCACCATCGGCACGTACGGCACGGAGAAGTCCGCGCCGATCGCGAGCGTCGCGAAGATCATGACCGCCTACGTGATCCTCAAGGGCCACCCGATCACCGGCAAGCAGGACGGTGAGCAGATCGTGGTCGACGAGACGGCGGGCGAGGAGGCCAACCGTCCGGACGAGTCGACGGCCCCGATCAAGGAGGGGCAGAAGTACACGGAGCGTCAGATGCTCCAGCTCCTGATGATCCCCTCGGGGAACAACGTGGCCCGGCTGCTCGCACGGTGGGACGCCACGACCGTGGACGCCTTCGTCGAGAAGATGAACGCGGCGGCCGAGGAACTCGGGATGACGAAGTCCGTGTACACGGATCCGAGCGGTCTCGAGTCCTCCACCCGGTCCACGCCGGCCGACCAGCTGAAGCTGGCCAAGGCGGTCACGCAGTACGACGTCTTCCGCGAGATCGTGAACATGCCCCAGGCGGACATCCCCGGCATCGGCAAGACGATCTACAACAACAACGTGATCCTCCTGGAGCCCGGGGTGAACGGGATCAAGACCGGCTCCTCCACCCCGGCCGGCGGCAACCTGGTCTGGACGGCCGACACCGTCATCGACGGCAAGGCCCGCCGGATCATCGGCGCGGTGATGGGCGCCAACCTGGACGGCACCCTCGACGCCAAGCTGCAGCGCGCCATACAGAACAGCCTCAAGCTGATCAAGGCCGCCCAGAAGGGCGTCGAATCCGCCACCGTGGTCAAGAAGGGCCAGGTGGTCGGATACGTCGACAACGGGCTCGGCACCCGGACCCCGGTGGTCGCCACCAAGGACCTGAAGGCGGTCGGCTGGGCCGGGCTCCAGGTCGAGCTCGACCTCGGGGACCTCGGTGAGCCGCTCCAGCACGCGGCGGAGGCGGGCACGGTCGTGGGCGAGGTGACGGTCGGCACCGGCACCGGAAAGGTGTCCGCCCCCGTCGCCCTCCGGAACGGGATGACGGAACCGGCCTTCGGCGACAAGCTGACCCGCATCACCTGACCGGACCCGGCCGCATCCGGCCGGCCGGCACGGTTCCGCGCCCCCGCACCGGGGGCGCGGAACCGTCCGCCGGGGGCAGCGGGGAGAAAAACGTGCGTGCTAGCGTCCGAAAGCAACGGAAGGCCGCCGGGACGCGTCCTCCCGGATACGGATGAGGCCCGTGCAGTACATCGACGGTTCGGCAGGCCCGGGCAAGGACGGGGAGAGTCGCAGTGACCACCGCTGAGCCGACACGGGCGAACGACAGTGTGACGTCCACGGGCTTGCCCGTCCGGATCCCGGCCCAGGCCGACGGTGGCCGGGGCGGAACGGGCCGACCCCCGAGACGCCGCCTGTGGCGCCATCCGGTCGTGCTGACGACCGCGGTGGCCGCTGCCGCACACCTGCTCTGGTTCTTCTTCTTCGCGAACAGCGGCGGCGACATCGCCGCCCAGGACGCCTGGGCCGAGTTCGTCGGCCGCCATCCCGGCACCGCGTACAACCTCGCCTGGTACGGGGGCATGCATCCCGTCTCGTACAGCGTGGTGTCGCCCTATCTGATGTCCCTGCTCGGTGTCCGTACGACGATGATGATCGTCGGCACGGTGTCCTCGGCGCTCACCGCGCTGATCCTGGTCAGGGTGCCCGCCGTCCGCAACCCCCTGGCGTGCGCGCTCGCCGGGGCGTTCGCGTATCTGTGCAACGCGCTGTCCGGGCGCGTGACGTTCGGGCTCGGCATGATGTTCGCGCTGGGGGCGGTGGCGGCCGTCTTCTGCTGGCCGTACCGGTGGAGGTACAGGCGGTGGGCGAAGGCCGTCGCCGCCGCGCCGCTGGCCGCGCTGGCGACGGCGGGCAGCCCGGTCGCCGGGCTCTTCCTCGGCGTGGTCGCCGCGGCACTCTTCCTGAACAAGCGACGTCCCGGGGCGTACGCGATCGGCCTGCCCCCCGTCGCGGTCGTGTTGCTGTCCGCGTGGCTGTTCCCCTTCTCGGGCACGCAGCCGATGTCGCTCGGGACCCTGTCCCTGCCGTTCGTCTTCGCCGTCCTGGTGTTCCTCCTGGTGCCCCGGGACTGGTACACCGTGCGTACGGCCGCCGCGGTGTACGGGGTCGGGACGCTGCTGACGTATGTGATCGACTCGCAGATCGGCTCCAACGTGTCGCGCATGGCGATGCTGTTCGCCGGGGTCGTGCTGCTCGCCGCACTCCCGTACACGGCGCCGCGCACCCGCCGCTGGTACGCGCTGGTCATCGCCTTCGCCGGGCTGAACTTCTGGATCGGCTTCAAGAGCGTCGACGACATCGTCCGGACCGCCCCCACCGCCTCCTGGAACCGTGAGCTGGCCCCCCTCGTCAACCAGCTCCAGAAGGCCGGGGCGGAGCGGGGCCGGGTCGAGGTGGTCCCCGCCAGCAGCCACCGGGAGGCCTCGGCGCTCGCCGGGTACGTGAACCTGGCCCGCGGCTGGAACCGGCAGGCCGACATGAAGCGCAACCCGCTCTTCTACGACGACACCCTGAACGCCGTGAACTACCGGGAGTGGCTCGACCGCTGGGCGGTGCACTACGTGGTGCTGCCGAAGGGCAAGCCCGACTCCAGCGGGGCGGTTCGGGAAGCGGAGCTCGTGGAGAAGGGCCAGCCGTACCTGAGGCCGGTCTGGAGCGACGCCAACTGGAAGCTCTTCCGGGTCCTGGACCCGGTGCCGCTCGCCGATCCGCCCGCGACGGTGGAGCGGGCCGGTGACAACGAGCTGACGATCCGGGTGCGGTCGGCGGGCCGGGTGCTGATCCGGATCCCGTACTCGCGCTGGCTCGCCGTCGTGGACGACAAGGGCGAGAGCGTGGAGCGGCCGCAGGAGACGGAGGCCTCCAGGAAGCGCTCCGCGCAGGACGAGGACGCCCCCAAGGACTTCACCAACGCGCACGGCTGCCTGATCAAGGTGGACGAGGGCCCGGACGGCGACGAGTGGACCGAGCTGCTCGCACCGCGGCCGGGGGTCTACCGGCTGGCCGCGCCGTACCAGCTGCAGCCGGGCACACCGTGCCCGGAGGAGCTGCGCTGACGGACCTCGGCCGGAGGCGGGACTTCCGTGACTTCCGTGCAGGGAGTCGGGACGGACGACGCGGCGTGGGCACGGGGCCGGGGCTGGGCGCCGTCGATCGCGCTCAAGGAGCTCTCGTACTGCCGGACGACGAACCCGGTGATGGCGTCGAACGCCCGGCACGTGATCGGCGAGGTCCTCGCGGACACGGGCCGGGACCGCACCCAGCAGACCGTGCGGCACCGCGGCCCGGCGGCCGACCCGGCACCTCCCGCCGGTTCGACCCGGACACGAGCTGGACCGTGCATGGTCCGGCCATGTCAGTGACAACGCACCGGAGCGGACCCGCGGGCGCATGGTCGGCGCGGATCACCAGGCCGCAGGGGACCCTCACGCAGACCTTCCACTTCACGGCGGACGGCCAGGTCTTCATGGCCACCGGCGGTGCCGGCACCTGGACGGCCACCGGCCCCGGCACCTTCGCCTTCCGGCTCTCCGAGCCGGTCTTCGACGAGCACGGCGACTGCGTCGCCTGGGTGGCCATCGACCAGCGGGCCGTCCAGCACGGGGACGAGTTCACCAGCGAGGGGCGGTCCACCGTGACCGGCAGCGACGGAAACCCGCTGCGCACCGTCGAGGTCGCGATCGCGGCCCGGGCACGGTACAGCGGGCGGGGCGCCGGGTGAGGCGGGTGACTCCGGCGGGGGCCGGACGCACCGTCGGCGGCCTCGACCGCGGGGCTCGGCGCCCGCACGGGTCCTGGCCGCCGAGGCAGCAGCGGTGGGCTCAGTGCGCGACGCGTTCGAGCAGCGGCGTGTAGATGTTCGGCTCGCTGCTGCCGAGCTTCTGCAGGGCCGTGCGATGGACGGCGAACTCCGGCCGGCCGAGCGCGCGGCGGAAGGACTCCTCGTCCGCCCAGTCGGCCACGTTCACATAGCGGCCCGGCGCGTTCAGGTGCTTCAGCATGCGGTGCGCGACGAAGCCGGGCTGGGCGGCGAAGAACGCCGAGGTCTCCTCGAACGCGGCCTCGAACTCCTCGATCGGCCCGGTGACTTCGAATCGGTTGATGAACGTGATCACAGCGATTCCTTCCGAAAGGCGGATATGCCGGGGTGAAGCCCGAGCACGGTCGCAGTCCGTACTGGAGTACCGGTCGAACAGCGCACCGTCCCGGCCGCGCGGTCCCGTCGAGAACCGTCGAGAACCGTCGAGAAGCCTTGGGAGCCGGTGAGAACCGGACGGTGTTGCGGGAGCTGTCCCGCACTCGACCGGTTCTGTAGCGGTCGTCCCTAGCGTCGGAGCGAATGAATCGAGCCAGCAGGGAGGACACGGGGTGAGTTCAGTCATTGAGCCCTATCGGGCAGAAATCGCGCAGGCGGATCTCGACGATCTACGCGCCCGGCTGAACAGCACACGCTGGCCGGACCGGGAGACCGTGGACGACTGGTCCCAGGGGGCGAGGCTGGAGACCGTCCAGGACCTGTGCCGGTACTGGGCCGACGGATACGACTGGCGGGCGACCGAGGCCCGGCTGAACGCCTTCCCGCAGTTCACCACCGAGATCGACGGGCTGCGGATCCACTTCGTGCACGTGCGCTCGCCCCACCCGGGCGCCGTACCGCTGCTGCTGACTCATGGCTGGCCCAGCTCGATCGTGGAGTACCTCGACCTGATCCGGCTGCTCACCGACCCGCCGGATCCGGCCGACGCCTTCCACGTGATCTGCCCGTCCCTGCCGGGCCACGGCTTCGGCGGGCGACCGACCGGAACCGGCTGGACCGTGCAGCGGACCGCCGAGGCCTGGGCCGCGCTGATGGCACGGCTGGGATACGACCGGTACCTGGCCCACGGCGGCGACTGGGGCTCCTGGGTCTCCGCCGCGCTCGGCAGCACCGACGCCGCGCATCTGCGGGGCATCCACCTGACGATGCCGCTGGCCCGGCCGCCGGAGCACTCCGTCGAGCTGGACGAGCGGGACCGGGCCGCCATGGCGCGCATGCAGAGTTTCGGCAAGAACCGCTCGGGATACGCCGCCATCCAGTCCACCCGTCCGCAGGCGCTCGGCTACGGCCTCGCGGACTCGCCGGCCGGTCAGCTCGCCTGGATCCTCGACCGGTTCTGGGAGTGGGTCGACCACGAGGGCGACCTCGACAAGGCCATCGGCCGTGACCGGCTGCTGGACATCGTCTCCATGTACTGGTTCACCAACACCGGGGCCTCTTCGGGCCGGCTGTTCTGGGAGAGCTTCACGGACGAGCCGATGCGGGCGACGGACGTTCCGACCGGCTGCTCGGTCTTCCCCAAGGACGCCTGGATGCCGCGGGCCTGGGCCCGCGAGCGCTTCACCGACCTGCGCTACTGGCAGGACCTCCCGGACGGCGGCCACTTCCCGGCGCTGGAGCGGCCCGAGGTGCTGGCCCGCGAACTCAGGCTGTTCAACCGCGCACTGGGCTGACCGACCGCGCACCCCGCCGGACAGCCACACCCCGCGCCGCCGTGCACGCGCGCACTGCCTCGATCAACCGCGCCGGACCGAACCCGCGCGCCGGACCGAGCCGCACGCCGGTCCCCATGACATCTCCACCGACGAGAGGAACCTCCCATGATCACGCGAATAGACGGGCGAGCGGACAAGCGCCTCGCGCGCCGGGTGGGCCGCGCCTTCTGTGCCGTCGCCCTGGCCGCGTCCGTGGCCCTGGCAGTCCCTGCCGTGGCCGGCGCCCGGACCGCCGACACCGCCCCCGCGGCCAAGGCCGCCGTCTCGTCCTCCACGCCGGTGGGCCGCTGGCAGGGAACGGTCGAGCACGCCAACGGATCAGGCAACATCACCCTGTCCTTCCACAGCACCGGTCTGGTCTGCCTGGGGTCGGGTGACGGCTCGACCGGGGGCGGCCAGGGCATGGGTGTGTGGTGGCCGACCGGCACCAACACCTTCTCCTACCGGGTGCTGGAGGTCCTGCGCGAGGCGGAGGGCCCGGTGACCGGATTCGTCGACGTCAACCAGGCGGCCACGCAGGACGTCGCGAACGTCAGCAGCTCGGGCGTCTCCAAGATCTACGACGCGCAGGGCACGTACCTCCTGTCGGCCAACGCGACCGTCACCGTCAAGCGGGTCGCCACCACCCCCGGATCCTGCTGATCCGGTTCGCGACCGCCGCGGCCCGCGCACCCGCTCGGACGTAGCCGTACGCCGTGTCGTACGCCTCCGGGACCCGGGCAGGCCTGCGGCCGGCGAGCCCCCGGGCAGGCCCAGGAATCCGGCCGGCCCGGGGGCGTCGCCGTTACGGCGCGGGGACGGCGGGCCGCGTGCCACCAGTGGCCGCGACCCCCGGCCGAGATACCGTGCGCGCCCGACCACCGAGCGGTGCTCCTGACGACGGGGCGCCCGGGACGGAATCCGTCCCGGGCGCCCCGTCCGTGCTGTGCCCCGCCGCGTACGCGCACGGCGGGCAGGGTCCTGCCGCCGTACGGATCAGCCCGCGGGAACGGCCGGGCGGGCCACGCCGGGCACCCGGGTCTCGCTGCCGGGCGGCAGAGTCCCGTCGAGCAGATAGCGGTTGACGTGCTCGTCGACGGCGCTGTTGCCCCCCAGGGCGTACACCTCGTGGGCGCCCGAGTCGACCACCCGGATCAGCCGGTGGCCGAGGCGCTGCGCCATGACCCGGCCGCCCTCGTGGTGGTCCAGCGGGTCACCGTCCGCCTGCACGACGAGGCCGGCCGGATATCCGGTGTGCCGGATGCGGGTGGCGGGCTCCGGCGGGGTGAACGTACGGAAGGTGCCCACCCACGGCTGTGCCCGCATCACGCCGAGGCCGTACGGGCAACGGTCCCGGAAGTCCCGCATGCCGGCGTGGTATTCCTCCGGGTCGGCCGGCCAGTCGGTCTCGCAGGTGACCGCCTCCAGCACCGCCTCGCGGCGTGTTCCCGCCGGGCGGCCCGGACGCCACACGGACTGCCCGGACAGCAACTCGCCCGTTTTGGCGGTGTCGCCGGACCCGGCCGCGTCCGTCAGCTCCGCCACCAGGTGGCCGAGCCGGTCCCAGCGGGCGCGGTCGGCACCGAGCGTGCCCACGAGGGTGTCGAAGGAGGTCCGCAGGGCGATGCCGTCGGGCAGCGCGGCCAGCGCGGCGGCGGCCCGCTCCACGGCGCCGATCACCGCGTCCGCGCCGGTCCCCAGACCGAAGGCGGACGGCCGCTCGCCGGCCCACCGGGCCCAGGCGTCCACGTTCTCGCGGCTCGCCTCGGCCTGGGACCTGAACTGGGCCCGCCAGTCCCAGTCGGGGTGCACCGAGGAGTCCAGGACGCTGCGGTCCAGCCGGTCGCCGAACATCGTCCCGTACACCGCGCCGAGCAGGGTCCCGTACGCCCAGCCGACGAAGGTGAGCTTCTCCTCGCCGAGCACCGCGCGGATGAGGTCCATGTCGCGGGCGTTGTTCCGGGTCGAGACGTGCGGGCGGAGGTCGCCGCCGGCCCGCCGGCAGCCCTGCTCGCGTTCGCGCATGTCGTGCGCGAGCGCCTCGAAGACGGCGTCCGGCGGCCGGGAGTCGAAGGCCACCGTCATCGGGCTGTCCTCGCCCTCCAGCCGGGTGGACTCACCCGTGCCGCGCGGGTCGAAGCCGATCAGGTCGTACACCTCGCCCAGCGGGGTCGCCGCGGCGAGCCGGGCGGGGAGCCCGCGGCCGGTGCCGTTGTCGCCGCCGGGGCCGCCGTTCAGGGAGAGCAGAACGCCCCTGCGACGGGCGGGGGCGGTGGCCCGGATCCGGCTCAGGGCGAGCGTGATGCGCGGTCCGTCGGGGCGCGCGTAGTCGAGGGGGGCCTCGATGGTGGCGTGCTCCAGCCGGCCGCCGGGGACGTCGGCGCTCTCCACCGCGGTCCACGCGGGCCGTTGCGCCAGGAGGTCCGGTGCCGGAGGCAGCGGGGCGGCCACCGGGGGATCCACTATCTCTGTCTCACAGGTCATGGCCCCACGATGGTCCGGTGGCCAGGAGCGGGGGTGGAGCCCGGCCTGATTCCGAAGCGGGTCCGGAGCGGGCCCCGACCCGCCCTCGACCCGACGTCGACCCGTCCCCGATCCGTCCTGGGCGGTTCCCCGACCTGCCACGGGCGGTTCCGCGACCGGCTTCCCACCGCGAGAGCCCCGACCGGTGCTCGTCGCCCGCCCGGCGGGCGACCGTGACCGCGGGCCGCCTCAGAGGTGCTTGCCGGTGTCCACCGCCCCGAGCGTCAGCACCGGCTTCGCCTCCAGGATCTCGCCGATCCGCTCCACCTGGGCATCCAGCTCCACCAGCCGGCGCTTGCTGAGCTCGGTGAACGCCTCGACCCGGATCTCGACCTTGCGCCCCGACCGCTTCTGATGCCACACCCCGGCCGCGGTCCCGCCGATCGCCATCACCTGCACCGTCCCTGCCTGGCCGCTTGACAGGGCCCGCTCCCCGGCCGGGCCGGGGAAGACCTGTTCCCGGGGATGGCTGCCGACGACGTAGGCGTCGAAGTACGGCAGCAGCCGCAACTCGTGCTCCACGAAGGGCTGCTCGTCGGAAGCATCCGAGGCGAGCTGCCAGGCCGGGCTGCCCTCGACGTCGACCGGACGCAGCTCGTCCCCGAGCGAGGCGAACAGGTCGGCCGCCCACCGGCGGGGTGCGCTCAGCCACTGCGCGAACTGTTGCGAGGTCGCGGGGCCGTACGCGTGCAGGTAGTGCCGTACGACCTCGGCGAGTGCCTCGTCGGCGGGCGCGGGCGCGAAGCCGGGGAGCCAGCGCTCGGGGCTCGTGTACGTCACCTTCCGGCCCCGGTTCGGCCCGAAGCACATCGCCCCGCGGTGCCCGGCGGTGTGCAGCGCCTGCCGCCAGCGCGGCCACATCCCGGTGAAGCCGGGCACCACGAGATCGGCGGCCCAGTCGCCGAGGCGCGCGATGACGGCCTCGCTCAACTCGTCGATGGTGGGCGGCTCCACGTCCCGTACCGCGTCGGCCACCGCGGCCACCACGGCCTCCGTCTGCGCCGCGTCCATCCGGGCCCGCTGGGGCATGCTCGACGAGGGGGTCGGTACGGCCGCCAGTGCCCCGGTCCACAGCGGCAGTTCGGCGGAGGGCAGCAGATGGACCGTGCCGCGCGGACCGAACGCCTTGACCAGCGTGCGGTCCTCCCAGAGCGCGTCGCGCACATCCGCGCGGGTCGTGCCCAGGGTCCGCAGTCCGACGGACAGTTCGGCCGCGGACATCACCTGCGCGTGCGCCCCGCACATCGAGCCCACCACACCGGGGAGTTCGCCGGGCGGAGCCGGCCGGTCCAGCCGGTGCCGGGCCAGCCGCCGGGCGGTCACGTCCTGCCAGGTGATGCTGTCGGTCATGGTCGGGCGTCCTCCTACGGACCAGGTCCTGCTGACGGTCCAGGCCGGCCGATCGGCCGCCCCGGACCCCGAAAAGGCACGACGGCCGCCGCGCGGTGGGCCCGCGCGGCGGCCGTCGGCCCGCTGCTCGTACGGCAGTTGGCAGTGTCGCAGAACGTCGGCGCATCAGGCCCGCGAGCCCTCTGCACGTCGGAACGCCGACACCTCCAAAGGTCAGATCTTCACGACGACGTTTCCGGTGAACTTCCCACCGAGCAGATCGATGAGCGCCTGCCCAGCCGCGTCGTGGCCGCCCTCGACGAGCGTCTGAGGCAGCACGAAACGGCCCTCGGCGGTCCAGGCTGCGAACGCGGAGTTCCACGCCCAGATCTGCTCCGGCGTGTGGAACGTCGCGAAGGGACGGATCACGATCTGCTTGACGATCGCCGTCATCACGTCGAGCCGCGGGAAGGCGCCGATCGACTCGCCCACCTGGCCGGCGAGCGCACCGCAGAGCGCGAAGCGGGCGTTCGGCGCGGCGGCCTGGACGGCCGCCTCGAACTGCTCGCCGCCCACGGTGTCGAAGAAGACGTCGATCCCGTCCGGGGCCAGCTCGCGGAGCCGGTCCACGACCGGTCCGTCGTGGTAGTCGAAGGCCGCGTCGTAGCCGAGGGTGTTGACGAGGTAGTCGACCTTCGCCTTGCTGCCCGCGGCACCGATGACACGCTTGGCGCCCTGGAGCTTGGCGATCTGGCCGGCCAGCGAACCGACACCGCCCGCCGCGCCGGAGACGAAGACGGTGTCGCCGTCCTTGACCTCCGCGATGTCCACGATGCCGTGGTAGGCGGTCACGCCCTGGGTCAGGTGGTGGAGCGGGCTCGGGAACGCATCCGGGTCGAGCTTCCAGTTCTCACCCGCCGGGCCGACGGAGTACTCGCGGAAGCCGCTCATGTTCTGGACGACGTCGCCGACCGCCAGATCCGGGCTGTTGGAGGCGACCACGGTACCGATCCCGCCGCCCCAGAGGGTTTCACCGACCTGATAGCCGGGCATCGGCAGATTGGGCTCGGGCTTCATGAGGTCCTGCATCACCGCGGTGAGCTGGAGGTAGTCGGTACGCACCACCACCTCGCCGTCCGCGGGCTGGGGCACCTCCGCCTCGACGACCTCGAAGGCCGCGAGGGTGAGCGCACCGTCCGGACGGGCGGCCAGCCGTACTTCCTTGGCCTTCGAGGGAATCTCTTCGGTGGTCATGGGACCTCCTGGTTGAAAGTAGCTACCCGGCGAGCATCCCTCGCCGCGCTCGAATCTCACTTGACCGCTTGTCCGACCCAGCACAACAGGATGCGACGTCTGTTCTCAAGCGACGCTCCGGCCGTTTCCGGACCGTCCGGATCCGTTCGTCGCGATCCGCCGGCCGGCGTTCTCCGGAGTACACGGATGTGCGCCGCCCCGGGCGGCGCACTTGTGCTGAGCCGGCACCTCGCCGCGGCGGCTCAGCGCCTCCGAGCCGGTTGAGGAGCGCAGTGGTCCGCTGATCCACGGGGTCCACGGCATGCGCGGGGGCTTACACGCCCGCCGGGCCCCTTCACGACGTCCGGCGGCGCTCCCGGGTGAGGCGCAGGCGCAGCGCGAGCCGGACGACGAGGGCTGCCAGACCCGTCAGGAATCCGATCTTCCCCATCAGTATCCCGGCGCCGTACGGGACCGAGGCCAGCAGGCCGTACTCGTACATCAGCAGGCACGCGGCGGCGATCAGTACCGCCGCGGCGGTCCCTCCGTGCCGGCAGCGGGCCAGGCCGAAGGCGGTCGGGAAGGCCAGTACGAGCGGGGCGAACTGCAGGAACACCCGCATCGGGTCAGGGCGGGCGGACTCCACGATCCCGGCGGACGTTGCGCGCAGCCGTGCCGGCGGGTTCCGGGACCGGTCCCGGGAGGCCCCCACCCGGTTACGGCGTGACGCCCGGGCCTGATCGTGGCCGCCGCCAGGGACCTCGTACCCCGTACCGGAGCGGTCGCCCCGTACAGCCTGCTGCCGAGTCCCGAGCTGCGCACGCTCAAGGGCGCGAACCGGCACGGGCTCCACGGTGAGCACGGCGACCCCTGCGTGGACGGCGCGGTCGGCACCCACCTGGCCACCGGCGAACAGCCGACGAAGGACCGGACCTGCGCCGACCAGACCGGCCGACGGAACTGCCGCGGCCGCACCTCACGCCTCTGGGAGTCGCCCGGGGCGCAGGTACCCCCTACGTGATCAGGTCACGGATCGCCTGTTCCGGCCATCGGGGGCCGACTCCCCGTGTGGAGGCGACGTACGCGGCCACGGTGCCCGCGTCCCAGGCTCCTGTCTCCAACAGGCCGGACATGAGCACGCGGAGATATGCCAGGGCCGGGGCCACCGGGGCCACCGCGTCGGCGCCCCACGGTGCGGTGAAGGTGAGTACGGGCCACCCGTCGATCTGCCCCGCGCACACCAGGGTCTCGTACCGTCCGGGCCCCAGCCGGGCGACGCCCGAGGCGAGGACCTCGCTCAGCTCCAGATCCTCGCCGGGCTCCCTGTACATCTCCTGGGCGGCGATGTCCGCGAACTGCGACGCCGACACCAGGTGGGCGCGGGCGTAGACCCGCCCCACGGCGTCCGGGTCGTAGAAGGCCCGTCCGCCACCCCAGACCGGGGACCTCGTGGCGAAGTAGAGGGCGCCCGCGAGCTCCACGGGAACGGACCGGCCGGGCGGACGACGGTCCCGGCACCCCGGATACACCGTGCCGGTCCCGAACAGCCGACCGCCCTCGATGTAGCAGGCGAGCCGGTCCAGACACATGTTGGAGCCGTACGAGGTGTACCAGACCCGCCGCGGCGCGGATACCTCCACGGCTGCCGGCTCGATCGGATGCACACCAGCCATCTCGTCGCCCCTTCGCGTCAGTGTCCGCCGTACGTCGTACGTCGTACGGAACGGCGTGCCGGGGCACCCGGCACCATGACGATCGTCGTGGACGCGCTCCGGACGCGCCAGGCGCCTGCGGACGCCTCGACGCCCCGTCGGACCAAAAGCACCGCGCCAAGCCTGGGGCGTGGCAGGGGCGCGGATGTGCGGTCAGCCTGCGGCCGGGATCCTGCCGCCTCGCTGTGACGTTTCTTGATCGGCGCGCGCTGTGTTCGGCGGGGCCGGTACGGACCGGTTCCACAGAAGCAAGGAAGGAGCGCATGTGCGCTTCACACACGCTGCGTTGACAGTCGGGCTCGCGATTGCGACGAGTCTGTCACTGGCGGGGACCTCCGGCGCGGTGGGAACGGTGGAGGCGGGGCGGATCACCGCCACGGACTACATGGCGGGGTCCCCCGCCACCGTCGCGCTCGACCCGGCGACCGGCTCCGTGACCGCCACGCTGGCCCAGGCCGCGGAAGACGGGGTCCTCTCGCCCAAGGGCACCCAGGTCGCGTACGTCCAACGCCGGGACACGTGCATCCCGCAGGCCGAAGGGTGCATGTACGCCCGCGACCTGGTGATCGCCGACGTCGACGGCGGCGACCGGCGGGTCCTGGCCGAGGGCGTACAGCCCGAAGACTCCACCGCGCCGTACGTCGGACACCCTGACTGGTCTCCGAGCGGTAGGCGGATCGTCTACGACAGCCCACGCGGCCTGGAATGGATCGCCGCGGACGGCACCGGCGCTGAGGTGCTCACCTCCGGCAGCCGTGGCACGTTCTCCCCGGACGGCCGGAGCATCGCCTTCCTGAAGGCCACCGCGTACGAGACGCCTGACGGCACGGAGTACGGAACCGACGTCTACACCCTGCACCTGGCCACCCGCGAGGTCCGCGCCGTCACAACCGATCACCAGGCGTGGTCGACGGCCGCTGACTGGTCCCCCGATGGGGAGCGTCTCGTCCACTCCACCGGACACAGCCTGCGCATCACGGACGTGGCGACCGGCGCCGTCACCGAGCCGCAGTGGCCGATGCCCCTCTCCAACATCCAGGATCCGGTCTTCTCACCCGACGGCAGCCGGATCGCATTCACCGCCGTCGACGATTCGGTCGGCACCCGCGGCGTCCATGTCGTCGATTCCGCAGACGGAGGGAACCTCCGCGTGCTCACCGACCGTCCCGTGACTCTCACGGACTGGCTGGCCAACTAAGGGCTGTCCCGCAACTCCTGGCGGGCGCACGACGACAGCTACGGCACCTCGCCGCGTTGTCGGAACGCCCGAATACGTCCAGTATTCGGGCGTCCCTCCGCCTTGCGATGCACCGCATCTGACGCCGCGCGCTGATCCACCAGGAATTGCGGGACAGCCCTTAGAGGTGCGGGGCCCCGGCCCGCGGCGGCCTACCGCACGACGATTCCGAGAACCGTCGTCGCAGCGATGTGACCGTGGGGCCGAATCCCGCACCCGCCGCAGACGAACGGCCCCTGACCAGCTCACTCGGTCAGGGGCCGTCCGCGTGGGCGTCGTCTGACAGCGACCACCTCGAAGATCCACCAGGACTTCAGCGGCGCCATGCCACGTTCGACGGGTGCCCGGGATGCCGCCGGCGCCCGGTTGGCGTCCGCTGTGTCGGGGAGGACTGCCTGCCTGGCGGCCGTGCGCCGGGGGGTTAACCCACTGGCCGGCGCACTGGTAGGCGCGGTCGGCCAGCACAGGGACCCTTGGCGTTCACAGATTCGGATGATTCGGTGGTGCGAGCCGCGGTCAGGTCGGGGCACCGTCCCGGCAAGGGCGGCGAGATCCGCAGCACCTGCCCGGTCGGGGTCGGTCACGACGGGTACGTTGACGCCTCGCGGGAGTGCAGCGCACGGGGCAGGTCGAGTGCGGCAGTTGGGACTTCGAACACCTTCCTCAACGGCACGATGCCTCGGCGTTGCCGCGCGTTCGCTCCACGCCGCGGGCCGCGTTGAACACCGCGATCGGCCGGCAGTTGATCACCCTCAACCCGCTTCCCGAGTCGAGTTGGACGCGGGGAGGCGTCCCGAGGCGCTTGTATGGACCGAGGAGCGCATCCTCCACCGGAAGCGAATCGGCGAGAAGCCCTCGCCGGTGATGGCCCGGACGCCGGAGAACACCGGCCGCTTCCTCGACCGTGAAGCCGAGGACCGCCCGTACGCGCTGTTTCACCTGGTCGACTTCCGGGGGCTGCGGCGTGGTGAGGCGTGCGGTCAGAGGTGGACCGACGCGCACCTGGACGCCGGGCTCCTCACGCTCGCCAAGCAACTCGTGAATGGCTGGGAGGTGTACGAGGACGATCCAAACCGTCGCCGGAGCGCGCACCATCGCCCTCGACCGCGCCCAGCAGAACAAGGACCGCGAGACGCGGGGGCGCGCCTGGGTGGAGACCGGAAGGGCCGTCACCCGCGGGAACGGAAAACTGCTCCACCCCGCCAACGTCACGCGGCGGTTCATCGAGCTGCACGAGGAAATCGCAGGTGCCGGCCGGAAGGGCATCCAGGAGATGCTCGGCCACTCCTCGATCACCATCACGTCGGACACATACAGGGGCCTGCTCCCCGAGGCGATCTGGCGATCGCGGAGGCTGCAGCCCCGTGGGTGTCGCGAGCACGCGTCATCTCCGAGGACGGCGGGCCTGGGGCGGGTGGTCAGCCTGGCGAGGCCGACGATCCCGTGCCGGATGATGCTGATTTGTGGTGACGGATTGGGGAGAGCGCTTCCCCGTCCGCTCACGCAAACGGCCCCGGACGAGAAGTCCGAGGCCGAGTAAGACCCCTCCCTGGGGGAGAGACCCCAGGTCAGAGCGGTAACGCGTTGTGCCCCCGGCAGGATTCGAACCTGCGACACCCGCTTTAGGAGAGCGGTGCTCTATCCCCTGAGCTACGAAGGCCAGTGTGCTCACGACAGGGTACCGGATCGGTGTGGCCGAGGTGCTGGGAGACAGCGGTGCGGCTCGGGTGGATGGCGGTCGGGCTCACCGGCCCGCTTGACTTGTGATGTGGATCACAGGAACTGTACGGCGTGGGCGGACAAGTCAGGGAGTGAACTACTCGATGCATGCCCGCATCCGCGCAGGGGACCCGGAGGCCTTCCGGGAGTTGTTCCGCGACCACGCCCAGCTCGTCTACCGGCACGCGGTGCGGACGACGGGGGACTGGGCCGCGGCCGAGGACATAGTGTCGCTGACCTTTCTGGAGGCCTGGCGGCTGCGCGAGAAGCTGAGGGACGAAGGGGACAGCCCACGGCCGTGGCTGATGGGGATCGCGGTCAACGTGCTGCGCAACACCGGCCGGGCGCTCCGGCGGCACGAGCGGGCGCTGGCCAGGCTGCCGCTGCGGGACGTGCTGCCCGACTTCGCCGACGAACTGGTCGGCCGGATCACCGACTCGGAGGAACTGGCGGCGGCGAAGACCGCGTTGGCGCAGTTGCGCAAGGGCGAGCGCGAGGTGTTCGCGCTGTGCGTGTGGTCCGGTCTCGGTTACGCGGAGGCCGCCGAGGCGCTCGGGGTGCCGGTCGGCACCGTGCGGTCCCGGCTGTCGCGGGCGAGGGCCCGGCTGCGCAAGCTGACGGACGGGGAGCTGCGGCGCCGACGGAAGAAGACGGAACCGGTCAGGGCGGGCGGACAAGTACAGGGTGGCCGCGTAGATGCGGTCCGGTCGAACGAGGAGAGAAACCGATGAATCGCACCCCTTGGCGGCGGCGCCGAGAGCCGCTCGACCATGCGGAGCTGACGGGGCTGCTGCCGCCGCCGGGCGATCCGGTGCTGTCCCACGGCCGCCTGACCACGCTCGAGGAGCACCTGATGAACGAGATCCAGCAGGCGCAGTCCCAGAAGGCGGCGGAGCCGCAGCCGCAGCCCGTGATCCTGTTCCCGGCCCCACCCCCCGCGAGGCCGCGCCGTGCCGGACGCCGGCTCGCGCTGGTCGGGGCGGCCGTCGCGGTCGCCGTGCTGGCCGGGGTGGCCGGGGCCGTGCAGTTCGCGGGGCAGGGGACCGGTGAAGTCGCCGGTCCGCCGGAAGGGGCCGTACCCGCGTCGATCGTGCAGGTGGCGCAGGGCACGACGGAAGGGCTGACCCGCACGGTCGACCGGATCTCCGGGGCGGCGGCGCGGGAGGAGCTGCCCGAGCCCCGGCCGGGCCAGTTCCTCTACATCAAGAGCCAGGTCTCCTGGCTGGAGAGGTCGGAGAACGTCGACACGGGGGAGAGCAGGACCTATGTGCAGAAGCTGCACCCCCGCCAGGTGTGGATGTCGCCGGACGGTCGCAAGGGCTGGCTGATCGAACCGGGCAACGGCAACACGTCCGCGGCCGGACTTACCCTGGACGACGATCAAGAGGAGCCGGCGAGGCCGAGCATAGGGGCGCCCAGCTACGACTACCTCAAGACGCTGACCACTGATCCGGACGAGCTGCTGAAGAAGATCTACAAGGAGACGGAGGGGCAGGGCAACGGCCCGGACCAGCAGGCATTCACCACGATCGGCGACCTGGTGATGGAGCAGGTGATGCCGGCGGAGCTGGCGTCCGCGCTGTACCGGGCCGCTGCGAAGATTCCGGGTGTCGTCGTGGTGGACGACACGACCGACGCCGTGGGCCGTCACGGCATCGCCATAGCCCGGACCGACGAGACCTCCGGTGACCGCACCGAGTGGATCTTCGACCCGAAGACCTTCAGTTACCTGGGGGAGCGCACGGTACAGATGCGTGACGCGGAAGGCATCAAGGCCGGCACGGTGACCGGGCACACAGCCATCACGGAGCGAGCGGTCGTCGACGCGATGAGGGAGCTTCCGGGGGGCAGGAGCAGGGTCTGATCGGCCGGGCGGCCGATTCTTGACGGGGACGGGGTGCGGGCATAGCGTCGCCGGGTTGCCGAGACAGTGCTTGGAGAGGTCGTTCGTGCCGCACACCGACCCCACGCCCGCCCTGCCCCCCGGTCCCGACGACGAGGCCGCCGCCCGTGCCCGTAGGGAGGCGGTACTGACCGCCCCGGGTGCTCCGTTCGCCGTCGTACGCGCCGAGCACGGCCCGCTCGTCTATGCCAACGGGCCACGCACGCTCCACGAGTTCGTCGAGACCACCTGGGCCTTCGGGGACCAGCCGTTCCTGATCGCCGGTGAACGGACCTGTACGTACGCGGAGTTCTTCGCCGCCGCGTCCGCGTTGGCGCGGCGGCTCGCAGGGCCGTACGGGCTGCGCCCCGGTGATCGGGCGGTGGTGGCGATGCGCAATCACCCCGAGTGGCAGATCGCCTTCTGGGCGGTACAGATGGCCGGCCTCGTCGCCGTCCCGCTCAACGCCTGGTGGACCGAGGCGGAGTTCGCCCACGCCCTCGACGACTGCGAGCCTTCGGTGCTGCTGGTCGACGGGGAGCAGTTGCCGAAAGTGGCGGACTGGGGGGAGAAGGCCGGGGTGCGGTTCGTCGTCTTCCACGACGGGGAAGCCGGACTCCCGGACAGGGCCGAGCGGTACGCGGACCTGCCCGAGCCCGACCCGCTGGCCGCGCCGCCGGACGTGGAGATCCGGCCGGAGGACGACGCCACGATCCTCTACACCTCCGGCACCACCGGACGGCCCAAGGGGGCCGTCGCCACACACCTCGCCCAGGCGGGAGCGGCGCTCAACGCGCGCTATCAGGCGGCGGCGTCCGCGCTGGGCCGTGGCGTCATCCCGGGACAAGGACCGGCTCCTGTCACCCTCATGACGTTCCCGTTCTTCCATGTCGCGGCGTTCACCGGTCTCTACGCGGCGATGGCGGCGGGCGGGGCCCTCGTCCTGATGCGGAAGTGGGATGCCGACGAGGCACTGCGGCTGATCCACGCGCACCGGGTCACGCACTACGCCGGCGTCCCGGCCACCGCGCTTCAGCTGCTCGCCGCGGCCGACCGTGCGGGCGACGGTCTGGAAAGTCTGCGGATGCTGAACACCGGCGGGGCGGCGGCTCCGCCGGACCTGGTCGCCCGGCTCACCGCACGGCACGGTGAGCGGATCGAGCCGCGTAACGGCTACGGCCTGACCGAGACCAGCGGCGGGGTGCTGGCCAACTTCGGTGCCGCCTACCGGGCGCACCCTCAGAGCGTCGGTACACCGACGCCCGTCACCGAGGTACGGATCGCCGGTGCGGCAGGGGAAGGGCTTCTGGACGGCGAGGTCGGCGAGCTCTGGCTGTGCGGCCAGTCGCTGATCAGGGGCTACTGGCGCGACGAGGGGGCGACGGAGGAGGCGTTCAGCGGCGGCTGGTTCCGTACGGGCGATCTCGCTGTCGTACGGGACGGGCGGGTCGCCGTCGTCGACCGGATCAAGGACATGGTGATCCGGGGCGGCGAGAACGTGTACTGCGTGGAGGTCGAGGCGGCGTTGCACGACCACCCCGATGTGGAGGACGCGGCGGTGCTCGGCGTTCCCCATCCGGTGCTGGGCGAGGAGGTCGCGGCGGTGGTCCGGCTGCGTGCCGGTGCCGTGGTCTCCGTCGAGGAACTGCGGGCGCAGGTGGGGCGGACTCTCGCCGCGTTCAAGGTGCCGGTCCATGTGCTGGTGACCTACGAGCCGCTGCCCAGGAACGCGACGGGGAAGATCCTGAAGAGGGAGCTGCGCGGGCCGGTCCAGGAGCAGGCGCGGAGGAGGGATGGCTGAGCGGGCTGTCAGGGCCGGGTGATGCGCACCCGGTAGTTCCCGTCTGGTTCCTTCGCGAGCACGGATATGCGTATTCCGTGCGGCCGGTCGGTGAAGGTCTCACCGGGCTCGAACGGGGCGTCGGAGAGTTCGGCGTGGACGTTCGGCCGCCGGGTGCAGCCGCCGCTGTCCTCGGTGCTGTCCGTGACGGAGACCGGCCCCTGGCCGGTGTCCACGTCGGAGCTCACCCTGTAGATGAGGACGCCGGGCCTGCAGACGGCTTCGTCGTTGCCGGCCGGGGTGCGTACCTCCACGGCGTAGCCGGACTGGGCGCTGAGCGGCACGAAGGCCAGCTTCGTGCCGCCCTCCATGGCCAGTGGCTCGAGGACGTGTTCGGTGGTGCCGGGCATGGCGGCGCAGCGGATTTGGCTGTTGTCGAGCCAGCCGAGCTTCCACTTGTGCCAGGCCAGGAGGTCGTTGTTGGCCCCCCAGTCCTCGGACATGATGTCCCAGTGCCCCACGGAGCCGCCGCCCTCCGTCGTGTAGAGGTCGGGCAGGCCGAAGACATGGCCGTTCTCGTGGGGCAGGACCCGGTAGCCGGTCTCCGCGTACGACCCCGAGCCGTCGTCCTGGCGGCTGTAGACGAAGGACGTGTTGGCGAGCGGTACCCCGTCGGCGAACGGTGCGTCGTCGTTGCCGGAGAAGGTCACCGACAGGACGGTGTCCAGCGCGGAAGGTCCCGCGTTCGGGGTGACCAGCACGTTGAACAGGTCGTACGCGGAGAAGTCGACTTTGGGATCGGCGACTGCCACGAGGTCCTTGACGAGGTCGCGGTAGCCCGGTTCGTACGGTGAGCCGCGTTCTATGCCGTACTCCGCGAACGGCAGCGGCATCCGCAGCCAGTCGTTCACGGGTGCTTCCGGTACGTAGGTGAGCCGGCCGTAGGAGCTGGTACGGAACCATTCGGAGGTCTGCGGGAAGAATTCCGCGAGCCGGTCCGCCGCCGGTTCCGTCGCCTGCGCGTCCGGGAAGTCGATCATCAGATTGAGGGCCTTGATCCGCCCGGTGGAGCGTGCGTACCCCGGCGGTGTCGGCATGCCTTCCGACATCTGCACACCCATGGTCGTGGGGATCCGGCAGGGGCCGAGGCCGGTTCCCCGGGGTGCGGCCACCGGTCCGGCGGAGGCGGGGCTGGCGGCGGGGAGGGTGGAGCTGGCCGACGCCATGGTCGCTATGACCAGGGCCGTCGCCCCGGCAAGGGCGAGGGAGCGGTATCTGCGTATCCGGTGGCGGGGCTGCTGCATAGGGCTTCGCCTTCGGGTCCGCGGCAGCCGGCCGGCCCTGACTGCTCTCTGGCGATCAGCCTGTGGCGGGCCGCGGTGGTCCGCTCGCTGGGTGAGCCGATGGAGGGGTTCTCCCGGGTTCCCCCGGTCGCTTCATGTGACTCAGGTCACTTGAGACTGCGAAATAACCGGGGATCCTCTCCCCGTTTGCACATGTGTCCCCGCGAAACGGGGAAGCGGTCCCCGGTTGTGCCAGGGATCGTCCACACGCCGAAGGAAGGGCCGCAGTCGTGGAGACCGTCGCCGGAACCGCCTCCTGCGCCGCGCAGCGCCGTACGCCCCGCCCGCGGGCCGACGCCCTGCGCAACCGGGAGCGGATCGTGACGGCCGCCCGTGAGATGTTCGTCGAGTTCGGGCCGGACGTGCCGCTCGACGAAGTCGCACGTCGTGCCGGAGTCGGCAACGCCACGCTCTACCGGAACTTCCCCGACCGCGCCGCGCTCATCCACGAGGTCGTCCTCGCGGTCACCTCCCGCACCACGGAGTGTGCGCAGGAGGCCGTGGCGGCGGAGTCCGACCCGTTCGCCGCGCTCAGCCGCTTCGTCCACGCGGCGGCCGACGAACGGATCGGCGCCCTGTGCCCGATGCTGTCCGGCGGCTTCGACAAGAGCCACCCCGAACTGCTCGCCGAGCTCCGTCGCCTCGAAGAGACCGTCGAAGGGCTCGTGGAGCGCGCCATGTCCGCGGGGCGGCTGCGCACCGACATCGCCGTCGGTGACGTACTCGTCGCCCTCTCCCAGCTCACCCGGCCGTTGCCCGGCATCGCCTGCCCGAACATCGACCGGTACACCCACCGCCATCTGCAGCTCTTCCTGGACGGCCTGGAAGCTCCGGCCCGCTCCGAACTGCCCGGATCGGCGGCGACCATGGAGGACCTGCGCCGCGGGGACTGACGCCCACGCGGCACCAGAGACCAACAGACCACGGGCCCGAGCGGCCGACAGAACCCACATGGAGCGGGCGGGGCCTGACCAGCAGGTCCGACCGCCAGCTCGTACACCCTTTTCCGGCGGTGCCCGCGGATCCGTCCGCGGGCCGGCCCCGCCGGTCTCACGACTCCTCGCGTCCACGCGCGTCCTTAGGTGGCTACTCGCATGTCAAAAACAGCCGACATCCGGCTTCCGGATCCCAGCCGCTGGAAAGCGCTGGCCTTCATCGCCCTCGCCCAGCTGATGGTCGTGCTCGACGCGACCATCGTGAACATCGCCCTGCCTTCCGCCCAGACCGACCTGGGCATCTCCGAGGGCAACAAGCAGTGGGTCATCACCGCGTACGCGCTCGCGTTCGGCGGACTCCTGCTCTTCGGCGGACGCATCGCGGACCTCTGGGGCCGTAAGCGCACGTTCGTGGTGGGCCTGATCGGCTTCGCCGCCGCGTCCGCGATCGGTGGTGCCGCCCAGGGCGAGGCGATGATGTTCGGCTCCCGTGCCCTGCAGGGTGCCTTCGGCGCACTGCTCGCACCGGCAGCCCTGTCGCTGCTCGCGGTGATGTTCACCGACGCCAAGGAGCGCGCCAAGGCCTTCGGTATCTACGGGGCCATCGCCGGTGGCGGTGGCGCGGTCGGCCTGATCCTGGGCGGGTTCCTGACGGAGTACCTGAACTGGCGCTGGACGTTCTTCGTGAACATCCCGTTCGCGATCGTCGCCGCCGCCGGTGCCTACTTCGTCATCCGTGAGCCGGCCGGCGGCCGCAACCGCTCGCCGCTCGACATCCCCGGTGTCGTCCTGTCCACGCTCGGCCTGGTCGCGCTGGTGTACGGCTTCACCCGAGCCGAGTCGGCCGGCTGGTCCGACTCGCTGACCATCGGCATGTTCATCGCGGCCGCGGTGCTGCTGCTGGCCTTCGTCGTCACCGAGTCGCGCGTCAAGTCGCCGCTGCTGCCGCTGCGTGTCCTGACCGAGCGCAATCGCGGTGGGGTCTACCTCTCCCTGGGGCTCGCCATCATCGCGATGTTCGGGCTCTTCCTCTTCCTGACGTACTACCTCCAGGTCGCGAAGGGGTACTCGCCGGTCAAGACGGGCTTCGCGTTCCTCCCGATGATCGCGGGCATGATTGTCGGCTCCACACAGATCGGTACCCGGCTGATGACCCGGGTTCCCCCGCGGTTGCTGATGGGCCCCGGTTTCCTCGTGGCCGCCATCGGCATGCTGCTGCTGACCCAGCTGGAGGTCGACACCTCGTACGCGGGCGTCATCCTGCCGGGCCAGCTGCTGCTCGGCCTGGGCATGGGTACGGCATTCATGCCGGCCATGTCGTTGGCCACGCACGGCATCGAGCCGCGGGACGCGGGTGTGGCCTCCGCGATGGTGAACACCTCGCAGCAGGTCGGCGGAGCCATCGGTACGGCGCTGCTCAACACCATCGCCGCAGGCGCCACCACCGCGTACATCGCGGACCACGCCGCGGGCGCCACCGATCCCGAGCTGCTGCGGATGCAGGCCATGGTCAGTGGTTTCGCCAGCGCGATCTGGTGGGCGGTGGGCATCCTCGTCGCCGCCTCGGCCATCGCGACGGTGCTGATCAACACCGGGCGTCCGGGCACCGGAACGGCCGGTTCGGCCGACGGTGCCGGGGACCGTGCGGACGGCGTCGAGGACGAGCTGAAGATCCCGGTCATCGCGCACTGAGTCCTGAAGGCCACGGCCGAGCCACGACCGCCACGACCGGCGTGACGGGTGCGCCGGGTGGGGCGGGTGGGGCGGCACCGGACACCGGACGCCCCCGACATCTGCCCTGGCTCCGCTCAGCGGAGCCAGGGCAGATCCGCGTCCGCGCCCTCCGGCTGCAGTCCGGCGGCGATGACCTGCATGATCTCGCCGAGGCTCGCCACCTGGCCGGGGGTGAGCCGGGCGAACATCGCGTGGCGCACCGCGTCGACGTGCCCCGGAGCGGACCGGGCGAGCATCTCGTAACCGTCGTCCGTGAGGACCGCGTTCTGACCGCGCTTGTCGGAGGGGCACTCCTCGCGGCGGACCCACCCGTTCTTCTCCAGCCGGGCGACGGCGTGCGAGAGCCGGGAGCGGGTGATCTTGGCGTCCTTGGCCAGCTCGGTCATCCGCTTCCGGTGCCTGGGCGCCTGGGAGAGCTGGACGAGCAGCCCGTAGTAGATGTGCGGCATGCCGGCATCGCGCTGCAACTGGCGGTCGAGGTGATCCTCCATCAGCGTGGTGGCGTGGAGATACGCCCGCCACACGCTCTGCTCTTCGTCGGTGAGCCATCGGGGCCCGCCGGTGGATGTCGTGGTCATGTACTTCACTGTACGACCTTTTCTTGAATGTTGAACTAGATAGAGCTAAGGTCTCAGGTGATAGGAACTTGAAGATTCAAAGAAACCATCTGTCGAGTCCCCGGTGGTCTGCCCAGGTGACCGTTTCCCGGTGCCTGTAGAGAACACATACCTTGATCGGCGGAGGAATGGGAGTGTCATGACTGTCACCGCGGAACGCATGCCGGCCCTCTATCTCTCCCACGGCGCGCCGCCGCTCGCCGACGACCCGGTCTGGCCCGGTGAGCTGGCCGCCTGGTCCGCCGGACTCCCCCGCCCCAAGGCGATCCTGATGGTCTCCGCGCACTGGGAGGAGGCCCCGCTCGCGCTCGGCGCCACCGAGACCGTGCCGCTCGTCTACGACTTCTGGGGCTTCCCCGAGCACTATTACCAGGTGCGGTACGCGGCCCCCGGTGCCCCGAAGCTCGCGGACGACGTGCGCAAGCTCCTGCGTGCCGCGGGTGCCCCGGTCCAGGACATCCCCGACCGCGGCCTCGACCACGGGGCGTACGTGCCGCTCGTGGAGATGTTCCCGGATGCGGACGTCCCCGTGCTGCAGATCTCCCTGCCGACGCTGGACCCGCGGAAGCTGATGGACATCGGGCGCAAGCTCGCTCCGCTGCGCGACGAGGGCGTGCTGATCGTCGGCAGCGGCTTCTTCACGCACAACCTGGCGGCGCTGCGGCACGCAGGCACCCCCGGCTGGTCGGCGGAGTTCGACGACTGGGGGCACCGGGCGCTCCAGGCGCAGGACGTCGACGCGCTGCTGGATTTCGCACACAAGTCGCCTGCGGGGAAGCTGGCCCACCCCCGCACCGAGCACTTCGCCCCGCTGTTCGTGACGCTGGGTGCTTCGGAGGGTGAGCTCGATCAGGGACGCAGTGTCATCGACGGGTTCTGGATGGGGCTGGCGAAGCGATCGGTCCAGTTCGGCTGAGCATCGGCTTCTCGTACCAGGACACGTCCCAGTACCGGCCGAACTTCCGCCCCACCTCGGTGTACGTGCCGACGTGGCGGAAGCCGAAGGTGTCGTGCAGCCGGACCGACGGTTCGTTGGGCTGGGCGATCGCGGCGTAGGCGCGGTGGATGTCCTCACCGGCCAGGGCCTCGAAGAGCGCCTTGTAGAGCAGGGTGCCGATGCCGCGGCCGGTGGCGCCCGGTGCGCAGTAGGCGCTCACCTCGACCGACGTGCTGTACGCCGCCTTGGGCCGGTACGGGCTGCTGGTGGCATAACCGAGGAGCTCGGGCGCGTTGTACGTCGTACTGACGTCCGAGGCAACCAGCAGCCGGTACGGGCCGTCTTCGGGGTGTGAGCGCAACCACGGCAGGCGTTCGGCCGGCGTGAAGGGGGATGTGTCGAACGTGAGTGCAGTCTCACGGACGTAATGGTTGTAGATGGCCGTCAGGGCTTCAAGATCAGTCTCCGTGCCGGGCCTGACCTGCACTTCTGTGGGTATCTGGGCCATCTGTCCTCCTGTCGGGGCGGACAGGGTACTGCATGATCTCGAAAGTGAATGGTCGCCGTGGGAATTCTGTCCGGATTCCAGTCGTTGTTTCCATCGGATGCAGGGCACCCGGAAGGGTGTCGCGACCTACTCAGCAAGGGAGCTCGCATGGCAACCCGTGCCGTCGCCCGTCGTTCGTCCGCCCGCTCCGGCGGGACCGACCGGGCAAGCAGTGTTCGCGCCGTGGGCGGGGAGATCGCCGATCGCGACCTGGTCGGCATGTACCTGGACGAGATCGCTCGCACACCCCTGCTCGACGCCGCGAAGGAGGTCGAGCTCTCCCAGACGATCGAGGCGGGTGTCTTCGCCCAGCAGATCCTCGACGGCCAGGTGGAGAGCGGGGCCGGCGGAGCGAAGCGCGAGGAGCTGGAGGCGCTGGTGGCCGAAGGCGAGCGCGCCAAGGACGTGTTCATCCGGTCCAACCTCCGGCTCGTCGTCGCCGTGGCCCGGCGCTACCCGCGGGCCGGTCTCCCGCTGCTCGACCTGATCCAGGAGGGCAACGCGGGCCTGGTGCGTGCGGTCGAGAAGTTCGACTACGCCAAGGGCTTCAAGTTCTCCACATACGCCACGTGGTGGATCCGCCAGGCCATCACCCGCTCGATAGCCGACCAGTCCCGCACCATCAGGCTCCCCGTCCACCTCGTGGAGGAGCTCGGCCGGATCCGCCGGGTGCAGCGCGAATTCAACCGCGAGCACGGGCGCGACCCGGAGCACACGGAGATCGCGGCGGAGCTGGACTCCAACGCCGAGCGCGTGGGCAATGTCCTGGACTGGGCCCGTGACCCGGTCAGCCTCAACATGTCCGTCGACGACGACGGGGACACCCAGTTCGGCGATCTGCTGGAGGACACCTCCGCGGTGTCGCCCGAGCAGTCCGTGATGACGCTGCTGCGCAGCGAGGAGCTCGAAGACCTCATCGGCAAGCTCGACAACAGGACCGCCTCCATCATCCGTATGCGGTACGGGATCGAGGACGGCCGCGAGCGGACCCTCACCGAGGTGGGCAAGCAGCACGGTCTGACGCGGGAGCGGATCCGTCAGATCGAGAAGCACGCATTGCTCGAATTGAAGCGAATGGCTCACGACACGGGCTTTGACGCTGCGGCGTGAGGCAATAACCCGTAATCTCCCCATCAAGCCGGTTCGCACCGGCCCGACGACCGGTCCCGTACCGGTCCCCTGAGCTGAGTCCCGGCGCCCACCCCCCCGGCGCCGGGGCTCATTCATTTCCGCTCCCCCCGGGCCCGGCCGACGAAGCGCGGGTCAGACGGGCACCCAGGCCGCTCAGATACTGCACCAGCCGCGGCGGCCCGTGCGCCTCGAACTCGCAGTCCACCAGAGCCAGCCGCAGCGCCACCCACTCCAGCGAGTCCGAGGAGACAGTGCGCAGCCGGCAGCTGTCCGCACCGGTCGGCTCCACGGCGCCCAGCATCGCGGGGAGCCGTGCCCTCACGAAGTCCGCCGGTGCCCCGAAGCTCACATCGATCCGGAGTTCCGGCTGCATCCGGGTCATCGAACGGGCGATGAACTCCGCCGCGTCCCCGTTCTCGGTGGGCAGCTCGCGAGGGGTGAAGCGGGCCCCGGTGGCGAACGGCTCGTTCACCCGGTCCACGCGGAAGGTGCGCCAGTCCTCGCGGTCCATGTCGTACGCGACGAGATACCAGCGGCTGCCGGTGCTCACCAGCCGGTACGGCTCGACCCGGCGTTTCGACGCGGTGCCGTCCCCCGCGCGGTAGCCGAAGCGCAGCCGCTCCCGCCCGGTGGCCGCCGAGGCGATCACCGTGAGGGTCCGCGGATCGATGGTCGAACCGTCGCCGCGGGTGAGTGGCACCGTCGCTCTCTGCAGGGAGGAGACCCGGTGCCGCAGCCGTGACGGAAGCACCTGTTCCAGCTTGGCCAGCGCCCGTACCGAAGCCTCGTCGACACCCTCGATGGCATGCCCGGCCCCGGCCCTCAGCCCCACCGCGATGGCCACCGCCTCCTCGTCGTCCAGCAGGAGGGGCGGCATGGCACTGCCCGCCACCAGGCGATAGCCCCCGATGGAACCGCGGGAGGCCTCGACCGGGTAGCCGAGGTCGCGGAGCCGGTCGATGTCACGGCGGATGGTGCGCGGGCTGACGTCGAGCCGCTCGGCCAGCTCGCTGCCCGGCCACTCGCGCGGGGTCTGGAGGAGCGACAGCAGATTCAGCAGTCGTGCCGGGGTATCCGTCATGGGACCCAGCATGCCGGTCCATCAGGACACGATCTGACCTAATGGACTCCTAGCTTCTTCCTATGCCTTCTTCCGAATCCCCGCCGTCCTCGGCAGCCGCCCGCACGGCGCCCATGGGCCCGGACGCCCCACAGGACCGTGCGGACCGCCGTCGCTGGTTCGCGCTCGCGATCGTGATGACCGCGGCCTTCATGGACCTGGTCGATGTCACGATCGTCAATATCGCCATCCCGAGCATCACCCGGGACACCGGTGCCTCGTTCTCCGAGATCCAGTGGATCACCGCCGGGTATGCCCTGGCCTTCGCGGCCGGTCTGATCACGGGCGGCCGGCTCGGCGACATCTACGGCCGCAAGCGGATGTTCCTCATCGGGATCGGCGGCTTCACGATCGCCTCCGCCCTCTGCGGCTTCGCCGGGAACCCGGAGATGCTGGTCGCCTCCCGCATCCTGCAGGGCGGCATGGCCGCGCTGATGGTGCCCCAGGTGCTGTCCATCGTGCACGCCACCTTCCCGGCACACGAACGTGGCAAGGTCTTCGGGCTCTTCGGCGCGATCGTCGGGCTCGGCGCGGTCTCCGGGCCCCTGCTGGGTGCGCTGCTCACCGAGTGGAACCTCTTCGGCCTGCAGTGGCGGCCGATCTTCCTGATCAACCTGCCGGTGGGCATCGCCGGACTGGTCCTGGGGCGGAAGTTCATCAGCGAGTCCAAGGCACCGAAGGCACTGCGCCTCGACCTGGCCGGTGTGTTCCTGGTGACGCTGGGCCTGCTCATGCTGCTCTACCCACTGACCCGGGGACGCGAGCTGGGCTGGCCGCTGTGGGGGTACGCGTCGATGGCCGCCAGCCTCCTGGTCTTCGCGGCGCTGATCGCGTACGAGCGGCAGAAGGCGAGCAGGGACGGCTCCCCGCTCATCGAACTGTCGCTGTTCCGGGTGAAGAGCTTCGCCGCAGGTATCGCCGTACAGCTGGCCTTCGGCCTCGGCCTCGGCATCTTCTTCCTGGTCTGGACGCTCTACATGCAGATGGGGCTCGGCTGGAGCGCGCTGCGCGCGGGCACGACCGGGATCCCGTTCTCGATCTCCGTCTCGGTGGCCGCAGGGATCTCCGTGCAGAAGCTGGTGCCCCGATTCGGCCGCAAGGTTCTTCAGTCGGGCGCGCTGCTGATGATCGCCGGGCTGCTGGTCTACATCGGCGAGGCCGAGCGGTACGGCCTGGCCATCACGTCCTGGCAGATGATCGTGCCGCTGGTGATCATGGGTGCGGGCATGGGGCTGATCGTGGCCCCGCTGACGGACGCGGTGCTCTCCGGGGTACCCAAGGAGCACTCAGGATCGGCGTCCGGGCTGATCAACACCGTGCAGCAGATGGGTACGGCGCTGGGGCTCGGCCTCGTCTCGGTCGTCTTCTTCGGATCGATCAGCGACGACCTGGCGCCGCAGGAGATGGGTGCGGCCTTCGTGGACGCGTTCCAGCAGTCGCTGTGGTGGGTGGCCGGGGTGCTCATGGTGATCTTCCTCGTGATGTTCGTGCTGCCGGCCAGGCCGCAGGTGCACCTCGAGGGCGGCGACGACACGGCCGCTGTGCCGGACACCGGGATCAGTAAGGAGCCTGCGCTGTCGCGCTGATCGCGCGCCC
This sequence comes from Streptomyces sp. NPDC025273, assembly GCF_040638585.1. Taxonomy (NCBI): domain Bacteria; kingdom Bacillati; phylum Actinomycetota; class Actinomycetes; order Kitasatosporales; family Streptomycetaceae; genus Streptomyces; species Streptomyces sp. NPDC025273. Next base: position 116,756 of record NZ_JBEZYP010000008.1, read on the forward strand.
GCGCAGTGCTGTCACGGCGGTCCTCGCCCGTCCGTCCCGGTTCCGGGGCGGACGGGCGATCCGTGTCCGGCGTCCGCGCGGGTCAGCAGATCCTGGTGCGGTTCTCCATGGCCCGGCGTGCGGTGTCCTCGTCCCCGTACACCTCGCACATGTGACGGCCGTCGGGCGTCGCCGTGTGCTCGACCTCCCACAGGCTCGTCTCGCTGCCGTCCAGGAGCAGGAAGGCGTGCTCGTAGAGCGTGAATCCGGCGTCACGGCCTTCGACGCGGCACTGGCGGCCGAAGACCTGCGTGATGTGGTGGGCGAAGGCCGCCCGGAGCAGTCCGGCCGTGCCGGCGCCCGGCCGGTCCCCGTTCTCCGCGCGGCGCAGGACCCGGCGGGCGTGGTCCGCCGAATTGTCCGGGGCGTACACGCGGGGGTGGGGGGCCGGGGGGACGGACATCAGGAGCGTGAGGACGTCCATGTCCCCCCGCAGGCTCTCCTCGCCGAAGGCCGGGGTGTCCCAGAAGGTGCCCGCGAGCCGTGCGGCGGCGATCTGGGCATCGCCCTCGTCGTCGTACAGCTCGTGCCGGCGGGGGACCGAGGCGTCCCGGCCGCCGCCGTGCACCAGCTCCCACAGGGTGAACGCGGTGCCGTCGGCCAGCAGATACGTGTGCCGGTAGGTCTCACGGTGCAGAACGGCACTGTGATGGGACGAATGCAGGGCACTGCTGTGCGCCAGGGCCGTCCCGAGCCGGTCGACCGTGGTGTCGGACAGATCGAAGGAGTTGAGGGCGCATCGCAGGAGTCGCTCGAGATGCTGCTCGGTTGTCTCGTACGGATCGCTCAAGGTGCTGTCTCCAGGCCGTCGCCGCGTGTTACTTGATGCGTGCATAACGTAGTCCCTGGGTCTGACATCGTGACCGGGGTTAGCGAAAAACGTACGGCGCACGCAGAAAGTTCCCGGCCCGATCAGGGGGCGTCGCAGGGATCGGCGCACGAGGCGAACGCATCCCGGGGCCGTCGATTCCCTGGGCCGCCGCGACGCCCTCGCGAGGGCGCGGGCCAGCGCATCCGCGCCTGCGGCCAGGATCTCGTTCAGCTCGGTGACGGGCTCCGGAGGCAACGGCCGACGGCCGGCGGCACGGGTGAACAGGGTGTCCCCGTCGGGCAGCACATGGGTCGGCCGCACGGCGCGCGCCAGCCCGTCGTGCGCCGTGCCCGCGCGCTCCTGCGCCGGGGCGCGGGTGAGGGGGCGCCCGTGGCGGCGACGGCGACCGTGGTGTTGAACGGAAGGTCCCCTTCGCGTCCCGGATCGCGGCCGGCCGTCGGACGGCGGCCTCGTGGTCCGCGGACTGCGGCGGCTCGATCCGAAGGACCGCTGTGCCGCCGTACCCTGGAGACATGAGTACCGCCCCCGCCCCTGGACCGCGAGATTCGAAGCCGTCGCAGCGGCAGGAGCCGCCGTCGCAGGAGCCCAGGCCCAAGCCGGCTCTGATCTTCGACGATCCGCTGGACCGGCAGTCCGCGGACGATACGGACCAGGGGTGGGGTGAGCGGGCTCCGGCCGGCGGGAGCGCGGCCGATCTGGCGCGCTTCCTCGACGACAAGCCGCCCCACCACATCTGATCCCCGCCGTCCGCGAGGTCTTGCGCCTTGTCACGCCGTGGGACGAGCCGTCGCGGATCTCCTTCAGAACGTCCGGCTCGCTCAGTTCCAAGGTCTCCTGCACCCCTCCCACGACTGACCTTCTTCTCGCTCACACGTGAGCCTTCCTCCGTGCGGGCCGCAAGGGAACGGGCGGATCCGCGCCGTCGAGACGAGGCAAGGGCGCGCCGCCGGATCAGCGACCTTCCGTGGGTGGGTGACGGCATATCAGTACCGGTCGGCACGGGACACCGCCACCGCGAGCCGGCCCGAGGCGCCGGCTCCGGCCAGGGTGACAGCGGTCTCCCGCTCCACGGACAGCACCACCAGGGCGCCGCCTTCCGGCCCGGTCCCGCCGTCCGGCCCCGGGAAGGCCGTCCCCGTGCCCGCGGCACCGCGGGGCACCTCCACCACCCGTGCGTCCTTCGCCACCATTCGCGCACCGGCGTCCCCGCCCCGCGCGGCGATCACATCGACCCGGTCGCCCGGCCGCAGCAGCCCGACCGTCGCCCCGTCCGCGATCCGCACGGGCGCGGACACGAGCCGTACGGGCGGCCGCTCCGGCCCCGGCGGCGCACCGCCGCTCGTGACGGCGGCCGCCTCGTCGCCGCCCGGCCCGGCAGGGCCCGAGCCCGCACCGCCCAGCCCCGAGGCGGCGAGCACCGCTGAGGCCAGGGCGAATCCCGCCGCCATGGCGCGGCGCCGCCCGCGCAACGCCCGCCGCAGTCGTCGGCCACCGCCGCCGCGCACCCGCAGGGGCCCGAAGAGCGGGACCTCGCAAGGCGGGGGAGACGCGGGACGTGTATCGGGCACCGACGGGAACATGGCCAACACCACCTGCCGTGAAGGAGATCCACGAGGGAGATCCACAAGGGACCCGCCCGGGGAGACGCATGAGGAGACGCATGAGGAGACGCGAGAACGTGGAGAGGGACGTATGACGACATGCGTGAGGGGAGTCCCGCGGGATCTCCCGCCGGACTCCCCTCACGATCCACTCTCCGCACGAATCCCGCGCGGCCCTGTGGACAGTTCACGCGATGTGGACAACTCGCTCACCCGTACGCGAGGTGCGAGACGTGAGGGGAGTGCGAGGTGCCGGCATGCCGAGCTGCCGGGCAGCTCGGGTCAAGGCAGTTCCACCCCCGTGTGGATCCCGTCCAGGGCGTGCACACAGACGCAGTCACGGTCCGCGTTCGCGGGCAGTGCGGCCACCGCGTCGAACAGCACCGACCGCAGCCGGTCCACATTGGCCGAGAACACCTTCAGCACATCGCCGTGGTTGACACCCTCGCCGGCCTCGGCGCCCGCGTCCAGGTCCGTCACCAGTGTCAGCGTCGTGTAGCAGAGCCCCAGTTCACGGGCCAGCACCGCTTCGGGGTGTCCCGTCATCCCGACCACCGACCAGCCCATCGCCGCGTGCCAGCGCGATTCCGCGCGGGTCGAGAAACGGGGCCCCTCGACCACGACCAGCGTTCCGCCGTCCACCGGCTCCCAGTCGCGCCCGCGGGCCGCGGCGAGAGCCGCCTTGCGTCCCTCGGGGCAGTAGGGGTCGGCGAAGCCGAGGTGCACCACGTTCGGCTCGGTGCCGTCCGCCCGGGTCTCGCCGTCGTAGTAGGTCTGCGTACGAGCCTTGGTGCGGTCCACCAGCTGATCCGGCACGAGCAGGGTGCCCGGCCCGTACTCCGGACGCAGGCCGCCGACGGCGCACGGGCCGAGTACCTGACGTACGCCGACGGAGCGCAGGGCCCAGAGGTTGGCGCGGTAGTTGATGCGGTGCGGCGGCATGTGGTGGCCGCGGCCGTGACGCGGGAGGAAGGCCACCCGGCGGCCCGCGATCTCGCCCAGGAAGAGGGAGTCGCTGGGCGCCCCGTACGGGGTGTCCACCTGGACCTCGGTCACGTCCTCCAGGAAGGAGTAGAGGCCCGATCCGCCGATCACGCCGATATCCGCTGTACCCGTTTCTGCGTTCACCATGCGGTCACACTAACGGGGCACGCACGACCGGGACCCCGCCGAGTGGATCAGCGGGGTCCCGGTGGAGCGTATGAAGGTATGTGTCCCGCCTCAGGCGGCCGACGTACCGCTCGTCGAGGAGCTCGACGAAGAAGTGGACCCCGAGGACGAGGACGTCGAAGCGGCGGGCTTCGCATCCGATCCCGACGAGGCCGGCGTGCTGGACGCGGAACCGGAAGCCTTCGCGGACGACGTGGCCGGCGTGCTGCTCGACGAGGAGCCGCGGCTGTCGTTCCGGTAGAAACCGGAACCCTTGAAGACGATGCCGACCGCTGAGAACACCTTCTTGAGGCGTCCTTCGCAGTTCGGGCACACGGTCAGGGCATCATCGGTGAACTTCTGCACCGCCTCGAGGCCCTCGCCGCACTCGGTGCACTGGTACTGATAGGTCGGCACTTGATCCTCCTGGCACTCTCACTCAATGAGTGCTAACGACGTTCCATACTGACGTATTCCGAGCCATCAGTCCACCGTGACCGGCTCGCGGTGACCGATCCCACGTGCCACCGTCCGTCCCCGGTGCCTCGGTATCAGCCGCGAGCGCAGGGCCAGCAGGGTCACCAGGGCCAGCGCCGTGCCGATCATCGGCACCACGAAACCGGTGCTCGCTCCGTGGGCGTCGGCGAGCTGTCCGGCCACCGTGACGGCGGCCGCCTGGCCCAGGGCCACCGCGCCCGTCAGCCAGGTGAAGGCCTCGGTCCGGGCGGACGCCGGGACCAGGGCCTCGACCAGCGTGTAGCCGCTGATCAGAGCCGGTGCGATGCAGAGTCCGACCAGCAGGCCCAGGCCGGCCAGCAGCGGCACGGAGTGCACCGCCCAGAGACCGGACGCGGTCAGCGTCAGGGCCACGTACCCGACGATCAGGCGGCGGCGCGGGCCGCTCTTCCAGGCGATGGCTCCGCAGGCGACCCCGGCCAGCATGTTGCCGGCCGCGAAGATCCCGTACAGCAGCCCGTTCACGCCGGGCCGGCCGATCTCCTCGGAGAACGCGGTCAGGGAGACCTGCATGCCGCCGAAGACGGCACCGATGCCGAGGAAGGTGACCGCCAGGACGCGGACGCCCGGCACGGAGAGCGCCGAGCGGTGCGGCTCGGCGGCGGTCGCGGCGCTCCGGGTGGCGGGCTGGGTGGCGCGCTGGGCGGCGAACAGGAGGCCGCCGACGAGCGTCAGCACCGCCTCGGCGATCAGGCCGGCCGCCGGGTGCACGCCGGTGCACAGGGCCGTCGCGAGCACGGGTCCTACGACGAAGGTGAACTCGTCCGTCACGGACTCGAAGGCGGCGGCCGTGGCCATCAGCGGGGAGGCCGGCCGCCCCGGAGCGGCGCCGAGCGCGGCCGCCCAGCGGGCCCGCACCATCGGCCCGATCTGCGGGATGGAGGCGCCGGTGGGTACCGCCGCCAGGAACAGCACCCACAGGGGCGCGTCCGCCAGGGCGAGCGCCGTGAGTGCGCCGACGGAGGTGGCGTGCGCCAGGACGCCGGGCACGAGGACGGAGCGCTGGCCGAAGCGGTCGGCGAGCCTGCCGCTCTGCGGGGCGAACAGTGCCATCGAGACACCGGACACGGCCGCCACGGCGCCCGCGCTGCCGTACGAGCCGGTGGTGTGCTGCACCAGGAGCACGATGCCGATGGTCAGCATCGCGAAGGGCTGCCGGGCGGCGAAGCCCGGAAGGAGGAAGGTCCACGCACCGGGGGTGCGCAGCAACTGCCCGTAACCGGGGCGGTCGGAGACCGTGGACGCCACGGTCCTTGCCTTTCTGCCGCCTGGTGGCCGTGCTCCCGTGCGGGCCGCCGCACCGGGGTGCGGGCTCGGGCGGGAGCTGCCGAGAGCTGTCCTCTTCGCGCGGAACTGCGGTAGATGCCGGGCGCTCGCCGCAGAGGCGAAAGGACGCCACGACCGCCATACGGTCGCGCCAGCTCTGCATCAGACAGAGTTGGTCGATCAAAATCAAAACAGATGGATCATGTGGATAAGTCCTTCATGTTACAGACCCCAGGTCCGGTGCGCCTGTGATGGCGTCCGAGATGCCCGTCACCACCTTTGATCAGTGGTGCGCCTTCCTGCCGCCCGACGCGCCCCGGGACGCGCGCCCCGACGTACCGCCCGGCCGTCCCTCGCCGCCCCTGCTCAGCTTCTTGGCCAGCTTCATCACGTGCGGCGCGTCCGGTGAGCCGTCGTCCTGACGGCCTCCGCCGCCCGTCCCCAGCCAGCCTGCCAGCTTGCCTCCCTCGCCGACCGACCGCAGGCGCGCCTCCGCGGCGTCACGCACCGGGTCGGTCGCGACCACCAGCAGCTCGTCCCCACGCCGGAGCACGGTGGACGGGGCGGGGACGAAGCTCTTCCCGTCCCGTACGACGAGGGTGACGGCTGCCCCGGAGGGCAGCCGCAGCTCGGCGACCTCCACGCCGTGCATCTTCGACCTCCCGGGGATGGCGACGGACAGCAGATGCCCGCGCAGCCGTTCCAGGGGCGCCGACTCGATGCCCAGGTCCGCGGTCTCGGACGGGTCGTCCGAGATCTTCAGAGCCCTCGCGAGCCAGGGCAGGGTGGGCCCCTGGATCAGCGTGTAGACGATGACGAGCACGAAGACGATGTTGAAGACCCGGGTGCTGCCCTCGATCCCGGACACCATGGGAATGGTCGCCAGGACGATGGGGACGGCGCCGCGCAGCCCCGCCCAGGACATGAGGGCCTTCTCGCGCCGCGGCAGGGTGAACGGCGCCAGGCTGATGAAGACCGACAGCGGGCGCGCGACCGCTGTCAGGACCAGCCCCACGGCCACGGCGGGCCAGAAGTCGCCGACGAGGTCGTGCGGGGTGACCAGCAGGCCGAGCAGGACGAACATGCCGATCTGCGCCAGCCAGCCGAGCCCGTCCGCGAAGCCCCGGGTGGCCGGCCAGTGCGGCAGCTTGGAGTTGCCGAGGACCATCGCGGCCAGGTAGACGGCCAGGAAGCCGCTGCCGTGGGCCATGGCGCCCGCGGCGTACGCGGACACGGCGATGGCCATCACGGCGATCGGGTAGAGGCCGGACGCGGGCAGTGCCACATGACGCAGTCCGAAGGAGCCGAGCCAGCCCACCGCGAGACCGATGGCCGCGCCGATGGCCAGCTCCAGGGCTATCTCGCCGACGAGTACGTACCAGTGCTCCACCGGGCCGACGGCGGAGAACGCCACCACCAGGATGACCACGGGGGCGTCGTTGAAGCCGGACTCGGCCTCCAGGACACCGGTGATCCGGGAGGGGAGCGGGACCTTGCGCAGTACGGAGAAGACGGCTGCGGCGTCGGTGGAGGAGACGACGGCACCGATGATCAGGGCCTGCTGCCAGTCGAGGCCGACGAGATAGTGCGCCGCGCTCGCGGTGACGCCCACGCTGATGCCCACGCCGACGGTCGACAGCATGGCAGCCGCCGGCAGCGCGGGTCTGACTTCCTTCCACTTCGTGCCCAGTCCGCCCTCGGCCAGGATGACCACCAGGGCGGCATAACCGATCACCTGGGTCAGCTCGGCGTTGTCGAACTTGACGTCGAAGATGCCGTCCTGCCCCATGGCGATCCCGATGCCGAGGTACAGGAGCAGGCTGGGGAGCCCGCTGCGGGACGAGATGCGTACGGCCGCGACGGCCACCAGCAGGACGAGCGAGCAGACGAGCAGAAGTTCGTTGAGCGCGTGGACAGTCAGGGTCCGTTCCTTCCCTGCGTACGCCTTCCGGATCGACCTCCGGCGGCCAGTACTTCGTTACCTTACCTAATCTTTAACGTTTCCTTGACGCGGTCGAGTGTTCGTGCGAGGACTACGCAAATGGACGCATCTCCATACCGCGTCCGAGTGGCATCGGCGGGGCGCCTATGGTTGCTCCTGCACTCCCAGGACCACCCTGCCCCTCGAAGGACAGCGATGCCCGCCAACACAACCGCCCCTTCCGGTTCTTCCGATGCGAAGAAGCCCGGCAGGAAGAAGGGGCGACGCGCCCGCCTGTTCGTGATCGTCCTGGTGCTGGCGCTTGTCGCGGGTGTCGGTTACGGCGCGTTCTGGTCCGTATCCACGGTCCGGGCCTCGTACCCCCAGACCACCGGTTCGATCGAGCTCAAGGGTCTTGCCGGCGACGTCGACGTCAAACGCGACAGTTACGGGATCCCGCAGATCTACGCGGACTCCGACAGTGATCTCTTCCGTGCGCAGGGCTTCGTCCAGGCCCAGGACCGCTTCTGGGAGATGGACGTCCGCCGTCACATGACCTCGGGACGGCTCTCCGAGATGTTCGGCTCCGGCCAGGTGGAGACCGACGCCTTCCTGCGCACGCTGGGCTGGCGCAAGGTCGCGCAGCAGGAGTACGACGAGGTCCTGGACGAGGACACCAAGAAGAACCTCCAGGCGTACGCGGAGGGGGTGAACGCGTATCTGGACGGCAAGGACGGCAAGGACATCTCCGTCGAGTACGCGGCCCTCGGTCTGACCAACGACTACAAGCCCACCGAGTGGACCCCGGTCGACTCGGTCGCCTGGCTGAAGGCGATGGCCTGGGACCTGCGCGGGAACATGCAGGACGAGATCGACCGCTCGCTGATGACCAGCAGGCTCGGCAAGAAGCAGATCGAGGATCTCTATCCGGCCTACCGGTTCGACAAGAACGACCCGATCGTCGGACAGGGTGCGGTCTCCCCGGTCACCGGCGCATTCGAGCCTGACGCCGAACCGTCGGACGGCATCGGTGCGCAGACCCCCGAGGGCGCGACCGAAGGGCTGAACACCCAGCTCTCCGCGCTCTCCGACACCCTGGACGAGATCCCGGCACTGCTCGGCCCCAACGGCAACGGCATCGGATCGAACTCCTGGGTCGTGTCCGGGGACCACACGACCACCGGCAACCCGCTCCTGGCCAACGACCCGCACCTGGCGCCCATGCTGCCCTCGCTCTGGTACCAGATGGGGCTGCACTGCCGTCAGGTGTCGGAGACCTGCCGGTACGACACCGCCGGTTACACGTTCTCCGGGATGCCCGGGGTGATCATCGGGCACAACAAGGACATCGCCTGGGGCTTCACCAACCTGGGCGCGGACGTCACCGACCTCTTCCTGGAGAAGGTCTCGGCCGACGGCTACCAGTACGACGGCAAGACCGAGCCCTTCGTCACCCGTGAGGAGACCATCAAGGTCGCGGGCGGCAAGAGCCGGAAGATCACGGTCCGGGAGACCAACAACGGGCCGCTGGTCTCCGACCGGAGCAGCGAGATGGTGAAGGTCGGCAAGAAGGCGCCCGTCACCGCCTCCGCCCCGGACCGCGGCGACGGTTACGCGGTCGCGCTGAAGTGGACCGCACTGGAGGCCGGCAGGTCGATGGACGCGGTCTTCGAGCTCAACCGGGCCAAGGACTTCAAGACCTTCCGGGCGGCCGCGGAGCACTTCGAGGTGCCTTCGCAGAACCTCATCTACGCGGACACCGACGGCAACATCGGCTACCAGGCCCCCGGCAGGATCCCGGTCCGTGTCAAGGGTGACGGCAGGATGCCGAGTCCCGGCTGGACGTCGGAGTACGGCTGGGAGGAGAAGCCGGTCCCGTTCGCCGAGCTGCCGTTCGAGTACAACCCGGATCGCGGCTACATCGTCACCGCCAACCAGGCCGTCATCGAGAAGTACGACCACCTGCTCACCAAGGACTGGGGCTACGGCGCCCGCAGCCAGCGGATCAACGACCTCATCGAGCAGAAGATCGGCGGCGGCGAGAAGATCTCCACCGACGACATGCAGACGATGCAGATGGACAACCAGAGCGTGATCGCCGCCGAGCTGGTTCCGAAGCTGTTGAAGATCGGTATCTCCGACAAGAGCGTCCGTGAGGCCCAGAAGCTGCTGGAGGGCTGGGAATACGTCCAGGAGCCCGACTCCGCCGCCGCCGCGTACTTCAACGCCGTCTGGCGCAACATCCTCAAGCTGGCCTTCGGCAACAAGCTCCCCAAGGAGCTCCGCGCCAAGGGCGACTGCCTCAGCGTGCTGCCCGCCACCAGCACCGGACCGGTGGACGAGCAGACCAAGCGCGTACGGGAGTGCGGTCAGCGTGACCCCGACACGGCGCAGCCGGACGGCGGAGACCGCTGGTACGAGGTCGTCGAGTCCATCCTCGAGGACCCGGACAACGAGTGGTGGAAGGTGCCCGCCCAGGGGCGCGAGGAGGCGATCGGGAACCGTGACCAGCTCTTCGCCCGCGCCATGGAGGACGCCCGCTGGGAGCTGACCGCCGAGCTCGGCAAGGACATCAACACCTGGAGCTGGGGCCGGCTGCACCAGCTGACCCTGCGCAACCAGACGCTCGGCACCGACGGCCCCGACCTTCTGCAGCGGGCCCTCAACCGGGGCCCGTGGCACCTCGGCGGCGGCGAGGCCGCGGTCAACGCCACCGGCTGGAACGCGGCGGGCGGCTACGACGTGATCTGGGTTCCGTCGATGCGGATGGTCGTCAACGTGGGGGAGTGGGACAAGTCCCGCTGGATCAACCTCACCGGCGCCTCCGGGCACGCATTCAGCGCGCACTACACCGATCAGACCGACAAGTGGGTCGACGGGGAACTGCTCGACTGGTCCTTCGAGTCCGACGCGGTCGGGCGGTCCACGGTCGACACCCTGACGCTCACGAAGCCTTAAGGGCTGTCCCGCCGGGACCTCGCCGGACAGCGCTCAGGCGAGGTCCCGGGGTGGAAAGCGCCGCGCCCCGGCCGGCGTGACCACGGCGTCCACGGGGTGGTCGTGCGGTTCCTCCGGAACCTGCGCGACCACCTCGTCGTCGTACAGCAGGACGACGAGGGCGGGATCCGCTCCGGCCGCCGAAAGCCGCGCCAGCACCCGGTCGTAGCTGCCCCCGCCGCGGCCCAGCCGCATCCCGCGCCGGTCCACGGCGAGTCCGGGCAGCAGGACCACGCCGGCCCCGAGGACCGCTCCGGGCCCCAGGCGTACACCGTCCGGCTCCAGCAGTCCCCGCCCGGCGGGGACGAGATGTTCCGGCCCCTCGTACACGGCCCAGTCCAGGTCGTTGTCCGTCATGAGCACCGGCAGCAACACCCGTACGCCCCGCGCACGCAGCGTGTCCAGGAGCGCGTGCGTCCCGGGCTCGCGTCCCACGGACACGTAGGCCGCCACGGTCCGGGCTCCGGCCACCTCCGGGAGGGCCGATGCGGCGGCGGCGAGAACCTCGGCGGCTCTCTTGACGTCCTCGGAGGACAGGAGCCTTCGCGCGGCGAGGAGTTCGCGCCGCAGTAGTGCCTTTCCGGACATGTCATCGTTCAATGGGTGCTCGCAAACCTCGTTTATCGGGTTGTATGAGTTCAAAGTTAACCGGACGCTCATCTTCCGCCCATACGCACCGGTTACAGTTCTGCGCATGACTCAGTCGCGCCCCAGGATCAGCAAAGCTGTCATCCCAGCTGCAGGTCTCGGCACCCGGTTCCTGCCGGCCACCAAGGCCACTCCCAAGGAGATGCTGCCTGTCGTCGACAAGCCCGCCATCCAGTATGTCGTCGAGGAGGCGGTCACCGCAGGCCTCTCGGACGTACTGATGATCACCGGTCGCAACAAGCGTCCCCTGGAGGACCACTTCGACCGGAACTACGAGCTGGAGTCCGCGCTCACCCGTAAGGGAGATGCCGAACGGCTCTCCAAGGTCCAGGAGTCCAGCGACCTCGCCACCATGCACTACGTCCGCCAGGGCGACCCGCGCGGCCTCGGCCACGCCGTGCTGTGCGCCGCGCCGCACGTCGGCGACCAGCCCTTCGCCGTCCTCCTGGGCGACGACCTGATCGACCCGCGCGATCCGCTGCTCGCCCGCATGGTCGAGATCCAGGAGCGCGAGGGCGGCAGTGTCGTCGCGCTCATGGAGGTCGACCCGGCGCAGATCCACATGTACGGCTGTGCGGCCACGGAGCCCACCGGTGACGGCGACGTCGTACGGGTCACGGGCCTGGTGGAGAAGCCCGACCGTGCCGACGCGCCCAGCAGCCTCGCCGTCATCGGCCGATATGTGCTTGACCCCGCGATCTTCGACATACTGCGCCACACCGAGCCGGGCCGCGGCGGCGAGATCCAGCTCACCGACGCACTCCAACTGCTGGCCGAGGACGAGAAGATCGGCGGTCCGGTGCACGGCGTCGTCTTCAAGGGGCGCCGCTACGACACCGGTGACCGCGGCGACTACCTGCGTGCCATTGTCAGACTCGCGTGCGAACGTGAGGACCTGGGCCCGGACTTCCGGACCTGGCTGCGCAGTTACGTCACCGAGGAGTTGTAACAGCTTGAGCAGCACGATCTGGTCGGTGGACGAGCACCTGGACGACATCCTCGCCGCGGTGAGGCCGCTCGAACCCATCGAGCTGCAACTCCCCGACGCCCAGGGCTGCGTCCTGGTCGAGGACGTCATGGTCGAGGTCGCGCTGCCGCCCTTCGACAACAGCTCGATGGACGGGTACGCCGTCCGGATCTCCGATGTCGAGGGCGCCAGCGAGGAGTTCCCCGCCGTCCTCACCGTCGTCGGCGACGTCGCGGCGGGCGACGGCGGGCTGGCCGACGGCCGGTCGGTCGGCCCCGGTGAGGCCGCCCGCATCATGACCGGCGCCCCGCTGCCCGCGGGCGCCGAGGCGGTGGTCCCGGTCGAGTGGACCGACGGCGGTACGGGCGGGGGCCCGGCCGACGCCATGCGCGCCCACAGCGACGCCCCGGAGGGGGCGAGCGGCGAGGTCCGGGTCCACCGGCCCGTCGAAGCCGGGGCCCATGTCCGGGTCCGGGGGAGCGACGTCCAGCCCGGAGCCCTGGCGCTGCGCGCGGGCTCGGTCGTCGGACCGGCGCAGATCGGGCTGCTCGCCGCGATCGGCCGCTCGACGGTGAAGGTGCGGCCCCGCCCGCGCGTCGTCGTGCTCTCCACCGGCAGTGAGCTCGTGCAGCCGGGCGAGGAGCTGACAGGCGGCCGGATCTACGACTCCAACAGCTTCGCACTGACGGCCGCCGCCCGGGATGCCGGAGCCATCGCCTACCGTGTCCCCGCGGTGGCCGACGACGCGGAGACACTGCGTGCCACGATCGAGGACCAGCTGATCCGCGCCGACATCGTCGTCACCACCGGTGGCGTGAGCGTCGGCGCGTACGACGTGGTCAAGGAGGCCCTGTCCTCGGTGGGGGACGAGGACGAGCCCGGCAGTGGCATCGACTTCCGGAAGCTCGCCATGCAGCCGGGCAAGCCGCAGGGCTTCGGCGCGATCGGCCCCGACCACACGCCGCTGCTGGCGCTGCCCGGCAATCCGGTCTCCTCGTACGTCTCCTTCGAGCTGTTCGTCCGGCCGGCGATCCGGGCCCTGATGGGCCTCGACGACGTCCACCGCCCGACCGTCCTGGCCTCGCTGGACGTCGACAAGGCGCTCACCTCGCCGGCCGGCAAGCGGCAGTTCCTGCGGGGGACGTACGACGCGCAGTCCGGCACCGTGACCCCTGTCGGCGGTCCCGGATCCCACCTGATCGCCGCCCTCGCCCAGGCGGACGCCCTGATCGTGCTGCCCGAGGACGTCACCTCCGCCGAGCCCGGCACGCAGACCCAGGTGATCCTCCTCCGCTGACTTCGGCGCGGTGGCGGTACGGTGTCAGGCGCTGTGCCTTACCGGGGGAAGCCCCCCGGACCCTCCGGCCCGCGCTCCGGTGCGGGCCGGGCGGGCAACCGGCGCCCTACCGCTAGGCGGAGTGAGTTGAGTACGCAGAACAGGCTGACGCACATCGACGAGGCGGGCGCGGCCCGCATGGTCGATGTGTCGGAGAAGGACGTCACGGCACGCGTCGCCCGGGCGAGCGGCCGGGTGCTCGTGTCCCCACGCGTCGTCGAACTCCTCAGAGGCGAGGGGGTTCCCAAGGGAGACGCCCTCGCCACGGCACGCATCGCCGGGATCATGGGGGCCAAGCGCACCCCGGACCTGATCCCGCTGTGCCATCCGCTCGCCGTCTCCGGTGTCGAGGTCGACCTGAGCGTCGCCGACGACGCGGTGGAGATCCTGGCCACGGTGAAGACGACGGACCGGACAGGGGTCGAGATGGAGGCCCTGACCGCGGTCTCGGTCGCCGCCCTGACGGTCATCGACATGATCAAGGCGGTCGACAAGAGCGCCGTGATCACGGACGTCCGTGTCGAGGCGAAGTCGGGCGGCAAATCCGGCGACTACCGGCGCCCGGCAGCGGAGAAGGCGGAGGCATGACCGCGCCCGACAGCGAGCAGGCGGCGCTCGGCGGGGCCCTCACCGCCCCGTACGCGGCCCTCGTCGTGACCGCTTCCAACCGCGCCTCGGCCGGTGTCTACCCCGACCGGGGCGGGCCGCTGGTCGCCGAAGGGCTCGCCGCTCTCGGGTTCGCCGTCGACGGCCCGCAGGTCGTTCCCGACGGCGACCCCGTGGAGGCGGCCCTGCGCGCCGGTGCTGCCGCCGGCTACGACGTGATCGTCACCACCGGAGGCACGGGCGTCTCGCCTACCGACCGGACCCCCGAGGCCACCCTCCGCGTCATCGACCGCGAGATCCCCGGCATCGCGGAGGCGATCCGCGCCGAGGGCCGGGACAAGGTCCCCACGGCCGCACTCTCCCGAGGCCTCGCGGGCATCACGGGCGGCACCCTCATCGTGAACCTGCCCGGCTCCACCGGCGGCGTACGCGACGGGCTCGCGGTCCTGGGCAGGCTTCTGGTGCACGCCGTCGACCAGATGCGCGGCGGCGACCACCCCCGACCGGGGAGCCCGAGCTGAACGTCCCGACCTGGCCGGTGATCCTGACCGACGGCGCGATCACCCTCCGTCCGATAAAGCTGCGTGACCAGCGCATGTGGCGCGAGGTCAACCGCCGCAACCGTGACTGGCTCCGGCCTTGGGAGGCGACCGTTCCGCCGCCGGCCCCCGGCGGCCCCGTGGCCCGGCGCCCGACCTACCGCCAGATGATCCGTCACCTGCGCACCGAGGCGAACGCCGGCCGCATGCTCCCCTTCGCCATCGAGTACGAAGGCCGTCTCGTCGGGCAGTTGACGGTGGCCGGGATCACCTGGGGCTCGATGTGCTCGGGCCATGTCGGCTACTGGGTCGACCAGGGCGTGGCCGGCCGCGGCGTCATGCCGACAGCCGTGGCGCTCGCCGTCGACCACTGTTTCCGCACGGTAGGACTGCACCGGATCGAGGTCTGCATTCGGCCCGAGAACGGCCCCAGCCGGAGAGTCGTGGAAAAACTCGGATTCCGCGAGGAGGGATTGCGGCCACGGTATCTCCACATCGACGGCGCGTGGCGGGACCACCTGATCTTCGCCCTCACCGCGGAGGAGGTGCCCGACGGTTTGCTCCGGCGTTGGCGCAGGGTGCGGCCGGGTACGCCGCGCACACCCGGGGAAATGAAATAAGTGTTCGAAATTGATCGCTCTGTGACTGCTGTCGAACCCGCTCGCGTCGAGTGTTGATCCGAGGAATCGCAAAAAAAGTCCGTGATATCAGCCTGATCGTGCGACACACCGGGCCAATTGGCGGATGCTGCCGTGCAAACCCCTCTACGGTGTGAGCGTGAGCAGTAGCGGCCTCATCTACGCAGTCATCGTCGGTGCCTGGGCCGCCTACCTGGTGCCGATGTGGCTCCGCAGGCAGGACGAGCTCAATGAAGCCCGACCGACGGAACGCTTCAGCACCGCCATCCGGCTGCTGTCCGGACGGGCGGCCATGGAGCGCCGGTACGCCAAGGAGCTGCAGGAGCGCGATGCCGGGGAGGCGCCTGGCGACGTGGACCCGGATGCCGTCACGGACCGATTGGATTCCGTCGACGTCCGGGCCTTTTCCGCGCCCCCGGCACACACCGAAGCCCGGTTGAACGACCCGGCGCAGAACACCCCGGAGCGGCCGGCGTCCGGTCCTCCGGCGGACCGCCCGCGCGCGGAACAGGCGCGCCTGGCGCCGGCCCGGCGCCCGCGTACCTCCGGCGCGGAGACCGAGCGCGAGCGCCGGCGGCGCTCGCAGGTCCTGGCGCGCCGCCGGCGTACGACCACCGTCCTGTTCCTGGCGTTCACGCTCGGCGCGATCGTCGCGGGCGTCGGCGGGCTCCGCTTCCTGTGGGCGCCCGCTGTCCCGGCCGTGCTGCTGAGCTCGTACATCGTGCATCTGCGCGCCCAGGAGCGCCGCCGGTTCGTCTTCACCATGGACCGGCGCAGGGCCGAGGTCGCCGCGCAGCGGCTCCGCGAGAACCGCCCTCGCAGGCATCAGCCCGCTGCGACGGCTCCCGCCGAGCCCGACGAGGAGCCCGAAGGGCGTCACCCCGCCCCCACTCCGACCGTCTCCCCGCAGGAGGCCGGCCGTCGCGCCCTCGTCGAGCAGACGGACCACGCGGAGTGGGTCGACCAGCAGCGCGAGCGTGGTCCGGCCCAGGGCGACAGCTGGGAGCCGGTCCCGGTCCCGCTGCCGACCTACGTCACCGCCCCCGTCGCCCCGCGTGCCACGGGCGGGGTGGAGGTCGGCGACCCGGAGACCTGGAGCGCGGCCCGCTCCAGCACGGCCGAGCCCACGGGCACCTCGCACCCCGTCGTATCCGAGGCGGACCCCGCGCCACGCCGCCGCGGCAACCAGCCCCGGCGCACCCGCGACCGCGGCCGGACCCCGCTCTTCGACCAGTACGACGACGAGGACCGGCCCCGAGCGGCCAACGAGTGAGCCCGGGGAGAGACCGGCTCGCCTGACCTGCGGGATGCGGATTTCCGAGCACCCCGTTGAGGGTGCTAAAGTTTCACTCGTTGCAAGGGCCTGTGGCGCAGTCTGGTAGCGCACCTCGTTCGCATCGAGGGGGTCTGGGGTTCAAATCCCCACAGGTCCACCACCGCAACTCAGAGCCCCTGCTGGGGAAATCCGGCAGGGGCTCTTCGGTGTTCGGCGGCAGTGTGGTTCAGCACTTGCGTCTGGACGCGTCGCCGCGACCAGGATGCCTGTCGTGGCAGGTACGAGGCCGGGCGCGGCAATCGTGTGGTGACGAGCGACTCCGGCCATCCTGTCCACGCCAATCAGATCCAGGAGATCCCGGTGACGCCGGCCGAGCGGCCTCCGCCCCGGAGCCCGGTCTTCCTCCGCGCCGCGAGCACTGGTAGAGCCACGCCGCTCGGAATTCCGGTGGGAGCAGGAGTGACTGGACCGTGTACGGCAGTTGATGCCCCAGACCGATCCCTACCGGGGTGTGGGTGACGTTCCGGTTCACGGGGGACCACGGCGGGGTCAATGAATGCGACCGGCACCCTGACCTCTTGCGTAGCATGATTGCAAAGTTAGATTGAATCTACGTAAGGCTCTATCCACGTAGAAAATGATCTACTCAGTGAATGGAGAGTGCGTGATGGAGTTCCGAGGTCGCGCCGCGGATCTTGCCCTGCTGACTGAGTGGTACCGCAGCTGTATGCCACCCAGTACCTTCTCCGGTGCCGTCACGAGCAGCAGAGTCGTGATCCCGGCTCCGGCCGCGACCAGTGCGTAGGGCCGGCCCTCCTGGAGGTGGAACTGCACGGCCGGGAGCATTCCGAACACTGACCCGCCCCCCAGGCCCCGGCCAGCCGCTGACCGATGAGTGCCACACAGGAGGCTCCCACCGCTATGGCCAGGACGGAAGGCAATCGCAGAATCGTGGTTGAGGGCCCGAAGCACTCGAAGAGCCCATGTATGAACAGGTAGTAGAGCCCGTGCACGACGTCGACATGCTCCAGCATGCGCACGATGTCGCCGGTGGAGCGCTGAGCCACCTGCCAGGTCGCGGCCTCGTCCCGCCAGACACTGTTCTGCCGGGACAGACCCCACGCGCCGAGGGCGGCGGTCCACACCGACGGAATCAGCCATATGTGAAGAGGACTACGGGAAAGGACGGTTGCGGGCTTCATGAACGTTGGCTCAGACCTCGAATAGTGGCACTCTGACGAATCTGGCGATTGAGGGACGACGGAGAACCCGAAAATTCCCTGAAAGGGAATGACGAGGCCGGCCAATGCCGCAGGGTGACGGCATGTCCCGGCGAGATGAGCCGGGCCGGATGCATGTGACGCCGTGTTTGCCGTCCATGAGTCCGTCGGCCGGAACCTTGAAGGACGCGGCCTAACGAACGGGCTGCCCCAGCGGCTTGGCCATGCAGATGCTGTTTTCGTACAGGCGGTAGTGGCCGAACTTCGGGCAGGGTGTGTAGCCGCTGGAGGTGTACAGCGCGATCGCCTCGGGCTGCTTGTTACCGGTCTCCAGGACCATGCGGGTGCGTCCCGCGGCCCTGGCGTCGGCCTCCAGGGCGGCGAGGATGCGACGGGCGAGGCCGAGGCCGCGGCCTGCGGGTATCACGAACATCCGCTTGATCTCGGCGTCGCCGTCGGAGTAGCCCTCGGCGTTCCGGTCCTGCGTGCGCCAGCCGCCGGTGGCCACGGGCTCGCCCCGGTCGTCGTAGGCGAGCAGGTAGAGTCCGCGCGGCGGATCGAACATGGCGGCGTCGAGCGGTGTCATGTCGCCCCCCTCGCCGTAGCGCTCGGCGTATTCGAGCTGCACCTGGTCGTTGAGTTTGACGGCGTCGGGGTGGTCGAAAGGCCGAGGCTGGATATTCATGCGAGTCATGGTACAGCTATGCACTAGCGTCCCTCGGTACTGTACGGGGATGCTGACTGTTACCACGGTAAATGTGAACGGGCTCCGTGCTGCCGCGAAGAAGGGATTCGTGGAGTGGCTGGGGCAGACCGAGGCCGACGCGGTCTGCCTCCAGGAAGTCCGTGCCGAAGCGCAGCAGCTCCCCGAAGAGCTGCGTGAGCTCGAGGGCTGGCACGCCGCGTACGCCCCGGCGGCGGCCAAGGGGCGCGCGGGGGTCGCCGTCTACACGCGGCATGCGCCGGAGCGCGTCCAGGTCGGGTTCGGCGGATTCGAGGTGCCGGGGAGTGAGGAATTCGACACCTCCGGCCGCTACGTCGAGGTGGACCTGCCCGGCGTGACGGTCGCCAGCCTGTATCTGCCCTCCGGCGAGGCCGGCACCGAGAAGCAGGAGGAGAAGGAGCGCTTCATGGCGGCCTTCCTCCCCTATCTCCAAGGGCTGAAGGAGCGGGCAGCCGCCGAGGGGCGCGAGGTCGTCGTCTGTGGTGACTGGAACATCGCCCACCGGGAGGCCGACCTCAGGAACTGGCGGTCCAACAAGAAGAACTCCGGCTTCCTCCCCGAGGAGCGGGAGTGGCTGACCCGGGTGTTCGACGAGGCGGCGTACGTGGATGTCGTCCGCGCTCTGCACCCGGACGAGGAGGGGCCGTACTCCTGGTGGTCCTACCGTGGACGGGCCTTCGACAACGACGCGGGCTGGCGCATCGACCTCCACGTGGCGACCCCGGGCCTGGCGGCGCGGGCGGTGAAGGCCTGGGTGGAGCGGGCGGCCACGCGTGACGGGCGGTGGAGCGACCACGCGCCCGTGACGGTCACGTACGAGCGCTGAGGCGCGGGGGCGGGGCCTGTCCTGAGCGCTGAGGCGCGCGATGGGGCGCGTCCTGGGCGCTACGGCTGGGGCGCGCCCTCGTCGCGCAGTCGCCGGTCCAGGGCCATGGACAGCTCCGCGTCCGCCACCGCGTGGGCGAGCGTGCGCAGTTGGTCCGGATCGGTGTCCGCGGCGTGGGCGCGCAGGACGCGGACGAAGAGTCCGGCGAGGGCGTCGGCGTGCTCACGGACCAGCCGGCCGGAGGAGAGCACCGCGGAGAGCGGCACCCCTTCCCGCACGAGCTCGGCCGACACCTCCAGCAGGCGGCGGCTGATGTGCACGATCTCGTCACCGTCGGTCGCGAGATAGCCCAGGTCCAGGGCCGCGGCGAGGTTCTCCGCCGTGGCCTGGTCCCCGAAGTAGTCGGCGAGCTGCTCGGGGGTGAGCCGGACCGGGGTCTCCTCGGTCGGCTCGCCCAGGCCCAGCACCTCGGCGACATCGCGGCCGCTGTCGAAGGTGGCGGCGAGGTCGGCGATGCCGTTGAGGGTGTGGCCGCGGTCCAGCAGGCCCGTGATGGTGCGCAGCCGGGCGAGGTGGTGGTCGTCGTACCAGGCGATGCGGCCCTCGCGGCGAGGTGGCTGGATCAGCCCGCGCTCCCGGTAGAAGCGCAGGGTGCGCACGGTGATGCCGGCCTCCTCGGCCAGTTCCTCCATGCGGTACTCGCGGTGCTCGCGTCCTTCGGCCACACCCGCACCCTATGTTGTACCGCCGGTAACTTTCCTCGTCCCGACCCCTACCCATCAGTACGGAGCTGCTCTACTCTCCCAACAATGCCAGTGATTGCTGGCAGAGTCGTGTACGTACCGCGGGGAGGCGGCAGCATGGCCCAGCACGAGCACGTACGAGTGGCGGTGATCGGATCCGGATTCGGGGGCCTCGGGGCCGCGGTCCGGTTGCGCCGCGAAGGCATCACCGACTTCCTGGTTCTCGAGCGGGCCGGATCCGTCGGTGGCACCTGGCGCGACAACAGCTATCCGGGCTGTGCCTGTGACGTACCGTCCCACCTCTATTCCTTCTCGTTCGCGCCCAACCCCGACTGGCCGCGCACCTTCTCCGGACAGGAGCACATCCGCGCCTACCTGGAGCACGTGGCCGACACCTTCGGGCTGCGCCCGCACCTCAGGTTCGGCCATGAGGTCACGATGATGCGCTGGGACAACGACCAGCTGTACTGGGTGATCGAGTCGGCGAACGGCTCCACGGTCACCGCCGACGTCATCGTCTCCGCGACCGGCCCGCTCTCCGAGCCGAAGCTGCCGGACATACCCGGGCTCGTCGGCTTCCCCGGCAAGGTCTTCCACTCGGCGCAGTGGGACCACGACCACGACCTGACCGGCCGGCGCGTCGCCGTGATCGGCACCGGCGCCTCCGCCATCCAGATCGTGCCGGAGATCCAGCCCGAGGTGGCCGCGCTCACGCTGTTCCAGCGGACGCCGCCCTGGGTGATGCCGCGTGTGGACCGTGCCATCAGCGGTGCCGAGAAGTGGCTGCACCGCACGCTTCCGTTCACCGGCACCGCGCGCCGCGGACTGCTCTGGGGCATCCGGGAACTGCAGGTCGGGGCCTTCACCAAACATCCCGACCAGCTGGGCTTCGTCGAGCGGATAGCCAAGGCCAACATGGCCCGGGCGGTCAAGGACCCGGAGCTGCGGGCCAAGCTGACCCCCTCGTACCGCATCGGCTGCAAGCGCATCCTGCTCTCCAACACCTACTACCCGGCGCTGGCCCGGCCCAATGTGGACGTGGTCACCTCGGGCCTGGCGGAGGTGCGGGGCTCCACCCTGGTCGCCACGGACGGTACGGAGACCGAGGCCGACGTGATCGTCCTCGGCACCGGCTTCCACGTGACGGACATGCCGATCGCGAACCGGGTCGTCGGCGCCGAGGGCGTCACGCTCGCCGAGTCCTGGAAGGACGGCATCCAGGCGCTGCGCGGCGCGACGGCGGCGGGCTTCCCCAACTGGATGTCGATCATCGGCCCCAACACCGGGCTCGGCAACTCCTCCATGATCCTGATGATCGAGTCGCAGCTGAACTACATGGCGGACTTCATGCGTCAACTGGACGTCCTGGGCGGACGCGTGGCGCTCGGTGCGCGGACCTCCGCCGTCGGCGCGTGGAACCGGCGCGTCCAGGACCGGATGAAGCGGACCGTGTGGAACACCGGCGGCTGCACCAGCTGGTATCTGGACGCCGAGGGGCGCAACACCACGGTCTGGCCGGGGACGACGGCCGAATTCCGGCGGGCCACGCGCACCGTCGACCTCGGGGAGTACGAGGTCGTCCGGCCGCCCGCCGCCGGCACCCGGAAGAAGTCCGTCACCGAGGAGATCGCCCGATGAGCCGGCTGCTGCACCGCGCGGACGCCCCGCCCGTGCCCGTACGCGAACTGACCGCCCTGTCCGCCGACGGCTCGTCCGTCCACGTCGAGCTGCACGGGCCCGACGACGGCCCCGCCGTGGTCCTGGCGCACGGCTGGACCTGCAACACCCACTTCTGGGCGGCGCAGGTACGCGACCTGGCGGTGGACCACCGGGTCGTCGTCTACGACCAGCGTGGACACGGCCTCTCCCCGGAGGCGGGCCCGGGCGGATACAGCACGCGTGCGCTGGCCGACGACCTCGAAGCGGTGCTGCGGGCCACCCTCGCGCCGGGGCAGAAGGCGGTGCTCGGCGGGCACTCCATGGGCGGGATGACGCTGATGGCGGCGGCCGGCCGGGCCGCCGTGCGCGAGCACGGGGCGGCCGTCCTGCTGTGCAGTACGGGCAGTTCGCGGCTGACCGAGGAATCCCTGGTGCTGCCGATGCGGGCCGGTGCCCTCCGTACGCGCCTGACCGGGAAGATCCTCGGTGCTCCGGCACCGCTCGGGCCGGTCACGGGGATTTCGAAAGCGATACTCAGGTACGCGACGATGGGCCGCGGTTCCTCCCCGGAGCGGGTGGACGCCTGTGCCAGGATCGTGCACGCGTGTCCCCGCAAGGCACGCGTCGCCTGGGGTCATGTGCTCGCGGGGATCGATCTCGAGGCGCGGCTGCGGGAGTTGCGGCTGCCGACCGCCGTCATCGCGGGTACGGAGGACCGGCTGACGCCGCCCGTGCACGCACGGGCCATCGAGGCGGCACTGCCCCGGAGCCTCGGGCTCACGGAGCTGACCGGCATGGGCCACATGACACCCGTCGAGGCGCCCGAGGCGGTCACCGCGAAACTTCGGGAACTGGTGGCCGCGTACATCACCGTGGACGGTGCGGCGCAGGCAGTGAACGAGGAGGAGGTCGCATGAGCGGCAGGCGGAGTCTCGAAGGCCAGGTCGTCGTCGTCACGGGTGCGGCACGCGGCGTGGGCGAGCTGCTGGCCCGCAAGCTGTCCGCCCGTGGGGCCAAGCTGGCGCTGGTCGGTCTGGAACCGGACGAGCTGAAGAAGGTCTCGGAGCGGCTGCACGCGGAGAGCGACCACTGGCACGCGGACGTCACCGACCACGAGGCCATGGCGCGGGTCGCCCGCGAGGTCAAGGCACGCTTCGGGAAGGTCGACGTCGTCGTCGCCAATGCCGGGGTCGCCTCGGGCGGGCCGTTCGTGGACTCCGATCCCGTCGCCTGGCGCCGGGTCATCGAGGTGAACCTGATCGGTGGCGCGGTGACGGGGCGGGCGTTCCTGCCGGTGCTCATGGAGAGCCGCGGATACTTCCTCCAGATAGCCTCGCTGGCGGCGATCACCCCGGCACCGATGATGAGCGCGTACTGCGCCTCGAAGTCGGGTGTGGAGGCGTTCGCGCACAGCCTGCGGGCGGAGGTCGGCTACCGGGGGGTGAAGGTCGGGGTCGGCTACCTGTCCTGGACCGACACCGACATGGTGCGCGGTGCCGACGAGGACGACGTCATGCGGGAGCTGCGGCAGCGGCTGCCGTGGCCGGCCAACCGTACGTATCCGCTGGGTCCCGCGGTGGACCGGATCGTGGCCGGGATCGAGCGGCGCTCCGCGCATGTGTACGCGCAGTGGTGGCTGCGTGGGATGCAGTCGGTACGGGGATACCTGCCGATGCTGATCGGGGCCGTCGGACAGCGCGAGATGGAGCGGTTCGGGCCGCGGCTCGAAGGCGTGAGCAAGGGGCTCGTGGGGGCCGGTGGTGCGGCGGACCAGGAGGAGCGGGCACAGCGCGAATGATCGAAATGCGTTGAAAGTCCGGGTGTGTAAGTCTGAGCGAGGCCCTCACGGGGCCACCCCCACGCACCCACGGA
The DNA here is from genome assembly GCF_040638585.1 of Streptomyces sp. NPDC025273. Taxonomy (NCBI): domain Bacteria; kingdom Bacillati; phylum Actinomycetota; class Actinomycetes; order Kitasatosporales; family Streptomycetaceae; genus Streptomyces; species Streptomyces sp. NPDC025273. The sequence continues at coordinate 140,131 of NZ_JBEZYP010000008.1, forward strand.
GGAGTGAACGGCATGGGCATCGCAGACCAGTTCAAGGACAAGGCGCAGGAGCTCGCCGACCAGGCCAGGCAGAAGAAGCCGGGTGAGAGGCGGGACGAGGCGCAGGAGCGTCCGTCCGGCGCCGGGGGCGAGCGTTCGGACCGCCGCGGCTCGGAGCGGTCCGGGGTCCGGGACCGGGCGCAGGACGCGGCGGACCGTACCCGTGAGCGTTCCGACCGCTGACGTGAGGCGGGCGGCACGGGGCGTCTGACGCGTCTGTGTTGTGGTGAGGGGCGCATCCGGAGGACCGGGTGCGCCCCTCTCGCGTGGCCGGTGGCCGCCCGCGCCACGCGAAGGGTCACCTCGGGGGGAGTGGGGGCCGGCGGAGGATCGGGGCCGTGTCGTAGGTGGGGGGTGTGGCTGCCGGGTGGCGCGTCAGGAGGTCCAGGGCCACCCGGACCGCGTCGTCCAGGACCGCGTGGCGGCCTTCCGCCCAGTCCAGGGGGGTGCGCAGGGCCTCGACGTCCGGTTCGACGCCGTGGTTCTCGACGGACCAGCCGTACGTGTCGAACCAGGCCGCGTTCATCGGCACCGTGATCACCGTTCCGTCGACGAGCCGGTGACGCCCGGTCATGCCGACCACGCCGCCCCAGGTGCGCTGGCCCACCACCGGTCCCAGTCCGAGCAGCCGGAAGGCGGCCGTGATCATGTCGCCGTCGGAGGACGTCGCCTCGTCGGCCAGGGCCACCACGGGACCCCGGGGTGCGTTCGACGCGTAACTGACCGCCTGGGCGTTGCGGGTCAGGTCCCAGCCGAGGATCGTGCGGGTGAGCTTCTCCACGACCAGCTCGCTGATGTGGCCGCCCGCGTTGCCCCGTACGTCCACGATCAGGGCCGGACGCGACACCTCCAGCCGCAGGTCGCGGTTGAACTGGGCCCAGCCCGAGCCGCCCATGTCAGGGATGTGCAGATACCCGCACATGCCGCCGCTCAGATCCCGTACGACCTCGCGGCGCTTGGCCACCCAGTCCTGGTAGCGCAGCGGCCGTTCGTCGACCAGGGGGACGATCGCGACGCGGCGGGACCGGCCGCCGCACTCGCCCCCGGCGGGTCGGAACGTCAGCTCGACCGTGGTACCGCCCGCAGCCGTCAGCAGCGGGTAGGGGCCCGCCACCGGGTCCACCGGCCGGCCGTCCACATGGGTGAGGACCGCGCCCTCCCGGATGCCCGTGCCGGCCAGCGGTGAACGGGCCTTGGAGTCCGAGGAGTCGCCGGGCAGGATGCGCCGCACCGTCCAGTCGCCGTCCCGGCACACGAGGTTCGCGCCCAGCAGCCCGATGGCCCGCTGGTAGTGCGGGGGGCCCTCGTTGCGGCGGGCGGGCGAGACGTACGCGTGGGAGGTGCCCAGCTCGCCCACGACCTCGCGCAGCAGATCCGCGAACTCGTCGGGCGAGGCGACCCGTTCGACCAGGGGACGGTACTGGTCGAGCACGCCGTCCCAGTCGATGCCGCACATGTCCGGTTCCCAGAAGTAGGACCGGATGATGCGCCCCGCCTCCCCGTAGGCCTGACGCCATTCGGCGGCGGGGTCCACGTCGTGCAGGATGCGGCGCAGGTCGAGATAGACCGTCGAGTCGTTGTCGCCGGGCTCGTTGGACGGTACGGCGCGCAGCTCGCCGTCGTCCATGACGACCAGCCGGGATCTGTCGCCGCTCATCGCGAACCAGTCCAGGTGGTCGACCAGTTCGGTCTTCCGGGCCTTGGCGATGTTGAAGTGCTCCAGTGTGGGCCGGCCCGACATGTCCGCCGGGTTCGCGAAGGTCTCGCCCAGCGCACCGGAGATCGGCCAGCGCAGCCAGACCAGGCCGCCGCCGCTGACCGGCTGCAGTGCCGAGTACTTCGACGCGGAGACGGGGAACGGCGTCACCCGGCTCTCCAGGCCCTCGAACTCCACCGTGACCGTCGTCCCCTCGACCGTGCCTTCGGGGATGTCCACCGGATCCAGCCCGCCCGCCGCGGGCCGGCCGTCAGGGAGCAGGGCGAACGGCGACGGGGTGGCCGAGGAGAGCGGGACCAGGTACGGCCGGCAGCCCAGGGGGAAGGAGAGGTCGCCGGTGTGGACGTCGTACACCGGATCGAAACCGCGCCAGGACAGGAAGGCGAGATAGCGGCCGTCCCCGGTGAAGACGGGGTTCTCGTCCTCGAAGCGGCCGTTGGTGACGTCCACTATCACCGGGGCGTCGGGGCCGGTGATCCTGGCCAGCTTGATCTGCCGCAGCGACCGCCCGATGCCCGGCTGCGACCAGGTCAGCCAGGCGCCGTCCGGCGAGAACGCCAGATCGCGGACCGGGCCGTTGAGCGAGTGGATGAGCTCGGTGACCACGTCCGGCGCGGGGGCCGGCGGCACGGGGGCGGTCTCCGCGGTCTCCGCCGTGCCCGCGGTCTCCGACGTGCCCGACGCGTCGGCCGGATCCGAGAGGCCGGCGAGGTCCGCGATCCTGTCCAGGCCCGCGGTCTCCCCGTCCGTGGTGTCCAGGAGCAGCAGACGGCCGTCGTTCGACGCGATGGCCAGGCGTTCGCCCTCCGGATCCGAGACGATCTCGTGGACCCTGCCCAGCCGCCCGGAGGCCAGCCGCTGCGGCTCGCGGTCGCCGCTGGCCCGGGGGAGGTAGGCGATCTCGATCGCGTCGTCGCCGTCCGCGTCCGTGACGTACGCGACCTTGCCGCTGCTGCCGAGCATCTCCGGCAGCCGGACCCGTACCCCCGGGGTGTCCGCGATCGTGCGCGCGGGCCCGTCCCGGTGCGTGAGCCAGTACAGGCTGCCGCGTACGGACACGGCGCTCGCCCGGCCCGTCTCGTCCACGGACAGCGAGCCGACGTGGCTCGAGGCCGGTACCTGGTAGGTGCGCCTGCCCGTGCGCGGTCCGCCGAGCCGCACTTCCAGCTTCCGGGGCACCGCGTCCGGCGACTCCAGGTCGTCGACCAGCCAGAGATCCCCCGCGCACTGGTAGACGACCCTGCTGCCGTCGCTGGACGCGTTCCGGGCGTAGAACGCGTCGTGATCGGTGTGGCGGCGCAGATCGCCGCCGTCCATCAGACAGGAGTACAGGTTGCCGACGCCCTGGTGGTCGGAGAGGAAGGCGATCCGCCGTCCGACGAACATCGGCGCGTCCAGATGCCCGCCGATGTCCGGGAGCAGCCGTTCGCCGTGCAGCCACAGCCGCCCGGTCGCCCCGCCCCGGTAGCGCTTCCACGCCGACGGCTCGTGCGGCGGCGTCCCGGTGAGCAGCAGGGTGCGCCGCTCCCCGTCGATGTCGGCGACGGAGATGTCGGAGACCGGCCCCCAGGGCAGCTTGCCGCCGGGGCCGCCGTCGGTGGGGACGCTGTAGGCCCACGAGAAGTACGAGAACGGCTGGTTGTGCGAGGACACGGCGAGGATCTGGGAGCTGTCGCCGGGGTCGGGGCTCCACCCGCACACCCGGGTGTCGGTCGAGCCCCAGTACGTGAGTCTGCGAGCGGGCCCCCCGTCCACGGGGGCCAGATGGATCTCTGGATCGAGCGTGCGCCAGGTCGTGTAGGCGATACGGCTCCCGTCGGGCGAGAAGCGCGGATGACTGACCCGGGTCCGGTCGACGGTCACCCGCCAGGCACGGCCGGGCCGCTGCCCCGCCTCGGCGAGGGGGGCGACCCAGAGGTCGTCCTCGGCCGCGAAGCAGAGCAAGTCCTCGTGGAGGTGCGGGAAACGGAGATACGCGACGTCGTCACTCACCCTCCAATGCTTTCCGCGCGAAGGGCCTCCGGCAACTTGTGGTGCACGACACAAGCGAAACTATTTCGTTTCGCCGGGGAAGGGGGGTAGCTTCGAAGTGTACGAAACAGTTTCGTTCGCTTGGTGGATCTTCCGCTTGATCATCGGGCGGGCGGACCGCTGGCGTACGATCCAGCAGGCGCAAGGGAACAGGAGGTCGACACATGGCACGTACCCGGCTCACGCCCGAACGTGAGAACGAGCTGTACACCGCTGTGCTCGACCTGCTCGGCGAGGTCGGCTACGAAGCCCTGACCATGGACGCCGTTGCCGCCCGCACCCGTTCCAGCAAGGCCACCCTCTACCGCCAGTGGGGGAGCAAGCCCGAGCTGGTCGTCAAGGCGCTCCGGAACAACAAGCCGGTCCGTCTTGCCGAGATCGACACCGGTTCGCTGCGTGGCGACTTCAACGCCGTGCTCACGCGTACCGACGACTGCCAGATGGAGAAGAACTCCGCGCTGCTGCGGGGTCTGAGCCATGCCGTCCACGACAACCCCGATCTGTTCCAGGCGCTGCGCGAGCTGCTGATCGAGCCGGAGATGACCGGTCTCGGGGCGCTGCTCCAGCGGGCCGTGGACCGGGGTGAAGTGCGTCCGGACAATCCGGCGCTCCCCTATGTGTCGCACATGATGATCGGCGCCCTCGCCGCTCGGGAGCTGGTCGAGGACCGACCGGTCGACCAGGCGTTCCTCATCGACTACGTGGAAGCCGTGGTGTTCCCCGCCCTCGGCGTCTGACGTCCCCGTTTCTCGCACCACCCCTCCCCGACGCCCCACCTGACACGCCGCTCTCGTCGTCGGGCTGCTTCCTCACGCCCTTTTCCACTCCACGACCTGACCGGGAGCACTCCTCCATGGCCACATTCCTTTACAAGCTCGGGCGGCTCGCCTTCCGGCGCCGCCACTATGTCGCGCTCGTCTGGGTGGCGCTGCTGGCACTCGCCGGATTCGGCGCCGCGTCCGCGTCCACCGCCACCTCCAGCTCCTTCTCGATTCCCGGTACGGAGGCCCAGAAAGCCTTCGACCTGCTGGAAGAACGTTTTCCCGGAGGCAGCGCCGACGGCGCGACCGCCCGGGTCGTCTTCAAGGCCCCCGAGGGGCAGAAGGTCACCGACGCCGGCAACAAGGCCGAGGTCGGCGCGATCGTGGGCGAGCTGAGGTCCGGTTCGGACCAGATCGCCTCCGTCGCCGACCCGTACACGGCGAACGCCGTCAGCGAGGACGGTTCGACGGCGTACATCTCCGTCTCCTACGAGGTCAGCTCGATGGAGCTCACCGACGGGACGCGTGAGGCGCTGGAGGACGCGGGCGAGGCCGCGCGGAGCAGCGGGATGACCGTGGAGATCGGCGGTGACGCGCTCCAGGTGATGCCGCACACCGGCGCCACCGAGGTCATCGGGATCGCCGTCGCCGCGGTGGTGCTGGTCATCACCTTCGGTTCGCTGATCGCCGCGGGGCTGCCGCTGCTGACCGCGCTCATCGGCGTCGGAATCGGGGTGTCGCTGATCACGGCCCTGGCGAACGTGCTCGACCTGGGCTCCACCACCTCCACGCTCGCGATGATGATCGGCCTCGCGGTCGGCATCGACTACGCGCTCTTCATCGTCTCCCGCTACCGCGCCGAACTGGCCGAGGGCCGGGAACGCGAGGAAGCGGCCGGGCGGGCCGTGGGCACGGCCGGGTCCGCGGTCGTCTTCGCCGGTCTGACCGTCGTCATCGCCCTCGTCGGTCTCGCCGTCGTCAACATCCCGATGCTGACGAAGATGGGCGCCGCCGCGGCCGGTACGGTCGCGATCGCCGTCCTCATCGCGCTCACCCTCGTCCCGGCGATGCTGGGCTTCGCGGGCAAGCGGGTCATGGGACGCAAGGCGCGCAAGGCCGCCGAGGCGGAGAACCAGCCGGACGCGAAGCCGAACGCGGGCACCCGCTGGGCGCGGTTCGTGCTGCGCAAGCCGGTGTGGGTGCTGCTGGCCGGAGTGATCGGCCTCGGGGTCATCGCCGTACCGGCCGCCTCGCTGGAGATGGGCCTGCCCGACGACGGTTCCCAGCCGAGGAGCACCACGCAGCGCCAGGCCTACGACCTGCTGTCCGACGGTTTCGGCCCCGGGTTCAACGGGCCGCTCCTGGTCGTCGTGGACACGAAGAACAGCTCGGACGGCGAGACCGCCGTCGCCCAGGTCTCCCAGGAGATCGAGGGCCTCGGCCACGTCGCCGCGGTCACCCCCGCCACCTTCAACAAGGCCGGCGACGCCGCGACCATCACGGTGATTCCCGAGGACCGGCCGAGCTCCGTCGAGACGGAGGACGTCGTCCACGCGATCCGTGGCGCCGGTGCGGACATCAAGAGCGACACGGGTGCCGAGGTCCTGGTCACCGGTGCCACGGCGATGAACATCGACTTCTCGCAGAAGATGAACGACGCGCTGCTGCCCTACCTGGCGCTCGTCGTCGGCCTGGCCTTCCTGCTCCTGATGGTGGTCTTCCGGTCCCTGCTGGTGCCTCTCAAGGCGGCCCTCGGCTTCCTGCTCTCGGTCGTCGCGGCCCTGGGTGCGGTCGTCGCGGTCTTCCAGTGGGGCTGGCTCGCCTCGCTCTTCGGGGTCGAGCAGACCGGTCCGATCATGAGCATGATGCCGATCTTCATGGTCGGTGTGGTCTTCGGTCTCGCGATGGACTACGAGGTCTTCCTGGTCACCCGGATGCGTGAGGCGTACGTGCACGGTGAGACGCCCGGCCAGGCGATCGTCACCGGTTTCCGGCACGGGGCACGCGTGGTCACGGCAGCCGCGGTGATCATGATGGCGGTCTTCGCGGGCTTCATCGGCTCCAGCGAATCGATGATCAAGATGATCGGCTTCTCGCTGGCCATCGCGGTCTTCTTCGACGCCTTCGTGGTCCGGATGGCCATCGTGCCCGCCGTGCTCGCCCTGCTGGGCAAGCGCGCCTGGTGGCTGCCGCGGTGGCTCGACCGCGCGCTGCCCAACGTGGATGTGGAGGGTGAGGGCCTGCGCCACGGGCCCGCCGCCGACGGTCCCGCGGACGGCGAGCGCGAGCTGAGCCGCGTCTGAGCCGCGTCCGATCCGCGGCTCGGTCCGAGCCGCACATGCTCCGGGGTCCGCGTCCGAGCGGAACGCGGCCCCGGTGCGCCGGTTACCTGTGGGGACGGGGGACCGGAGCGACAGGGAGCCCCCGTGCACGCGGCACGGGGGCTCTCGTCACGCGCGGGTGGCGGATGCGGCCGGGGCGGCCGCCCCGGTGCCGGGCTCCGTCCTGTTCCCGGCCGCCGCGCTCCCGGCCTCCTCGTGTGCGCGGTGCAGGAAGCGGATCAGCGGCGCGACGTCGAACTGGAACACGGCCACACCGTCCGGCGAGTGCAGTTCCAGGACCAGCTGCGCACGTCCGCAGGGCCAGACCCGTATGTCGCCGCGGGCGACGGGCGAGCGCAGTCCCCTCTCCAGGAGGTCGCGGCCGAAGGCCCAGTCGACGCCGCCGGGGAGTCCGAGGTGGACGGTCTGCGGCTCGTCGGGGTCGCAGCGCAGTTCCACGGGGACCAGCCGCGGGTCGGGTCCATCCGTGATGAGCCGGGCTCGGGCGTGTTCTTGGATCACGAGGGACATCGGCCCGCTCCTCCTGTGTGAACTTCTCTCCTCATCCAATGTCGCATATGTTCCAATTCGGGCGCGCTGAGAGGACGAGGTAGTTGGGTGACCTAGGCTCTTGCGAAGGCTTTGCAACAAGGCCCTATCATTGAGCGGTTGCCGACCCGCCCGCAGAAACGCCCCGAAGCGGAGCCACTCCATGCATGTACCCGACGGATTCATCGATGCACCCGTCTCCGCCGTCGCCGGAGTCGTCGCCGCGGGCGCGGTCGCGGTCAGCCTCAGGGGTGCCCGGCGGGAGCTGGAGGAGCGCACCGCGCCGCTCGCCGGTCTCGTCGCCGCCTTCGTCTTCGCCGTGCAGATGCTGAACTTCCCGGTCGCCGCCGGCACCAGCGGCCATCTCCTGGGCGGGGCGCTGGCGGCGATCCTGGTCGGGCCCTACACCGGGGTGCTCTGCATAGCCGTCGTCCTGCTGATGCAGGGGATCCTCTTCGCCGACGGCGGTCTCACCGCGCTCGGCGTGAACATCTCGGTCATGGGCGTCGTCACCGTCGTCGTCGCGTACGCCCTGTTCCGCGGCCTCACCGGCGTGCTGCCCCGCACCCGCCGCTCGACGACCGCGGCGGCCTTCGTGGCCGCGCTGGTCTCCGTGCCGGCCGCCGCCGTCGCCTTCACCCTGCTCTACGCGGTCGGCGGGACCACCGACGTGCCCATCGGCAAGGTCCTCACCGCGATGGTCGGCGTCCACGTCCTGATCGGCATCGGCGAGGCCGCGATCACCGCGCTGACCGTCGGCGCCGTCATCGCGGTGCGCCCCGACCTCGTCCACGGCGCCCGTGGCCTCGCCGCCCCGCTCAGACTCCGCGTGGACGGCGAGCTCGTCGACGCCCCGGCAGCCGCTCCCGCCCCGGCCGCCCCGCGCCCCACCCGCACGGTCTGGGCGACCGGGCTGGCCGCCGCTCTCGTCCTCGCGGGCTTCGTCTCCTTCTACGCTTCCGGCGACCCCGACGGCCTGGAGAAGGTCGCCGCCGACCAGGGCATCGACGAGAAGGCGCGGGAGCACGGCGCGGCCGGCTCCCCGCTCGCCGACTACGGGGTCGAGGACGTCGAGAACGCCCGGATCTCCGGCGGCCTCGCCGGAGTGATCGGCGTCGGCGTCACCGTCGCCGCCGGCAGCGGCGTCTTCCTGGCCGTACGCCGACGGCGGACGCCCGAGGAGCCCGGCACCACCGCGACCAGGTCCCACTGACATGGGCGCCGGCCACGCGCACAAGCTCTACCGGCACGGTCATTCCCCGGTCCACGACCTGCCGCCCCACTGCAAGCTCGTCGCGGTCCTCTGCTTCGTCGTGGTCGTCGTCTCCACGCCGCGCGAGGCCCTCTGGGCCTTCGCGCTGTACGCGGTGCTGCTCGCCGCCGTCGCCGCCACGGCCCGGATCCCCGCCGGATTCCTGCTGAAGCGGCTGGTCATCGAGGTGCCGTTCGTGGCGTTCGCGCTCCTCATGCCGTTCGTGGTGCCTGGCGAGCAGACCGAGCTCCTCGGGATCTCCGTCAGCGTCCCCGGTCTCTGGGGCGCGTGGAACGTCCTCGCCAAGGGCACCCTGGGCGTGGCCGCCTCGATCGTCCTGGCCTCCACCACCGAGCTGCGCTCCCTGCTGCTCGGCCTCCAGCGGCTCGGACTCCCGCCACTCCTCGTCCAGATCGCGTCCTTCATGATCCGCTACGGCGATGTGATCACCGACGAGCTCCGCCGGATGTCGATCGCCCGCCGGTCCCGCGGGTTCGAGGCCCGCGGTGTACGGCACTGGGGGGTCCTCGCCAAGACGATGGGCGCCCTGTTCATCCGGTCCTACGAGCGCGGCGAACGGGTCCACCTCGCGATGGTCAGCCGCGGCTACACCGGCAGGATGCCGGTGATCGACGAGGTGACCGCCTCCCGCACCCAGTGGGCGTCCGCGTCCGTGCTCCCCGTGCTCGCCCTCGTCGTATGTCTGCTGGGATGGACCGTATGAGCCTGCCCACCGCCCCCGTGCCGTCCCTCGAGGTCAGCGGCCTCGCCTACGCCTACCCCGACGGCCATCAGGCCCTGTTCGGCGTCGACCTGACCGTGGCCCGCGGCGAACGGGTCGCCATCCTCGGCCCCAACGGGGCGGGCAAGACCACCCTCGTCCTGCACCTCAACGGCATCCTCGACGCGGGCGCCGGCACCGTCCGGGTCGCCGGGCTGCCGGTGGAGAAGCGACACCTGGCCGAGATCCGGCGCCGGGTCGGCATCGTGTTCCAGGACCCCGACGACCAGCTCTTCATGCCGACCGTCCGCGAGGACGTCGCCTTCGGGCCCGCCGCGGCCGGACTGCGCGGCCCCGAGCTGGAGGACCGGGTCATGACCGCGCTCAAGCAGGTCGGCATGGAGGCGTACGCGACACGGCCCCCGCACCACCTCTCCTTCGGCCAGCGCCGCCGGGTCGCCGTCGCCACCGTCCTCGCCATGGAGCCCGAGATCCTCGTCCTGGACGAGCCCTCCTCCAACCTGGACCCCGCCTCCCGACGCGAACTGGCCGACATCCTGCGCTCCCTGGACGTCACCGTGCTGATGGTCACCCATGACCTGCCGTACGCCCTCGAGCTCTGCCCGCGCGCCGTGATCCTCAGCGACGGGGTGATCGCCGCCGACGACCGTACCCAGGACCTCCTCTGCGACGACGAACTGATGCGCGAACACCGGCTGGAGCTGCCCTTCGGCTTCGACCCGCGTTCCGTCGTCGTGCCGCTCCTGTGAACAGGACCGACCCGCCCCCCGCCCGGCCTGCGGCCCGATGCACCATGGGGGGATGAGCGGGAGCGCGGGAGCAGGCGTGGATGTACGGGGCACGGTGACACCGGGGTTCGAGGCGGTACGGGACGCTTTCGTCCGGAATTTCGAACAGCGGGGCGAGCGGGGGGCGGCCGTGACGGTCTACCGCCACGGCCGCAAGGTCGTCGACCTGTGGGCGGGTACGAGGGACGTCGACGGCACCGAACCGTGGGCCGTCGACACCGTCCAGGTCGTCCGGTCGGCGGGCAAGGGCGTCGCCGCCGCCGTACCGCTGCTCCTGCACCAGCGCGGGCAGGTGGACCTGGACGCACCCGTCGGCACGTACTGGCCGGAGTTCAAGGCGAACGGCAAGGAACGCGTCCTCGTACGCCACCTCCTGGCCCACCGGGCCGGCCTGGCCGCCCTCGACGGGACGCTGACCCCCGAGGAGGCGGTCGACGGAACGTCCGGGCCGCGGGCGGTCGCCGCCCAGCGGCCCCTGTGGGAGCCCGGCACCGACCACGGGTACCACGCCCAGACCTACAGCTGGCTCATCGCCGAACTGGTCCGCAGGACCACCGGACGCACCATCGGCCGCTGGATCGCCGAGGAGATCGCCCGCCCGCTCGGCCTGGACTTCTGGTTCGGGCTCCCGGCGGACGAGGCGCACCGGATCGGGCGGATCGGCCCCGTCGAACCCCCGGTGACCGAAGGCAACGGCGGCGCCCTGCGCTTGCGCCCCAAGCGCTCCGTCGCCGAGGCCTACCGCGACCCCGCCTCGCTCACCCGTCGCGCGTTCGGCGCGATCCACCCCTTCCCCGACGAGAACGACCCCGCCTACCGTGCGGCCGAACTGCCCGCCTCCAACGGCGTCGCCACCGCGCGCGGCCTCGCCCGCTGCTACGCCGCGATGATCGGCGAGGTCGACGGCCACCGGCTGTTCGCACCGGCCACCCTGACCCTGGCCCGCACCGAGGAGTCCGCGGGCCCGGACCGGGTCCTGGTCGTCAACACCCGCTTCGGCCTCGGCTACATGCTGCACGGACCGGCTGCCCCGCTGCTGGCCCCCGGCTCCTTCGGCCACCCCGGCCGCGGCGGTTCGCTCGGCTTCGCGGACCCCGAAACGGGCGTCGCGCTCGGCTATGTGACGAACGGTCTGCAGAAGGGAGTCACCGCCGATCCCCGTGCCCAGGCACTGGTCAGGGCAGTACGTTCGGCCCTATGACTCCTTCCCCTTCCGCAGCACGCTTCGACGGATACGCCGCACTCCTCACCGGCGCGGGCCAGGGCATCGGCGCCGCCACGGCCCGGAGGCTGGCCGCCGAGGGTGCGGCCGTCCTCGTCACCGACCTGGACGCCGGACGGGCCCGGAGCACGGCGGCGGAGATCCGCGAGAGGGGCGGCACGGCCGAGTCGCTGCCCTGCGACGTGGGCGACCGGGCGGCGGTCGAGGCGGCCGTCGCCCACGCGGCCGCGGCCTTCGGCCGGCTCGACGTCCTGGTCAACAACGCCTACGCCAACCACGAGGACGCACCCCTCTTCGAGGACGAGGCGGACGAGTCCTGGGACCACACCCTCGACGTCACCCTGACCGGCCCCTACCGCTGCTCCCGTGCGGCCCTGCCGCACCTGGTGGCCTCCGGGCGGGGCGCGATCGTCAACATCGGCTCGGTCAACGGCGAACAGGACTTCGGCGGCCACGCCTACAGCGCCGCCAAGGCGGGCCTGGCGAGCCTCACCCGCACCCTGGCCGGCCACGCGGGTCCGCGCGGCGTCCGGGTCAACCTCATCGCCCCCGGCACGATCCGCACCGATGCCTGGAGCGGCCGGGACGCCGACCTGGCGAGGGCGACCGCCCTCTACCCGCTGGGCCGGCTCGGCACCCCGGACGACATCGCGTCCGCCGTCGCCTTCCTCGCCTCCCGGGACGCGTCCTGGATCACGGGGACGACGCTCCGGGTGGACGGGGGCCTGCTCGGGATCAACGCGGGCTTCCGCAGGGCGATGCGCGGCGACGGGTGAATCCGGTGGCCGGCCGGTCGCCATCGAGGCATGGAAGGAGACGGGCTCGGGCACGGCGCCCCGCTCCGCCCGCGGGCCCTCCTCCCCGGTCACCGAGTGCGAGTCCGGCTCCGGCGTGCTCATCCCTCGAGCCGTTCGTGCCCGGCCGTCCCGTCATACCCAGGTGTCCAGCCACATCCGGTCGCGCCAGGAGTTCTCCGGCAGGGACGTGCCCGTGTAGACGGGCCAGAAATAGACGAAGTTCCAGATGATCAGCAGCACCAGCACACCCGCCGCGATCGCGCCCAGTGTCCGTCTCCGCTCGCCCGTCGGATCACCGGTGGCCAGTCCCAGCTCCTGCTTGGTCCCCGTGCCGGCCGCCGGGCCCAGCAGGGCGCCGATCAGCATCGTCACCGCCAGGCAGAGGAACGGCACGAACACGACCGCGTAGAACAGGAAGATCGTCCGCTCCTGGTAGAAGAACCAGGGCACCCAGCCCGCCGCCACGCCACAGGCGATCGCGCCCGCCCGCCAGTCGCGGCGGAAGAACCAGCGCCACAGCACGTACAGCAGCGCCACGCAGCCCGCCCACCACAGCAGCGGGGTGCCGATCGCCAGCACCTCACGGGCGCACTTGCCGGTCTCCGACGCGGTGCAGCCCGCCTTCTCCTCGTAGAAGTACGAGACGGGGCGGCCCAGCACGATCCAGCTCCACGGGTTGGACTCGTACGTGTGGCCCGAGGTCAGGCCGACGTGGAACTCGAACACCTGGTGCTCGTAGTGCCACAGGCTGCGCAGCCAGTCCGGCAGCCAGCTCCAGGTGCCGCCCTTGCCCTCGGTGGCCGCCCAGTCGCGGTAGTAGCCCTTGTCCGTGACGATCCAGCCGGTCCACGACACGAGGTACGTGCCGATGGCGACCGGCACCGTCGACACGAACGCGGGCAGCAGGTCCCGCAGCATCACGGCGCGGTGCGGCTGCCGCGCACCCGCGGTGCGCCGCGCGCCCACGTCCCAGAGCACCGTCATCACACCGAACGCGGCCAGGATGTAGAGCCCGTTCCACTTCGTGGCGAAGGCCAGGCCGAGCATCACACCGGCGGCGATCCGCCAGGGGCGCAGGCCCAGGCGGAGGGTCTCGGCCACGTGGACGTCCGGACGCAGCACCCCCTCCTCGTCGGCCGGCAGCGCGGCGGCCAGTCTGCGGCGGGCCCGGTCACGGTCGACGAGGAGGCAGCCGAAGGAGGCGAGCACGAAGAACATCAGCACCAGGTCGAGCAGCGCGGTGCGGCTCATCACGAAGTGCAGCCCGTCCACGGCCAGCAGGGTGCCCGCGAGGCAGCCCAGGAACGTGGAGCGGAAGAGCCGGCGGCCGATCCGGCACAGCATGAGCACCGAGATCGTGCCGAGCAGCGCCACCATGAAGCGCCAGCCGAACGGGGTGAAGCCGAAGATCTGCTCGCCGATGCCGATGATCCACTTGCCGACCGGCGGATGCACGACGTAGCCGGGATCCACCGGGACGTCCACGGAGGACGGGTCCTTGAGGATCAGCTTGTCGACGTCCTTGGGCCAGGAACCCTCGTACCCCTGGTTGATCAGGGCCCAGGCGTCCTTGGCGTAGTACGTCTCGTCGAATATCACCGCCTTCGGGCTGCCCAGGTTCCAGAACCGCAGCACACCGGCCACCAGGGCCACCAGGAGCGGCCCGCCCCACGCCGACCGGCGGACCAGGCGGTCCGCCAGGGCCGGCGGCACGGCGAGCACGTCCCAGAACTGCCGTCCGGGCCGGGTGTACGGGGGGTCCAGGCGCTCGCGCAGCGCCGTTTCCGGCCGTGGGGAATGGCCGAAGCGGCGCAGCCGCCGCTGCCAGGAAGGCGGCTGGTCGCCGGTGTGATCCCCGGCGTCGTGGCCCTGATGGGCTTCGGGCGCAGTACTCGTCACCGCGCCATCGTAGGGAACGCGTCCGTGCGAGTGGTGCCGCCCGTGCTGGGAGGATGGCCGGTGTGACTGGAACGACTGGAACGCTCGTACTCGCAGGGACCCCCATCGGCGATGTGGCGGACGCCCCGCCACGGCTCGCCGCCGAACTGGAGACGGCCGATGTGGTGGCCGCCGAGGACACCCGTCGGCTGCGCCGGCTCACCCAGGCGCTGGGCATCCACACGACGGGGCGTGTCGTCTCCTACTTCGAGGGCAACGAGTCGGCGCGTACGCCCGAACTCGTCGAGGCGCTGGTCAACGGGGCGCGCGTCCTGCTGGTCACGGACGCCGGGATGCCGTCCGTCTCCGACCCCGGCTACCGGCTCGTGGCCGCGGCCGTGGAGAAGGGCATCAAGGTCACCGCCGTGCCGGGCCCGTCGGCCGTGCTGACGGCGCTCGCGCTGTCCGGGCTGCCGGTGGACCGCTTCTGCTTCGAGGGCTTCCTGCCGCGCAAGGCGGGCGAACGGCTCGGGAAACTGCGCGAGGTCGCGGACGAGCGCCGCACGATGGTCTTCTTCGAGGCACCCCACCGGCTGGACGACACCCTGGCCGCGATGGCCGAGGTGTTCGGCGCGGACCGCAGGGCGGCCGTGTGCCGGGAGCTCACCAAGACGTACGAGGAGGTGAAGCGCGGTCCGCTGGGCGAACTGGCCAGCTGGGCGGCCGAGGGAGTGCGCGGCGAGATCACCGTCGTCGTCGAGGGCGCCACGGACTCCGGGAACGAGGGGCTGGACGCCGCCGAGCTGGTGCGCAGGGTGCAGGTGCGCGAGGAGGCGGGGGAGCGGCGCAAGGAGGCCATCGCGGCGGTCGCCGCCGAGGCGGGACTGCCCAAGCGCGAGGTGTTCGATGCGGTGGTCGCGGCAAAGAACGCGGCCAGGACCGGCCCGGCGGAGGGCAAAGGACTAGCCTGAACGTAAAGCGCGAGCCGCGTACCCGGCCCCTTTGGCCATGGATGGGCCAAGAGCGTTCCAACACTCGGCAGACCTGGTGCGTCGCCGTCGGGAGAAGCGTCCACTGGAAGGTGGAACGCACCACCCGGAGTGCTCGTCCGGAGTGCTTGTCCGGCGGACAAGAGGAGCAGGCATGAGTGAGATCGCAGCAAGCACCGTGCACGAGGCGTACGCGTTCGCCTGTATGCGGTGCGGATACGGCTGGGAACAGGCCTACGAGATAGAACACCACGTGGACGGCTCCGGCCACGCGTTCGTGGTGTACAAGGCGGACGGGGAGCGCGTGCCCTCGCCCCTGTCCACACCCACCTGCACGAACTGCGGCGGGAACGTGGTCCGGATCATGCGGTCCGGCCGGGTCTCCACCGTCCAGCACCTGCTGGAGCAGCAGAACGCGGGCCGTCCCGAGGGAGCGGCTCAGGACGCGGCCGTACCCGCCGCCGTCCCGGCCCCGGGTTCCGAACCCCACCACTGGCAGCTGTCCGACCTGCTGCATCCCTTCCACCGGCGGTGAGACCGGGCCCGTCGCCCTCGTAGAGTCGGGGGCATGAGCCGTACCGACGCGCCGCCGCTGCCCGAACCACTCAGGGTCCCGGTCGCCGATTCGCACACCCATCTGGACATGCAGGACGGAACCGTCGAAGAGGGCCTGGCCCGGGCAGCGGCGGTCAACGTGACCGCCGTCGTCCAGGTGGGCTGTGACGTGGAGGGCTCGCGCTGGGCCGCCGCGACCGCGGCGGCGCACCCCTCCGTCCACGCCTCCGTCGCCCTCCACCCCAACGAGGCGCCGCGCATCGTGCACGGGGACCCGGAGGGCTCGGCGCGGCAGGGGGTCCGCGAGCCGGGCGGGAAGGCGGCGCTGGACGAGGCGCTCGCCGAGATCGACGCGCTGGCCGCCCTCGGCCACGTACGCGGCGTCGGCGAGACCGGGCTCGACCGGTTCCGTACGGGCCCCGAGGGCATGGCGGCCCAGGAGGAGTCCTTCCGGGCGCACATCGAGATCGCCAAGCGGCACGGCAAGGCGCTGGTCATCCACGACCGTGACGCGCACGCGGACGTGCTGCGCATCCTGGCCGACGCGGGTGCGCCGGAGCGGACGGTCTTCCACTGCTACTCCGGTGACGCCGACATGGCCCGGATCTGCGCGGCGGCCGGGTACTTCATGTCGTTCGCCGGCAACGTCACCTTCAAGAACGCCCAGCCGCTGCGCGACGCGCTGGCCGTGGCGCCGACGGAGCTGGTGCTCGTCGAGACGGACGCCCCGTTCCTCACCCCCGCCCCCTACCGCGGACGGCCCAACGCGCCTTACCTCATCCCGGTGACGCTCCGTGCGATGGCCGAGGTGCGGGGGACGGACGAGGACACCCTGGCCTCCGCGATCTACGACAACACCGCGCGCGCATTCGATTTCTGACGCCCGCCGCGCCACGCTGGGTAGTTACGCCGTCCTGGAGGGTGACGCACGCTCCGCCCGGGGAGGCCCGGCCCGCGGCGGGCGGCGGACCCCGGGCCCCGCGGCGGCCGTAGGCTTGACGGGTGAGCACCACTGAGCCCGACGCCCTCCTGGGCCCCGCAGACATCCGCGAGCTGGCCGCAGCGCTGGGCGTACGCCCCACGAAGCAGCGCGGTCAGAACTTCGTCATCGACGCCAACACGGTCCGCAGGATCGTACGGACCGCCGAGGTGCGGCCCGACGACGTGGTGGTCGAGGTCGGCCCCGGCCTCGGCTCGCTGACCCTGGCCCTGCTGGAGGCGGCCGACCGGGTCGTCGCCGTCGAGATCGACGATGTGCTCGCGGGCGCCCTGCCGGCCACGGTCGCCGCCCGCCTGCCGGGGCGCGCCGACCGCTTCGCCCTGGTCCACTCGGACGCGATGCTGGTGACGGAGCTGCCCGGACCGGCGCCCACCGCGCTCGTCGCCAACCTCCCGTACAACGTCGCCGTGCCGGTCCTGCTCACGATGCTGGAGCGCTTCCCCTCCATCGAGCGCACCCTCGTGATGGTGCAGGCCGAGGTCGCCGACCGGCTGGCCGCCAAACCGGGCAACAAGGTCTACGGGGTGCCGTCGGTCAAGGCCAACTGGTACGCCGACGTCAAGCGCGCCGGGTCCATCGGCCGCACGGTGTTCTGGCCCGCGCCGAACGTCGACTCGGGGCTGGTGTCCCTGGTGCGGCGTACCGAGCCGATCCGGACCACCGCGAGCCGGACCGAGGTCTTCGCCGTCGTGGACGCCGCCTTCGCCCAGCGCCGCAAGACGCTGCGCGCGGCCCTGGCCGGCTGGGCGGGCTCCGCGCCCGCGGCCGAGGCGGCCCTGGTCGCGGCGGGCGTCTCGCCGCAGGCCAGGGGCGAGGCGCTGACGGTCGAGGAGTTCGCCGCCATCGCCGAGAACAAGCCTGCCGAGAACAAGCCGTCCGGCAACCAGCCGTCAGGGAGCAGCGAGTGAGCGTCACCGTCCGCGTGCCCGCCAAGGTCAACGCACAGCTCGCGGTAGGCGCCCCGCGCCCCGACGGCTTCCACGACCTGGCCAACGTCTTCCTCGCCGTCGGCCTGTACGACGAGGTCACCGTCACCCCCGCCGACGAACTGCGCGTCACCTGCTCGGGCCCGGACGCCGCCCAGGTCCCGCTGGACGCCACCAACCTCGCGGCCCGCGCCGCGATCGCGCTGGCCGAGCGGCACGGCATCGCACCCGACGTGCACATCCACATCGCCAAGGACATCCCCGTCGCGGGCGGCATGGCGGGCGGCAGCGCCGACGGCGCCGCCGCACTGCTGGCCTGCGACGCCCTGTGGTCCACCGGCGCCACCCGCGACGAACTGCTCGCGATCTGCGCCGAGCTGGGCAGCGACGTGCCGTTCAGCCTGGTCGGCGGGGCCGCCCTCGGAGTCGGACGCGGCGAGCGGCTGACCGCGGTCGACGTCGGCGGCACCTTCCACTGGGTCTTCGCGGTCGCCGACGGCGGACTCTCCACCCCGGCGGTCTACGGCGAGTTCGACCGGCTCACCGCCGGTACCGACGTGCCCGAACCCGCCGCGTCCGGTGCACTCCTGGCCGCGCTGCGCTCCGGGGACACCGCCGCGCTCGCGGGCGCCCTGGGCAACGACCTGCAGGCCGCGGCGCTCTCCCTGCGCCCCTCGCTGGCCGACACCCTCGCCGCGGGCACCGCGGCGGGTGCCCTGGCCGCGCTGGTCTCGGGTTCCGGGCCGACCACCGCGTTCCTGGTGTCCGACCCGGAGTCGGCGCGGAAGGTGGCCGACGCGCTGCTGACGTCGGGCACCTGCCGCACCGCACGGGTCGCCGTGTCCCCGGCGCCGGGAGCCACGGTCCTCTGACCGCCGGTACTCAGACGGGAATTGAGTACGGTCGCGGTGCCGCCCCCGGGCGCGCGGCGCGACCGTATCCCTATGGGATCAAGTGTTCGTGAACTGGCCGGGGCGACGCCCGCCACGCGGGACCGCTACATCGACCTGCTGCGGGTCGCCTCGCTCGGGACGGTCGTCCTCGGCCACTGGCTGATGGCCGCCGTCACCACCGACGGGGTCGGCAACCTCCTCGCCGTCCTCCCCGGACTGCAACGCTGACCTGGGTGCTCCAGATCATGCCGGTGTTCTTCTTCGTCGGCGGCTTCTCCCATGCCCTGTCCTACCGTTCGCTGCTGCGCAAGCGGCCCGAAGACTCCACGGACCGGGTCTACTCGGCGTTCCTGCGGGCCCGGCTGCAGCGGCTGCTGCGTCCCACCATGGTCTTCGTCCTGGTGTGGGGCGCCGCGGCACTGGTCGTCCAACTGCTCGGCGGGGGCGGCGGACTGACCGGCGTCACGCTCCGGCTGGTGACCCAGCCGCTCTGGTTCATCGGGATCTACCTGGCGATGGTGGCGTTCACCCCGCCGCTGCTGAAGCTCCACGACCGCTATGGCTGGGGCGCGTTCGCCGCGCTCGCGGGGGCCGCCGCCACGGTGGACGTACTGAGGTTCGCCGCCGGTGTGCCGTACCTCGAATTCCTCAACTTCGCGTTCGTCTGGCTCGCCGTGCACCAGCTCGGATTCCTGCGCGCCGACGGCCGTATCCGCCGCCCCGCGCTCCTCGCCGGGTCCGGACTGGTCGCGGCCGCCGCGCTGGTGGCCCTCGGCCCGTATCCGCTGTCCATGGTCGGCATGCCCGGCGAGAAGATCAGCAACATGGCGCCGCCCACCCTCGCGCTGCTCTGCCACGGCCTCTGGCTGGTCGGCGCGGTGGAGCTGTTGCGCGCTCCCGGGTCCCGGCTGGTGGCCCGGCCCCGGGTCTGGCGCACGGTCGTGGCCGCCAACGGCGTCGCCATGACCGCGTTCCTCTGGCACCTCACCGCGATGCTCGGCGTGTACGGGGCGATGCTCGCCCTCGGCGTCCCGCTGCCCGAGCCGGCCACCGGCGCCTGGTGGGCGCAGGTGCCGGTGCGGATTGCGGTCGCCGCCGGGATCACCGCGGCCCTGGTCGCCGTCTTCCGCGCCTTCGAGCGGCCCGTCCCCGCCGTCCCCGGCCGGGGCGCGGGCTCGGGACCCGTCTCGGCCCTGGGCGTGACGCTCACCCTCCTGGGGGTGCTCGGCCTGTCCATGGTCGGGTACGGAGGACTGTTGGAGGGGCGCACCACGCTGCTGATCGCCGTACGGGTCAGCGCTCCGGCGGCCGTGGCGATGGCGCTCGGCGGCTGGCTGCTCGTCGAGCGGGCAGGGCGGTGAGTGGGGCGGGGCTGTGCGCTTGTGGGAAGCCGCTCAGCGACCGTAGTGGTAGTGGCGGGAGACGGTACGTACCTCGTCCTCGGTCACACGGTGGATGAGCCGGTGTTCCTCGCTGATCCGGCGTGACCAGTACCCGTGGAGATCACGCCGGAGCGGCTCCGGTTTCCCGATGCTCTCGTTTCCGTTACGGACGACGTCCTGGAGCAGGGCGTTGATCCGCTCGAGGACCTTCCTGTCCTGGGTCTGCCACCACAGGTGGTCCGTCCACGCGGATTCGTGCCAGACGAGCTTCACTCGATGAGTTCCTGGCAAAGGGCGCAGCCGCAGGCGGCCCGCTCATTCAGCCGAGCTCCAGTGTCCGCTTGGCCAGCTCGTACGTGGGCAGCATCTGCCGGTGCTCCTCGGAGTCCAGCCCGCCCAGGTGCACCACGACCGGGCCGTCCGGGGTGGCGACGGCGAAGGCCCGCTCCGTCTTCTGCTCGTCCAGCAGCTCGGCGTCCACGGTGTAGGTGACCTCGGCGGCCGCCACCGCCCCCGCCCGGGTCTCCTGGTAGACGGCCTCGGCCGCGTTCGGGTCGCCGGCCACGAAATCCTCCAGAGCCGCACGCGGGGCGGTGCCGGAACCCTTGCCCTGCCAGACCCGGAGGTAGCCGATGTTCCCCGCCGGCTTCGCGTCGATCTCGCAGACCATCGTGGCCGAGCCCTGCCCGGCCAGTGCGGCCAGGTCGGAACCGGGCTCGATCTCGACGGCCTGGGGCTTCCAGTCCGCCGCCAGGTCGAAGGTCACCGGCAGTTCGCAGGCCGAACCGGGGCCGCCGAGCGTGAGGCCCTTGGCCGCGGCCTTCACCGGGGCGCTCTCGGCCGTCTTCGAGGGGGCGCTGTCCCCGTTCTTGTCCGGGTCCGCGTCCGTACCGCTGCCGGACGGCGACGAACAGCCCGCCAGCAGCGTCGCCGCCAGGACCACCGGTATCAAGGCCCGCATCGTGTCGTGCGTCATGAAGTCCCCACCCCAGAGATGTTCCGTACCGCTCCGACCAGGGGTTACTCCCCATGATCGATCGCCGCACGCTATCGCACCTCCCGCGGCGACTACTCTGGGACGTCGAGCGGTCCCCGACGCAGGGATCCCCGAGGCAGGAGTGAAATGGCCGTCAATCTGGTCAATGTCGAGCAGGTCAGCAAGGTGTACGGCACCCGTGCCCTGCTCGACGGTGTATCCCTCGGGGTGTCCGAGGGCGACCGGATCGGCGTCGTCGGCCGCAACGGCGACGGCAAGACGACGCTCATCCGGATGCTCGCCAAGCTGGAGGAGGCGGACACCGGCCGGGTCACCCACAACGGCGGTCTGCGCCTGGGCGTCCTCACCCAGCACGACTCGCTCGACCCGAAGGCCACCATCCGGCACGAGGTCATCGGCGATCTCGCCGACCACGAGTGGGCGGGCAGCGCCAAGATCCGTGACGTGCTGACGGGGCTGTTCGGCGGGCTCGCCCTGCCGGGCTTCGAGCACGGCCTGGACACCGTCATCGCCCCGCTCTCGGGTGGCGAGCGGCGCCGGATCGCGCTGGCCAAGCTGCTCATCGGCGAGCCGGACCTGATCGTCCTCGACGAGCCGACCAACCACCTCGACGTCGAGGGCATCTCCTGGCTGGCGGGGCACCTGCGCGCCCGCCGCTCCGCTCTCGTCTGCGTCACCCACGACCGGTGGTTCCTCGACCAGGTCTGCACCCGCATGTGGGACGTCCAGCGCGGCTCGGTCCACGAGTACGAGGGCGGCTACAGCGACTACGTGTTCGCCCGGGCCGAGCGGGAGCGGATCGCCGCGACCGAGGAGTCGAAGCGGCAGAACCTGATGCGCAAGGAGCTGGCCTGGCTGCGGCGCGGTGCTCCCGCCCGTACGTCCAAGCCGCGCTACCGCATCGAGGCCGCCAACGAGCTGATCGCCGACGTGCCGCCGCCCCGCGACACGAGCGAGCTGATGAAGTTCGCCAACGCGCGGCTCGGCAAGACCGTCTTCGACCTGGAGGACGTGACCGTCCAGGCCGGACCCAAGACCCTGCTGACCCACCTCACCTGGCAGCTCGGCCCCGGTGACCGCATCGGCCTGGTCGGTGTGAACGGCGCGGGCAAGACCTCGCTGCTGCGGGCGCTCGCCGAGGCCTGCCGGACCCAGGGCGACGTACAGCCCGCGGCCGGGAAGATCGTCGTCGGCAAGACGGTCAAGCTGGCCTACCTCTCCCAGGAGGTCGCCGAGCTCAACCCGAACCTGCGGGTGCTCGAAGCCGTCCAGCAGGTACGCGACCGGGTCGACCTCGGCAAGGGCCGCGAGATGACCGCCGGTCAGCTCTGCGAGCAGTTCGGCTTCTCCAAGGAGAAGCAGTGGACCCCGGTCGGCGACCTGTCCGGCGGTGAGCGACGGCGGCTGCAGATCCTGCGGCTGCTGATGGACGAGCCCAACGTCCTCTTCCTCGACGAGCCCACGAACGACCTGGACATCGAGACCCTGACCCAGCTGGAGGACCTCCTCGACAGCTGGCCCGGGTCGATGATCGTGATCTCCCACGACCGGTTCTTCATCGAGCGGACCACGGACCGGGTGATGGCACTCCTCGGTGACAGGGCGCTGCGCATGCTGCCGCGCGGGATCGACGAGTACCTGGAGCGCAGGCAGCGGATGGAGCAGACGGCCACGCCCGCCTCCGCCGCGGCGGCTTCGGCCCCGAGGACGGCACCGGCGGAGAGCGTGTCGCCGCAGGCGGCGCGTGCCGCGAAGAAGGAACTGCAGAAGGTCGAGCGGCAGCTCGAGAAGATGTCCACCAGGGAGACGGCTCTGCACGCGCAGATCGCCGACAACGCCACCGACTTCGAGAAGGTGGCCGGGCTCGACGCGGAGCTGCGGCAACTGGTCGCGGAGCGGGACGTGTTGGAGATGCGCTGGCTCGAACTGGCCGAGGAGGCCTGACCGCTGGGGCGTGACGGGCGATGCGGTGCCGGTGGGGCCGCAGGGTCGGGCGGGGCGGGTGGTAGAAAGTAGGCTGCCCGGATCGCGGTGACCTTGCGGTGGCCGTGCCGCTCGAAGGGGGACCCGCAGATGACCCAGCCGCCCGGCCAGCAACCGCCGCAGGGAGGCTTCGGGGCACCGTACGACCCGCCGCAGGGCCCACTGCCCGCAGGCCCGTCCTACGGCTACCCGCCCGCGTCCCCGTCGTACGGCTACCCGCCGGCACAGGGCGCGCCTCAGGGGCCGTACGCCCAGCAGCCGGGTCCCTACGGGCAGCAGCAGCCCGGACCGTACGCCCCGCAGCCCGGGCCGCCTGGCCATCCGCGGCAGGTGCCGTACGGGGCCGGCTCCCCACCGCCGGGGTCCGGCGGGTCCGGGAGTGGGCGCCGGCCGTTCAGGGGCAGGCCCGGGCTGGTCATCGGGACCGTCCTCGCCGTGCTCCTCGTCGCCGGGGGCGGCATCTGGCTCGCCACGAGCGGCGACGGGGACGACCGGAAGCCCGTCGCCGGGAAGGGCAGCGGGGACCCGAGCGGCTCGCCCACGTCCGGCAAGGACGACGGCAAGGACGACAAGGCCGCCGGGCCGACGGCCGCCGAGCTCAACACTGCCCGCAAGCCCGGTGAGGCGAAGGTGCTCTGGCTGCGGGAGAACGGCGTCGATCTGCCGCAGTACGGGGAGGAGACGCACGGCCCCTGGTTCACCGGGGACACCGTCGTCAAGGCCATGTACCGCACGGTCTCCGGCTACTCGGCGGCCGACGGCGGCGAGAAGTGGACCCTGGCGCTGCCCACCGACCTCTGCGCGGCGCCCACGCTGCCCACCGACGACGGCAAGATCGTCGTCGGGATCGAGGACAACGTCTCGGAGAAGGAGGCGAGCTGCTCGGTCCTGCAGATGATCGATCTGCGCACCGGCAAGGCGGGCTGGAAGGCGACGGTCGACCGCAGCGAGATGCAGGACGGGCTGTCGCACGTGGCCATGTCGGTGAACGGGGACACGGTGACCTTCGGGCGCACCGGCAACACGGACGCGTTCCGCGTCAGTGACGGGAAGAAGCTGTTCGGCAAGCGGGAGGACGTCTGCCAGCCGTTCGCCTTCACCAGCGGACCCCGGATGATCGCCGCGGTCAGCTGCCAGCTCGAGCCCGGCGACCCCGTCGAGCAGCAGGTCCAGGAGACCGACCCGGTCACCGGCGCCGCCCGCTGGACCTACCGGGTGAAGGCCGGCTGGAAGGTCGCGCACGTGTATGCGGCGCGACCGCCCGTCATCTCGATCTGGAAGGACGAGGAGAAGGCCGTCGTCGTCCTGAACGAGGACGGCACCTTCCGCTCGCAACTGGCCGGCGGAGTCGAGGGCCACGCCGCGAGGTGCCGCGAGGAGTTCGTGGAGTACGGCGGCAATCTGGACGGCTGCGCGGGAATCGCGGCCGACGCGGACAAGCTGTACATGGCGACTTTGCCCAAGGTGACCAAGAAGTCCAGCGCCAACCAGGTCGCCGCCTTCGACCTGGCGACCGGACGAGTCGTGTGGAACGTGTCCGGGCCGGAGGATCAGCTCGTGCTGCCGCTGCGCATGGAGGGCGGCGACGTGCTGATCCGTGTGGAACCCTCGTACCGCAAGGGCGGCGGGATCGCCACGGTCGCCCCGTCGGGAGGTGCGCTCAAGACGCTGCTGACACATCCGGCCTCGGGCGCCGCGACCGAGGCGACGCTCTTCCAGGCGAAGGTCGCCTACGTCGACGGCCGTTCCTTCCTCCTGGCCAGTCGCATCAGTGCGGACGACGACGCGGAGGAGATGGCGGCGACGGCCCTGATGGTCTTCGGCCGGTGAGGGTCCGGGCTGATCCGCTGATAGCGGTACAAAATCGGCTATGACGGTGGGAAGCGCCTGCGGCGTTCCGTGAAAGGCGCCTACGGCGGGGCGAGTTGACGCAGCATCGGTGAGAGAGCTTTCCGCCGGGCCCGGTACGTGCGTAACGGCGGCATCACGGGCCGGTCCTCCCTTGGGTACAGGGGGTGGACCGACCCGGTGTCCGACGTGCGGCGGGTGGTACAAAGAAGCCCCGCTCGACTGTCGTAACACCGCGGAATCCATGTCCCATTCGCTCCTTTCCGGGGGAATCCCGTCCCACCGGAATCGCGGGGGAGGACGAACAGGACACCGGACCGCGACCGCACGAAGGGGGACGTGCTGATGACCCAGCCGCCCAGCCAGCAACCGCCGCAGGGAGGCTTCGGGGCTCCGCAGGAGCCGCCGCAGGGAACTCCTCAGCCGCCACCCCAGGCCCCGCCGTCGCAGGACCAGCCGCCCCAGCCGCAGACCCCGCCGCCGGCGGCCCCGCCCCAGATACCGCCGGGCGCACCGCAGACGCCCCCCGGTCCGCCGCCGGCACAGCCCGGCTACGGCTACCCGCAGACGCCGGGCCCGTACAGCCAGCAGCCCGGTCCCTACGGCGCCCAGCCCGGCCCCTACGCGCAGCCGGGCCCGTACAGCCAGCAGCCCGGCCCGTACGGCCAGCCCACGCAGCCCGGCGCCTACGGCCAGCCCACGCAGCCCGGCGCCTACGGATACCCGCAGCAGCAGTACCCCGGCGCGCCCGTCCCCGGCGGCTCCGGCGGGGGCCCCTTCAAGGGCAAGCCCGCGGTCGTCATCGGTGCGGCGCTCGCCGCGCTGCTCGTCATCGGCGGTGGCATCTTCTTCGCCACGAGCGGCGACGACGACGAGAAGAAGCCCGTCGCCAAGTCCAGCACCGGCCCCGCGGAGCCGAGCGCCTCGCCCACCGTCGACGAGGGCGACGGCAACGGCGACGGCCGCGAGGTGGACGAGGACCTCAACGCCGGGCGCAAGCCGGGCGAGGCCAAGGTCCTGTGGCTGTCGACGAACGACATCGACCTGCCGCGCAACGGCGCGGAGGTGTACGGCCCGTGGATCGTCGGCGACACGCTCGTCAAGGGCATGTACCGCTCGCTCGCGGGCTATTCGGTGGCCGACGGCAAGCAGAAGTGGACCCTCCCGCTGCCCGCAGACCTGTGCGCGGCGCCCAGCACCCCCACGGCCGACGGCAAGATCGTCATCGGCGTGATGAACGGCACCACGGACAAGGCCGACTGCGCCGACCTGCAGATGGTCGACCTCAACACGGGCAAGGCCGGCTGGAAGAAGTCGATCACGAAGAACGGCACCTGGGACCTGATGTCCGACATCGGCCTCGCTATCAGCGGTGACACCGTGACCGTCGGCCGTACCGGCAACTCCAACGGCTACCGGGTCAGCGACGGCAAGGAGCTGTTCGGCAAGCCGTCGGGCAACTGCCAGCCGTTCGCGTTCGCCGGCGGCCCCAAGCTGATCGCCGCGACCAGCTGCCGCACCGACGACGTGGACAATCCCCAGCAGCAGGTCCAGGAGATCGACCCGGCCACCGGGAAGCCCAGGTGGACGTACGAGCCCCAGCGCGGCTGGGAGGTCGACAAGGTCTACTCGGTGAGTCCCCTCGTCGTCTCGCTGACCAAGCGCGAGGAGAAGAAGTGGTCCATCCTCGCCCTCAGGGAGAACGGCACGCTCCGTTCCCAGCTGGTCGGTGACAAGGAGGACAAGTTCGCCGTGGACTGCGGCCACGACTTCTCGATCTTCGGCCAGCAGATCGAGGGCTGCACCGGAGTCGCCGCGGACGCCAACACCTTCTACATGGCGACCGAGGACGACACCAGCGGCACCGGCCGTACCAACAAGGTCGTCGCGTTCAACCTGAACACCGGCAAGCCGAAGTGGAAGGCCGCGGCCCCCGCCGAGCGCGTCATGAAGCCGCTGCGCATGGAGGGCGGCAACGTGCTGCTCTACCTGGAGGCCACGTACAACAAGGGCGGGGCGATCGCGACGCTCGCGCCGACCGGCGGCGCGCCCACCGTGCTGCTGCAGCACCCGGACTCGACGACCCGGATCGAGAGCTCCTTCTTCACGTCGGAGATCGCTTACGCGGGAGGCCGTTCCTTCATCGTGAGCGGGCGCGTCAGCGCCTCGAACGACGAGGAAGAGAAGTCCCAGAAGACCATGATGGCCTTCGGCAAGTGACGGACCACGACGGTACCCGCAGCCCCTTCTCCTCAGACCCCTCAGAGGTACGCACGCCATGACTCAGCCGCCCCAGCCGCCCAACGATCCGCCCCAGGGCGGATTCGGAGCCCCGCAGGACCCGCCCCCGGGCGGATTCGGCGCGCCCACCCCGCCGCCCGCCGACCCGTTCGGCAAGCAGCCCCCCGCCGCCGCACCGCCGACCCTGCCCGCGGGCGGCTACGGCAGCCCGCCGCCTCCGCCCGGCGGATTCGGCGCCCCGCAGACGCCCCCGCCCGGCCAGCCGCAGAACCCGGCGTACGGCTACCCGCAGGCACCGCCCCCCGGGCAGCCCCCGACGCAGCCCGGCTACGGCTTCCCGCAGGCACAGCAAGGCATGCCCCCGCAGCAGGGGTACGGCTACCCGACGGCTCCGATGCAGCCGCAGTACGGAGCACCGCAGCCGGGCAACGGCGGCAAGAAGTTCTCCACGCAGATGCAGATCATCGTCGCCGCGGTCGTCGCCGTGGTGCTGATCGTCGGCGGCGGAGTCATCTACGCCTCCAGCGGCGGTGACGACGAGGGCGGCAAGAAGACCGAGGCGTCCTCGGCCGGCACGACCGGCGGCGAGGGCAAGGGCGGTTCGGGCAGCGGACAGGGCGGCGGCAGCGAGAAGGCGCCCGCCGACACCACGTCCACGGTGGGCTTCCAGCTGCCCCATCCGAAGGTCACCGACACCACCGACGTCAGCGGCTCCTGGGTCACCGACAAGGCGTACGTGAAGACCGGTGTGTACGAGATCGTCGGCTACGACCTCGCCAAGGGCACCAAGCTCTGGTCGATCCCGCTGGAGGGCCAGCTCTGCGCCGCCTCCCGGCACATGAGCAAGGACTACAAGACCGCCGTCGTCTTCGAGGACGGCAAGCCGACCGCGGCGGACAAGTACCCCTCCTGCACCCAGGTCGGCGCGATCGACCTGGCCACCGGCAAGCTGATGTGGAGCAAGTCGGTCACCTCTCCCGCGAGCGGTGACGCGCCCGTCAGGTTCGGCGAGGTGACGCTCAGCGGCACCACCGTCGCCGCGGGCGGCACCGGCGGCGGCGCCGCCTTCAAGCTCACCGACGGCGCCGAGCTGTGGAAGCCGAAGACCGAGACGGACGGTTGCTACGACAAGGGATACGGCGGCGGCGAGGCCCTCGCGGTGGTCCGCAAGTGCGGCTCCTACGACGAGCCGCAGCTCACCATCCAGGCCCTGAACCCGGATACGGGCGCGCCCCTGTCCTCGTACGAGATGCCGGCCGGCGTCGAGTACGCGAGCATCATCTCCACGAAGCCGCTCGTCGTCGCGGCCGACGTCGGCGACACCGCCGGTGACGGCAGCGGCATCTCGGACTTCTTCTCCATCGACGCGGCGACCGGCAAGCTGACCGTCCGGATCTCCGCCGACGCCGACCAGTACGCGGCGCGCTGCGGCTCCACCGAGGTGGAGACCTGCGGCTCGGTGGCCGTCGGCAACAACCGGATCTACGTGCCGACCGAGGAGCACGAGGGCGGCGGGGAGTACGGCGACACCAACGAGATCGTCGCCTTCGACCTGACCACCGGGAAGCTCGTCGGCGGCAAGGCGGACGCGGGCGACCGCTACACGCTGACGCCGCTGCGCATGGACGGCCCCGACGTCATCGCGTACAAGAAGCCCCCGTACGACAAGGGCGGCCAGATCGTCTCCATCGACGGCTCCACCTTCAAGGAGACCGTGCTGATGCAGAACCCGGACGACGAGGCGGTCCGGGACGCGGAGACCAGCTTCTCCGTCGACTACGCCGAGTTCATCTTCGAGAAGGGCCGGCTGTTCATCTCCGAGACGATGATCAGCGAACCCCGCAAGAGCGCGTTCGACGACAAGGAGTACCTCGTCGTCTCCTTCACCACCGGCTGACCCCTCCGCGGGTGAGCAGCGACGGCCCTGCCGGTTGATCAACGACCGGCAGGGCCGATCGTTTTCCGTCCGCCAAGTAGGCCTGAAAGAATCAGAATTCGGCATTCCGGAGGGCTTCTGTCCGGTGGACGGCACGCTACGTCGAACAAGCGTGTAACTTGCCGGGGGCAGAGGGCCGGGGGGCCTGTTTCCGGAGTGGCGCGGCAGTACATGGGGGGTTGCTCGATGGGCGTGCGGCTCATGGTGGTCGATGACCACCGTCTGCTCGCCGAGGCGCTCGCCTCGGCACTGAAACTGCGCGGCCACCGGGTGCTCGCCGCGGCCGCGCCGACGTCCGGGGCCGCGGAGCTGGTGATCAGCAGGGCGCCCGAGGTCTGCCTGTTCGGTACGGCGGCGCCCGCCGAACCGGGGGTGTTCGACCCGATCGCGCGGATCGGGCGGGAGCGCCCGCAGGTGGCCGTCGTGGTGCTGGGTCCGGTGCCGAGCCCGCGCGGGATCGCGGCGGCCTTCGCCGCGGGGGCGGCCGGGTACGTCCGCCACGACGAGCGCATCGAAGGCGTCGAACGCGCGATGGCCAAGGCCCGTGCCGGGGAGGCCGCGGTCGCCCCGCAGCTGCTGCGGAGCGCGTTCACCGAGCTGCTGCATCCGGCGGTCCAGCCGGACGACGAGGGGCAGCGGCTGCTGCGGATGCTCACCCCGCGCGAGGTCGAGGTGCTCGTGCGGGTGGCCGAGGGCGAGGACACCCGGCTGATCGCGGCCGGGATGCGGATCGCGTCGAGTACCGCGCGTACGCATGTGCAGCGCGTCCTGATGAAGCTGGGTGTCGGCTCCCGGCTGGAGGCCGCGGCCCTCGCGGCCCGGACGGGGCTCCTGGACCGGGCGGCGGGAACGCGGCAGGGGCCGGACGGCCTCGCGTGAACGCCTGACTCCCCGGCCTCTGCGATGCGCCGAGGCCGGCATCCGCATGGGGCCGGGTCGTGGGTGTGCCGCAGGCGGCGGCCGGTGCGTTCGGCGGGCTTCGCGGTGCCGCTCGCGCCCGGCGGTGCGCCGCTCCGGGCACAGGAGCTTCGCGACGGCGGCAGGATTCGCCCGCCGCGCCCGTGACGGATCCGGTGATCGCTGGACGAACCTGGGTCCTGGGGCGGTCGCGTGATGCCGATGGTGCCCTGTGGGCGGACGGCGGAGCCGCCGGCCGTCGCGGTGGCCCCTGCCCGTGCCGTCAGGTGACTGAACCTGGAGAGCCGCCGGGTCCCGGAAGCCGGGGCCGAGTGCTGACCTTTGTTTGATCGTGATCGCCCTGGTTCCCCGAGCGGACGTCACATCGCCCTCTCGCATTGACGCGCGTGTTGGCTTGTGATTTGTTATGTTCGGTTATGTTTGACGGGGTGGTACGGAGGAGCCTGGTGAAGAAGACGGTCACGACCCTCGCCGACGGCCGGGAGCTGATCTATTACGACTCCGCGGACGACGTCGTCCGCGATGCCGTCGACCTGCGGCCGCTGGACGCCGTCCCCGCGTCCGAGGGGGACTCGGAGATCCGCCGCGATCCGCTGCTCGGCGACGCGGTGGCCATCGCCTCGCACCGGCAGGGGCGCACGTACCACCCGCCCGCCGACGAGTGCCCGCTCTGCCCGTCGCGGGAGGGCAGGCTGAGCGAGATCCCCGACAGCCACTACGACGTCGCCGTCTTCGAGAACCGCTTCCCCTCACTGGCCGGCGACTCCGGCCGCTGCGAGGTCGTCTGCTTCACCTCCGACCACGACGTGTCCTTCGCCGGTCTCACCGAGGAGCAGGCCGGCCTGGTCCTGGAGGCCTGGACCGACCGCACCGCCGAGCTCGCCGAACTTCCGCAGGTCACCCAGGTGTTCTGCTTCGAGAACCGGGGCGCCGAGATCGGTGTCACGCTCGGTCATCCGCACGGGCAGATCTACGGCTACCCCTTCGTGACCCCGCGCACCGAGCTGATGATGCGCTCGGCGCGGACCCACCGGGCGGAGACCGGCCGCAACCTCTTCGACGACGTGGTCGCCCGGGAGCTGGCCGACGGCGACCGTGTCGTCCTGGAGGGCGAGCACTGGGTGGCCTTCGTGCCGTACGCGGCGCACTGGCCCTACGAGGTCCACCTCCACCCGCGCCGCCGCGTCCCCGACCTGCGGGAGCTCGACGACGCCGCCCGCACGGAGTTCCCACAGGTATATCTGGAACTCTTGAGGCGATTCGACCGGATCTTCGGCCCCGGAGAGCCGCCGACCCCGTACATCTCGGCCTGGCACCAGGCCCCGTTCGGGGTCCCCGGGCGGGAGGAGTTCGGGCTGCACCTGGAGCTTTTCACCATCCGGCGCACCTCCGGCAAGCTGAAGTTCCTCGCGGGCTCCGAGTCCGGCATGAGCGTGTTCATCAACGACGTGCCGCCGGAGACCGCGGCCCAGCGACTGCGAGAGGTAGCGAGCCAGTGAGCAACCCCGGTAAGAAGTACCTGGTGACGGGCGGCGCGGGATACGTCGGCAGTGTCGTCGCCGCGCATCTGCTGGAGGCGGGTCACACCGTGACCGTCCTCGACGACCTGTCGACCGGCTTCCGCGAGGGGGTCCCCGACGGGGCCCAGTTCATCGAGGGCCGCATCCAGGACGCCGCCGAGTGGCTGGACGCCTCGTACGACGGGGTGCTGCACTTCGCCGCGTACTCCCAGGTCGGCGAGTCCGTCGTCAACCCCGAGAAGTACTGGGTGAACAACGTCGGCGGGACCGCCGCCCTGCTCGCCGCCATGCGTGGCGCCGGCGTGCGGACGCTGGTCTTCTCCTCCACGGCGGCCACCTACGGCGAGCCGGTCTCCAGCCCCATCACGGAGTCCGACCCGACCGCGCCCACCAGCCCGTACGGCGCGTCCAAGCTGGCCGTCGACCACATGATCACCGGTGAGGCGACCGCGCACGGCCTGGCCGCCGTCTCCCTGCGCTACTTCAACGTCGCGGGGGCCTACGGCAGCTGCGGCGAGCGCCACAGCCCCGAGTCACACCTGATCCCGCTGGTCCTCCAGGTCGCGCTCGGGCAGCGCGAGGCGATCTCCGTGTACGGGGACGACTATCCGACCCCGGACGGCACCTGCGTACGCGACTACATCCACGTCGCCGACCTCGCCGAGGCCCATCTGCTGGCCCTGGACGCGGCCACCGCGGGCGAACACCTCATCTGCAACCTCGGCAACGGCAACGGCTTCTCCGTGCGCGAGGTCATCGAGACCGTCCGGCAGGTCACCGGCCATCCGGTCCCCGAGATCGCCGCCCCGCGGCGGGGAGGCGACCCCGCCGTCCTCGTCGCCTCCGCCGCCACCGCCAGGGAACGGCTCGGCTGGCAGCCGTCCCGCGCCGACCTGGCCGGAATCGTCGCCGACGCCTGGACGTTCGCCCGCCGAGAGGAACCCACCACGCCATGACCGACCACGCCGAGCTGACCGCCTCCTTCACCGAGCTCTACGGAATCGCGCCCGAGGGGATCTGGGCGGCGCCCGGGCGGGTGAATCTGATCGGTGAGTACACCGACTTCAACGACGGCTTCGTCATGCCGCTCGCCCTTCCGCACGCCGCACGCGCGGCCGTCGCCCGCCGCACGGACGGCGTGCTGCGGCTGCACTCCACCGACGTACCCGGCGGCGTCGTGTCCCTGCGCGTCGACGAGCTGACCCCGCACTCGGGTCACGGCTGGGCGGCCTACCCGGCCGGTGTCGTCTGGGCCCTGCGGGAGGCGGGCCACCCCGTCACCGGCGCGGACATCCAGCTCACCTCCACCGTCCCGGTGGGCGCCGGGCTCTCCTCGTCCGCCGCCCTGGAGGTCGTCACCGCGCTCGCGCTGAACGACCTCTTCGAGCTGGGCCTGAGCGCCCCGGAGCTCGCGGTGCTCGGCCAGCGCGCCGAGAACGCGTTCGTCGGAGTGCCCTGCGGGGTCATGGACCAGATGGCCTCGGCCTGCTGCACCGAGGGACACGCCCTGTACCTCGACACCCGTGACCTCACCCAGCGCCAGGTACCCTTCGACCTGGCCGCGCACGGGCTGCGACTGCTGGTCGTCGACACCCGGGTCAAGCACGCCCTGGGTGACGGCGCCTACGCGGAACGCCGCGCGGGCTGCGAGGCGGGGGCCCGGGCCCTGGGCATCGGCACCCTGCGGGACCTCCCGTACGAGGGTCTGGACGCCGCGCTCGACGCCCTGGCCGCAGCGGGCGAGGACGAGTCCGTCGTGCGCTACGTCCGCCATGTGGTGAGCGACAACCACCGGGTGGAGCAGGTCATCGCGCTGCTCGACGCGGGCGAGGTGCGTGCGGCGGGCCCGGTGCTCAACGCGGGGCACGTCTCGCTCCGCGACGATCTGCGGGTCTCCTGCCCGGAGCTGGACCTGGTGGTCTCCTCGGCGAACGCGGCCGGGGCACTCGGGGCCAGGATGACCGGAGGCGGCTTCGGCGGTTCGGCGATCGTGCTGGTGGAGGAGGAGGCGGCCGACAGGGTCGCCAAGTCCGTCGCGGAGGCGTTCACTTCGGCCGGTTACGCCGCCCCAGGAGTCTTCCCCGCGGTGCCTTCGGCGGGAGCCCGGCGGGTGTCAGCCGCTTGACCAGGATGAATTCGGCGACGCCGGGCGGATAGTCCTCGATCTCGCCGGCCACCTCGTACCCCTGCTTCCGGTAGAAGCCGGGGGCCTGGAAGTCCCAGGTCTCCAGCCGGGAGCGGGTGCAGGCCCGGTCGTCGCGGGCGAGGCGTTCCGCCTCGGCGAGCAGCCGTGCGCCGAGGCCCAGGCCGCGGTGGCGGGCGTCCACCCAGAGCAGATCCACATGGAGCCAGTGGGCCCAGGTCCGTCCGGACAGCCCGCCGGCGAGGGCTCCCTGTCCGTCCAGGAGCCATACCTCCAGGGGGACTTCGTGCTCGGCGGAGGTGGACCGCAGGGCCCGCAGTCCGGCTGATGCGTTCCCGTTGTCCTCGTGCAGTCGGCGGCCCAGCAGAATGCGTCGTTCCTTGTCCACTTCTGTCTCAAGACGGAACATGAACCACACCCTAAGGGCTGTCCCGCAACTCCTGGCGGGCGCACGACGACAGCTACGGCACCTCGCCGCGTTGTCGGAACGCCTGAATACGTCCAGTATTCGGGCGTCCCTCCGCCTTGCGACGCACCGCATCTGACGCCGCGCGCTGATCCACCAGGAATTGCGGGACAGCCCTTAGGCGCCGTGGGCCATCAGTTCCGTGAATTGCCTTCCGCGGTTCACCGCCCGCCGTACGCTGATGCACAGCACCGGTGGGGGCCGGTGTTGATTCAGGGGACGAGACAGTCGGATACGACGCCCGGGACGGGTGACGGTCGGACACGGCGGCGGCCGTGGATCGGCGGTCATCACAGACGTCCCGGGCGTCGTATCCGCAGCGGTCCGTCCCCGTCGGGGCAGGCCGATCAGGGGCGCCCCGGGAATGCACGCAGCATGGGGGTGTCTGTGGCTCGTATCCGGGTTCTCGTGGTCGATGACCACCGCATCTTTGCCGAGTCCCTCGCGGCCGCCCTTGCGGCCGAGCCGGACGTCGACGTGTCGGCGGCGGGCAGCGGCCCCGCCGCCCTGCGGTGTCTGGAGCGGGCGGCAGCCGAGGGGCACCGTTACGACGTGATGCTGGTGGATGCCGAGCTGGGCATCCTGCCGACGGGCGGTGCCCGCACCGTGCCCGTCGCCGTACCGAACGGGAACGGCCCGGTGGACGGCATCTCGCTGGTGGCCGGGGTGCGTTCCAGGCAGCCGTCGATCCGTACGGTGGTGCTCGCCGAGAAGGACGACCCGCGCAGGGCCGCGCTGGCACTGCAGGCGGGGGCATCGGGCTGGGTGGCCAAGGACTGTTCGCTGCAACGGCTGTTGACGGTCGTGCGGGGCGTGCTGCGGGACGAGACGCACCTGCCGGCCGCGCTTCTGACCGGTGTCCTGCGGGAGTTGACGGCGGCGCGCAAGCACCGTACCGAGAGCGAGCAGCTCGTGGAGTCGCTCACCCCGCGCGAGCACGAGGTGCTGCGCTGCATGGTGGCGGGCCTGGGCCGCAAGGCGGTGGCGGAGCGGCTCTTCCTGTCCCCGCACACGGTGCGTACGCACATGCAGAACGTGCTGGGGAAGCTGGGCGTCCACTCGACGCTGGCCGCCGTGGCGCTGGCCCGCAGGGCCGGGGTGGGTCCGGCCGCGCTAACCGGGGATGTTGTCGAACGGGGCGGTCAACTGGCGTAGCAGTCCGGCCAGTTCGGACCGCTGCCGGGGGGAGAGCTCGCCCAGGATGGCCCGCTCCTGGTCGAGCAGTCCGGCCAGCGACTGGTCGGCCTTGTCACGGCCCTCCGCGGTCAGCCGTACGAGCACCCCGCGGCGGTCGTTCGGGTCGGGCAGCCGCTCGACGAGGTTCTTCTTGGTCAGCCGGTCGATGCGGTTGGTCATCGTGCCCGAGGTGACCAGGGTCTGGGTCAGGAGCTGGCCCGGGGAGAGCTGGTACGGGGCGCCCGCGCGGCGCAGTGACGTCAGGACGTCGAATTCCCAGGGCTCCAGGTGGTGCTCGGCGAAGGCGATCCTGCGGGCCCGGTCGAGGTGGCGCGCCAGCCGGGAGACGCGGCTCAGCACCTCGAGTGGTTCCACGTCGAGGTCGGGGCGCTCTCGGCGCCATGCAGCGACCAGTCGGTCGACCTCGTCCTCCATGCCGATCAGTGTAGAGGGTCCCTCGACGTGAAGTCTCTTGAATTCGAGTGTCTTGACATCAAGATATTTGGGGGATGATCCTGAACCCATGACCGCACCCCTCTGGGATCCGCAGCAGTACCTGCGCCACGCGGACCACCGCACCCGGCCCTTCCACGACCTCCTGGCCCGGATCGGCCCGCTTCCCCATGACAGCGCCCCCCGCATCGCCGACCTCGGCTGCGGCGCCGGCAACGTCACCGCCCTGCTGGCGGCACGCTGGCCGCAGGCCCGCGTCACCGGCTACGACAACTCCCCGGAGATGCTGGAGCGGGCCCGTGCCCACACCGGACCCCGGCTGGACTTCGCCGAAGCCGACGCCGCGACCTGGACGCCCGACGAGACGTACGACCTGATCGTCTCCAGCGCCCTGCTCCAGTGGGTCCCCGACCACGCCGGCCGCTTCCCCCGCTGGCTGGACGCCCTCACCCCCGGCGGCACCCTCGCCTTCCAGGTCCCCGGCAACTTCGACGCCCCCAGCCACACGACCGGGTGCCGGTCGCTGCCGGCCATCTCGACCAGCCAGAAGTTCGGGATGCCGACCACACTACGGCCGCGAATCCGCGGGCGTCACGCGCCGGGCGTCAGCTCCTGCGGTGGCCGATCAGCCGCGGCTTCGACTCCAGGTTCTCCAGCCCGTGCCAGGCCAGATTCACCAGGTGCGCCGCGACCTCCGCCTTCTTCGGCTTGCGGACGTCCAGCCACCACTGGCCGGTCAGCGCCACCATGCCGACCAGGGCCTGCGCGTACAACGGGGCCAGCTTCGGGTCGAAGCCCCGGGCCTTGAACTCCATGCCCAGGATGTCCTCGACCTGCGTCGCGATATCGCTGATCAGTGAGGCGAACGTGCCCGTGGACTGCGCGACCGGGGAGTCGCGGACCAGGATCCGGAAGCCGTCCGTGTACGTCTCGATGTAGTCGAGCAACGCGAACGCCGCCTGCTCGAGCAGCTCCCGAGGATGGCCCGCCGTGAGGGCGCCGGTCACCAGATCCAGCAACTGGCGCATCTCACGGTCGACCACGACGGCGTACAGACCCTCCTTGCCTCCGAAGTGCTCGTAGACCACCGGCTTGGAGACCCCGGCGCGTGCCGCGATCTCCTCCACCGATGTGCCCTCGAACCCCTTGTCGGCGAAAAGGGCGCGGCCGATGTCGAGCAGCTG
This sequence comes from Streptomyces sp. NPDC025273, assembly GCF_040638585.1. Taxonomy (NCBI): domain Bacteria; kingdom Bacillati; phylum Actinomycetota; class Actinomycetes; order Kitasatosporales; family Streptomycetaceae; genus Streptomyces; species Streptomyces sp. NPDC025273. The sequence goes on from NZ_JBEZYP010000008.1 coordinate 176,838, forward strand.
TTCACGGCGCTCCTTGCCGGTCATCCGGACCCGCCGGGTCCGCCGGGTGGGGGCAGGCCTGGTCGTCTCGCCGCTGGTGCTTCCGTCGGTCGCCACGTCGTCAATCATGCCGGGTCGGCAGCCACGGACTTGCGCCGGGAGTCGATACGCGAGGCATCGGGCCAGCGGACGTCGTACGCCCAGCCCAGCTGCTCGAACCAGCGGATCAGCCGGGCACTCGAATCGATCTGGCCCTTCATCACCCCGTGCCGTGCGCTCGTCGGGTCCGCGTGGTGCAGGTTGTGCCAGGACTCGCCGCACGAGAGGACCGCCAGCCACCACACGTTCCCGGACCTGTCACGGGACTTGAAGGGCCGCTTGCCGACCGCGTGGCAGATCGAGTTGATCGACCAGGTCACGTGGTGCAGCAGCGCGACGCGGACCAGGGACCCCCAGAAGAACGCGGTGAACGCACCCCACCAAGACATCGTCACCAGGCCCCCGACCAGCGGCGGGATCGCCAGCGAGACGACCGTGAAGGTGAGGAAGTGACGTGAGATCGCGCGCAGCGCCGGGTCCCTGACCAGGTCGGGGGCGTACTTCTGCTGAGGCGTCTGCTCCTCGTTGAACATCCAGGCGATATGGGCCCACCACAGGCCCTTGAGCAGCGCGGGCAGGTTCTCTCCGTACCGCCACGGCGAGTGCGGGTCGCCCTCGGCGTCGGAGAACCGGTGGTGCTTGCGGTGGTCGGCCACCCAGCGCACCAGCGGACCCTCCACAGCCATCGAACCCGCGACGGCCAGGGCGATGCGGAGCGGACGCTTCGCCTTGAACGAACCATGCGTGAAGTAGCGGTGGAAGCCGATCGTCACGCCGTGGCATCCGAGGTAGTACATGCCGACCAGCAGACCCAGATCGAGCCAGCTGACACCGCGGCCCCAGGCCAGCGGCACCGCCACGACCAGGGCCGCGAACGGCACCACGATGAAGAGCAGCAGGGCGATCTGCTCGATCGAACGCTTCTTGTCGCCGCCGAGCGTGGCGGAGGGAGAGGTGGAGTCGCCTGCCACCGTGGGCAGGCCGTCGTCGATCACGTCGGGGCTGGTGGGCATTGGGGAGTCCCCCGTGGGGTGAGGAAATGTGACGGAATGAGCATGCTACGCATCCGTAACCTACGGCAACGTAAGTATGCCAGCGAAGTGGCCCGCAGCACGAGAGCGGCGCCGTCACCATCCTTGCGGCGCCAGGACCGTGCCGTCGGGACGGACCGCCCCCAAGGGCAACGAGCACGCCCGTCCTCGGGACACCTATCCTGGGTGGGTCGGACAGCGCGGTCCGCACTCTGCTTTCCCGGGGGTGACGTCAGCACCGCGACAGCCCCGGACCCCCTGTGACAGAAGTGCTCAACCACTGCAAGGAGCCGCACACTGTGAGCAGTGCCGACCAGACCCCTGCCGCCGGAGCCGAACTGCGGGCCGACATCCGCCGCCTCGGTGACCTGCTGGGCGAGACCCTCGTACGCCAGGAGGGCCAGGACCTCCTCGACCTCGTCGAGCGTGTCCGGGCCCTGACCCGTACCGACGGCGAGGCAGCAGCCGAGCTCCTCGGCGACACGGACCTGGAGACCGCCGCACAGCTCGTGCGCGCCTTCTCCACGTACTTCCACCTCGCCAACGTCACCGAGCAGGTCCACCGCGCCCACGAGATGCGCGACCGCCGGGCCGCCGAGGGCGGGCTCCTCGCCCGCACCGCCGACCGGCTCAAGGACGCCGACCCCGAGCACCTGCGCGAGACCGTCAAGAACCTCAACGTACGACCGGTCTTCACCGCGCACCCGACGGAGGCCGCGCGCCGCTCCGTACTGAACAAGCTCCGCCGCATCGCCGAGCTCCTCGACACCCCCGTCATCGAGGCCGACCGCCGCCGCCACGACCTGCGGCTCGCCGAGAACATCGACCTCATCTGGCAGACGGACGAGCTCCGCGTCGTACGCCCCGAACCGGCCGACGAGGCCCGCAACGCCATCTACTACCTCGACGAACTCCACGCCGAAGCCGTGGGCGACGTGCTGGAGGACCTCGCCGCCGAGCTGGAACGCGTCGGGGTCGAACTGCCCGCGGGCACCCGCCCGCTGACCTTCGGCACGTGGATCGGCGGAGACCGCGACGGCAACCCCAACGTGACGCCCGCCGTCACCTGGGAGGTGCTGATCCTCCAGCACGAGCACGGCATCACGGACGCCCTCGAACTCATCGACTACCTCCGCGGGCTCCTCTCCAACTCCATCCGCTACACCGGAGCCACCGACGAGCTCCTCACCTCGCTGCAGACCGACCTGGAGCTGCTGCCCGAGATCAGCCCCCGCTACAAGCGGCTGAACGCCGAGGAGCCCTACCGGCTCAAGGCCACCTGCATCCGACAGAAGCTCGTCAACACCCGCGAGCGGCTGGCCTCCGGTACCCCGCACCGCCCCGGCTGCGACTACCTCGGCACCGCCGAGCTCATCGCCGACCTGGTCCTCATCCAGACCTCGCTGCGCGAGCACCGGGGCGGACTGTTCGCCGACGGCCGCATGGACCGCACCATCCGCACGCTCTCCGCGTTCGGCCTGCAGCTCGCCACCATGGACGTACGCGAGCACGCCGACGCCCACCACCACGCGCTCGGCCAGCTCTTCGACCGCCTCGGCGAGGAGTCCTGGCGCTATGCCGACATGCCGCGCGACTACCGGCAGAAGCTCCTCGCCAAGGAGCTGCGCTCCCGTCGCCCGCTCGCCCCGACCCCGGCCCCGCTCGACGCCGCCGGCGAGAAGACCCTCGGCGTCTTCCACACCATCAGCCACGCCTTCGAGCGCTTCGGCCCCGAAGTCATCGAGTCCTACATCATCTCGATGTGCCAGGGCGCCGACGACGTCTTCGCCGCCGCCGTCCTCGCCCGCGAGGCCGGACTCGTCGACCTGCACGGCGGCTGGGCCAAGATCGGCATCGTGCCGCTCCTGGAGACCACCGACGAGCTCCGCGCCGCCGACGTCATCCTCGACGAGATGCTCGCCGACCCCTCCTACCGCCGCCTCGTCTCGCTCCGCGGCGACGTCCAGGAGGTCATGCTCGGCTACTCCGACTCCTCGAAGTTCGGCGGCATCACCACCTCCCAGTGGGAGATCCACCGCGCCCAGCGCCGGCTCCGCGACGTCGCCCACCGCTACGGCGTACGGCTGCGCCTCTTCCACGGCCGCGGCGGCACCGTCGGCCGTGGCGGCGGCCCCTCGCACGACGCGATCCTCGCGCAGCCCTGGGGCACGCTGGAGGGCGAGATCAAGGTGACCGAGCAGGGCGAGGTCATCTCCGACAAGTACCTCATCCCGGCGCTCGCCCGGGAGAACCTGGAGCTGACCGTCGCGGCCACCCTCCAGGCCTCCGCGCTGCACACCGCGCCCCGTCAGTCCGACGAGGCGCTGGCCCGCTGGGACGCGGCGATGGACACCGTGTCCGACGCCGCCCACGACGCCTACCGCAGGCTCGTCGAAGACCCCGATCTGCCCGCGTACTTCCTCGCCTCCACCCCGGTCGACCAGCTCGCCGACCTGCACCTGGGCTCGCGGCCCTCCCGCCGCCCCGGCTCGGGCGTCTCGCTCGACGGCCTGCGCGCCATCCCCTGGGTCTTCGGCTGGACCCAGTCACGGCAGATCGTCCCCGGCTGGTACGGCGTCGGCTCCGGCCTCAAGGCACTGCGCGAGGCCGGTCTGGGCACCGTCCTGGAAGAGATGCACGAACACTGGCACTTCTTCCAGAACTTCCTCTCCAACGTCGAGATGACCCTCGCCAAGACCGACCTGCGCATCGCCCGGCACTACGTCGACACCCTCGTCCCCGACGAGCTCAAGCACGTCTTCGACGACATCGAGGCCGAGCACGCGCTGACCGTCCAGGAAGTCCTCAAGGTCACCGGCAACACCGAACTGCTCGGCACCAGCCCGGTGCTCCAGCAGACCTTCGCCATCCGCGACGCCTACCTGGACCCGATCTCCTACCTCCAGGTGTCGCTGCTGGCCCGCCAGCGCCAGGCGGCCGAGCGGGGCGAGGAGGCCGACCCGCTGCTCGCCCGGGCCCTGCTGCTCACCGTGAACGGTGTCGCCGCGGGCCTGCGCAACACCGGCTGACCCGTACCGGAGCGAGCGGGTGCGGTCCCGTCAGAGGGCGATGAACGTCGCCGTCAGCAGGGCCGCACCCGCGATCCCGACGCTCCAGGCCGTCCGCGTCAGCCGCATACCGCCGCCGATCACCAGGGCGGCCAGCAGCAGCGCACCGCCCAGCGGCATCCACGCGTGCAGAAAGCCCGGCGTCCCGGCGCGTACGACCTCACCGGTGCCGGGCTTCACCACCACGGGGAAGCGGTCCCCCTTCCTCACCGCCACGGACCGCTGGACCGTCACGGCGGACCGGTCCTGCGACTGCGCGTCGGGAGCGAACGACCCCGTGCACACCTCCTCGCCGCACCCCGTGACCGCCATGGTGCCGTGCTCACGGCCCTTGGCCAGGATGATGTGGTGCGCGGTGTTCCAGGACGACCACCCACCCGCGACGAGCAGCAGCAGGACGATGCAGCCCGCGGTGAACGTACGGCCGTGGGCCAGCAGACGGTGGGAGGAACTCTGCTTCATGGGGGCCGATCCTTGGGCAGAGCCCTGCCCTCGGTCAACCTGTGGCCGAAAATGGCCCAGGAAGCAGCGGGAATGTCAGGAGTTGTACGTGGACTGGGCCCGCTCCAGCCCGTCCGCCAGCAGAGCCTCCACCGAATCCGCCGCCCGGTCGACCAGGTAGGCCAGCTCCTTGCGCTCCGTACCCGAGAAGTCCTTCAGCACGAAGTCCGCCACCTGCATCCGTCCCGGCGGCCGGCCGATCCCGAACCGCACCCGGTGGTACTCCGGACCCATCGCTTTCGTCATCGACTTCAGCCCGTTGTGCCCGTTGTCGCCGCCGCCCAGCTTCAGCCGCAGCATGCCGAAGTCGATGTCCAGCTCGTCATGGACCGCCACGACGTGGTCCGTGGGCACCTTGTAGAAGTCGCGCAACGCCGTGACGGGTCCGCCGGACAGATTCATGTACGACATCGGCTTGGCCAGCACCACCCGCCGGCTCGCGGGCCCGGGTGGCCCGATCCGGCCCTCCAGCACCTGCGCCTGCGCCTTCTGCGCCCGCTTGAACTTCCCGCCGATCCGCTCGGCCAGGAGGTCGGCGACCATGAAGCCGACGTTGTGCCGGTTCGCCGCGTACTCGGGGCCGGGGTTGCCGAGGCCCACGATCAGCCAGGGGTCGGTGACGTCGGACATCTGCGCTCGGTCTCCTCGCGTACGGACCAGTGATGACAGGGAAACGGGGCGGCGGATCCCCCGGAAGGGAACCGCCACCCCGTCAGTGAAGCAGGTGGGGCGAGGCTCAGGCCTCGGCGGAAGCCTCCTCGGCGGGGGCCTCCTCGACCTGCGCGGCGACGACCTGGAGCACGACGGCGTCCTCGTCACCGGCGAGCACGGAGCCCTTGGGCAGCGGGATGTCCTTGGCCAGGATCGAGTCACCGGCGTCCAGACCCGCGATCGAGACCGTGACGGACTCGGGGATGTGGGTGGCCTCGGCCTCGACGAGCAGGGTGTTCTGGACGTACTCGAGGAGGTTGCCGCCCGGGGCCAGCTCGCCCTCGACGTGCACCGCGATCTCGACCTCGACCTTCTCGCCGCGCTTCACGGTGAGGAGGTCGACGTGCTCGATGTTGCCCTTGATCGCGTTGCGCTGGACGGCCTTCGGGATGACCAGGGTGTTCTTGCCGTCGATCTCGAGACCGATCAGGACGTTGGCGGTGCGGAGCGCGAGCTGCAGCTCGTGGCCCGGCAGCGTGATGTGCACGGACTCGGCACCGTGGCCGTAGACGACCGCGGGGACCAGGTTGGCACGACGCGTACGGCGGGCGGCGCCCTTGCCGAACTCGGTACGGACCTCTGCGGCGAGCTTGATCTCGGCCATGATGCACTCCTCGTAAGGTGACGAAACTGCGGAGGTCACCCGGCCCACGACAGGCCTGCTACGAAGAGCGCGTCGATAACGGACAGCCGGCCCCATGAGTAGTCATGAGAACGGCCTCCCTCGCCGAGCAACTCGCTGAGTCTACCCGGCGGGGAGGCCGCATCCCAAAGTGGATCACCCGCAGGTGGTCATCCGCTGTGCTCCTCCTGCTCCTCGAAGAGGCTCGTCACCGAACCGTCCTCGAAGACCTCACGCACCGCACGCGCGATGGTCGGCGCGATCGAGAGCACCGTGATCTTGTCGATCTCCAGCTCGCCCGGGGTCGGCAGGGTGTCCGTGAAGACGAACTCGCTGACCTTCGAGTTCTTCAGGCGGTCCGCGGCCGGGCCGGACAGCACGCCGTGGGTGGCCGTCACTATGACGTCCTCGGCGCCGTGCGCGAACAGGGCGTCGGCGGCGGCGCAGATCGTGCCGCCCGTGTCGATCATGTCGTCGACCAGGACACAGACCCGGCCCTCGACGTTACCGACGACCTCGTGGACGCTGACCTGGTTGGGCACGTCCTTGTCGCGGCGCTTGTGGACGATCGCCAGCGGAGCGTCCAGCCGGTCGCACCAGCGGTCGGCGACGCGCACACGGCCGGCGTCCGGGGAGACGATCGTCAGCTTCGAACGGTCGACCTTGGCGCCCACGTAGTCCGCCAGGATCGGCAGCGCGAACAGGTGGTCGACCGGGCCGTCGAAGAAGCCCTGGATCTGGTCGGTGTGCAGGTCGACGGTGAGGATGCGGTCCGCACCCGCCGTCTTCATCAGGTCCGCGATCAGACGCGCCGAGATCGGCTCGCGGCCACGGTGCTTCTTGTCCTGGCGGGCGTAGCCGTAGAACGGCACGATCACCGTGATGGACCGGGCGGACGCGCGCTTCAGCGCGTCCAGCATGATGAGCTGCTCCATGATCCACTTGTTGATCGGAGCCGTGTGGCTCTGGATCAGGAAGCAGTCGGCGCCGCGGGCGGACTCCTGGAAACGTACGTAGATCTCACCGTTGGCGAAATCGAAGGCCTTCGTCGGCACGAGACCGACACCGAGTTGATGTGCGACCTCCTCGGCCAGCTCGGGGTGGGCGCGGCCGGAGAAGAGCATCAGTTTCTTCTCGCCGGTCGTCTTGATCCCGGTCACAGCACAGTCTCCTCAGACGTGTATCTGGCACCGCGCGCATGAGTCCCGATGTGCGACGAGCCAGCCGAAATGGGTGAGCATCTATCACGGTACGCCGCCTTGGACGCACCTGTTTCCGGTCAGCTTTCGCCGTCGGCCCCCCCGGCCGCGGCCTGAGCCGCCTGCGCGGCCGCGCTTCCGGGACGCTTCCGGGCCACCCAGCCCTCGATATTCCGCTGCTGGCCCCGGGCGACGGCCAGCGAACCGGCGGGCACATCCTTGGTGATGACCGATCCGGCCGCCGTGTAAACGCCGTCCCCGACCGTGACGGGTGCCACAAACATATTGTCCGACCCGGTCCGGCAGTGGGACCCGATCGTGGTGTGGTGCTTGGCCTCACCGTCGTAGTTCACGAAGACGCTGGCCGCACCGATGTTCGTGTGGTCGCCGATCGTCGCGTCACCGACGTAGCTCAGGTGCGGAACCTTGGTGCCCTCGCCGATCGTGGCGTTCTTCATCTCCACGTACGCACCGGCCTTGGACCTCGCACCCAGCCGCGTGCCCGGCCGCAGGTAGGCGAAGGGGCCGACCGTCGCACCGGGACCCACCTCGGCGCCGAGCGCGACCGTGTTGTCCACCCGCGCGCCCGCGTGCACGACGGTGTCCGTCAGCCGGGAGTTGGGGCCGGCCTCGGCGTCCTCCGCGAGGTGCGTCGTCCCCAGCAGCTGCGTACCCGGGTGCACGACCGCGTCCCGCTCGTACGTCACCGTCGCGTCGATCAGCGTCGACGCCGGGTCCACGACCGTCACACCGGCCAGCATGGCGCGCTCCAGCAGCCGCTCGTTGAGCAGCCGCCGGGCCTGGGCCAGCTGCAGCCGGTTGTTGATGCCCAGGATCTCCCGGTGGTCGTTCGCCACCGAGGCGCCCACCCGGTGGCCCGCCTCGCGCAGGATCGACAGCACGTCGGTGAGGTACTCCTCGCCCTGGCTGTTGTCCGTACGCACCTTGCCGAGCGCGTCGCCGAGCAGCCGCCCGTCGAACGCGAACACCCCGGAGTTGATCTCCCGGATCGCCCGCTGCGCCTCGGTGGCGTCCTTGTGCTCGACGATCCCGGTCACCGCACCGGTGGCCGCGTCGCGGACGATCCGGCCGTAGCCGGTGGAGTCCGGGACCTCGGCGGTCAGCACGGTGACGGCGTTCGCGTCGGCGGCGTGGGTCGCGGCGAGCGCGGAGAGGGTCTCGCCGGAAAGCAGCGGGGTGTCGCCGCAGACGACGATCACGGTGCCCTCGACGGCGCCACCGAGCTCCTCGAGCCCCATCCGTACGGCGTGCCCGGTGCCGTTCTGCTCGGCCTGGTAGGCGGTGCGCACGGGGGTGTCCCCGGCGGAGAGGTGCGCGGTGACCTGCTCGCTCGCATGGCCGACGACCACCACGAGGTGCTGGGGGCCGAGCTCACGGGCGGCGGCGACGACATGTCCGACGAGCGAGCGCCCGGAGATCTCGTGCAGGACCTTGGGGGTCTTCGACTTCATGCGGGTGCCCTCACCCGCTGCGAGGACGACGACGGCTGCCGGGCTGTTGGCGCTCACGGATGTGCCCTTCGGCTTCAGGTGGTGGACATCCGCAGGATACCGGGGGCTTTTCGCCGCGAAACGAGCGCGGGCCCCGACCGGTGAGGTCGGGGCCCGCGCTCGTAGCTCCCCCACCAGGACTCGAACCCGGACAAATAGCACCAAAAGCTACTGTGCTGCCAATTACACCATGGGGGAACGAAGCGGACGTTGTGTCATTCCGCTCGATTGGCACCCAACACTATGCCGTACCAAGCGCCTTCCGCGCGACGGTGGAGCCCGGCGCTTCCGGTGACGCCGACGGGCGGGCGTACCGAGGCCGCCCGTCCGGCCGGTGGCGGCTGAGGGCCCCTCCCCGCCGGCATGCGTCATGCCGAGAACATCCGGCCCGGAAGGGCGAGCGGTTCACCGGATCGTGCGGTCCACCCGCCCTCGCGGCACGACCGGTCACTTTCCGTGCCTGCGGAGTCCCCGGAAAATGGGATGCGCCCGCCCGTAGTCTGGATGCCATGACCGCAACGGGGGCAGACCGGGAAGCGGCGGGTCCGACCACCCGCGGCCACTGGTGGTGGGAGCGGCGGCGCGGTGCCGCCCTGGACGTGGGACTGGCGCTGGTTTCGGCGCTGGAGTGTGCGCTGGAGGGGGTGGCGTTCGCCGAGGAGACCGGGCTGCCGGTGCCGGTGGCGGTGCTCTTCGGGCTGCTGGCCGGATCGGTGCTGGTGGTGCGCAGGCGCTGGCCGATCGCCGTGGTGCTGGTGTCGATCGCGATGACGCCGGCCGAGATGGGCTTCCTGATGGCGCTCGTCGGCCTGTACACACTGGCGGCCTCGGACGTGCCGCGCAGGATCACCGTCGTGCTGACGGGGATGACGCTCGTCGGGACGTTCCTCGTCACCTATGTACGGCTGCGGCAGAGCGTTACGGCCCATGCCGACTTCGGGCCGGCCGACTGGTACGTGCCGCTGATGTCCGTCTTCATGGCCCTGGGGCTGACGGCGCCCGCCGTGCTCTTCGGCCTGTACATCGGGGCGCGGCGGCGGCTCATGGAGAGCCTGCGGGAGCGGGCCGACTCGCTGGAGCGGGAGCTGTCGCTCCTGGCGGACCGGGCCGAGGAGCGGGCCGAGTGGGCGCGTACGGAGGAGCGGGGCAGGATCGCCCGCGAGATGCACGACGTGGTCGCGCACCGGGTCAGCCTGATGGTGGTGCACGCGGCGGCGCTCCAGGCGGTGGCGCCCAAGGACCCGGCGAAGGCGGTGCGCAACGCGGCGCTGGTCGGTGACATGGGCCGGAAGGCGCTGACGGAGCTGCGGGAGATGCTCGGCGTCCTGCGCAGCGGGGACGCGCTGGTCGCACCTGCGGCCGGCCGGGTACCGCTGGCCTCGGTGGGCCGCGCTGCGGCTGCGGCCGCCGCGGCGGCGGTCGCGGAGGACGGACCGCGGCTGCGTGAGGTGGAGGCGCTCGTGGCGCAGTCCCGGGAGGCGGGGATGACGGTCGAGCTCCTGGTGGACGGCGAGCTGCGCCCGTACGCCCCGGAGGTCGAGCAGACGGCGTACCGGGTGGTGCAGGAGGCCCTGACGAACGTCCACAAGCATGCCGCCGGTGCGAAGGCGTGGGTGCGGCTGGCCCACCGGGGGTCCGAGGTGGCGATGCAGGTGGAGAACGGCCCGACGGACGGGGTCACGGCGGACGCCGGGCTGCCGAGCGGCGGCAACGGCCTGGTGGGGATGCGGGAGCGGGTGCTCGGCCTGGGCGGCGTGTTCGTGTCCGGTCCGACGGACGCGGGCGGCTTCCGGGTCTCCGCGGTCCTGCCAACCGTCTCCGGCCAGTCCGGCGGCTGAGGCTTCGTTCCGGTCAGCCGGGGGTGAGCCGCTCCGGCTGCACCCCGGTCACCAGGGTCGCGAGGGCCCGGTCGATATCGGGTCCGAGGTACCAGTCCCCGGTGTGGTCGATGGAGTAGACCCGCCCCTCGGTGTCGATCGCGAGCACCGCCTGCCCGTCCCCTTCCTCGCCGAGTGGTGCGACCTCGGTCCGCAGCGCGCGTCCGAGGTCCCCGAGCGTCCGGGCGAGGTGCAGCCCGCCCATCGGGTCGATGCGGACCGTGGCCGGTGCGATCTGGCGGCCGGGCGCGGACGCGGTGATGCGCAGTCCGCCGAACTCGGCCCAGGCCTCGACCGCCGCCGGGAAGACCGCGTGCTGGTGTCCGGCCGGCGAGGCGTGGGAGCGCAGGGCGTCGGCCCATTCCTCGGCCTGCCGGATGTCCCGGCGTCCCGGCTCCCAGCCGGCCTGCCGCAGGGCGGCGTCGACGCCGACGGGGAAGCGGGTGGAGGAGGCGCGGTCCTGCTGGGCGGGTACGTCGGGTCGGTTGCGCATCGCTGTGTGCTCAGCCCTTCTCGGCGGTGGTCGCCGCACCGGCGGTGGTGAGGTCGACGGGGCGTACGCCGAAGTGCGCGAGCATCTCCGTGCAGGAGCGGCAGGGACGCGCGTAGCTGCCGTGCAGCGGGTCGCCGTCCTCGCGGATGTGCCGGGCGGTGAGCCGGGCGTGCTTGAGCGCGCGGCGGGCTTCCCCGCTGGTGAGGGGCTTGCGCTGGGCGCGCTTGGAGCGGCCGCTCTCGGCGGCGGTGAGCTGGCGGGAGAGCAGTATCGCCTCGGGGCAGCGTCCGGTGAAGCGTTCGCGCTGGCCGCTGGTGAGGGTGTCGAGGAAGTCCTGGACGAGTGGGTGCAGCACCGGCGGCTGGTCCCCCTTGCCGGCGGTGCAGGTCAGTGTCTCGCCGCGTACGGACAGGGCCGCGGCCACGGCCGGCAGGATGCCGTCGCGGCGGTGGTGCAGTCGTGGCGCGCGGCTGGGTTCGGTGCTGCTCCAGCTGAGTCGCGGATCTCCGGATGTGACTGTTCGTACAGAGTGCATGGTGTGGACGTCCCTCCCGCAATCCCCCGAGTTGCGGGGGACAGCCTGCCAAATATGCAGGGTGGTGGGGAAGCTGGGTCGCTGATACGTGTCTGCGTGTCGCGGCCCGGTGGCCCGATCGTCGCGTGTCCGTCACGCGGCGGTGACGTTCGGTGAAGGGTTGCGGAGGAGCGGGAGCCCTTGGCGCCCCACCGCATAGGCTGTGCGGAACACCAGACGCAGCAGGGGGCAACCGCCATGACGACAGGTCGGCTCGGGCAGCAAGCCGCGCCACCGAACGCGGCCTACGCCGGGCAGGTCGTGCACTTCCCGGACCCGGTCCGGGCCTCCCGCCACCCCAGGGGTGTGCGCGTGGACGAGAACGGCTACCCGGTGCTTTCGCCGTACGCGCGGGCCGCTGCGGAGATCGCTGATCCTCCGCCGGGATTCGGGATCGACGAGCTGCGGCTCACGGACTACGTGTCGGCGAACGCGGCCATGGCGGCGAGCGGGCACGAGCTGTGGGACACGATCCCGGCGGTGGCCACTCCGCACGGCTGGACATGGCATCACGTGCCGGGCGGCCGGCGGATGGAGCTCGTCCCGGTCGAGGTGAAGGCGCTGCTGCGTCATCACGGCGGCCTGGCGACCACCTCGGTGGACCAGAACCGGCGGGGGACCCGGCCGCTGCAGGAGACCAGGCCCGCCCACTTCCGGCTGCCGAAGGGCGCGGTGGCGGTGAGCGAGCAGCAGGTCCTGGGTGTCGAGGAGGACCTCGGCTACCGGCTCCCCGGTGCGTACCGCTCGTTCCTGAAGGCGGCCGGCGGTTGTGCCCCGGTCGGCGCCGCGCTGGACGCGGAGCTCGGCCTGCTGGTCGACCAGCCGTTCTTCACGGTGCGCGAAGAGGCCGCCATGAACGACCTGGTGTACGTCAACAAGTGCCTGCGGGACCACTTCACCAAGGACTTTCTGGGCGTCGGTTTCGTCCAGGGCGGCATCATCGCCGTGAAGGTGCGCGGCGCCGACGTGGGCTCGGTGTGGTTCTGCGCGTACGACGACGCCAGGGACCAGGACGGCTGGAGCGTGCAGGAGCGGGTGGAGCGGCTCCTGCTGCCCTGCGGTACGGACTTCGACGCCTTCCTCCAGCGCCTCGCGGGTAACCCCCCGGAGCTGGAGACCGTGGCGAACCTGATGGTGGACGGCGGCTTCGCGCAGGCCGTCCCGGTGGAGGGGTGAGCGCGGTGGTGACTTTCGCGCAGGCACAGGAGCGGGCGGACGAGTGGGTCAACGGTGACGTGCCCGCCTATCAGCACCGTGAGGTGCGGGTCCGTGAGTTCGAGCTGGGCTTCGTGGTGTGGGCCGAGGACCGGGCGGAGGGCCCGGTCTCGGACGGGGGCCGCCAGCGGCTGGTGATCGCGCGTGACAGCGGTGAGGCCACCCTGTGGCCCGGACTGCCCGTCGGCGAGGTCATCCGGCGGTACGAGGAGGAGTACGGGGTGTCCGACGCGGCGCCGGACGCTCCGGAGCCACCGCGGCGCATCGATCTGAATCAGACCTCGTTCCTGCTGAGCCCGCCGGAGTGGCTCCAGGAAGCGGCGGACAAGTTGGGGATCCCGGACCGGCGGGCGGAGTCGGACCCGCCTCCGGCACCCGTCCCCGCGCCCCTGCCCTCCCCTTCTCCCGTTCCTGCGGAGCCGGCCGGTCCGGGGGCGACCCCGTGGCCGGCCGCGGGCGGGCAGCGGGACTACGAGCCCACCGCGTCCGACGGCGTGCCCGCCGGGGCGACGCCGTGGGCCGGTACGGACACCAACGCGGGTTCGGAGGACGGGGCGGTGGGGCTGCCGGTGACGGTGTTCGCGCCGCCGCTCTCCGGGTCGGACGACGACGGGACCCCGCCGCCGGTCGTGCCGGCCGAGGCGCCCACGGCCCTGATGTCGGGTGGCAGCCGGCTGCCCCGGACCGCGGTCGTCCCCGGGCTTGACCCCCAGGCCGGTGCCCCGGGCACCCCGCCGCCGGGCGCGGGCGACATCGCGGACGCGGCGACGAGCAAGGCCGTCGTGCCGCCGCGCGGTGCGCGCAACACCGGCTCGACGCCTCCGCCGCCGAGTGCCCCCGGCACCCCGGGGGCACCGCCCGGTGCGACTCCGCCGCCGTCGGGGCCCGGTACGGCCGGCGGGTACGTACCGACGCAGCTCGTCTCGCAGCTCGGCCCCCCTGGGGCTCCCGGCGCTCCGCAGCCGCCTGCTCCTCCCGGTCCCCCCGGTCCTCCTGGTCCTCCTGGTCCTCCCGGTCCTCCGCCCGGGGCGACGCCGCCCCCGGGCGGTGGGATGCACCAGGCCGCGACGATGTTCGCCGACGCGAGCATCGGTGGTGCGAACGCGCTGCGGCCCCCGGGTCCGCCCGGTGTCCCGGGCACGCCGCCGCCGCCCGGTCCTCCCGGCGTGCCCGGGGCTGTGCAGCCGCCCGGTCCGCCCGGTCCTCCGCCCGGTGCGCAGGGCCCGCACACGCCGCCGCCCCCGGCCTACGGCTACCCGCAGCAGCCGTCCGGTCGGCCCACGGTCGGTCCGGGCTACCAGGCGGTGCTGCGCTTCCGCGCGCCCGACGGCAGTGAGCAGCAGCTGATCCGGCGTTCGGCGCCGGGTACGCCGCATCCCGAGTGGCAGATGCTGCACGAGCTGCGCGGGATGAACGTGCCGCCGCAGCAGGTCATCGAGCTGCACACGGAGCTGGCGTCCTGCGAGCTGCCCGGTGGTTACTGCGCGCGGATGATCCGGGAGACCTGGCCGCAGGTCCGGATCACCAGCGTCGCCCCGTACGGCACGGATCACGCGAGCCGCCAGCAGGGCATGCAGCATCTGCTGACGCATCAGGGCGAGCTGCACCAGGTCGCCGACGGTCCGGCGCGGCCGGCCCCGGTGCGGGCGCCGCTGCCGCAGATGCCGCCCGCCCTCGCCGTACCGCCGGAGGCGCTGGCCGAGGAGCTGCTCGGGGCTTTCGGTCCGCAGGGCGTGCTCCGCTTCGACCAGCGGGCGGTGTCCCGTCAGGGCGTGCCCGAGGTCGTGGCGCGGACACTGGTGTGGGCGGGTCTGCCCGCCGACTTCGGTCCCTTCTTCTGGGCGCAGCCGGGTCATCCCGTGGTGCCGACGCTGGCGGAGCTGGCGACGCAGCGTCAGGTGCAGCCGGCCTCGGACGCGGGTTCGTATCTGGTGATGGGGTCCGACTTCGGCCGGGCGATCTGTGTGCAGTACGGAACGGCGAACATCGTGGCCGTGCCGGTCGAGGCGGGTCCCGGCGGGCAGCCCGTGCCGCCGCAGTTCGTGAACACGGGTCTGCCGGAGTTCGTGCGGTCGATGGCGCTGCTGGGCCGCATGTGGCGGCTGCGCTTCGGCCTGAATCCGGAGCAGGCGGGCCGTTGGACGGTCGATTTCCAGGCGCAGTTGGTGGCCCTGGACCCGGCCGCGCTGGCTTCGCCGGAGAGCTGGTGGTCGGTTCTGCTGGAGCAGATGTGGGACGGACTGCTCTGACCTGACCCGTTGTGTGCAGGACGCCCGGACCCCTTGTGGGGTCGGGCGTCCTGTGCGTGCGGGGTCTGTGATGCCTGTCGCTTCCGTCTTGAAAGGGACTGATCGATTCCGACTTCCGGCACCAATTGCCGCATCCTTGACGTATTGCTGGGTGGCCGGGGAGTCGAGCGGGAAAGAGGGCTTCAGGGATGAGTGGTGGACCGGTGTCCGCGTTCGACGTCGTCGGCGTCCGGGGACGTGGTTACCGTCCGGAGCAGGTGGACCGTACCGTGGCCGCGTTGTCGGCGGAGCGGGACGGGGCCCTGGAGCGGCTCTCCCGGCTGACGGCCCTGGCCGAGGAGCTGACGGCCGAGTCGGCGCGGCTGGGCGAGGAGGTGGCCTCGCTCGCGCCGCAGACGTACGTCTCGCTGGGGAAGCGGGCCCGGCAGATCCTCGCCCTCGCGGAGGCCGAGGCCGAGGCGCTTCACGGCGCGGCGCTGGAGGCGGCGCAGGAGCTGCGGGACGCGGCGGACGCGGCGGGCCGCTCCGCCCGGGGGGCGGCCCGTGAGGACGCCGCGAAGGTGTGGTCGGCCGCCGACGCCCGGGCGGAGGAGGTACTGGCCGCGGCGCGGGCCACGGCCGAGGGCCTCTTCGAGGAGGCGCGCGCGCAGGCCGACGGGATCCGTGGGGCCGCCGGGGCGGAGATGGCGCAGACCCGTCGTCGGACGGCCGGCGTGCTGGCCCGGCAGGAGCGGGAGCATGCGGAGCGGGCCAAGGCCGCGGAGGCGGAGATCGCCGGCGCCGAGGCCGCCGCGGCGGCACGGGAGGCGGAGCTGACGGCGCGGGCCGAGGCACTGCTGGATCAGGCGCGACGGGAGCTCTCGGAGACGGAGGAGGCGGCCCGGCACGGTCAGGAGGACGCCGAGGCGCGGGCCGCGGAGGTGCTGTCGGGGGCGCGGGTCGCCGAGGAGCGGGTGGTCCGGGAGACGGAGCGGGTGCTGCGGGAGCACGAGGAGGGCCGGGAGGAGGCGCGGGCGCACATGGCGCACGTACGCAGCTCGCTGGCGGCGCTCACCGGGCGCACGGCTCCGGCCGGGGACTGAACACGGGGACCGCGGAACGTGGGCTTCGGCCACCATCGCGGTGAACGGTGCGGAAGGCCGTCGGTCTCGCGGATGCGGCGCGCGCTCCGTACCGTCGGCCGTCCGCGTGCCGGCCGTCGGGGTGGCCCCCGGTCCTGCGGGGGCGGGCCACCCCGACGGCGGGTGACGCGGTTACTTGAGACCGAGTACCTGCTCCAGCGGGTCGATGCAGAAGTAGACGAGGAAGAGCGCCGCGGTGCCCCAGAGCAGCCAGTGGACTTCCCGGGCCTTGCCCAGGCACGCCTTGATGACCACGTAGGAGACGAAGCCCGCGCCGATGCCGTTGGTGATGGAGTACGTGAACGGCATGACGACGATGGTGAGGAACGCGGGGATGGCGAGTTCGTAGCGGTCCCAGTCGATGTGCTTGACCTGGGTCATCATCAGGAATCCGACCACGACGAGCGCGGGGGCCGCGGCCTGGAGGGGCACGATGGTGAGGACCGGGGTGAAGAAGAGGGCCAGAGCGAACATGCCGCCGGTGACGAGGTTGGCGAAGCCCGTGCGGGCGCCTTCGCCGACACCCGCGGCGGACTCGATGTAGGCGGTGGCGGACGACGAGGAGGAGGCGCCGCCGGCGACGGCCGCCGCGCCGTCGATGAGCAGGACGCGGCCCAGGTTGGGGACCTTGCCGCGCTCGTCGAGGAGTCCGGCTTCGGCGGTGACGCCGACGACGGTGCCCATCGTGTCGAAGAAGTCCGACAGGACGAGGGTGAAGACGAGCAGGACCACGGTCAGGATGCTGACCTGTGCGAACGAGCCGAGCAGGTCGAACTGGCCCAGCAGCCCGAAGTCGGGGGCGGCGACGGGCTGGTCGGGCAGGGTGGGGGAGGTCAGGCCCCAGGTCTTGATGTCGGCGACCGCGTTGACGACGAGCGCGAGGACGGTCATCAGGACGATGCTGATGAGGATGGCGCCCTTGACCTTGCGGGCGAGCAGGACGATCGTCACGAGCACGCCGAGGCAGAAGACGAGCATGGGCCAGCCGGTGAGGGTGCCGGTGCCGAGCTGGACGGGCACGGTGGTGTTCGCGGCATCCGGGATGCGGGTGACGAAGCCGGCGTCCACGAAGCCGATGAAGGCGATGAACAGGCCGATGCCTACGCTGATGGCCTGCTTGAGGGGTTGCGGGATGGCGTGCATGATGGCCTCGCGCAGGCCTGTCACCACGAGGACGCAGATCAGCAGACCCTCGAGCACGATGAGGCCCATCGCGTCGTCCCAGCTCATCAGGGGAGCGACCTGGAAGGCGACGACGGCGTTGATGCCCAGGCCCGCGGCCAGTGCGAGCGGCAGGTTGCCGCCCACGCCCATGATCAAAGTCATTACGGCGGCCACCAGGGCGGTGGCGGTGACCAGTTGGACGGAATCCAGCTGCTCGCCGAATTTGTCCTTGGCGCTCCCGAGGATGATCGGGTTGAGCACCAGGACGTATGCCATGGTGAAGAATGTAGCGAATCCGCCACGTATTTCACGGCCGTAGGTCGAGCCGCGTTCACTGATGCGGAAGAACCGGTCAAGTGGACTGCCGGACCCGGTGGGTGGCTCGGTTGCCGGGCTTTTCGTGCTGGGGTGCATGGCTGAGACTCCTGGGCTTACAGATGAGCGGGGGTGTGCGGCCGGTGCCGCCTGAAGCGGTTGACAGGCAGGTGTGCGAACACGTGTGTGGCACCTCGCGAGCGCATATTACGCGGCGGGCCGCGGTTCGCAATTGCGCTGCAACATCAGGAAATTGAATGTAGTTTCAGTTTTCAACTACCTCTTGTAGGTTCCTGCGAAATCGCTGGTGACCTATCCCGCCAAACCGTGATGCAGGCGACATCGACTATGGAATTGACGGGGTCAACTCCCTACGCTTCGCGCGTGCATCCACCACTCCCCTTCAACGCACGTGCTGCCCGCACCCTGCGCGAAAAGCTCGGGATGGCCCCCGATCACGTCGCCTACGGCATGCGAGCCTCCTTCGGCATGGTTCACATCACCCCCGACCACGTCATCGCATGGGAACGCGGCACCCATCTGCCCAGTCCTACCGAACTCACAGCCCTGGCCGGGGCCCTGTGGTGCAACCCCGGCGAACTCATGGGCCGTCCCCGCACCTTGCGTGAACACCGCATCGCCCGTGGCGTGCCCGCCGAGGACGTCGCCCGCGCCACGGGCCTGAGACTTGACGCCTACACCCACATGGAAGAGACCGACGGGTGGGCCGGGGACAAGCAGCAGTCCGCCAAACTCGGCAGACTCCTCAACCTCCCCCCACGCGACTTCATCGCCGTCACCGGCCTCGAGGACGAACTCGCCCACCTCCTGGGTGAAGCGGTCTCCACCCGCTGGCAGGCCCACATCCGCCCCATCGCCCGGCTCATCTCCATGGAGCGCCGGGACCTGCAGGACACCCTTCGCGCCATGCACCACGAGTACCAGGAGCTCCTGGCCGTCACCCTCAGCAGGGCGGGCAGCGCCAGCGCCTTCGGTGAGGACGGGCGGCGCTACCTCGACGACATCGTCGACCGGTTCTGGTCCCGACTGCCGGAGAACTGAAAGAGCCCCCTCCAGGACACCCGGTCAGGGGTGCGGCCGCCAGGTCGCCGTACCTCCGCCGGGTGGTCCGCGGCCGACGCACGGATCCCCTGCCCGGATCCCCTACCCGGATCTCCGCCCAGGGGCCGCTTCCCCTAGGGGGAGCGTCGTGGTCCAGCCCGGGGAGCGTTCCTCCCGCCGGAGGACGTGGCGAGAACGCCCCGCTCCTTACCGTGTTCCTGCACCGCACGTTGCGGCTGACCACAGAGGGCGGGGTGGGGAAAACCCCACCCGAAGACTGCGCTGGGCACCAGCGCGCCGGACCCCCCTCGCACCCGAGACTCGGAACGTACACAGAGACGTCCAGGCATCGACCGACATAGGAGAAAAACCGTGACAACGGCTGTAACCATTCCCAGGCACGGGGGCACTGGAGGGCGTACGGCCGTCGCTGCGCGAGCGCGGCAGGTCGTCAAGGCGTACGGCGTGGGGGAGACCCGGGTCGTCGCGCTCGACCATGTCGATGTGGACATCGAGCGCGGGCGGTTCACGGCGATCATGGGCCCCTCCGGCTCCGGCAAGTCGACGCTCATGCACTGCCTGGCCGGTCTGGACACCGTGACCTCGGGCGAGATCCACCTGGCGGACACCGAGATCACCGGGCTCAAGGACAAGAAGCTCACCCAGCTGCGCCGGGACCGTATCGGCTTCATCTTCCAGGCGTTCAACCTGCTCCCGACGCTCAACGCGATCGAGAACATCACGCTGCCGATGGACATCGCGGGCCGCAAACCCGATGCCGGCTGGCTGCAGCAGGTCGTCGAGACCGTCGGTCTCGCCGACCGGCTGAAGCACCGGCCGACACAGCTCTCCGGCGGCCAGCAGCAGCGTGTCGCGGTGGCCCGTGCCCTGGCCGCCCGGCCGGAGATCATCTTCGGTGACGAGCCCACCGGGAACCTGGACTCGCGGGCCGGCGCCGAGGTGCTGTCCTTCCTGCGCAGGTCGG
Organism: Streptomyces sp. NPDC025273; assembly: GCF_040638585.1. NCBI lineage: Bacteria > Bacillati > Actinomycetota > Actinomycetes > Kitasatosporales > Streptomycetaceae > Streptomyces > Streptomyces sp. NPDC025273. The sequence goes on from NZ_JBEZYP010000008.1 coordinate 196,614, forward strand.
TCGACGAGCTCGGCCAGACCATCGTCATGGTCACCCACGACCCGGTGGCCGCCTCCTACGCGGACCGGGTCCTCTACCTCGCGGACGGATCCATCGTCGACGAGATGCGCGACCCGACGGCCGATCAGGTCCTGGACCGTATGAAGGACTTCGACGCGCGCGGGCGGACGTCATGACCGTCTGGAAGACCTCGACGCGCAACTTCCTCGCGCACAAGGGGCGGATGGCGCTCTCCGCTGTGGCCGTCCTGCTGTCGGTGGCGTTCGTGTGCGGCACGCTCGTCTTCACCGACACGATGAACACCACCTTCGACAAGCTCTTCGCGGCGTCGTCGGCCGATGTCACCGTCAGCCCGAAGGCGGCCGAGGGCGCCGACGAGCTGCCGGAGAACGGCCGGCCCGAAGCGCTGCCCTCCTCCGTCCTCGCACAGGTGGAGAAGGCCGACGGGGTGAAGGAGGCCGAGGGCGGAGTCATGAGCATGTCCGTCACGGTCGTCGACAGCCACAACAAGAACATGGGCTCCGAGACCGGCGCCCCGACGATCGCCGGCAACTGGACGCGGAACGACCTGCGTTCCATGGAGATCACCTCCGGTCACGCGCCGCGCGGCCCGACCGAGGTCATGGTCGACGCCGACACCGCCGAGAAGCACCACCTGAGGATCGGTGACGAGCTGCGGACCGTCGCCGTCACCGGTGACATCGAGGCGAGGATCAGCGGCATCGCCGCCTTCACGGTGACCAACCCGGGTGCGGCCGTCGTCTACTTCGACACGGCGACCGCCCAGCACAAGCTCCTCGGCGAGCCCGGTGCCTTCACCCACATCTCCGTCCAGGCCGAACCCGGTGTCGACGACACGCTGCTGAAGAAGAACGTCGCCTCGGCCCTGGGCGACCCGGGTTCGTACACGCTGCAGACCCAGGACGAGGCCGCCGCGGCCAACAAGGACTCCATGGGGTCCTTCCTCGACGTCATGAAGTACGCGATGCTCGGCTTCGCCGGGATCGCCTTCCTCGTCGGCATCTTCCTGATCGTGAACACGTTCTCGATGCTGGTCGCCCAGCGCACCCGTGAGATCGGCCTGATGCGGGCCATCGGCTCCAGCCGCAAGCAGGTCAACCGGTCGGTGCTGGTGGAAGCGGTGCTCCTCGGCATCGTCGGATCGGTCCTCGGCGTCGGCGCCGGGATCGGTCTCGCCGTCGGGCTGATGAAGCTCATGGGTGCCATGGGCATGGAGCTGTCCACCAAGGACCTCACCATCGCGTGGACGACCCCGGTCACCGGGCTCGCGCTCGGCGTCGTCGTGACCGTACTTGCCGCGTACATCCCGGCCCGCCGGGCGGGCAAGGTCTCGCCGATGGCGGCCCTGCGTGACGCCGGGACCCCGGCGGACGCGAAGTCGGGCTGGATCCGGGCCGGAGCCGGCCTGGTCGTCACCGGGGCCGGTGCCGCGGGCCTGTGGGCGACGACGCGGGCGGACGAGGCGAGCGAGGGCTCGCTCTACCTGGGCCTGGGCGTGGTCCTCACCCTCATCGGCTTCATCGTGATCGGCCCGCTGCTGGCCGGTGTGGTGGTGCGGGCGCTCAGCGTCGTCGTCCTGCGGCTGTTCGGCCCGGTCGGCCGGCTGGCGGAGCGCAACGCCCTGCGCAACCCGCGGCGTACGGGAGCCACCGGTGCGGCCCTGATGATCGGTCTGGCCCTGGTGGCCTGCCTCTCGGTCGTGGGCTCGTCCATGGTCGCCTCGGCCACGGACGAGCTGGACAAGTCGGTGGGCACGGACTTCATCGTCCAGTCGAGCACCGGCCAACTGGTCGTCCCGCAGGCGGCGGAGGCCATCAAGAACGTGCCCGGCATCGAGCACGTCACCGACTACAAGGCCGTCAGCGCGAAGCTCACCTCCCCGGACGGAAAGACGGAGGACGAGGGCCTCGTCGCCGCGGACCCGACCTACCAGGACGACCTGCGGCGCACGACGGTCGCCGGTGATCTGGCCGACGCGTACGGCAGGAACGCCATGTCGGTCGGCGACGACTACGCCGTCCGGCACGGGATCGAGGTCGGGGACGAGATCACCGTCGCCTTCAAGGCCGGCGAGACGGCGAAGCTGAGGGTCGCCGCGATCACCTCGGACGAGACGAACGTGGACAAGGGCGCGATGTACACCAACATCACGACCGCCGAGCAGTACGTTCCCGCCGACCGGATGCCCGAGAACCTGATCATGTTCGCCAAGGCCCAGGACGGCAAGGAGAAGGAGGCGTACGCGGCCCTCAAGGGCGCGCTCGCCGAGTACCCGCAGTACAAGGTGCAGAACCAGGCCGACTTCAAGCAGGACCTGAAGGACCAGATCGGCCAGCTGCTGAACATCGTGTACGGCCTGCTCGCCCTGGCGATCATCGTCGCGGTGCTCGGAGTGGTGAACACCCTGGCCCTCTCGGTGGTCGAGCGGACCCGTGAGATCGGCCTGATGCGGGCCATCGGCCTCTCCCGCCGCCAGCTGCGCCGCATGATCCGGCTGGAGTCCGTGGTCATCGCGCTGTTCGGCGCCCTGCTCGGCCTCGGCCTGGGCATGGGCTGGGGCACCTCGGCCCAGAAGCTGCTGGCCCTGGAAGGCCTCGGCGTCCTGGAGATCCCGTGGCCGACGATCCTCACGGTGTTCGTCGCCTCGGCCTTCGTCGGACTGTTCGCCGCGCTGGTCCCGGCCTTCCGGGCCGGCCGGATGAACGTCCTGAACGCGATCGCCACCGACGGGTGAATCCGGCGGACGTAGGATGACCTGATCCGGCCCCGGGGCGTTCCTCCAAACGCCCCGGGCCGGATTTCTGCGCGGACCGCAGGGCCCGGGACTCCCGTTGCGGGAGCGGCGCCCACCCCGGAGTCGTACGCTGGAACCCCCGGCCCGTCCTACGTGTCGGGTCCTTCGCGTTGCTCACCTCGCCCCACCGGACGGAATGCCTTCATGAGCCTGCACGGTCTGCTGGACGTCGTCGTCACCGACCCGGCGCTCTCCGAAGCGGTGAAGGCCGCCACCGACGGCCACCGGACCCACGTCGACCTGGTCGGCCCGCCCGCCGCCCGCCCCTTCGCCGTGGCCGCTCTGGCCCGCGAGGCCGGGCGGACCGTGCTCGCCGTCACCGCCACCGGCCGGGAGGCCGAGGACCTGGCAGCCGCGCTGCGGACGCTGCTGCCCCCGGACACCGTCGCGGAGTTCCCCTCCTGGGAGACCCTGCCCCACGAGCGGCTCTCGCCGCGTTCGGACACCGTGGGCCGCCGCCTCGCCGTGCTCCGCCGTCTTGCGCACCCCCGGCAGGACGACCCGGAGACCGGCCCGGTCAGCGTGGTCGTCGCTCCGGTCCGTTCCGTGCTCCAGCCGCAGGTCAAGGGTCTCGGCGACCTGGAGCCGGTGGCGCTGAGCAGCGGGCAGACCGCCGATCTGGGCCAGGTCGTGGACGCGCTCGCGGCGGCCGCGTACGCCCGGGTCGAGCTCGTCGAGAAGCGCGGCGAGTTCGCCGTACGCGGCGGCATCCTGGACGTCTTCCCGCCGACCGAGGAGCACCCCCTCCGGGTGGAGTTCTGGGGGGACGACGTCGAGGAGATCCGCTACTTCAAGATCGCCGACCAGCGGTCCCTGGAGGTTGCCGAGCACGGGCTGTGGGCGCCGCCCTGCCGGGAGCTGCTGCTCACCGCGGACGTCCGCGAGAAGGCCGCGGCCCTCGCCGAGGCCCACCCCGAGCTGGGCGAGCTGCTGAACAAGATCGCCGAAGGAATCGCCGTCGAGGGCATGGAGTCCCTCGCGCCGGTCCTCGTCGACGAGATGGAGCTGCTGCTCGACGTCCTGCCGGAGGGCTCGATGGCGCTGGTCTGCGACCCGGAGCGGGTACGGACCCGGGCAGCCGACCTGGTCGCCACCAGCCAGGAGTTCCTCCAGGCGTCCTGGGCGGCCACCGCGGGGGGCGGCGAGGCCCCGATCGATGTCGGCGCGGCCTCCCTGCGGGGCATCGCCGACGTCCGCGACCACGCCCGTGAGCTGGGCATGATGTGGTGGTCCACGTCCCCGTTCGCCGCGGACGACGAGCTGGACGACGACACCCTGAAGCTGGGGATGCGCGCGCCGGAGACGTACCGCGGCGACACCGCCCGGGCGCTCGCCGACACCAAGGGCTGGCTCGCCGACGGCTGGCGCACGGTGTACGTCACCGAGGGGCACGGGACGGCGTCCCGTATCGCCGGGGTCCTCGGCGGCGAGGGCATCGCGGCCCGCGTCGACCAGGACCTCGCGGAGATCGCGCCGTCCCTCGTGCACGTCGCGTGCGGCGCCCTCGACCACGGCTTCGTCGCCCCGGGCCTGCGGCTGGCCGTGCTGACCGAGACGGACCTGACCGGTCAGCGCACCGCGAGCAAGGACCTGGGCCGGATGCCGGCCCGCCGCCGCAAGTCCGTCGACCCGCTGACCCTCCAGGCCGGCGACTACATCGTCCACGAGCAGCACGGCGTCGGCCGCTACGTCGAGATGGTGCAGCGCACGGTGCAGGGCGCGACCCGCGAGTACCTCCTCGTCGAGTACGCCCCCGCCAAGCGCGGCCAGCCCGGCGACCGCCTCTACATCCCCACCGACCAGCTGGAGCAGGTCACCAAGTACGTCGGCGGCGAGGCGCCCACCCTGCACCGGCTCGGCGGCGCCGACTGGACCAAGACCAAGCAGCGGGCCAAGAAGGCCGTCAAGGAGATCGCCGCCGACCTGATCAAGCTGTACTCCGCGCGGATGGCGGCCCCCGGCCACGCCTTCGCCCCGGACACCCCGTGGCAGCGCGAGCTGGAGGACGCCTTCCCCTACGCGGAGACGCCCGACCAGCTGTCCACGATCGCCGAGGTCAAGGAGGACATGGAGAAGTCCGTCCCGATGGACCGGCTGATCTGCGGCGACGTGGGCTACGGCAAGACGGAGATCGCGGTCCGGGCTGCCTTCAAGGCCGTCCAGGACGGCAAGCAGGTCGCCGTCCTCGTCCCGACGACGCTCCTGGTCCAGCAGCACTTCGGCACGTTCACCGAGCGGTACGCGCAGTTCCCCGTCAACGTACGGGCGCTGAGCCGCTTCCAGTCGGACACCGAGTCGAAGGCGACACTGGAGGGGCTGAAGGACGGGTCCGTCGACCTGGTCATCGGCACGCACCGGCTGTTCTCGTCGGAGACGAGGTTCAAGGACCTGGGCCTGGTCATCGTCGACGAGGAGCAGCGCTTCGGCGTCGAGCACAAGGAGCAGCTGAAGAAGCTCCGCGCCAACGTCGACGTGCTCACCATGTCCGCGACGCCCATTCCCCGTACGCTCGAGATGGCCGTCACCGGAATCCGCGAGATGTCGACGATCACGACGCCCCCGGAGGAGCGGCACCCCGTCCTGACCTTCGTCGGACCGTACGAGGAGAAGCAGATCGGTGCGGCCGTCCGGCGTGAACTCCTGCGTGAGGGCCAGGTGTTCTACATCCACAACCGGGTCGAGTCCATCGACCGGGCCGCGGCCCGGCTGCGCGAGATCGTGCCGGAGGCGCGGATCGCCACGGCGCACGGGCAGATGGGCGAAAGCGCGCTGGAGCAGGTCGTCGTCGACTTCTGGGAGAAGAAGTTCGATGTGCTCGTCTCCACGACGATCGTCGAGTCCGGCATCGACATCTCCAACGCGAACACGCTGATCGTGGAGCGGGGCGACAACTTCGGCCTCTCCCAGCTGCATCAGCTGCGCGGCCGGGTCGGCCGGGGCCGGGACCGGGGCTACTCCTACTTCCTGTACCCGCCGGAGAAGCCCCTCACCGAGACCGCGCACGAGCGCCTGGCGACGATCGCCCAGCACACCGAGATGGGTGCGGGCATGTACGTGGCGATGAAGGACCTGGAGATCCGCGGCGCCGGGAACCTGCTGGGCGGGGAGCAGTCGGGCCACATCGCCGGTGTCGGCTTCGACCTGTACATCCGGATGGTGGGCGAGGCGGTGGCCGACTACCGGGCCGCGGTGGACGGTGGTGTCGAGGAGGAGCCGCCGCTGGAGGTCAAGATCGAGCTCCCGGTCGACGCGCACGTCCCGCACGACTACGCCCCCGGGGAGCGGCTGCGCCTCCAGGCGTACCGGGCCATCGCCTCCGCCAACACGGAGGACGACATCAGGGCCGTCCGTGAGGAGCTCACCGACCGCTACGGCAAGCTTCCCGAGCCTGTGGAGAACCTCCTGCTGGTGGCGGGCCTGCGGATGCTGGCCCGGGCCTGCGGGGTCGGCGAGATCGTGCTGCAGGGCCCGAACATCCGGTTCGCGCCGGTGGAGCTGCGGGAGTCGCAGGAGCTGCGGCTGAAGCGGCTGCACCCGAAGACGGTCATCAAGCCGGCGGCCCACCAGATCCTGGTGCCCCGCCCGACGGCGGGCAGGATCGGCGGCAAGCCGGTGGTGGGGCGTGAACTCCTTTCGTGGACAGGGGAGTTCCTCACGACGATTCTGGGGTCGTAGCCGCCGCGTCCGGAGGGAAAAGGAGGCCGGCGAGGACCCGGAAGACCTCCTCGGGGTCCCTGTCCCCCACCGGCGCGTCCAGGTTGCCGCTGAGCAGCAGGGTGGCGAAGCCGTGGGCGAGGGACCAGGCGGCGATGCCCGCGAGCCGGTCGTCGTCGCCACGGGCGGTGCCGGGCAGGCCGGAGATCCCGGCGCGCAGCGCTTCGGTGGCGCGGGCCTTCGCGGCGACCAGTCGGGGGTCGTCGGGGTGCTGCAGTTCGGGGCGGAACATCACCTGGAAGTGCGCGGGGTGCTCTGCCGCGAACCGTACGTAGGCCACGCCCCGTTCCCGCAGGCCGGCGGCGTCGGCCAGGGCGTCGGCGAACAGGCCGTAGCCCTCGGCGGCGACGGCGGTGAGCAGACCCGTCCGGTCCTTGAAGTGGTGGGTCGGGGCGGCGTGCGAGACACCGGCCCGGCGGGCCAGGTCGCGCAGGGAGAGGGCCCCGGGGCCGTCCGTGGCGATGACGTCCAGGGCGGAGGCGAGGAGGGCGCGCCGCAGGTCGCCGTGGTGGTACACGCGCTCGCTGTTCATGGGCAGTACGGTACGCCGAATCTAGTCATTGACAAGTTCGACGGGGAGAGGCAGGCTGAACTATCTAGTCAGTGACAAGATGAGCCGTTCTGCGGAAGGCGGAGACATGTCCGACGAGCTGGGTCGCGTGCGCCGGATGTGGCACCTCCTGGAGCCCCTGCACGCCGTTCTCTACTACGCGCCCGCAGCCTTCGAGGAGGCGGCCGCCCTCGGCCACGCCGTCGACGAGCGGTGGCCGAGCTACTTCGCGTGGCGCGCGGCGCCGCTCGGGGAGGCCGGGGCCGACCGGGTGGCCGCGACGTTCTTCAGCTTCAGCCCCACGATGATCGCCGGGTACGTGCCGGCCGGCTGGTCCGTCGCCGCCCCGGAGGCGGTGCTGGCCGCCCGGACGAGGGCCGTCGACCGGATGTACCGGTCGCTGTTCTCCGACCGGGTGCACGGCCCGGAGTTCGCCGAGGCCGCCGGGCTGGCGCGTCGGGCGGCACAGGCCGCGGACGTGACGGACCGTCCCCTCGCGCAGGCCAATGCCGCTCTGCCCTGGCCGGACGCGCCGCACCTGGTGCTCTGGCAGGCCGCGACGATCCTGCGGGAGCACCGGGGGGACGGCCACCTGGAGGCGCTCGTCTCCGCGGGCCTCGGCCCCGTCGAGTCGCTGGTCTCCTTCGCGGCCGTCGGAGCGGCGCGCCCGGAGGTGTTCGCGAGCCGGGGGTGGAGCGGGGCGGAGTGGTCGGCGGCGCGCGCCCGTCTCCTGGAGCGCGGGCTGCTGGAGGAGGACGGGAGGGCCACGGACGCCGGACGGGCGTTGCGGGCGGAGGTGGAACGGCGCACGGACGAACTGGCGTCGGATCCGTGGGACGCCCTGGACCCCGCGGAGCAGGAGCGGCTCGTGGAGCTGCTGGGGCCCTTGTGGGTGGAGGTGCTCGGCTCCGGGCTGTTGCCGTCCGAGACGACGCTGGGCATCGGAAGGGTGTGAGGCGGCGGCGCCCGGGTGTGCCACCGGGCTCCGCCGCCCCGGTCAACGGGTGCCGGCCTCCGTGGGGCTGCCGCCGGTGGGCAGCTTCCGGTCCGGGCAGGCCTTCAGCACCTTCGTCATCGCGTCCTTCTCGGCCCGGGTCACCCACAGCCCGTACTTCTTCTTGACCGCGACCTGTCCCGCCACATAGGTGCAGCGGTACGCCGTGTTGGGGGGCAGCCAGGTCGCGGTGTCCCCGTCCCCCTTGCGCCGGTTGGCGGAGGAGTCGGCCGCGACGAGGTTGAGCGGATCGTTCGCGAAGGCCCGTCTCTTGGCGTCGCTCCACTTCTGCGCGCCCTTCTGCCAGGCGTCGGACAGGGCGACGAGGTGGTCTATGTCGACCTTGCTGCGCCCGCGTTCGAAGGTGACGCGGCCTCCGGTGTAGGGCTCCGGGTCGAGGACCCCACTCAGCACCTTGCATCCGTCGGAGTCCCGGGAGACGTCGTCGAGCTGCTCGGCGAGTATGTCGTCCCGGGTTCCGCACCCGTTGTCGTCGGTATCGAGCCAGCCGGATCCGAACGCGTCGCGCTCGTACCCCGTCTTCGGCGCCCGGCCCTTCACCGTCAGGCCGTCGGTGGCCCGCAGCGCCGATCCCGCCGGGACGGGGCCGGGCGCCGTGTCGGCCGGACCGCCCGTGAACTCGCAGCCGGGCAGGGCGAGCGCACCCGCCAGCGTCAGGGCGGCGATCGGAAGCAGGCGGCGGGCGCGGGGTGAGGCGTGGAAGAGAGTCACGACGCAACAGCGTAGGGGGCGGTGCTGCCGGGGAGGCAGGGGGCCCGCACGGTCGATTTCCGGACGACTGCCATGGCTGCCGGAAAATAGCCCATCTGTTCGGTGAGGTTCCGTCATGATGGCTCTGTCGATGTTACGGAGGGGGCTCTGGCATCACCTGTCGTGGGTGGCGACGCGTGTGCGCGTCGTGTGGATCAGCGACGTCCCGTGCGAGGGAGGGGACCGGTGCGCCGCCCGGCGGCCCGTCCTGCGGACATCACCGCGACCTGGCCGGCGCCGACGTGCCCCGAGGGCGGAGAACCGCCCCGCCCGGCCCACCCTCCCCCTTGTTCGCGTCCAGTCGTTCCGTATCCAGATGTCAGGAGACAGCCCATGGCTGACGAGTTGGTGCGCCGCGCCCAGAGGTTCGTGAACACGACCTACAACAACGGTGCGACGCTCGGCATATCCAAGCTCGACGAGAACGGTCAGACCGGCTGGACCACGATGTACGCCCTGACCCGGGCACTCCAGTACGAGATGGGCATCACCAGCCTGTCCGACTCGTTCGGTCCGACCACCCTGTCGACGATCGGTGCGAAGTACGGAAAGCTCGACGGGACGACCATTCCGTCCGCGAACTTCTGCCGAGTCATCCAGTCCGCTCTGTACTGCAAGGGCTACGACGGCGGTGAGATCGACGGCACGTACAACTCCCGTGTCCAGGACGCCGTCCTGAAGCTGAACCAGAACATGGGTGTGAGCTCCACGTATCCGGGCAGTTCGCTGTGGCCGAAGGTGGTCAAGGGTCTGTTCAACATGGACGCCTATGTCACCGTCAGTAATGGATCGGATGCCATTCGCTCCATTCAGCAGTGGCTGAACGGCCGGTACATTCTGCGCAAGGACTTCTACATCATCCCCTGCGACGGCCATCACTCCCGTGACGTCGCCAAGTCGATGCTGTACGCGATCCAGTTCGAGCTGGGCATGGCCGACGGGACGGCCAACGGTGTCTTCGGTCCCGGCACGCAGTCCGGCCTCAGGTCCCACACGGTGTCCACCGGTACCACCGGCACGTGGGCGCAGCTGTTCACCGCGGCCATGATCCTGAACAAGCGCGACGTCCCCTTCGGCAACTTCACCGCCGCGGTGCAGAGCGGCGTGGAGAGCTTCCAGGCGTTCATCAAGCTCCCGGTCACCGGCAACGGGGACTTCCAGACCTGGGCTTCGCTGCTCGTCTCCTACGGCGACCAGTCCCGCCCGGGCACGGCGTGCGACGGCGTCACGAAGATCACGCCGGCGCGGGCACAGACGCTGAAGGACGCCGGCTACAAGTACATCGGGCGCTACCTCTACAACTCGTCCACGTCGAGCCTGCCCGAGAAGCAGATCCAGCCGGGCGAGCTCGCCACGATCAAGGAGTACGGGCTGCGCTGCTTCCCGATCTATCAGACGTGGAGCCGGTCGGCCGACTACTTCTCCTACGTTCAGGGCACCAACGACGCGTTCATGGCGATCGAATGGGCGCAGCATCACGGGTTCAAGGCCGGGAGCATCATCTACTTCGCGGTCGACTACGACGCGATGGACGGTGAGGTCACCGAGTACATCATCCCGCACTTCCGCGGGGTGATGCGCACCATCGGGGAGAACTCCGGTTACGGCGTGGGCGTCTACGGGCCGCGCAACGTGTGCCAGCGCGTTGCGGACGCCGGATATGCGGCGGCGAGCTTCGTCTCCGACATGTCGAGCGGGTTCTCGGGGAACCTCGGCTACCCGATGCCGACGAACTGGGCCTTCGACCAGATCGTCACCCTCACCGTCGGATCGGGTGCGGGGGCGATCGAGATCGACAAGAACGTCGCCTCCGGCCGTGACACCGGGCAGGGCGACTTCGCCCCCGGCTCCTCCACCGTCGGCCTGGACGTCGACCTGGACAAGGCCGCGTACCAGGCGTCGATGCTGACGGACGTCAAGAGCTATCTCACCTCGATCGGTGTGCCGGAGACCGGTGGAGACGGCTGGACCGACGACGACTGGGCCACCCTGGGCGGCATCTCCACCACCAAGGCGTTCGAGCTCGTGCTGAGCGCGGACTGGCTGTTCACCTCGCTGGCGCGGCAGCTCAAGCTCCGCAAGGCGCTGATCCAGGCGCCGGTGCTGTGGGAGCTGCGCAAGCTGAATCCCCTGGACTTCATCGCCGACGATGCCGTCCGACTGGGGGTGAAGGGCGACTCCAGCACCGGCTGGGGCCAGATCTTCGCATGGGTGACCATCGAGGCCCGCAACTACTGCATGCAGCAGGGAATCATCAACGGAACGCCACTGACCGGTTCGGACACCAGGGCGGTGTGGGACAACCTCCAGGACCCGCTGTACAATGTCCGGTCGGTCTCCTACCTGACGGTCTACAACGCCCACCAGCTCGGCATCCCCCGACCGGGGCTGAACACCGGCGCTGCCGACACCCAGGCCCTCCTGGCCCGGTACAACGGGGAGGGCGACGACGCCGCGAAATACGGCCGGGAGCTGATGGGGTTGTACAACGTGCTGGAGAACTACAACCAGCTCTCACGCACCACGTGAGCGGGGTCGCGGGTGGGACTGGGCGCATGTGGACATGGTTGCCGGCAGCCGTGGGCGTGAACGTGCTGCTCGGCATTCCCGGTGTCGTTCCGATATGGCTGCTCTGGCACTACGCGTCGAACGGGCCGCTCGCGGATATCGGCTGGACCCGGCGCGAGGCGACGGAGAACGACGGGATGCTGCTGTGGCTCCTGATCGTCGTGCCGGTGAACGCGGCGTTCCTTCTCGTCTGGTGGCTCGCCAACCGCCCCGTGCGGCACAGGGTGGCGCTGGACCCCCGCGTGTACTGGCCGGCCGGTGCCCTCATGGCCCTGGTGCCTACGTTCATCCTCATGTTCGTCCTGTGAGAAAGGGATTGAAGGCGTGCGAAACGACATAACGAGGCGGGCCGTGGTGACGAGCGCCGCTGTGATCGGTGCTGCGGCTGCCGTGGGGTCCTTCGTGCCGGGAACGGCTGCGGCGGCGACGAAGAGCGAGCCGGAGAAGCTCCCGACCTCGCCCAACGGGTGGACGATCGAGAAGGAGGCGAACCACGTCTCCACGGTGTGGACGCGTCCGGTGGCCGGCACAGGCCTCAAGGTCGATGTCCGGATCGGCGACGTGGAGGCGATCCTCCTCCATGTGACCCGCCGCTTCCATTACGAGGTCGAGCAGCTCCAGCGGGTCGACCTGGCCGGCTGGCAGGAGGCCGGCACGCTCCGCGAGGGTCTGCCGGAATCGAACCTGGCGTCCGGCACCGCGGTGCGGATCCGCCCCGGTGCCGCGGCGAAGGGAGGGCTCTTCCCCCAGCAGGAGCTCGTACTGCGGGACATCCTCGCGGACTGCGAGGGCGTGGTGCGGTGGGGCGGGGACGACCGTGAGGTGAACGAGTCGCTCTTCTACGTCGACGCTGCACCCGAGGACGAACGGGTGGCGAGACTCGGCGAGCGGTTCCGCGACTGGGACGCGACGCCGGGTCTGGGCGCCGGTGCCGCGGTGGACGTCCAGTCCTCGTCCCGGCGGGACCGCGCGGAGCGGCTGGCCCGGATCCAGCGGTCGGCCTGATCCGGCAGGGCTCCGCCCCCTCCCGGAGGAGGCGGAGCCCTCAGGGTCTCAAACGAGTTGGCGGATGGCGGGGGGCTGTCTAGCGTGGGCCGGATGGACCTCATGATCACCACGCTCGCCGCGCGGCCCGAGCTCGCCCGGGCGATGGACGAGATGCCGGACACCTGGCCCGAGTTCATACTCGAGGACCTGGTCGGCTGGGCGAACTTCCCCCGGATCGCCGTGGAGTTCCCCGAGTACGTCCTCGTCGCCACGGATCCGGACGGTGTCGTCGTCGCGCGGGCGTACTCCGTGCCCTTCGCCCTGGAGGCTGCGGGGAGGGGGCGGCTGCCCGGGGGCGGCTGGGACCAGGTCCTGCTGTGGGCGTTCTCCGATCTGCGGCACGGGCGCACGCCGGACACCGTGAGCGCGATCGAGATCACGGTCGCCGCGGGGCGGCTCGGCCAGGGGATCTCCGGCCGGATGCTGGCCGCGATGCGGGAGAACGCGGTGCGGCTCGGATTCCGGGAGGTGGTCGCCCCGGTCCGGCCGAGCGCGAAGCACACGGATACCGAGGCGCCGATGGAGGAGTACGCCCGGCGGACCAGGCCGGAGGACGGGCTGCCCCGCGACCCGTGGCTGCGGGTCCATGTGCGGGCCGGCGGGGTGATCGAGGCGGTGGCCCCGTCGTCCATGACGGTGAGCGCGCCTCTGGAGCGCTGGCGGTCCTGGACCGGGCTGCCGTTCGACGGGGAGGGCCCGGTGGTGGTGCCGGGGGCTCTGGTGCCCGTGCACTGCTCGGCCACGCACGGGTACGCGGTGTACGTCGAGCCGAACGTGTGGGTCAGGCACCGGGTGTGAGCATGCGTACGGCCCGCCCCCGTACGCGGTCCGTGCGAGGGGACGGGCCGGACGGGTCAGCCGACGGCCGGCTTCCTCACGGTGAGCGGTGCGCCGAACGCGGAGAACTCCACGGTGAGTGCTCTCGCGGTGCCGTCGGTGACGCGCATCCTCAGGAGGTGGGGCGGGCCCTTCGTGGCGACGCTCGCCGTCCATTCCTCCTCGTCCGTCCCGCCGGTGAGGGTGAGGGCGGGCGCACCGGCGACCGTCGTGGGTCCTCCCACGCGGGCCGTCGCGCTCGTCGAAGCGATCCCGTCGAGGAGACCGCGCGGGTCGCAGTAGCGCAGGTTCTCCGCCGTGCGCCGGTCGTCGGCGGGCGCCGTCAACCAGCGGCCGGTGAGCCTTCCGATGGCGTCCTTGCCGTCCCCGTCGGTCCCGCCGTTCCCGGCCGGGCGGTCCGCGGCGGCGGCGCGGAGCATCGCTTCGTCGGACTTCGTGTAGACGACACCGTCGGCCCGGACCAGCTCCATGGTCCCCGCCGTCCCCAGGGAGAACGTTCCGGCGCACGCCCCCCTGGCGCCCGTCGCGACGAACGCCTGGACGGGGCCGTCCGCAGACTCCGTGGCGACGGTCAGGCGCACGGTCGTGGCCGCCCGGGTGGCGGCCACCGCCTTGTCGGTGATCTCGGGACCGGTCAGACCGGCGAACGGCGCCGGTGTCCCCGAGGAGCGGGCGAACGCGTCGCAGGCGGTGAGACCGAGTGCCAGCGCGGTGCAGAGAGCGGCTGCTGTGATGCGGGCTGAGGGGCGTCGCACGGTACGGAGACTCCGGGGGTGTCAGGGGCGGCCGGGGGAGGACGGGTCCGTCAGAGCTTCAGGTCCCACTGGCTGGCGTCCCAGTCGAAGCCGGGCCCGACCTCGACGGTCAGCCGCTTCGCGTCCGCCGGGGCGTCGAAGGCGAACTGCACCGTGATCTTCTTGCCCGGCAGGACCGTGCCGTTGAAGCCCTCGCCGACCTTGCCGTCGAAGATCTGCTCGGCGTTCACGCCGTCCTCACCGGCGCGGGCGTCGACGCTGACGAGAGCGGAGTCGAACTTCTCCTTCGTCTTGTTCTCGATGATCACGGAGACCTTGTAGGCGCGGTTGCCCTTGGTGTGCCCGGCGGCGTACGCGTCGGGCGTGTACGCGGCGGCGCCGCTGACCGTGACCTCCAGGCCGTCGTCGTACACGGCGGTGTCGCGGCCCTCCAGGGTCTCGGCGGCCGGCTCGTCCTCGCTCGCGGGGGCGTTCTCGGCCGCGTCGCCCTTCTTGTCGTCCTCGGCGGCACCCGGCTTCGCCGAGGCCGAACTGCCCGACACCTCCTTGGAGATGTCGTTCACCGCGTCGTCCACTGCCTTGAAGGTGAGGACCGCGCCGACCACCGACAGGATCAGCGACACCAGACCGAGCACGGCGCCGGACGTGGCCACCCCCTTGTTGCTCGCCTCGCCGCGCTTGGCACGGCCCCGGCCCGCCAGGCCCAGGATCAGGGCGATGACGCCGAGGATGCCCGCCAGCCAGAAGAGGAACGGGATCAGTCCGGAGACGGTTCCGATGATGCCGAGGACGAGGGCGGAGATGCCGAGGCCGTTGCGGGCGGGGCGGAAGCCCGGGGCCTGGCCGGGGGCGTAGGGCTGCTGGGGCTGCGGTGGCGACGTGAACTGGGACATGGGTGTGCCCTCCGGCGAAGAACAGGGATGTGTGAGCGGTTCTGTGCGCCATGCGCTGTGGCGACGAGTTAATGAGACCAGAACCTGTGAATTGAGTCAACACGATTCACATGTTGAAGGTCTGCCTCTGCTGTGAACCGATGTGGTGCCCGTCGGATGGGTATGCTCGCCGACACGACGGATCTATCGGGGAGACAGCCAGTGCCGGAGAGCTCGACAGAGGTGACCGCGGCCGGGATCGCACGGCTCGCGGGGGTGGGGCGCGCGGCCGTCAGTAACTGGCGCCGACGCCATGCCGACTTCCCGCGGCCGGTCGGCGGCACCGACACCAGCCCGTCCTTCTCCCTGCCCGAGGTCGAGCGGTGGCTGCGTGACCAGGGAAAGCTCGCCGAGGTCCCGCTCCGGGAACGGGTCTGGCAGCAGCTGTCCGGACACCCGGCCGGCACCGTCACCGCGCTGGTCCACACCGGCTGTGCCCTGCTGCTCGTCCGGGACAGGCCCACCGCCTGGCTGGAGATCACCGCCGTCTCGGACGCGCGGATGGCCGAGGTCCTGCCGGTCGCGCTGGACGACGCACTGACCGCCCGTTTCGGACCCGAGCGCATCGTCCACACGCCCTCCGGAGCCGACCTGCTGCCCTCCGTGCCGCTCCTGCGTGCCGCGGCCGACCTGGCGGCCGAGGCAGGCGTCCGGACGGCGTTCGAGTTCCTCTTCGGCCGCCAGCTCGACGCCAATCCTCGCCAGTACACCCTCACGCCACCCGATCTGGCCGAGCTGATGACGGCACTGGCCGAGCAGTACGGGGCGGCAGGCCGCCGGATCGAGAAGCGGCCGGCCCGCGCAGTCCTCGACCCCGCCGCCGGAACGGGCGCCCTCCTGCGGGCGGCCGGCGGGTCCACCGCGCTGTACGCGCAGGAGGCCGACCCCGCCCTCGCCGCGCTCACCGCGCTCCGGCTCGCGCTCCACTCCGAAGGTGCCGCGGGAACGGACGGGGGCGCGCTCGTCGTCCGTGCCGGCGACACCCTGCGCACCGACGCCTTCCCCCAGCTCGCGGTGGACGCCGTGCTCTGCCACCCACCGTTCAACGAGCGCAACTGGGGCCACGACGAGCTCGCCTACGACCCCCGCTGGGAGTACGGCTTCCCCGCCCGTACCGAATCCGAACTCGCCTGGGTCCAGCACGCCCTCGCCCATCTCCGGGAGGGCGGAACCGCCGTCCTGCTGATGCCTCCGGCCGCCGCCTCCCGCCGCTCGGGCCGCCGGATCCGGGCCGATCTGCTGCGCCGCGGCGCCCTGCGCGCCGTCATCGCGCTCCCCGCCGGGGCCGCGCCCCCGTACGGCATCCCGCTCCACCTGTGGGTGCTGCGCAAGCCGGGAGCGGGTCACCCCGCCACCCCCGAGCTGCTGCTCGTCGACACCGCGGAGTCGGCGCAGGCAGCGGCCCACGCGGGCTCCGCTGCGGCCGGCGGCCGCGACCGCGTCGACTGGACCGCCGTACGGAGCACCGCACTCGACGCATGGCACGCGTTCGCGGACAAGGACGGCAAGGACCGGACGGACCGCACCGACCGGCCCGGGACCAGCCGCGCGGTCCCCGTCATCGAACTCCTCGACGACGACGTGGACCTGGCCCCCGCCCGCCATCTGCCGCCCCCGGCCGGCGGCGGCGCGGCCGAACTGGCCCGCGTACGGGAACGGCTGGGCGACACCCTGAAGCTGACCGCCCGCCTCACCCCGCCGCCCGCGGCCCCCGCCGAACCGGCCCGACGGACCCTCACCACGGTCGGCGAACTGGCCCGCGTCGGTGCGCTCCAGCTGCGCACCGGCTCCGGCGGCGGCACGGCACCCGTCCTCACCGAGCATGACGTCCTCGCCGGTACGGCACCGAGCGGTACGGCACCGAGCGGCGCTCCCGCCGCCGGAGCACCGGCCCAGGAGGACGAACCACTCCTCCTGGAGGAGGGCGACGTCATCCTGCCCCTGCTCGGCGGCGGCTCCGTCACCCGCGTCGTGGACGAGGCCACGGCCGGTGCCGCGCTCGGCCGCAACCTCCAGCTGCTGCGCCCCGATCCGGCCGCCCTCGACCCCTGGTTCCTCGCCGGGTTCCTGCGCGGCACCGCCAACCACCGGCAGGCCAGCAGCTACGCCTCCACCGCGACCCGGCTCGACGCCCGGCGCCTCCAGCTGCCGAGACTGCCGCTCGCCGAACAGCGGCAGTACGGCGCGCGGTTCCGGGCACTCGCCGCGTTCGAGGACGCCCTGCGCACGGCCGGCCGGCTCGGCGGACAGCTGGTCCAGGGGATGTACGACGGACTCACGGACGGCAGCGTCGCTCCGAAGTGACGTGAAGCACAACGGTTGTGCACAACCCGGGACCCGCTGTCCCTGTCGGTGTATACGCTCACAGCAACGTCCGACACACTCCCCTCCCAGGAGCAGCACATGCACGGCTACGGCTATCCGCCGCAGCAGCGACCGAAGCGGCGGCCGTCCTCGGCGACGCTGACCGCGCTGCGCGTGCTCTTCGTGGCGCTGACGCTGATGAGCTGCGGGTTCCTGTCCTGGGCAGCCCTGCTGCGGCTGGCGACCGTCACCCGCAAGGGGCTGGACTGGACCCTGATGGTGGTGGTCCTCGCGCTCAACGCCGGCATGTTCGCCTACATCCTCTCCATGCCGGACGACGAGGACGAACTGACGGACGCGCAGGCGCTGCTCTTCCTCGGCTGGCTGCTCTGCACCGTGGTCGGCACCCTCACCTACTACCTGTACGCGGAGATACGGCACTACGGCCCGGAGCACGGATACCCCGGCCCGTACGCGGCCCACGTACCGCCGCAGGCCCCCGCCGTCACTCCCGCGACGCCCACCCCCGGTTACGGCTACCCGCCGGCCCCGGTGCCCCCGGCCGGCCCCCGGCACACACCCGCCCCGACACCTGCGCCCACGCCGGCACCCCCGCCCGCCCCGCCCCAGCGCCTGGACCAGGTGCGTGCCGAGCTCGACGAGCTGAGCGACTACCTCCGCAAGGAGGGGGGCAGCCGGTGAACGGGCGCGTCATCGCCGGGCGGTACGAGCTGGCCGCGATTCTCGGCCAGGGAGGCATGGGCCAGGTCTGGACGGCGTACGACCAGCGCCTGGACCGCCGTGTCGCGGTGAAGCTCCTGCGACCGGACCGGGTCGCGGGCCCTTCCGGGAGCGCCGCCGCCGACGAGCTGCGCCGCCGCTTCGTCCGCGAGTGCAGGGTCACCGCCCAGGTCGACCACCCCGGCCTGGTCACCGTGCACGACGCGGGGAGCGACGACGACGACCTCTACCTCGTCATGCAGTACGTCGAGGGCGCCGACCTCGCCGACCACCTGGCCGAACACGACCCCTACCCCTGGCCCTGGGCCGTCGCGACCGCCGCCCAGCTCTGCGCCGTGCTCTCCGCCGTGCACGCCGTGCCGATCGTCCACCGCGACCTCAAGCCGCGCAACGCCATGGTCAGGCCCGACGGCACCGTCATCGTGCTCGACCTCGGCGTGGCCTCCGTCCTGGACACCGACACCACGCGTCTGACGCACACGGGCTCACCCATCGGTTCCCCGGCCTACATGGCCCCCGAACAGGCCATGGGCGGCGCCGTCGGCCCGTACACCGACCTGTACGCGCTCGGGGTGCTTCTCCACGAACTGCTCAGCGGGGACGTGCCGTTCGCGGGCTCCACCGCCCTCGGCGTGCTGCACCGCCATCTCTACGAACCGCCGCTCCCGGTCCGCCGGCTACGGCCCGAAGTCCCCGAGGCGCTCGAAGCGCTCGTACTGAGGCTCCTCGCGAAGGATCCGCAGCACCGACCGGCCTCCGCCCAGGAGGTGTACGAGTCGCTGCGCCCACTGCTGCCGGCCGGGGGCACCCCGGCCGGGCCCCTCGACCCGACCCGCCCCTTCCTCCGGCCGCACGCCCCGTGGCCCGACCGCGCCGCGACCCCGGCGTCCGTGCCGGCCCCGGTGCCCGCCCCCTTCCCCGCGCGGCAGACGCACGCGACGGGCGCCCCCGCGCCCCGCCCGGATGTCGCGAAGGCGGTCGACGAGGTGAAACAGCTGCTCAGCGAGGGCCGGATCACCCAGGCCGTCGACATCCTCGGGGGCATCCTCCCGGCGGCCGCCGCCGAGCACGGGGAGCACTCCCCGGTCGTCCGGATCCTGCGCAAGCAGTACGCGGCCACACTGATGGACGACGGGCAGTTCCGCCGGGCCCTGCCCGAGCTGCGCCGGCTCGCCGACGACCGCGCGGCGGAGGCGGGCCCGGCCGACTCCCAGACCCTGCAGTTCCGCTACGACGCCGCGCAGTGCCTGGAGCAGCTCGGCGAGGCGGCCGCCGCGCTCGCCGAGTACCGCGCGGTCCTTCCCTACTACGAGAACGCCTACGGGGCGCCACCCCCGGACCGGGGCCGTGCCTTCGACATCCGGCACCGCATCGGCCACCTGCTGCTCGCGGTCGGCGACCACGCGGCGGGACGCGGACAGCTGCAGACGCTGCTGTACGACGCGGAGCGGGCGTACGGGCCGCACCACCCGCTTCCCCTGGAGCTGCGCAGGCAGCTCACCCACCAGCAGGAGGTGCGCGGCGGCTGAAATCGGCCCCGCCGCCGCACCGCATCCCCAACTCCTTCCGAATCGTTGGTCGAATCAGTGGCCCCAGCCCTCTCCACTGCCTAACATCGATCACCGCAAGGCTTTGTGCACCGATGCACAAACTCTCCCCGGGAGGCTCCTTTGCACCGCCGACGTCGCACCGCGCTCGCCGTATCCGCCGCAACGCTCGTCGCGGCACCCCTCCTGGCCGCCTGTGGCGGCGATGCCCACCCCGGCGCCGCAGCCGTGGTCGGCGGGGACCGGATCGAGGTCACCACGGTCCAGGAGCAGGCGCAGGACGTGCGCAGCGCGCAGCGGAGCTCGGCGCAGTCCGCGCAGCTCGTGAAGAAGTCCGGGCAGCTCAACCGGGCCAAGCTGCACAGCCTGATCTTCCAACGGGTCCTGGACCGTGCCGCGGAGGACGCGGGAGTGGGCGTCAGCCGCAAGGAGGTGCAGCAGGTCCGCAGTGCCGCCGCGGCGCAGTCCGGCGGCGACAAGGGGCTGCGGACCGTGATGCTGGAGCAGCGCTGGGTCGCTCCCGGCCAGATCGAGGACGATCTGCGCAAGGAGGTCCAGCTGCCGAAGCTGGCGCAGGCGCTCGGTGTCGACCTGCAGACCCCGGCCGGCCAGCAGGCCGTCGGCGAGGCGCTCACCAAGGCATCGAAGGCGCTGCACATCGACGTCAACCCGCGCTACGGCAGCTGGGACGACCAGAAGGTCCAGCTCAGCACCTACAAGGCCCCGTGGATCGAGCAGGTCACCACGTTCCAGGCGCAGGAGCCCGAAGCCGGCGCCTGACCGGGACCGGGCACCCGCCGGGGTGCCGAGGGCAGGGACACGCCGGGATCCGGTCGCGGTAGGTTCGGGGCGTGAACGCTGAAGCCCCCGGCCGTATCGTCCTGCTCACCGCCAGCCACCGGGTCGCGCCCGGCCTGCTGTCCTGGCCCGCCTGGCAGACGCTGCGCGCCGCCGACCGGGTGCTGTGCGCGGAGCCGGACCACCCGCAGCTGCCGTACCTGCGTGAGGCGGGCGTCGCCGTCGAGCACACCGCGCCGTCGGCCGAGGCGCTCGTGGACGACTGCGCGGGCGGCCGGACCGTCGTCGTGCTGGTGGGCGGCGAGGGCGACCGGCCGCTCACCGACGGACTGGCGAGGCTCGGCGGTTCGGGCCGGGTGCGGATGCCGGACCTGGAACTGCTGCCCGGTTCCTACGACCTGCCGGGCGCCCGGCTGCTGGACCTGGTCCAGGTCATGGACCGGATCCGGCGGGAATGCCCCTGGACCTCGCAGAAGACGCATGAGGGCCTCGCGAAGTACGCCATCGAGGAGGCGTACGAACTGGTCGAGGCGATCGAGGACGGTGACCGCGAGGAGCTGCGCGAGGAGCTCGGGGACGTCCTGCTGCAGGTCGTCTTCCACGCCAGGATCGCGCAGGAGGACCCGGACGAGCCGTTTTCCGTCGACGACGTCGCGGCCACGATCGTGGAGAAGCTGATCCACCGTCATCCCCATGTGTTCGGCGACGAGACCGCCGAGACCCCTCAGGACGTCCACGCGCACTGGCTGCGTACGAAGGCGATCGAGAAGCAGCGGGACTCGGTCACCGACGGGGTGCCGCTCGGCCAGCCCGGTCTCGCCCTCGCGGCGAAGCTCGGCGGCCGGGCCCGTCACGCCGGCCTCGACGTCGCGCTTCCCGCGGGCGACTCCATCGGCTACCAGCTGCTCGCCCTCGCCGTACGCGCCGAACAGGACGGCACCGACCCGGAGGCCGCCCTGCGGGCCGCCGCCCGCGCCTACCGGGACGCGATCCGGGCGGCGGAGGGCCACACGGCAGCTCCGGATAACGTCGAGGGGTGAACGACAGCCCCGCCGAGACCCCCGCGCCCGCCGCCCCCGAACTCTTCACCTGGGAGTTCGCCACCGATCCCTACCCCGCCTACGCCTGGCTCCGCGAGCACAGCCCGGTCCACCGCACCGAGCTGCCCAGCGGTGTCGAGGCCTGGCTGGTGACGCGGTACGCGGATGCCCGGCAGGCTCTCGCCGACACCCGGCTCTCCAAGAATCCTGCGCACCACGCCGGGTCGGCGAACGCCAAGGGGAAGACCGGCATCCCGGGGGAGCGCAAGGCGGAGCTGATGACGCATCTGCTGAACATCGACCCGCCGGACCACACCCGGCTGCGCCGGCTCGTCTCCAAGGCGTTCACCCCGCGCAGGGTCGCCGAGTTCGCGCCGCGTGTGCAGGAGCTGACGGACCGCCTCATCGACACCTTCATCGAGGAGGGGAAGGCGGACCTCATCCACGACTTCGCCTTCCCGCTCCCCATCTACGCGATCTGTGACCTGCTGGGGGTGCCTCCGGAGGACCAGGACGACTTCCGGGACTGGGCCGGGATGATGATCCGGCACGGCGGCGGGCCCCGCGGCGGAGTGGCCAGGTCGGTGAAGAAGATGCGGGGCTACCTTGCCGAACTCATCCACCGTAAAAGGGGGAATCCCGGCGACGACCTGATCTCGGGACTCATCCGGGCGAGCGACCACGGCGAGCACCTCACCGAGAACGAGGCCGCTGCGATGGCCTTCATCCTGCTCTTCGCCGGTTTCGAGACCACGGTCAACCTCATCGGCAACGGCACGTACGCCCTGCTGCGCAACCCGGAACAGCGGATGCGGCTGGAGCGCTCGCTGGCGGCGGGCGAGACGGAGCTGCTGGCCACGGGCATCGAGGAGCTGCTGCGGTACGACGGTCCTGTGGAGCTGGCGACGTGGCGCTACGCCACCGAACCCGTGACGCTCGGAGGCCGGCACATCGCGGCGGGGGACCCCGTTCTCGTGGTGCTGGCAGCCGCCGACCGCGATCCGGAGCGCTTCCGCGACGCGGACACCCTGGACCTCGCACGGAGTGACAATCAGCACCTCGGATACGGGCACGGCATCCACTACTGCCTGGGTGCACCGCTGGCCCGGCTGGAGGGGCAGGCGGCGCTGGCCGCGCTGCTGAGACGCCTCCCTGACCTGCGGCTCGCTGCGGAACCTGCCGATTTGCGATGGCGGGGCGGGCTCATCATGCGCGGACTGCGCACGCTTCCGGTGGAGTTCGAACCCGGACATCCGGCCGAAAGAAGTGACACTCTGTCAACTCTGTGACTTTCGCGTGATCTCCGCTGCATCGACTTGTGACACACGTTCGAGTACGGCTAGGTTCACCGTTCGACTCACCCGTCACATGTCAGTCACACGGAAGGCAATCCCATGGGCTCCGCGAATGGCAGACACCGCCGCCCTCGCCAGGCACCCGCCATCGTCGTCGCCGCGGGCGTGACGGGATCGGCCATCGCCATCCCGCTGCTCGGTGCGACCGGCGCGCACGCCGCCGACGCCTCGACCTGGGACCGGGTCGCCGAGTGCGAGAGCGGCGGGATGTGGAGCGCCGACCTCGGTAACGGCCACTACGGCGGCCTGCAGTTCTCGCAGGACGACTGGTCGGCCTACGGCGGCACGGCGTACGCCTCCCGCGCCGACCTCGCGAGCCGCTCGCAGCAGATATCGGTCGCGGAGAAGGTGCTGAGCGACAAGGGGCCGCAGGCGTGGCCCAGCTGCGCGGTGATCTCCGGACTCGCGCTGGACGGCGCCCTGCCCGGCGTCGACCCGGGCGGCGAGCCGTCCGCCGGTCAAACGGACACGGCGACCCCGTCGGACACCGCTTCGGGCGGGACGCCGGACAAGGCGGACGGGAAGAACAAGAACGACAAGGCGGACACGTCCGAGGAGGACGCCGCGCCGGACGCGCCCGAGCCGTCCTCGTCGCCCTCCACCTCTCCGTCCCCCGGGGCGTCCGGAACGTCCGGCGCCGCGGAGGGCGCCGGCGAGACGGGCGGGAAGCACCGCGGTCCGGCGGCCCCCGAGGCGGATGCCGGGACGGACCTGGAGAGCGGGCGCGAGTCCGGCCGGCACGCCTCGCGCGGCGAGTCCGGCGCCCGTGAGGGTGCGGAGGCCGGCGCGGACGGGACCTACACCGTCCGCGAGGGCGACAACCTCTGGGCGATCGCCGACGCGCGGGAACTGCCCGGCGGCTGGCCCGCGCTCTACGCGGCCAACAAGACGGAACTGGGCTCCGACCCGGATGTGATCCTGCCCGGCCAGAGTCTCGACCTGGGCCTCCAGGCGGACGCGAAGGATGCCGGAGCGGACGCGCAGCCCGGTGCCGAGGCCGCGGTCGGCAAGTGATCAAAGACGGGAAAACACCCCAAAATCAGGGGTAGTTCAGGGGCCTATGTCCACTTATGCGTAAGTGAGACATGGGTCTCTTTGCTTGAACTGGCCCGCCTCACCCGTCTGCTCGGCCCGTATCGCCTCCGACCTGCGGAAACGGCAGGGTCCTCCAGGGTGATAAGTGCTGATTGACAGTTATGTCCATCTTTGAATGTCGGCGTTGTGTGTGTTTACGGTCTGAACCGCTCGCACCGCGGGCACCTTCGACCGACACGCCGAATCCTGCCGTCGGCCGAAGGGGACAGACGCGTAAAGCGCCGTAGGCAGGAGCGGGGGACCCAGGTAAGTGCCGGACCCGGCCGTCGGAAGACGGGCGAGGGCCGGCTCGGGGTGAAGTCGCCTGCCAGTGCGGGCGACCGGGCAACTCACAGGCCCGAACCCGACAGCTCACCTCGTAGGCGTCGGTGAGGAGAACCATGCTGCTTTCGAGCAAGGGCAAGCACCGTCGCCCGTCCAAGGCCGTCCGTATCGCCACCCTGGCCGGCGTCACCGGTGCGGCCGTGGCCGTTCCGCTGATGGGCGCGACCGGTGCCTCCGCCGCCTCCGTCGCCACGTGGGAAGCCGTCGCGCAGTGCGAGTCCGGCGGCAACTGGTCCATCAACACCGGCAACGGCTACTACGGCGGCCTGCAGTTCTCGCAGTCCAGCTGGGCGGCCGCCGGCGGCACCCAGTACGCCTCCCGCGCCGACCTGGCCAGCAAGGACCAGCAGATAGCCACCGCCGAGAAGCTCCTCGACCTGCAGGGCCCGGGTGCGTGGGCCTGCGCCGGCGCCGGCGGCCTGACCGACGACGGTGTGGACCCGGGTGTCGACACCGGCTCCGCGCAGAGCGAGGCCGAGCCGAAGGCGGCTCAGCCGGAGCGCGAGGCCGAGCAGCCCGCCAGCCGCAGCGAGACGCGCACGGCCCCCGAGGCCGAGAAGACCGTGACCACTCCGACCGGCGACAAGGTCAAGAAGGGTGACGGCGAATACAAGGTGAAGGCAGGCGACACCCTCAGCACGATCGCCGGGGCCAAGGGCGTCAAGGGCGGCTGGCAGAAGGTGTTCGAGCTGAACGACGACATCGTCGAGGACGCCGACCTGATCTTCCCGGGTCAGCAGCTCCACCTGAAGTAGTCCCGGCCTTTCCTCCCGGCGGTGCTCCCGGCCCGGCGCGCTCACCCCCGTGTGCGCCGGGCCGGGGCGTTTTCCCGGGGGTCCCGTGAGGGCGATCGTTCAACTGTTGTAGTTACCGGCCAGTAAATTTCTGGAGCTTTGCCGGTAATGCGGGTCCTTGGGTCCTTTTTCGTCCCAGGGGACGGGCGGTCGGCCGACGGAGCGGGCCGGGCCGGTTAGGCTCGTGCCGCAAGGCCACAGTGACCCTGCACAACCAGTGTCATATCCCAGAAGGAGATGCCTCGTGCCGTCCATCGACGTCGTCGTAGCCAGGGAAATCCTCGACTCCCGGGGCAACCCCACGGTCGAGGTCGAGGTTGGCCTCGACGACGGCAGCACGGGACGTGCTGCCGTTCCGTCCGGCGCCTCCACCGGTGCGTTCGAGGCCATCGAGCTTCGCGACGGCGACCCCAACCGCTACCACGGCAAGGGTGTCGAGAAGGCCGTCCTCGCCGTCATCGAGCAGATCGGCCCGGAGCTCGTCGGTTACGACGCCACCGAGCAGCGCCTCATCGACCAGGCGATGTTCGACCTCGACGCGACCGAGAACAAGGGCTCGCTCGGCGCCAACGCCATCCTCGGTGTCTCGCTGGCCGTGGCCCACGCCGCGTCCGAGGCCTCCGACCTCCCGTTGTTCCGCTACCTCGGCGGCCCGAACGCGCACCTGCTGCCCGTTCCGATGATGAACATCCTGAACGGCGGCTCGCACGCCGACTCCAACGTGGACATCCAGGAGTTCATGATCGCGCCGATCGGCGCCGAGTCCTTCTCCGAGGCCCTGCGCTGGGGTGCGGAGATCTACCACACCCTGAAGAAGGTCCTGAAGACCAAGGGCCTGTCCACCGGTCTCGGCGACGAGGGCGGCTTCGCCCCGAACCTCGAGTCCAACCGCGCCGCCCTGGACCTCATCATCGAGGCCGTCAAGGAGGCCGGCTACGTCCCGGGCCGCGACATCGCGCTCGCGCTCGACGTCGCCGCGTCCGAGTTCTACAAGGACGGTGTCTACGAGTTCGAGGGCAAGTCCCGTTCGGCCGCCGAGATGACCGAGTACTACGAGGAGCTCGTCTCCGCGTACCCGCTCGTCTCCATCGAGGACCCGCTGTACGAGGACGACTGGGCCGGCTGGAAGGTCATCACCGACAAGCTCGGCGCCAAGGTGCAGATCGTCGGTGACGACCTCTTCGTCACCAACCCGGAGCGCCTCGCCCGCGGCATCGAGGAGGGCTCGGCCAACGCCCTGCTCGTCAAGGTCAACCAGATCGGTTCGCTGACCGAGACCCTGGACGCCGTCGAGCTCGCGCAGCGCAACGGCTTCAAGTGCATGATGTCCCACCGCTCCGGTGAGACCGAGGACGTCACCATCGCCGACCTCGCCGTCGCCGTGAACTGCGGTCAGATCAAGACCGGCGCCCCGGCCCGCTCGGACCGTGTCGCCAAGTACAACCAGCTGCTGCGCATCGAGGAGATCCTCGACGACGCCGCGGTGTACGCGGGCCGTTCGGCGTTCCCGCGGTTCCGCTTCGAGGGCTGACAGCCCGGCAGCAGGAGCTGAGCCCCCGTTCGGCACCGGCCTCCGTCCGTCCCCGCACTCGGTCCCGTACCGTGTGCGGGGACGGACGTGCGTAACGGGGAGGCGTGAGAGATGGCCGGGAAGGATCGTGACCGGTTCTCCACAGCGACCAGGCTGCGGCTGCTCGGCGAGCAGACGGCGGCCCGCGTCTACCGGTCCCAGAACCGCCGCCAGGCCCGGCGCTCCCGGCTCACCGGCCGGGCCGCGTTCCTGGCGCTGATCGTCTGCTCCCTGGTGGTCGCCCTCGCGTACCCGATGCGGCAGTACATCTCCCAGCGCGACCAGATCGCGGATCAGGAGAGGCTCTCGCGGGAGGCGCACGAGCGGACCGAGGAGCTGCGGGACGAGAAGGCGCGGCTCCAGGACGACGCGTACATCCGTCGTCTCGCCCGTCAGCACCTGCACTACGTCCTGCCCGGGGAGACCGGCTACACGGTGATCGACCCGGACGCGTCGGAGGTCCGCCGCGGGGAACCGGGCGCGACGGGCAGGCCCTGGCACTCGAACCTCTGGGACGGCGTCGACAGCGCGGACCGCGAATGACTCCGGCGCCGCTCCCGTGCACGCACCGACACATACAGACCGACCGATGACATTCAAGGCAGGCATGGACACGCCCCCTCCGCAGACCGAATCCACCACGCCCACCGCGGCGGACATCGCCGCCTTCGAGCAGCAGCTCGGCCGGCCGCCGCGCGGACTGCGCGCCATCGCGCACCGCTGCCCCTGCGGCAATCCGGACGTGGTCGAGACGCAGCCACGCCTGGAGGACGGCACGCCGTTCCCGACGACGTACTACCTGACCTGCCCGCGTGCCGCGTCCGCGATCGGCACGCTGGAGGCCAACGGGGTCATGAAGGAGATGACCGAGCGCCTCACGACGGACCCGGAGCTGGCCGCCGCCTACCGCGCGGCCCACGAGGACTACCTCGCGCGCCGCGACGCCATCGAGGTCCTGGAGGGCTTCCCGAGCGCGGGCGGCATGCCGGACCGGGTGAAGTGCCTGCACGTCCTGGTCGGCCACTCGCTCGCCGCGGGGCCCGGGGTGAATCCCCTGGGGGACGAGGCGATCGCGATGCTGCCCGAGTGGTGGGCGAAGGGACCCTGCGTCTCGCCGTGCGGCGAGACGCAGCCCTCCTGACCCGCCTGCCGTGACCGGGAACCGCCCCCGGACCGCCCGCCCGCGCCCTCCCCGGCTTCGTCCGGGGGCCGCGGGCCTGGGCTCCGCCGCCGGTGCGGGCCCGGGCCCGCACCGGCGGGTGAGGGCATCTTCGAGCGTACGAGGACCGCGGGCCGGGTGAGCCCCGGCCTACACAACAGGAGCCCCCATGACCCGCGTTGCCGCCATCGACTGCGGTACCAACTCCATCCGTCTGCTGGTCGCCGACGTGGACCCGGCCACCGGGCACCTCACCGAGCTCGACCGCCGGATGCGGATCGTCCGGCTCGGCCAGGGCGTCGACCGCACCGGACGGCTGGCCCCCGAGGCGCTGGAGCGCACTTTCGCCGCCTGCAGGGAGTACGCGGCCGCGATCAAGGAGCTCGGCGCGGAGCGGATCCGGTTCGTCGCCACCTCCGCCTCCCGCGATGCGGAGAACAGCGACACGTTCGTCCGGGGCGTCCTGGACATCCTGGGTGCCGAGCCCGAGGTCGTCAGCGGCGACCAGGAGGCGCGGCTCTCCTTCGACGGGGCGACCAAGGAGCTGGTCGGCAGCGACCACCTGGACAAGCCCTACCTCGTCGTGGACATCGGCGGCGGCTCCACCGAGTTCGTCGTCGGCGACGACGAGGTCCGTGCGGCCCGGTCCGTGGACATCGGCTGCGTCCGTATGACGGAGCGCCACCTGGTCCGGGAGGGGGCGGTCGTGGACCCGCCCACGCCCGACAGGATCGCCGCGATCCGCGCGGACATCGACGCCGCCCTCGACCTGGCGGAGGAGACCGTGCCGATCGCCGAGGCGGCCACGCTCGTCGGTCTGGCGGGCACGGTGACCACCCTCGCCGCGATCGCGCTCGGGCTGCGGGAGTACGACTCCGAGGCGATCCACCACTCCCGCATCTCCCTGGAGCAGGTACGGGAGATCACCGGACGGCTCCTCGCCTCGACGCACGAGCAGCGGGCGCGGATCCCCGCGATGCACCCGGGCCGGGTCGATGTGATCACCTCCGGGGCGCTCGTCCTGCTCGCGGTGATGGAGCGGTCCGGGGCTGCGGAGGTCGTCGTCAGCGAGCACGACATCCTCGACGGCATCGCCTGGTCGGCGGCCTGATCACAGTGCGGTCGAAGCGATCGTGAGATCGCGCTCAAACGCACTCCGGCCTGCACTTTTGAGCCGCTCATGACCGCCGGAGCCCCCCGTGGAGGGGGCTTACGCGAGCTGCCGCGACGAAGTTCGTGAACTTCTTCACAAGGAATTCGGTCCCGCTGGGCGAAGTTCTGCCTCGAAGGGGCTCCGGGGTCCGCCCACTGGGCCGTGCGAGGGGGGTGCCGGGGTGTTTCGGGAGTGTGGCGAGGGGGTGTCGCGGACCGGTGGTCCACCGGACCCGCCGGCACAAGGGCCAGCTCACAAGCGGTGAACAACGTTCGCCGGTGGGCCGTGGTTCCCCTCCGGCAACATGACCTCGGTCACGCGGGCGGCGAAGTGTAGCAGAGGGCGGCGCATACCTTGTGAAGGGGCTCACGAGCATGCCCCCCGAGGGGGGTGGATACTCGATGGCATGAGCACCACGGAGCGTCCCAGGATCCTCGTTGTAGGCGGTGGGTACGTAGGCCTGTACGCAGCTCGTCGCATTCTGAAGAAGATGCGGTACGGGGAGGCGACCGTCACGGTCGTCGACCCTCGCTCGTACATGACGTACCAGCCCTTCCTCCCCGAAGCTGCTGCCGGCAGCATCTCGCCTCGGCATGTCGTCGTCCCGCTGCGACGCGTCCTGCCCAAGGCCGAGGTTCTCACCGGCCGTGTCACGACCATCGATCAGGACCGCAAGGTCGCCACGGTCGCGCCGCTCGTCGGCGAGGCCTACGAGCTGCCCTTCGACTACCTGGTCATCGCGATGGGCGCGGTCTCCCGCACCTTCCCGATCCCCGGCCTCGCCGAGCAGGGCATCGGCATGAAGGGCATCGAGGAGTCCATCGGTCTGCGCAACCACGTCCTCGAACAGCTGGACAAGGCTGACTCGACGACCGATGAGGACGTCCGCCGCAAGGCGCTGACGTTCGTCTTCGTGGGCGGCGGCTTCGCCGGCGCGGAGACCATCGGTGAGGTCGAGGACATGGCGCGCGACGCCGCCAAGTACTACACCAACGTGAAGCGCGAGGACATGCGCTTCATCCTGGTCGACGCCGCCGACAAGATCCTTCCCGAGGTCGGCCCGAAGCTGGGCGCGTACGGCAAGGAGCACCTGGAGAGCCGCGGCGTGGAGATCTACCTCTCCACCTCCATGGACTCCTGCGTCGACGGTCACGTGGTGCTGAAGAACGGCCTGGAGGTCGACTCCAGCACGATCGTGTGGACGGCCGGCGTCAAGCCGAACCCGGCCCTGGCGCGCTTCGGCCTGCCGCTCGGCCCGCGTGGTCACGTCGACACGTCCGAGAAGCTCCAGGTGCAGGGCACCGACTACGTCTGGGCCGCGGGCGACAACGCCCAGGTGCCGGACCTGGTCGGCCGCCGCGCCGGCAACCCGAACGCCTGGTGCCCGCCGAACGCCCAGCACGCGCTGCGTCAGGCCAAGGTCCTCGGGGACAACGTCATCTCCGGCATGCGGGGCTTCCCGCAGAAGGAGTACAGCCACGCCAACAAGGGTGCGGTCGCCGGCCTCGGGCTGCACAAGGGCGTCGCGATGATCGTCGTGGGCAAGGTGAAGATCAAGCTCAAGGGCCGTCTCGCCTGGTACATGCACCGCGGCTACCACGGCATGGCGATGCCGACCTGGAACCGCAAGATCCGGGTCTTCGCCGACTGGACCCTGGCGATGTTCCTCAAGCGTGAGGTCGTCTCGCTCGGTGCCATGGAGACGCCGCGCGAGGAGTTCTACGAGGCGGCCAAGCCGAACCCCGCTCCGGCGGTCGCCGTCAAGTCCGAGGGTGAGAAGGCCAAGGCCTCCTAGCGTCTGTGCGTCACCTAAGGGGCCGTCCGCCATCCGTGGTGCGGGCGGCCCCTTCGGCGTGCTCCGGCACGGCCCCGAAACGGTGGGTGGTGCAGGTGCTTCGCCGTTCCGTCCGCGAAGGGGCGGGATGGCGCGGGCGCCGGGTGGCGTTGACGCAGGTGTACCTCGCTGCGGCCCCGAGGTGTCGCGGCCCGGTTCAGGCGTGTATGTGCGATTTTTGGCACGTCGGGAAACACCATCACGGAGGTGTGCGCCATGGCAGACGCCGCATCGCGGCTGACCGCTCTCGCCGAAGAGTTGCTGGGAGAACCCCTGCCGGTCCGGATCCGGGCCTGGGACGGCAGTGAGTCCGGGCCCCCGGATGCCCCCGTCCTCGTCCTGCGTCACCGCCGCGCCCTGCGCCGCCTGCTGTGGAAGCCGGGCGAGCTGGGCCTGGCCCGCGCCTGGGTGGCCGGTGAGATCGACATCGACGGCGACCTCTACGAGGCCCTGAACCACGTGGCCGCCCTGCTCTGGGAGCGCGGCGCCGACGCGAAGGACTCCGTGCACCCGGTCCGCGACCCGAGGGTACGCGCCTTCGCCCGCGGCCTCGTCCGGCTGGCCGGCCCCTGGCCCCCGCCGCCCCCGCCCGCCGAGGAGGTCCGCCGCCGCTCCGGCGCGCTGCACACCAGACGCAGCGACAGGGAGGCCGTCAGCCACCACTACGACGTGAGTAACGACTTCTACGCACTGGTCCTCGGCCCGTCCATGGTCTACTCCTGCGCCTACTGGCGGGACGGCGGGACCCTTGAGGACGCCCAGCGCGACAAGCTCGACCTCGTCTGCCGCAAGCTCGCCCTCAAGGAGGGTGACCGCCTGCTCGACGTCGGCTGCGGCTGGGGCTCCCTGGCCGTCCACGCCGCCCGCGAGTACGGCGCCCGCGTCACCGGAGTGACCCTCTCCACCGAACAGGCGGCGTTCGCCCGCAAGCGCATCGCCGAGGAGGGCCTCACCGACCGGATCGAGATCCGGGTCCAGGACTACCGCGACGTCCACGACGGTCCGTACGACGCCATCTCCTCGATCGGCATGGCCGAGCACGTCGGCACGGTCCGCTTCCGCGAGTACGCCGAGGACCTCTACGCGCTCCTCAGGCCCGGCGGCCGGCTCCTCAACCACCAGATCGCCCGCCGCCCCGAGAGGGACGAGTCGGCCTACCGCGTCGACGAGTTCATCGACGCGTACGTCTTCCCCGACGGGGAGCTTTCCCCGGTGGGCCGCACCGTAGCCGGCCTGGAGGAGGCGGGTTTCGAGGCCCGCGACGTCGAAGCGATCCGTGAGCACTACGCACTGACCCTGCGTCAGTGGGTGGCCAATCTGGAGAAGCACTGGACGCAGGCGGTCCGGGCCACCTCGCCCGGACGGGCCAGGGTCTGGCGGCTCTACATGGCCGCGTCCGCGCTCTCCTTCGAGCACAACAGGATCGGCGTCAACCAGATCCTCGCCGTGCGTCCGCGGGAAGGCGGCCCCGCGGGCCTGCCGCTGCGGTCACGCGCCTGGACGGCGTCGGGCTGATCCCGGCGGAAGGGGCGGACCCGGCACGCGGAGGGGCCGGTATCCGCGTCACGGTCACGGATACCGGCCCCTCGGTGTGCGGAGGTGCTACTCGGTCTTGATGGCCGTCAGCATGTTCAGCTTCGCGCCGCTGCGGGCCGGCCAGAGGGCGGCCAGCACACCCACGAGCCCCGCGAGCGCCAGGAAGAGTGCCAGCCGGTCCCACGGGATCACCAGGGCGTACTGCGGGATCGAGGAGGCGAGGCTCTGGCCGATCGCCCAGCCCAGGAACATGCCCAGCCCGATGCCGACCACCGCGCCGAAGAGCGAGATGACCACGGCCTCCAGGCGGATCATGCGCTTCACCTTGGCCCGGTCCAGCCCGATCGCGCGCAGCATGCCGATCTCCTGCTGGCGCTCGAAGACCGACATGGCCAGGGTGTTCACGACTCCCAGCACCGCGATGATCAGAGCCATCGCGAGCAGCCCGTACATGAGGTTCATGGCCAGATTGACGGTGCCGCCGAACATGTCGCGGATGCCCTGGCGGTCCATGACGCTCACCGCGGGGTTGTCACCCAGGGCGTCGACCACGGCCTGCTCGTTGGCCGCCGTCTGGCCACCGTCCATGGTCAGCCAGACCTCGCTGATGCCGACGAGGTCCTCGTGCGGGTCGACGACGTCCTTCGGGATCAGGACCGGCTGGAGGAACTCGTTGCCCTCGTAGAGCGCACCGACCTTCAGGGTCTCCTTCTTCTCGTCCAGGAACGTCACCGGCAGACTGTCGCCGGTCTTCCAGCCGTTCTCCTTCGCGGTCTTCTCGGCGATGGCGATCTCGCCGTCGGACAGTGACCCCAGCGAGCCGGAGACCGTCTTCATCGCGAAGACCTTCTCCACATCGCCCGGGGTGACTCCGGAGGCCGAGAGGTCGACGTCGTCGATCCGGAGATAGGCGTACTGCTGGGGCGAGACCGCGGCGACGCCGTCGGCCGCTTCCAGGGCTGTGAGCGCCGACTCGTCGAGTGGCTGACCGCTCGCCATCGTCACCATGTAGTCGGCGGTGATGTGGTCGGTCGTCATCCGGTCGACCGCCTGGCCGAGCGTGACACCGAGCACCGAGATGCCCGTGACCAGGGTGAGGCCGATCGCCAGCGCGGAGGCGGTCGCCCCGGTGCGGCGGGGGTTGCGGACGGCGTTCTGCGCCGCCAGCTTTCCGGAGATGCCGAACAGCTTCGCCAGCGTCGGGCGGACGAGCGCGATCACGGGGCGCGAGAGCAGGGGGATGAGCACGATGACGCCGACCAGTGCCAGGAACGCGCCGGCCGCGATGAGCGTCCTGTTGCCCTTACCGACCACCGCTCCCGCGACGATCGCCACCGAACCGAGCAGGGTGATGACCCCGCCGATCGAATTCCGCACCACCAGGGACCTGGTCGTGGCCACCGCGTGGACGCTGCCCATCGCCGCCACCGGAGGAATCTTCGCTGCCCGGCGGGCGGGCAGCCAGGCGGCCAGCACGGTGACCAGCACACCGACGCCGAACGCGGCGGCGACCGCGGTCGGGGTGATGATCATCGGGCCTGCCGGGGCCTTCCCGCCGAACATGCCGACCGCGGAGCGCAGTCCGACGGCGAGGCCGAGTCCGAGCACGAAGCCGATCACCGAGGCGAGGGCACCGACCACACCCGCTTCGAGCAGCACCGCCCGCTTGACCTGACGACGGGTGGCTCCGACGGCACGCATCAGGGCCAGTTCCCTGGTCCGCTGGGCGACCAGCATCGTGAACGTGTTGGCGATCAGGAAGATGCCCACGAAGAGGGCGATGCCCGCGAAGCTGAGCAGCAGCTGGTTGATGTTCTTCAGGCCGGCTTCGGTCTGCTCGGCCTCCTCGTCCGCGAGTACGGCACCGGTCTGAGCCTGGGCGTCCTTCGGCAGCAGCGGCTTCACCGCGTCCAGCAGCTGATCGTCGGACGTGCCCGCCTCGGCGGTGACGCCGACGTCCTTGAACTCGCCGGGCCGCAGGTAGAGCGCCTGGGCGACCTCGGTGTCGAAGAGGACCAGGCTGCCGCCCGCGTTCACCGCACCGTCCTCGGTGGTGAAGACACCGGAGAGGGTGTACTCCTTCACCGGCCCGTTGGTGGCGACCCGCACCGGGTCGCCCACGCGGTACTCGCCCTTCTTCGCGGTCTCCTTGTCGAGGGCGACCTGGCCGGCTCCGGCCGGTCCGGCGCCGTCGGTGAACGCGTACTGCTCGTCCTTGCCGTTCGTGCCGGGGGCGAAGTTGGCACCGGTGTTGGACCAGCCGTTGCCGATCAGCTTGCCGTCCGGGTCGGCCACGCCTGCGAAGCCGGAGATCCGTCCGGTCGCTTCCGCCACGCCGTCCAGGTCCTGGATCTTCTTCAGGGTGGCGGCGTCGACGGCGGCGGTCTCGTCGTCGCCGCGCTCGGCGTAGGTGGTGACGACGACGGAGATCTTGTCGTAGCTCTTGGCGGACTGGTTGCGGAACGCGTTGCCGAGGGTGTCGGTGAAGACCAGGGTGCCGGAGACGAAGGCGACGCCGAGCATCACGGCGAGCACGGTCATCAGCAGCCTGGCCTTGTGCGCGAGGATATTGCGCACGGCGGTACGGAGCATGTCAATTCCTGGGAGGGAGTGCGGGCGGGGCGGGGACGCGAGGCGGCGGCGGCCCCGGTGTCAGCTGGTGCGGCCCTTCGCCTCGAACGCCTTCATCCGGTCGAGGACCCCGTCCGCGGTGGGGTGCATCATCTGGTCGACGACCGCGCCGTCGGCGAGGAAGATCACACGGTCCGCGTAGGAGGCGGCCATCGGGTCGTGGGTCACCATCACCACGGTCTGGCCGAGCTCGCGCACCGAGTTGCGCAGGAAGCCCAGCACCTCGGCGCCGGAGCGGGAGTCCAGGTTCCCGGTCGGTTCGTCACCGAAGATGATCTCCGGCTGCGAGGCGAGGGCGCGGGCCACCGCGACGCGCTGCTGCTGGCCTCCGGAGAGCTCCGTGGGGCGGTGCTTCAGCCGGTCCGAGAGGCCCACCATGTCGATGACCTTCTGCAGCCACGCGGCGTCGGGCTTGCGGCCGGCGATGTCCATCGGCAGGGTGATGTTCTCCAGCGCCGTCAGGGTGGGCAGCAGGTTGAAGGCCTGGAAGATGAAGCCGATCTTGTCCCGGCGCAGCTGGGTGAGCTGCTTGTCCTTCAGGGTCCCCAGCTCCGTGTCTCCGATGCGCACGGAACCGCTGCTGAAGCTGTCGAGGCCGGCCACGCAGTGCATCAGCGTGGACTTCCCGGAGCCCGACGGCCCCATGATCGCGGTGAACTCTCCCCGCGGGAAGTCCACGGTCACCCGGTCCAGGGCGACGACCTGGGTCTCACCCTGGCCGTAGACCTTCGACAGCTCCGTGGCGCGGGCGGCGACCGCGGTGGGGCGGTGAACGGTGGTGGTGGTCACAGGGGGACTCCTGGTTCGGAAGGGCGGTGCGGACGGTTCGGGCTCCGTTCGGGAACCTCTCCATCGTCTCGGCCGTTTTCCTCGCAGGCGTCAGCCCCCGTGCCCGTTCCGGGGGCCCTCTTGAGTCGCACCGGCCGGGCGCCGCGTACTCCTCGGGTATGACACCGACCCCGAGAGCGTCCTTCCTCAGCGGGGCGGTGGACCGGACGGGCGCTGCCGCCGACGCGGTACGACGCGATGATCACACAGGGTGACGCGGCGGGGGCAGGTTACCGGGTCACGGTGACCGCGCGGACGCTGCTGCGCGACCTCGCGCTCTTCCCCGGCCGGCTGGACCCGGCGGCGGAGGTCGACGACATGCTCGTCACCCTCCTGCCCGGCGAGCGTGCCGTGTCTCATGTCACGGGAGCGGTCCTGGAGGACCCGGGGCGCTGGGAACCCGGCCCGTTCTGCGGTGCGTCGACGACACCGTCGGGCGCTGAGGTGGCGGATCCCTGGCGAATGCTGGCGTGGGCATGACGAAAGGGTCGTGCGGGTGCGGCGAGTTTCCGTCATTCCCGTTTGCCGGGTTCGTGCCCCTGTGCGCGTCCGGGCATGTGCCGATGCGGTGCGCGGTGTCTGACGGACCCTCAAACGGTCAATAAAATAAGACAACATCGAGCGGGTGTTCCGCTGATCGGGGGAAGCCCGCGGATAGGGTCTTGTGCCAACGCGGAGCCGCGCGCCCACGCCCGGGTGGTGGAATGCAGACACGGCGAGCTTAAACCTCGCTGCCTCCTCGGGGGCGTGCC
Source organism: Streptomyces sp. NPDC025273 (assembly GCF_040638585.1). Lineage (NCBI taxonomy): Bacteria > Bacillati > Actinomycetota > Actinomycetes > Kitasatosporales > Streptomycetaceae > Streptomyces > Streptomyces sp. NPDC025273. Next base: position 233,058 of record NZ_JBEZYP010000008.1, read on the forward strand.
GGTTCGAGTCCGGCTCCGGGCACCACCGCAGCGTGGGCGGGCCCGGGCGGCCGCACGGTACTTCAGTAGTCAACTTCTCTCAAAGATCCTCCTCTGGCACTAGCGTGATTGTTTTGCCTACCCATTACTCTTGTGACAAGGCCACGCTGGGTGGCCATGGAGGAGTGAAATGAGGAGCAGCAACCCGGTCTTCTCGCGACGGGGGTTCAGCCGCGACAACGGCTACGCGGGCTTCAACGCGGCGCCGCAGGCCGGGGCCCCCGCAGCGGGTGCCAACCCGTACGCACAGGGCACCGCCGCCAACCCGTACGCCACGAACCCCTACGCCCAGCAGGACACTCAGTACGGCGCCCCGCAGGCGCCGGTGCGCTCCGACGCGATGACGATCGACGACGTCGTCACGCGCACGGCGATGACGCTGGGCACCGTGGTGCTCACCGCCGCGCTCTCCTGGGCCCTGCTGCCGGTCGACGAGGCCAATCTCGGCAAGTCCTACGGCATCGCGATCGTCGCCGCCCTGGTGGCGTTCGCCCTGGCGATGGTCCAGTCCTTCAAGCGCAAGGCGTCCCCGGCGCTGATCCTCGCGTACGCGGCCTTCGAGGGCGTCTTCCTCGGAGTCATCTCCAGCGCGGTCAGCACCTACATCAGCCCCGGCACGGTGATGCAGGCGGTGATGGGCACCATGTGTGTCTTCGCCGGTGTCCTCATCGCGTACAAGATGCGCTGGATCCGCGTCACACGCCGTTTCTACGGCTTCGTGATGGCCGCGGCCATGGGCTTCGTACTCCTGATGATGGTCAACCTGCTGTTCTCCGTGTTCGGCGGCGGTGACGGCCTGGGCTTCCGCAGCGGCGGCCTCGGCATCCTCTTCGGTGTCATCGGCATCATCCTCGGCGCGTGCTTCCTGGCCCTGGACTTCAAGCAGGTCGAGGACGGCATCAACTACGGCGCACCGCGCGAGGAGTCCTGGCTGGCGGCCTTCGGCCTCACCCTGACCCTGGTGTGGATCTACCTGGAGATGCTGCGCCTGCTCTCCATCCTCAACGGGGACGACTGACCCGTAGGGAACGATCGACGGAGCGGCCTGCAGGCACATGCCTGCAGGCCGCTCCGTTTCCGCTCGGGCGGCCGTAGGTGAGCTCGTGTTCGCTCCGCAGCCGGCCCGGCCTTCTCCTCGAAGCGGACGAGGGAGGGGGCCTCGTCGACGGTGCGAAGCCGGTCGACGATGTCACGACCGGTGCACTCCGGGATCGAGAGCGGGTTGCGGTGGGTTCCTCGGAGAGGACCTGAGGCATCGGCGCGTCCGACGCGGTGCGCGTTGCTGCGGACCTTCCCGGCACCTGCCCGGGCGGAAGCGCGTTGGCAACCGTCCTGCGGGGGCGCGTAGGGTCGCGGCGTGCTCGATACGACCTCCCTCATCACGGCTGTGGACCGATTCGCCGACCGTCTCCGCAGTGCTCCGCAGAGCCGGCTGCAGCGCGGCGCCGCCGCGGAGGCCCTGGCCACGGCCAGGGAACTGGCGGCGCGGGCCCAGCGCGCCGAGGCGCCGGACCGGGAGCCGCGCGTGATGCCGGACGCCGGGATATTCGCCGTGGGCGACCAGCTCGCCGTCGCGGGCCGCGACCTGGCGGTGGCACTGGAAACGGCCTCGTCCCGGGAGCTGGACGAGGCCGTGCGCTGTGTCGAGGAGGCGGCGGCGCGGGCTTTCGCCCCGTGAGCCGCCGAGGGTGGGTCCTCAGAAGGAGGCGATGACGCGGTCGGCGAGGATGTAGACGTTCTCCGCGCCGCACGAGAAGGTCAGCGCGTAGGCGCCGGAGACCCCGGAACCACCCAGCAGGACCGGCTGCTCACCGGCCCGCAGCGATGCGGCGAGCCGTTCGGCGGTCTCGCGGTGGCCCGGCGTCATGCAGAGCGTGGTGCCGTCGGCGAAGACGTACACGTCGAGCGTGCCGAGCGGGCCGGGGCGGACGTCGGTGAGCTCCGTACCGGTGTCGGCGAGCCGCTCCAGACGGTTCACGGTACGCTCATGGTCGGTGACGACCGGTGTCTGCACGGGAACGAAGTCCGGGTGCGAGGGGTGGCGGCGACGGGCCGCGGCCAGCTCCGGGGAGTCGTCGGTGAACTCCGCGAATTCGGCGACCTCGGGCAGTTCGGTCAGCTCCGCCAGCTCGTCCATCGCCTCGGTGGCTTCGAGGTCCATGGCCTCGAGGCCGGCGAAGTCGGCCTGCCGGGGCATGAAGAACGGGACGTCCTCGCCGAGACCGGCGAGACCGCCCAGCAGGGACGGGGCGTCGGCGGCGTCACGCGCCTCCTGGGCGGCCCAGAAGGCGCGGGCCTCGGCGAGCTCGCGCTCGCGCTCCTCGGCCAGCGCCTCGGCGACCGCCGCCCGTATCTCCTCGGCGGGGGTGGCGGTACTCCGGTTCTGCTGCTCGGGCACGGAGGCGCTCAGGCTCCGCCCCTCCGCCAGCTCCGTTCGCAGGGCCGTGACCTGCTCGCGCAGCCCGTGAGCGGCGTGCAGAGCGGCGGCGCCGACGGCCGTGGCAGCGGCGGTGGTCAGCAACAGGGCAAATGACATGGCGCTCACTGACATACTCCCGGTTTCAATCGACACCCCCGACTTCCTACATCAGCTTGTCCTGTACCGGTGCGTGCTGTCAGTGCATTACGTCACGAATTGGACAGGTCTTTGGGCCTGACGTTTAGTCCTGCATCGGGTGTGACCTGGGGAAACGACTCTCCCCCGGGACGCAGGTCACATCCTGGGGGAGATTCGGTCACGTTCGGGGCTCGGCCGGGTTCGAACCGGCCCTCGCGAGGGAGGGTGAACCGGCCCGTGGCCGCTCCGGGAACCCTGGGGCCCTGGGGCGGGAGGTCTAGCTCAGGCGCTCGATGACCATGGCCATGCCCTGGCCGCCGCCCACGCACATGGTCTCCAGGCCGAACTGCTTGTCGTGGAACTGCAGGCTGTTGATCAGCGTGCCGGTGATCCGGGCGCCGGTCATGCCGAAGGGGTGGCCGACGGCGATGGCGCCACCGTTGACGTTGACCTTGTCCAGCGGCAGGCCGAGGTCCCGGTAGGACGGGATGACCTGGGCCGCGAACGCCTCGTTGATCTCGGCCAGGTCGATGTCGTCGACGGTCAGCCCGGCGCGCTTGAGCGCCTGCTTGCTGGCCTCGACCGGGCCGTACCCCATGATCTCGGGGGAGAGGCCGGAGACGCCGGTCGAGACGATCCGGGCCAACGGGGTCAGGCCCAGCTCCCGCGCCTTGGTGTCGGACATGATCACGAGCGCGGCGGCGCCGTCGTTGAGCGGGCAGCAGTTGGCCGCGGTGACGAGTCCGTCGGGGCGGAACACCGGCTTCAGGCCCTGCACACCCTCCAGGGTGACGCCCGCACGCGGGCCGTCGTCCTTGGAGACCACGGTGCCGTCCGGGGTCGTCACGGGCGTGATCTCACGCTCCCAGAAGCCGTTCTTGAGGGCTTCCTCGGCGAGGTTCTGCGACCGCACGCCGAATTCGTCCATGTCCTGGCGGGTGACGCCCTTGAGCCGGGCCAGATTCTCGGCGGTCTGCCCCATCGAGATGTACGCGTCCGGGACCAGGCCCTCCTCGCGCGGGTCGGTCCAGCCCGCCCCCGACTCCTCGGCGCGGGCCGCGGTGCGGGCCTCGGCCTCGGCGAACAGCGGGTTGTGCGTGTCCGGCAGGCTGTCGGAGTTGCCCTTCGCGAAGCGGGACACCATCTCGACACCGGCGGAGATGAAGACGTCCCCCTCGCCCGCCTTGATGGCGTGCAGGGCCATACGGCTGGTCTGCAGCGAGGACGAGCAGTAGCGCGTGACCGTACAGCCGGGGAGGTGGTCCATCCCCATCTGCACGGCGATGACGCGGCCCAGGTTGTTGCCCTGCTCCCCGCCGGGAAGGCCGCAGCCGAGCATCAGGTCGTCGATGTCCCTCGGGTCCAGCTCGGGAACCTTGGCCAGGGCGGTCTGGATGATGGTCGCGGTCAGGTCGTCCGCGCGCAGGTCCTTGAGGGACCCCTTGAAGGCCCGGCCGATCGGCGAACGGGCAGCAGAGACGATCACGGCTTCGGGCATCACGCGGCTCCATGAGGGCTGGAAGGCAGGAAGGCTGGGCTGCCTTGGAAGTTACCCGGACGTATAGCTGAGGTCACCCAACAAGCGATGTGATGCGGACCTCTTTTCTAAGCAACCGCTCAGTCGCTCCGATTGTTCCCGGTCGGCCGACCGGCCGGCCCGGGCCGGCCACGGCGTGCAGGGCCCGCCTCGCACCGGCCGGCCGCCCCGTCCACCGCTCAGGCGGGCCGCCACGTCGCCCCGCTGCCCGAGCCGGGTGCCGGCGGGGGCACGTCCTCGTGCGGCGTCGGCTCCGTGTGCGCCGGCAGCCTCCGCCGCCGCCGGTGCTTGAGCAGGGCCCAGGGCGCGCGCGCCCCCGTCACCTCCGTACCCGCCTCCCGCGCGGCCCGGGAGGCGGCCTTCGCGACCGGCAGCATGTCCTCGCGCCGCGACCCGTCCAGATGGTCGGACTCCGGCCACAGCCCCAGCGCCGCACACAGTGTCGGCAGCATCGCCATCGACGCGGTCGCGTAGCCCTCCGCCGACGGGTGGTAGTTGTCGGGACCGAACAGCTCCCGCGGATTCGCCTCGAACTCCGGCCCCAGCAGATCCCCCAGCGACACCGTCCGGCCGCCCTGCTCCACCGCTCCGATCGTCTGCGCCGCCGCCAGCTGACGGCTCACCCGCCGGGCCAGCCACCGCAGCGGCTGGTAGACCGGCTCGATCGTGCCCAGGTCCGGGCACGTCCCCACGATCACCTCCGCACCCGCCGTGCGCAGCCTCCGTACGGCGGTGCTCAGACAGCGCACCGACTGCGTCGCGGGCATCCGGTGCGTCACGTCGTTCGCCCCGATCATGATCACGCAGACGTCCGGTGGCCCCGACGGATCCGCCAGCACCTGCGACACCTGCCGTTCCAGGTCGTCCGAACGCGCCCCCGGCAACGCCACGTTCCGCAGATCCACCGGCCGCTCGGCCACCGCCGCCAGCCCGGACGCCAGCAGGGCCCCCGGCGTCTGTCCGGCCCTGCGCACCCCCTGGCCGGCCGCCGTCGAGTCGCCCAGCATCACGAACCGCAACGGATCCGCGGGGCCGGCGAACGCCACCCCGTACCGCCCGTCCGCACTCGGCGGGACCGGCGCCGTCCCCCCGCCCACCAGCCGTTTCGCCAGCTGCACCTCGGCCAGTACCAGGCCTACCGTCGCCGCACCGATCAGCCCGACGCTCCCGCCGCCGTAGGCCGCGCCCGCCGCGATCCGCCGTGCCACCCTCGCTCTCGACACAGTCCGGTCCACCTCCTCCTTGCCGTACAGCCGTACACAGCACTACCTGCCCCGCGGGGGGCGTTGCCCAATCGCTTCGTCCAATCCCGTGCTCGTACGCATACTCTTGCCTGACCATCTCGGAGACCCCGGAGTACACGGTGCAATTCCACGATTCGATGATCAGTCTTGTCGGCAACACCCCGCTGGTGAGGCTGCGCAATGTTTCGGCAGGCATTCAGGCGACGGTCCTGGCCAAGGTCGAGTACTTCAACCCCGGCGGGTCGGTCAAGGACCGCATCGCGCTGCGCATGATCGAGGCGGCGGAGCAGAGCGGAGAGCTCCTGCCCGGCGGCACGATCGTCGAGCCGACCAGTGGCAACACAGGCGTCGGCCTGGCCATCGTCGCCCAGCAGAAGGGCTACAAATGCATCTTCGTCTGCCCGGACAAGGTGTCCACGGACAAGATCAACGTGCTGCGCGCGTACGGTGCGGAGGTCGTGGTCTGCCCGACGGCCGTCGACCCCGAGCACCCGGACTCGTACTACAACGTCTCCGACCGGCTGGTCCGTGAGACGCCGGGCGCCTGGAAGCCCGACCAGTACTCCAACCCGAACAACCCGCGCTCGCACTACGAGACCACGGGCCCCGAGCTCTGGGACCAGACGGACGGGCGCATCACCCACTTCGTCGCGGGCGTCGGCACCGGCGGCACGATCACCGGCACGGGCCGCTATCTCAAGGAGATCAGCGGGAACCGGGTCCAGGTGATCGGCGCGGACCCCGAGGGCTCGGTGTACTCCGGCGGTTCCGGCCGCCCGTACCTCGTCGAGGGGGTCGGCGAGGACTTCTGGCCGAGCGCCTACGACCGTACGGTCACGGACGAGATCGTGGCGGTCTCGGACAAGGACTCCTTCCAGATGACCCGCCGCCTCGCCAAGGAGGAGGGCCTGCTCGTCGGCGGCTCCTGCGGCATGGCGGTCGTCGCGGCACTGAAGGTGGCCGCGCGCCTCGGGCCCGAGGACGTGGTCGTCGTCCTGCTGCCGGACAGCGGCCGCGGCTACATGAGCAAGATCTTCAACGACGAGTGGATGGCGGACTACGGCTTCCTGGAGGACACCGGCACGTCCGCGCAGGTCGGCGCGGTCCTCGACTTCAAGGAGGGCCCGATCCCGTCGCTCGTCCACATGCACCCGGAGGAGACGGTCGGCGAGGCCATCGACGTGCTCCGGGAGTACGGCGTCTCCCAGATGCCGATCGTGAAGCCGGGCGCCGGCCACCCGGACGTGATGGCCGCCGAGGTCGTCGGCTCCGTCGTCGAGCGTCAGCTCCTGGACGCGCTGTTCACCCAGCGGGCCTCCCTCTCCGACCCGTTGGACAAGCACATGTCGGCCCCGTTGCCGCAGGTCGGCTCCGGTGAACCGGTCGAGGACCTGATGGCCGTGCTCAGTGGCGCGGACGGCGCCGATGCGGCGATCGTTCTCGTCGAGGGCAAGCCCAAGGGCGTCGTGAGCAGGCAGGACCTGCTGGCCTTCCTCGCCAAGGACGCGGCCCACAGGCCCTAGCCAGGGACCGGTGTCCGGGCTTCGCGAAAACGGTACGAGCGCGACACGTACGCGCAGCACCGGCTTAACACGGCTCGGGCAGAGTAAGGGGTGTCGGCAGGGAAACCCGCCGGCACCACATACGGCGACACGGACTACGGAGCGGCTCCCGGACCTCCACCGTCGCCTGGACGCGACACCCGGCCCTGACCCGGGGACCGCGTCCCTCGCGGGGACCGCCGTCGTCCCGCCCCCCGGGCGACCGGGGGTGCGGCGGTCCCCGCGACATATTCATGCGCGGGAAGCGGCGGTCCTTCGGCTCCCCCGACCGCCTCAGGCCCTTCCCGGACCCTTTCCAGCGCCCTCGGCCGTCCCGGCCCGACGTGCTCCGCTTCCTCCGGATCCACCGGTTACGCGTCGGGAGCTCCTGGGGCAGTGGGTCAGCCCTCCGTACCCGCCCAAATGCCACCCGGGCGGGCGGCCTCGCCCCGGCGTAGCGTGGACGGGGGGAGACGGGAGACCGCGCGATGGTCACCACCTTCTACGCCCGCACCATCCCCCGTACGTCCGCGGCGCGGGCCCGCGAGGTCAACGAGGCGGAGCTCCGTGCGGTGCTGACCATGTGCCGTGAGCTGTCCGACGAGGACTGGCACCGCCCCACGGCGTGCGATGGCTGGACGGTCAGGGACATGCTTGCCCACGTCGTCGGCCAGTACGAGGAACTGCCCCGCCCCTGGGTCGCGCTCCGGCGCATCCGGCGGGCCAGGCGGACCCATCCGCACCTGGGGCCGCTCGACGGCCACAACGAGAGCCAGATCGCGGACCGGAGTGCCGTCCCGGGCCCGGAGCTGATCGGGGCGCTCGCCCATTTCGCCCCGCAGGGGCTGCGCACCCTGCGCCGTATGCCCGCCGCCGCCCGCCGGAGGGTCCGCCTCAGCCTGCTCTACCCGGAGGCGAAGGTGCTGCCGGACGACTCGATGGACTACCTGAACCATGTCCTCGTGGCCCGCGACACCTGGATGCACCGGGTGGACATCAGCGACGCGACCGGAGCCGGGCTGGTCCTCGACGCGCATGACCGGGAGATCGTGGACCAGGTGGTGCTGGACCTGTCCCTCGCCTGGACGGCTGCCGCGGTGGAGATCGATCTCAGCGGTCCGGCGGGCGGGAACCGCCTCCTGGGCATCGGCACCCCCGCCGCCACGCTCCGCGCCGACGCGATCGTCTTCGCCCGCCATGTGTCGGGCCGCCCCCCGCGCGGGCACCTGGAACTGGACGGTGACCCCGAGGTGCGGGCGGCGCTGACAGCGGCGCGCGTGGTGTTCTGAGACCGGAGCCGGAAAAGGGGCCGGCGCGACCGGCCACCTGTCATCCTCGGAGGTCGGGCGTAGGTCCGCCGCGGATCTGTATATGGACATACAGGCCGCTTGCTGACTGAATGGATTCCTCGGCGCCGGTCCGGCACCGGCGGATTCCTGGAGGGACAGCATGAGCGGGAGCAGCCCGGCCGCGCGGTTGCAGCGGCTCTTCGAGGGGCAGCGGCTCACGCCCACCCAGCGGCGGATCGCGCACTCCATGGTGCGGCGGGCCGCCGATGCCCCGTTCCTGTCGAGTGTGGAGCTGGCCGAGCTGGCCGGGGTCAGCCAGCCGTCCGTCACCCGGTTCGCCGTGGCGCTCGGGTTCGACGGGTATCCGGCCCTTCGCAAGCACCTCAGGGAGGTCGCGCCGGCCGGCGCGGCGGGTGGGGGCGGCGCCGAGGAGCGCTTCAACGAGTACCAGCAGGCCGTGCGGGCCGAGATCGAGAATCTGCGGCATCTGGCCGAACTCCTCGCCGATCCGGCGCCGGTGGAGCGGGCGGGGCGGCTGCTGGCCGGCTCGAAGCCGCTGCTCGTGCTCGGCCTGCGGGCGGCGTCCTCACAGGCCCGGGGGTTCGGCTACTTCGCTGCCAAGGTCCATCCGGACGTACGGGTGCTCGACGAGGGCGGCAGCATGCTGCACGACCGGATCGACGCCGCGGTGCGGGCGGGAGCGACCGCGCTGGTGTGCTTCGCGCTGCCCCGGCATCCGAGGGAGGTCGTGGACGCGCTCGCGTACGCCCAGGAGCGCGGACTGACCGTCGTGACCGTCGCCGATTCGGCGTTCGCCCCGGTGGCCGAGCACAGCGATCTGCTGATTCCGGCCGCCGTGGGGACCGGACTCGCCTTCGACACCGCGTGCGCGCCGATGCTGCTGGGGCGGGTGCTGCTGGAGGCGATGTGTGACGGACTGCCCGAGGCCCAGGCCCGGTTGGAGGAGTTCGACGCCCGCGCCGCGGCCCGGGGGCTGTTCGTCGGGTAGGCGGACCCCTCCTGCCGATTCTCGGACGTCGCCCGTCTGTGCCCACTGACGATCGGCCGGAGCCTGACCAGGACTTTCACTCCTCGGCCTGTGAAGCCCCACGTCCAAGCCGCAGAACGTGGGGTCACGGTCCGGGCCCGGACTACCAGGCCCACCACCAGCCGGCGTCACTGCCGAAACTACCGTTGCTGCACTCGGTCACGACGACCCCGCCTGAGCTGTCGTTGTAGTACTGGCAGAGGCGGAACCAGTCGATTTCCTTGGTGTAGTTCCTGGTCGTCCCGTCGTTGCCGGCTCCGTTGCTGTCCCAGACCTTGTCTCGGGTCCCGTCCTGGAGGTGGACTTCCGCGAACACCCCTCGGCTGTCGGCGTCGCCGTCCCAGACCCAGACCCAGGAGTTGTAGCCGTTGCCGGGATCATGGTCGACCTGTACCTGGTTCCCGCTCCAACTACGGCTGAGCGAGGCGGCATTCGCGGGAGTGGCAGCGAGGGCGACCGCAGCGATCGACGCTGTGAGGAGGCCTGTGGTCCGGGCGATGCGCTTTGATGTCCTGATCATGCCGAGACCCTGACTCCTGCCGGATTCCGGATCGTTCAAGTTCGCGGAACCTCCGCATCTGGAGCTTGATGATCCGTTCTCCGGTCCCAGGGGGGGCCTGTTCGACGGCTTCGGGGTCCGCCTCTGCCCTGCCGTACCCGGCCGATGGCGGGGACGCCGCGCCCGGTGGGTGCGGCGCCGCCGCGGGTGAGGACGGAGGGTCAGACCTCCAGCTCGGCCTCGATCTTCTTCAGCTGGTGGCGGGCCATCGCGAGGTTGGCACGGCCGGAGTCCAGCACGAGATAGAGGAACAGACCGTTGTTGCCACGGGTCCTGAGCAGCCGGATCAGGTGGTACTGGCTGCCGAGGGTGATGAGGATGTCCTCGATCTCGTCCTTGATCCCCAGGTGCTCCATGGTGCGGAGCTTCGCGCGCACGACGTCGGTGTTGCCCGCCGCCGCGACCTCCAGGTTGAAGTCCTTGCCGCCGCCGAGGGTGCCCAGGGCCATGCCGCTGGTGTAGTCGACGAGTGCGACCCCGAGGGTCCCCTCGATCGACGTCATCGCGCCCTTCAGTGACGTTTCGGTGTTGGCCATGAGTGCTCGTTTCCTTTCCCTGGCCGGCCGGGTGGCCGGTCCGTTTCTGGTTGATGCCTTCGTCATGCGTGGTCCGGTGCGCCGCGGCGGGGGAGGTCGCGGGACTGCGGGGGGCGCGGGGGAGGTGCGGGGCGGTCGGCGCGGTCCAGCGCGGCGTCGACCATTTCGCCGATACGGGCACCGGCCCGGCGGCCCTCCAGATGGAGCCGGCCGACGTTGATCCGGTCCTCGGCCAGCAGGGTGAGGACGGCGGAGGAGCCCGCTGCGTACGTGGCGACGTAGCCGTCCGTGCCGCGGATCAGGAGCTCGCGGAAGCCGCCGCGACCGGTGGCCTCGGTCATCCGGATCGACACACCGAGCGCCGCGGCGGTCAGTGCGGCGACACCCTCGGCCTCGATGCCCGGAGTGTCCTGGGCCACCACCAGGCCGTCCGTGCTGGCGGCCAGCGCACCGGTCAGGAGCGGCACCCGGGCCCGTAACCGCTGGAGCTCGTCGAGGACACCCTTCACTTCGGCCTCGGGCACCATCAGCTGTCTCCTCCCGGCACGCTGTCTGAGCGCGCGTATCACAGGGCCTCCAATGCGTCTCTGAGCCGGCGCAGCAGGGCGACGTCGGGGTCGGCCGTGACCTCGGGCAGCTCGATCCGGCCGGGCGCGGAGGCGGACCCGGCCGCGGTCAAAGGCACCGGCTCGACCAGTCCGGCAGCCGCGAGCCGGCGCAGGTCGACCAGGATGTGGAACGCGGAGCGGCCCAGCTCCTGGGCGATGTCCGTGGCCGTGCGCACGCCGTTCACCAGGTCCAGGACGCGGCGCTGGCGGGGTGGGACCGGGGCGTCGACGGGGTGCGTCGTGGGGGTGAGCGGGGCGCTGTCGGTGAGCGCGTCCGGCCAGATCCGGTGCAGCAGCTCCCGGCGCCGGAGCGTCTCGCGCTGCACGGAGTCCACGGGTACGGGACGGACGGGGCCGATCCAGTGCGACACCCCGTAGCGGAAGCGGGCCGGTGTGTGGGTCGGGGCCAGGGCGAAGAAGGCCGCGTCGTACAGCGCCCCCAGGTGGCACAGTTCCAGCGCGCCGCCCGGCACCCGGCCGCTGTCCACGAGATAGCGGCCGACCCGCTGTCCGGCACCCGCCTGGGCGACCGCGTCCCACCAGCCCTCGCCGCGCAGCGCGCCGCCCGCGGTGAGCAGGACGTCGATGCCGGGGGTGGCGGGGCTCTCGGCGTGGACGACCTGGCCGTCGGCGAGATAGAGGGTGCCGCGGTCGCGCATCAGTGCGCCGGTGGCGCGCTCCGCCGCGAGCCGCTGGAGCATGGGGGAGAGCACGGCCTGTTCGGATATGCGCCGGGCGTCGGGGGCCGGTCTCATGCCAGGACCAGCCGCTCGGCGATCTCGCCGATCCGTATGCGGGCGAGGGCGAGATTGCCTTCCGTGCGGTCCAGCCAGAGATGGAGGAACACGCTGCTGTCGAAGGCCGTCTCGACGAAACGGAGGATGTGGTAGCCGACTGCGGTCGTGACGATGACGTCTTCCACCGCGGGGCCGACAGGAGCCGTCGGGTCCTGGTCCGGCCGGGTCGGCGTGCGTAACGCGGCCGGGGCTGATCCGGCGGTGTGGGCCGCTTGCGCGAAGACCGGTTGCTCGGCCGCCATCCTCGCCACCTCGGCCGTCTCGGCGGCCGTCGCCTCGTGGTCGCCGTTGGGCGATTCACCGATCGTGCCGAGGGCGAGGCCGCTCGTCCAGTCGACCACCGCGGCGCCCCGGGCGCCGGGCAGCCTCATGACGTCGAGCAGGCACTCGTCGATTCCGGGCAACGTGGACTCCCCTCCCGACGTGGTGTACGGCTGTAGTGAGGAGGCTACGCAAAGTGCACGCTCATGGTGGAAGTTCTGGCATTTTCCAGTGGTACATGCGCGGGAGCGTGTATGGAGTGCGCGACCGGGGGTGCGTCGGCCCGCCGGCAACTGCCTGGCCCACGCCCTGTTGACTAGGAGTATTCATGGCGACAGGATGTGAATAGAAAAAGGAACAGTTGTCGGCAACGGTCGTAGCAGCAGTCGCGAGGAGGCATTTCCCATGTCAGGACCCCGCCCCGTACGGGCACCGCGCGGTACGGAACTGAGCGCCCTGGGATGGCAGCAGGAGGCCGCCCTCCGCATGCTGCAGAACAACCTCGACCCCGAGGTCGCCGAGCACCCGGACAAGCTCGTCGTCTACGGAGGCACGGGCAAGGCGGCCCGCGACTGGCGGTCCTTCGACGCCATGGTCCGTACGCTGCGGACCCTGAAGCAGGACGAGACGATGCTCGTGCAGTCCGGGCGGCCCGTCGGCGTCATGCAGACCCACGAGTGGGCGCCGCGCGTCCTGATCGCCAACTCCAACCTGGTCGGCGACTGGGCCAACTGGGAGGAATTCCGCCGGCTGGAGGCCCTCGGGCTCACCATGTACGGCCAGATGACCGCCGGTTCCTGGATCTACATCGGGACGCAGGGCATCCTCCAGGGCACGTACGAGACGTTCGCCGCGGTGGCCGCGAAGAGGTTCGGCGGCACGCTGGCGGGCACCATCACGCTGACGGCCGGGCTCGGCGGCATGGGCGGCGCCCAGCCGCTGGCCGTGACCATGAACGACGGCGTGGCCCTCTGTATCGACTGCGACCCGCGCGCCATCGAGCGCCGGATCGAGCACGGCTTCCTGGACGTCCGGGCCGACTCGCCGGCGCACGCGCTCCAGCTGGCCGTCGAGGCGCGCGACGCGCGGCGCCCGCTCTCCATCGGCCTGCTGGGCAACGCGGCGGAGCTGCTGCCCCGGCTGCTCGCCGAGGGCGCCCCGGTCGACATCGTCACGGACCAGACGAGCGCGCACGACCCGCTCGCCTATCTGCCGGCCGGCGTGGAATTCGACGACATGGCCTCGTACGCGGCCGAGAAGCCGGCCGACTTCACGCAGCGCGCCCGTGAGTCGATGGCCGCGCACGTCGAGGCGATGGTCGGCTTCATGGACGCGGGGGCCGAGGTCTTCGACTACGGCAACTCGATCCGGGGCGAGGCCCAGCTCGCCGGGTACACGCGGGCGTTCGACTTCCCTGGCTTCGTGCCCGCCTACATCCGGCCGCTCTTCTGCGAGGGCAAGGGGCCGTTCCGGTGGGCGGCGCTGTCGGGCGAGGCGTCCGACATCCACAAGACGGACAGGGCGATGCTTGAACTCTTCCCGGAGAACGAGTCGCTGCACCGCTGGATCAGGATGGCCGGCGAGCGCGTCCACTTCCAGGGGCTGCCCGCCCGGATCTGCTGGCTGGGATACGGCGAGCGCGACAAGGCGGGGGAGCGGTTCAACGACATGGTCGCGAGCGGGGAGCTGGCCGCGCCGCTGGCCATCGGACGCGACCACCTGGACTGCGGTTCGGTCGCCTCGCCGTACCGCGAGACCGAGGCCATGCTCGACGGGTCCGACGCGATCGCCGACTGGCCGCTGCTGAACGCCATGGTCAACGTGGCCTCGGGGGCGTCCTGGGTGTCCCTGCACCACGGGGGCGGCGTGGGGATGGGGCGTTCCATCCACGCGGGTCAGGTCACCGTCGCCGACGGCACGAAGCTGGCGGGCGAGAAGATCCGCCGGGTGCTCACGAACGACCCGGGCATGGGCGTCATCCGGCACGTCGACGCCGGGTACGACATCGCGGAGTCCGTCGCCTCCGAGCAGGGTGTGCGGGTCCCCATGGCGGAGGGGGGACAGTGACGTTTCCGGCCGACGGTCGCGGTCCCGGGAGAACGGCCGACGGGCGCGGTCCCGCGAGACCGGCGGGCGGGAGTCCGCCGCCCTCCTTCCAGGACATGTGGCGGGACCTCGCGCCCATCGGGCGGGACGCGGACAGCGGCGGGTACCGCAGGTATGCCTGGACCGGGGCCGACGGCGAGTGCCGGGAGTGGTTCCGGGAACAGGCCGAGGCACGCGGGCTCGGCTACGAGGCCGACCGGAACGGCAACCAGTGGGCCTGGCTCGGCGATCCGCTCGCCGGGGACGCCGTCGTCACCGGGTCGCATCTCGACTCCGTGCCGGACGGGGGCGCCTTCGACGGTCCCCTCGGTGTGGTGTCCTCCTTCGCCGCCCTCGACGAACTCCGCCGCAGGGGGGCGCAGTTCACCAGGCCTTTCGCCATCACCAACTTCGGTGACGAGGAAGGCGCCCGCTTCGGGCTCGCCTGCGTCGGGTCACGGCTGGCCGCGGGGCAGCTGACCGCCGAGAAGGCGCGTCTGCTCCGCGACGGCGACGGCGTCCCGCTGCCGCGGGCCATGGAGGCCGCCGGACACGACCCCGACACCCTCGGACCCGACCCCGAACGGCTCGCCCGTATCGGCGCGTTCGTCGAGCTCCATGTCGAGCAGGGGCGTGCCCTCGACCTGAGCGGGGACCCGGTCGGGGTCGCCTCCGCGATCTGGCCGCACGGCCGCTGGCGGTTCGACTTCCGGGGCGAGGCCAACCATGCCGGCACCACGCGGCTCGCCGACCGCCGCGATCCGATGCTCACGTACGCGGAGACCGTCCTGGCGGCCCGGCGGGAGGCACGGCTCGCCGGGGGTCTCGCGACCTTCGGCAAGGTCGCCGTCGAGCCGAACGGGGTCAACGCGATCCCCTCCCTCGTGCGTGGCTGGCTCGACGCGCGGGCCGCCGACCAGGCCACCCTCGACGCCGTCGTCGACGGCGTCGAGCGGGCCGCCCGGGAGCACGCCGAGCGGGCCGGGACCGATCTCGACGTCGTACGGGAGTCCTTCACGCCCGTCGTGGAGTTCCAGCACGCCCTGCGCGACGAGATCTGCCGGGTGCTGGGGAAGCGCGGCCCTGACGAAGCGGGACGCACCGTGCCCGTCCTCGGCACGGGAGCCGGGCACGATGCGGGTATTTTGTCCGCTTCCGTGCCGACCGCCATGCTGTTCGTACGGAACCCCACCGGGATCTCGCACTCGCCGGCCGAGCACGCCGCCGAGGACGACTGCATGGCCGGGGTGATCGCACTCGCCGACGTACTGGAAGGTCTCGCGTGCAGCTGACAGCGCAACCCACGGGCACACCGGTCACCGCCACCTACTGGATGTCCCACGCATGGCTCGGCACGCACGTCGAGCCGGGCGTCACCCTGGACGTGGCCGCGGGACGTATCGTCGGTGTCCGCACGGGCATCGACGCACCGCCCCCCGGCGCCACCGCCCTGCGCGGTCTGACCCTCCCCGGGCTGGCCAACACCCACTCGCACGCCTTCCACCGGGCCCTGCGCTCCACGGTCCAGGTGGGATCGGGCACCTTCTGGACGTGGCGCGAGCTGATGTACCGGGCGGCATCCCGGCTCACCCCCGACACCTATTTCGACCTGGCCCGCGCCACGTACGCCGAAATGGCCCTGGCCGGCATCACCTCCGTCGGCGAATTCCACTACCTGCACCACGCGCCCGGCGGCACGCCCTACGACAACCCGAACGCGATGGGCGAGGCGCTCATCGCGGCAGCGGGCGAGGCGGGCATCCGCATCACCCTGCTGGACACCGCCTATCTCGCCGCGGGATTCGGCGAGAAGCCCAACCGGCACCAGCTCCGCTTCTCCGACACCACCGCCGACGCCTGGGCCGAGCGCGCCTCCCTCCTCAAGGGCGCCGACCATGCGCTGATCGGCGCCGCCATCCACTCCGTACGCGCAGTCCCGGCCGGTCAGCTGGCCACCGTGGTGCGGTGGGCCGAGGAACGGGAAGCGCCGCTCCACGTCCATCTCTCCGAGCAGACCGCCGAGAACGAGGCCTGCCTCGCCGCCCACGGACGCACCCCCACCCGGCTCCTCGCCGACCACGGGGTCCTCGGCCCGCGCACCACCGGCGTCCACAACACGCACCTCACCGCCGAGGACATCGAGCTGCTGGGGAACTCCGCCACCGGCACCTGCATGTGCCCCACCACCGAACGCGATCTCGCCGACGGCATCGGCCCCGCCGCCGCCCTCCAGCGCGCCGGCTCCCCACTGTCGCTGGGCAGCGACAGCCACGCCGTGATCGACCTCTTCGAAGAGGCCAGGGCCATGGAGCTCAACGAGCGGCTCCGCACCCACGTACGCGGCCACTGGACCGCGGCCGCCCTGCTCAGGGCGGCTTCCGCGGACGGGCACGCCGCCCTCGGCCGCCCCGACGCGGGCACCCTCGAACCGGGAGCGCCCGCCGACCTCACCACCGTCGCGCTGGACTCCGTCAGAACAGCCGGGCCGGCGCCCCGGCTGGCAGCCGTAGCAGCCGTATTCGCCGCCTCCGCGGCGGATGTGCGGCACACCGTCGTGGCAGGGCGGCACATCGTCCGCGACGGCCGTCACACACAGGTCGAGGACGTGCCCTCGGCACTCGCGGAGGCCATCGCCGCACTGCACGGCTGACACCCGACCACATCGACGAGAGCTGCCCCAGCATGACGACCACCGCCATCACCGACATCGCCTGCCTGGTCACGAACGACCCCTCCCTCGGAAACGGGACCCCCCTGGGCCTGATCCGCGACGCGGCCGTCGTCATCGACGGCGACCGCATCGTCTGGACCGGTGCGTCAAGCAAAGCACCCGCCACCGACAACGCCGTCGACGCGGGCGGCCGGGCCATGGTCCCCGGCTTCGTGGACTCCCACTCCCACCTGGTGTTCGCCGGCGACCGGACCCAGGAGTTCAACGCCCGCATGTCCGGCCTCCCCTACACGGCGGGAGGCATCCGCACGACCGTCGCCGCCACCCGCGCCGCCTCCGACGACGCGCTCGGTGCCAACGTCGCCCGCTACCTCGCCGAGGCGCTCCGGCAGGGCACCACCACCTGCGAGACCAAGTCCGGCTACGGCCTCACCGTCGAGGACGAGGCCCGCGCCCTGCGCGTCGCCGCCCGTCACACCGAGGAGGTCACCTACCTCGGCGCCCACATCGTGTCGCCCGACTACGCCGACGACCCGGCCGGCTACGTGGACCTCGTCACCGGACCGATGCTGGACGCCTGTGCCCCGTACGCCCGCTGGATCGACGTCTTCTGCGAGCAGGGTGCCTTCGACGGCGACCAGGCCCGCGCCGTCCTCACCGCCGGGATGGCCAGGGGTCTGCACCCCCGTGTCCACGCCAATCAGCTCGGCCACGGCCCCGGAGTCCAGCTCGCCGTCGAACTCGACGCCGCGTCCGCCGACCACTGCACCCATCTCACCGACGCCGACCTCGACGCACTCGGGCAGGGCGACACCGTCGCCACCCTGCTCCCCGGCGCCGAGTTCTCCACCCGCGCGGTCTGGCCCGACGCCCGCCGCCTGCTCGACGCGGGCGCCACGGTCGCCCTGTCCACGGACTGCAATCCGGGCTCCTCGTTCACCTCCTCCATGGCGTTCTGCATCGCCCTCGCCGTACGGGACATGGGCATGACCCCCGACGAAGCGGTCTGGTCCGCCACGGCCGGCGGCGCCGCCGCGCTGCGCCGCACCGACATCGGCCGCATCACGCCGGGCGCCCGTGCCGACCTCCTGCTCCTCGACGCGCCGAGCCACGTCCACCTCGCCTACCGCCCGGGGGTCCCGCTGGCCCAGGCGGTGTGGCAGCGCGGCGAACGGGTCGTGTGACCCCCGGGCGACGGCGCCTGCCCGCCATCGGCCGGTCCGTGGCGTGTCGTCAACAACGCGGAAGGACCCGCCCGGTGGGGCGGGTCCTTCCGCGACGACGTACGGGCCGGTGCCCGGGAAGCCGGATCACTCCTCCACGGTCAGGCCCTTCCTGAGCTTGACCAGCGTCCGGGAGAGCAGCCTGGACACGTGCATCTGCGAGATGCCGAGCTCCTCGCCGATCTCCGACTGCGTCATGTTGGCGACGAACCGCAGGGAGAGGATCGTGCGGTCGCGCGTGGGCAGCGAGGCGATCAGGGGCTTCAGGGACTCGACGTACTCGATTCCTTCGAGTCCGTGGTCCTCGTAGCCCAGGCGGTCCGCGAGCGCGCCCTCGCCGTCCTCGTCCTCGGGCTTGGCGTCCAGGGAGCTCGCGGTGTACGCGTTGCTCGCGGCCATGCCTTCGACCACTTCGTCGGCGGGGATGCCGAGGCGCTCGGCCAGCTCGGCCACGGTGGGTGCGCGGTCCAGCTGCTGGGACAGCTCGTCGCCCGCCTTGGCGAGGTCGAGCCGCAGCTCCTGGAGACGGCGCGGGACGCGCACGGACCAGCTGGTGTCGCGGAAGAAGCGCTTGATCTCGCCGATGATGGTCGGCATCGCGAACGTCGGGAACTCGACGCCCCGGCTGAGCTCGAAGCGGTCGATCGCCTTGATCAGGCCGATCGTGCCGACCTGGACGATGTCCTCCATGGGCTCACTGCGCGAGCGGAACCGGGAGGCGGCGAACTTGACCAGCGCCAGGTTGAGTTCGACGAGGGTGTTGCGGACGTACGCGTACTCGTGGGTGCCCTCCTCAAGGGCTGCGAGCCGCGCGAAAAGGGTCTTCGACAGCGCCCTGGCGTCCATGGCGCCGACTTCGGCGTAGGGCGGGATCTCGGGGAGTCCCTCCAGCTCGCCCGGAAGGTCGTCGGTGCTCTCGCCGTGCGGGCCGGGTACGGCGCGCCCGGCGGGGGAGTCGGAATCGGTCGGTCCCTGAGGACATGCCGACGTCGCGAGGTGGGTACGCGGTACGTCGAGCCGGGGTGACATGGTTCTCCTCCATCGTTCTCGGCATATGGCTGCCGATGCCCCTACGTGTTCCTGCGGTGAAGCGGCGCCTCCGAAGCCGATCGAATGTCCGGGTGGTGATGTCCCCTCTACCCTTACCCGGTCCGAGCCACGAGTCACAAGCTCCAAATGGCCATGTATGTCCGCTTTGTTGAGTTCTCTGACTACCGTGTGGCGAGGGAAACGCGTAATGTTTTACGCACGTCGGCGGAAGCCACGAAGACGGCCGTGCACAGGGTGTGCGGACAGTGACGGACGGCGAAGAGGAATCGGGCATGGACCGCGGGACGGTCGGCAGTGCGAACCGGGGTCGGCTAGAGGTCGAGGCCCGGACCGAGGGGCTCAGCGAGGTCGTGACGCCGGTGGGCGAGCTTGATCACCACACCGCCGATCTGCTGCGCGAGCCGCTGGACAGTGCGGTCGAGCAAGGGCGTACGCGCCTGGTGGTCGACTGCTCACGGCTCGAGTTCTGCGATTCCACCGGGCTCAATGTGCTGCTCGGGGCCCGACTGAAGGCCGAGGCGGCCGGAGGAGGGGTTCATCTGGCCGGAATGCTGCCCGTGGTGGCCCGTGTCTTCGAGATCACGGGGGCGGAGACGGTCTTCACCGTTCACGCCTCGCTCGAAGACGCTCTGCGCACCTGACAGCGGCCCTTCCCGTGCGCGGGTCCGGTCCCGGACGCCACGCATCCCGCTCACGTCACGCTCGTGGCGTAGCCGAAGTGGGTGTCGTCCCGATCCGGCAGGGCAGGAGACACCCCGTCGGGGTCCTGGACCGCGCACACTCTGTATCTGACCAGTATCTGTTTCGATGGCAACACGGTGAATCGGTGAGGTGAAGCGCTGATGAGCACCACCCGGCAACATCCGCCGGGCGGCCTCGGCCGCGAGCCGGACGGTACGGGCGCTGCCTCTGCCGTACCTGCGGACCGGCAGTGGCGCACGCTCTCGCTGCGGCAGGCCGGCGGCATCGTGCCGACGGCCCGTGATTTCGCCCGGCAGGCCCTGCACGACTGGGGCTGGCTCCCGGCGACCGGCGCGGACCGGCGGGCCGCCGCCGAGGACGTCCTGCTGGTCGTCTCCGAGCTCGTCACGAACGCCTGCCTGCACGCGGACGGCCCCGAGGAGCTCCGCATCGCCTGCTCCTCCAAGGTGCTGCGCGTCGAGGTCACCGACCGCGGCGCGGGCCAGCCCGCCCCGCGCACCCCGCACCGCGCGGGACGGCCCGGCGGGCACGGCATGTTCATCGTGCAGCGGCTCTGCCTGGACTGGGGCGTCACGCGCACGCCGGACGAGCCGGGCAAAACCGTCTGGGCGGAGCTCGCGGCGCCCGCGTAGCCCCGCTCCCCGTCCTCCCCGGGAGCGCGCCGTGACCGGCGCGCTCTTTTTCCGTACCCGCCCGGAAAACGACGCGGGGCCGTCGCACCGGACCGGTGCGACGGCCCCGCGTACGGGCGGGCGTCCGCCTCAGCGAACGTCGCCCATGAGCGTCTTGACCTTGCCGCGGTACATGAAGATCGCGACACCCGCGGCCACCGCGAGGGCGGCCTGGAGCGCCACCACCCCGGTGCCGTTGAGCTCGACACCCGCGATGGACAGCAGGCCCGTGGTGCAGTCCCCGGCGGTGACCGCCAGGAACCAGACACCCATCATCTGACTGGCGTACTTGGCCGGAGCCATCTTCGTGGTGACCGAGAGGCCGACCGGGGAGAGCGTCAGTTCGGCGACGGTCTGCACGAAGTAGATCGCGACCAGCCACATCGCGGCGGCCTTGTGGCCGTCGCCCGCGATCGTCAGCGGCAGCAGGAACAGGAAGAACGACGCACCGACCAGCACCAGGCCGGAGCTGAACTTCACGATCGTGCTGGGCTCCTTGCCCCGCCGGTTCAGCGCCATCCAGAAAGCGGCGAAGACGGGGGCCAGTGCCATGATCAGGACCGGATTGACCGACTGGTACCAGGAGACCGGGAAGTCCCAGCCGAGGACCGAGTTCTCGGCCGAGGAGTCGGCGAAGATCGCCAGGGTCGAACCGCCCTGGTCGTAGATCATCCAGAAGATGGCGGCGGCCACGAAGAACCAGATGTAGCCGGACATCTTCGCCTGCTCGGTGTCGCTGAGCTCCTTGTCGCGCTTGATACGCGTCAGGACCAGCACCGGAATGACCAGACCCGCGATCGTGATCGGGACCAGCAGCCAGTTCAGCGTGTAGACGCCGGTGACGACCGTGCCGATGTAGAAGACGGCCGCGACGGCCATCCAGATCATGGCCTTGCGCAGGGTCGAGGCCCGCTCGACGGCGCTCAGCGGCTTCGGGACGATCAGGCTGCGCTCGTTCAGGTGGCGCGTGCCGAGCAGGAACTGGGCGACACCCAGCCCCATGCCGAGTGCGGCGATGGCGAAGCCCAGGTGCCAGTCGACGTTCTCGCCGATGGTGCCGATGACGAGGGGCGCGGCGAAGGCACCCAGGTTGATGCCCATGTAGAAGATCGTGAAGCCACCGTCGCGGCGCGGGTCGTCCGGGCCGTCGTACAGGTGGCCGACCATCGTCGAGATGTTGGACTTCAGGAGACCGGAACCGATCGCCACCAGGCCCAGACCGGCGAAGAACGTGCCCTCGGAGGGCAGCGCCAGCGTCAGGTGGCCGAGCATGATCGTGCCGCCGGCGATCGCGACGGTCCTGCGCGGACCCCAGACCCGGTCGCCGAACCAGCCGCCGGGCATGGCGAGCAGGTACACCAGCGACAGGTAGACCGAGTAGATCGCGGTGGCCGTGCCCGGGTTCATGTCGAGCCCGTTGGGAGCGATCAGGTAGAGCGGGAGAAGGGCGCGCATGCCGTAATAGCTGAAGCGCTCCCACATCTCGGTCATGAAGAGAGTGGCCAGGCCGCGGGGGTGGCCGAAGAAGGTCTTCTCCGGACCAGTCGTACTGGCCGGGTCCTTCGTCAGGCTGGACGCCATGATCGATCCTTGCTGGTCGGGACGCGTCACCGCAGGGGTGGTACGCGCCCGGTGGGGGGTAGCCGGCACCGGCACGGCCGCGCCCCACCCCCGACGCCTCAAGGGGAGCTCGGTCCGGTCACCGGCTCCGTGGGGGAGCGGGGGCGGACTCGGGGACCGACCGCACCGGGATCCACGCCCGGTGCGCTCCTCGCGCTCCGGGCCCGGCCCATAGGTCATTCACTGGTCAGAGCCGGCGGGAACCGGCTCGCACACAAAAGAGACCCTTGGCGCTCAAAGCTGCCCAAAGGTCCTTCGGTGGTGCAACAGGCGTCGAGCAACCATACGACACGACACACGGGGATATGAAAGGACTTGAGAGATGGATCACAGGTGACAACGGGCTTGCGGTCGCATGTTCGAAGGTGGGTGGCCGATTCGTATCCCTGTCCCGCAGGGCTTGGCGAGCACCTCACCTCGGGCGCCCCGTGCGGACTACCATCACTGCATGACCCGTGTACTGCTCGCCGAGGACGACGCGTCCATCTCGGAGCCACTGGCCCGCGCCCTGCGTCGTGAGGGTTACGAGGTCGAGGTCCGGGAGGACGGTCCGACCGCGCTCGACGCCGGACTCCAGGGGGGCGTCGACCTGGTCGTGCTCGATCTGGGGCTGCCCGGGATGGACGGCCTGGAAGTCGCCAGACGGCTGCGCGCCGACGGTCACGCCGTACCGATCCTCGTCCTGACCGCCCGCGCCGACGAGGTCGACACGGTGGTCGGCCTGGACGCCGGCGCCGACGACTACGTCACCAAGCCCTTCCGCCTCGCCGAGCTCCTCGCCCGGGTCCGCGCCCTGCTGCGCCGCGGCGCAGCCGAGCCCGCCCCGCAGCCCGCCACCCACGGCGTGCGGATCGACGTCGAGTCGCACCGCGCCTGGATGGGCGAGGAGGAACTCCAGCTCACCGCGAAGGAATTCGACCTGCTCAGGGTCCTCGTCCGGGACGCCGGCCGGGTCGTCACACGCGACCAGCTGATGCGCGAGGTCTGGGACACCACCTGGTGGTCCTCCACGAAGACCCTCGACATGCACATCTCCTGGCTCCGCAAGAAGCTCGGCGACGACGCGGCCAATCCCCGTTACATCGCCACCGTCCGGGGCGTCGGCTTCCGGTTCGAGAAGAGCTGACGTACAGAAACAGTCATGCGCCGCCGACTGATCAATTCCACGCTCGCCGTGGTGCTCGTGGTGATCGCCGTCTTCGGCGTCTCCCTCGTCATCGTCGAGACCCGCACCATCAGCAACAGCGCCCAGGAGAGTGTCGACTCCGAGGCGCTGCGGCTGATCAGTGTCGTCGAGAGCCGCTTGCTGGGTGCGGAGCGGATCACCCCCGCCGTGCTGTCCGAACAGGTCGGCCCCGACCGCTACGCACGCGTCGAGATCCCGGGGCGGGCCCCCATCGAGGTCGGCGAACGTCCCACGGACAGCGTCATCAGCAGTTCCGAGACGGGGGAGCAGGGCGAGAAGGTCACCGTCGAGGAATCCCGCTCCGCCGTCACCCGCGAGGTCGGCCGGACCCTGCTGATCATCGGCGCGGTGGCGCTCCTCGCGATCGTCTCCGCCGTACTCCTGGCCGTACGCCAGGCCAACCGGCTGACCTCGCCGCTCACCGACCTCGCCGAGACCGCCGAACGCCTCGGCTCCGGCGACCCGCGCCCCCGGCGCAAGCGGTACGGGGTCACCGAGCTGGACCGCGTCGCCGATGTCCTGGACGCCTCCGCCGAGCGGATCGCCCGGATGCTGACCGCCGAACGGCGCCTCGCCGCGGACGCCTCGCACCAGCTGCGCACCCCGCTGACCGCGCTCTCGATGCGGATCGAGGAGATCTACTCCACCGACGACCCGGACACGGTGAAGGAGGAGGCGAGCATCGCGCTCACGCAGGTCGAGCGGCTCACGGACGTGGTGGAGCGGCTGCTGACCAACGCCCGTGACGCGCGCACCGGCTCCGCCGTCGTCTTCGACCTCGACGAGGTCGTCAAGCAGCAGCTGGAGGAATGGCGCCCGGCCTACCGAAGCGCGGGCCGCGCCGTCGTCTGCTCCGGGAAGCACGGGCTGCGGGCCGTCGGCACTCCCGGCGCGGTCGCCCAGGTGCTGGCCGCCCTGATCGAGAACTCACTGATGCACGGCGGCGGCACCGTCGCGCTGCGCACCCGCGTCACCGGCAACCAGATCGTCGTCGAGGTGACCGACGAGGGGCCCGGGGTGCCCGCCGACCTCGGGGCGCGGATCTTCGAACGGACCATCAGCGGCCGCAACTCCACGGGCATCGGCCTCGCCGTCGCCCGGGACCTCGCGGAGGCGGACGGCGGCCGGCTCGAACTGCTGCAGCAGCAGCCTCCGGTCTTCGCCCTCTTCCTCAGCAGGGTCGCCCCCACCCGCAAGGAACCGGAACGCCCGGTGCGCTGAGCGCCCGGCCCCCGCGCTCGCGGGGGCCGGCCCGTCACGTCAGCGGCGCACGGTGCCGGGGGCTACCTCGTCGGCGGGTCGTCGCTGCTCCAGAAACCGTTCCGCGTTCAGCAGGGCCTCCTCGGCGGGCAGCGCCTTGAAGACCCAGGTGCGGTACGACCAGAAGCGGAACAGCGTGGCGATCCCGATGCCGAGGATCTTGAAGACATTGCTCTGGACCGGGCTGTTCCACCCGAAGCCGTACGTCGCCACGTACAGCACGCCCGTCTCGATCAGCGCCCCGGCGGCGCTGAACAGCAGGAACAGTGTCAGCTCCCGGGTCCGCCCGCTCTTGTCGCGCTCCCGGTAGGTCCAGTAGCGGAAGCCGACGTAGTTGAAGAGGATGGCGACGACCGTCCCCATCAGACCGGCCCGCACCACCGGAATGTCCGTCGTGCGCCAGATCAGGTTGGAGACGAGGATGTTCACGACCAGGCCGAACGCGCCGACCGCGCCGAACTTGGCGACCTCCCGGGCCAGCAGATCAAGCCGGGCCCGCAGTGCGCCCCGTTCGCTCATGGTGATCGCTCGTCCCGTCGGTCCGGTTCCGTCAACCCGGCCATGCTAACCAGCCCTCCCGTGTGATGCCCGTGAGCAGGCCGTGCGGCGTGACGTGCACCCCTTTCCGGGGAACGGCCGGGAGAGGGTGAGGGGATCTTCCGCGCGCCCGATACCCTGGGGGCGTGACGTTCCCGGTAGTCGGCATGGTCGGCGGCGGTCAGCTCGCCCGTATGACCCACGAGGCGGGTATCCCCCTCGGCCTCAAGTTCAAGCTCCTCAGTGACACCCCTCAGGATTCGGCCGCCCAGGTGGTGAGCGAAGTCGTCGTCGGCGACTACCGCGACCTGGAGACGCTGCGCGCCTTCGCGCGCGGCTGCGATGTGATCACCTTCGATCACGAGCATGTGCCGACCGAGCATCTGCGGGCCCTGGAGGCGGACGGCGTCCCCGTCCGCCCCGGCCCCGACGCCCTGGTGCACGCCCAGGACAAGGGGGTGATGCGCGCGAAGCTCACGGAGATCGGCGCGCCCTGCCCCCGCCACCGCATCGTGACGGACGCGGCCGACGTCGCCGCCTTCGCCGAGGAGGCCGGCGGCTTCCCCGTCATCCTCAAGACGGTCCGCGGCGGCTACGACGGCAAGGGCGTGTGGGTGGTCCGCTCCGAGGCGGACGCCGCCGAGCCCTTCCGTGCCGGTGTGCCCGTGCTCGCCGAGGAGAAGGTCGACTTCGTGCGGGAGCTCGCGGCTGGCATCGTCCGCTCGCCGCACGGCCAGGCCGTCGCCTACCCGGTCGTCGAGTCCATCCAGGTCGACGGCGTCTGCGACACGGTCATCGCCCCGGCCCCCGGGCTGGACGAACGGCTGGCCGGCGAGGCCCAGCAGCTCGCGCTGCGGATCGCCGCGGAGCTCGGAGTGGTCGGCCACCTCGCGGTCGAGCTGTTCGAGACCCGCGACGGCCGCATCCTGGTGAACGAACTGGCGATGCGCCCGCACAACTCCGGGCACTGGACCCAGGACGGCGCGGTCACCTCGCAGTTCGCCAACCACGTGCGGGCCGTCCTCGACCTCCCGCTCGGCGACCCGCGCCCGCGCGCCACCTGGACGGTCATGTGCAACGTCCTCGGCGGCGACTACCCGGACATGTACCAGGCGTACCTGCACTGCATGGCCCGCGATCCCCAGCTCAAGATCCACATGTACGGCAAGGACGTGAAGCCCGGCCG
This sequence comes from Streptomyces sp. NPDC025273, assembly GCF_040638585.1. Classification (NCBI taxonomy): domain Bacteria; kingdom Bacillati; phylum Actinomycetota; class Actinomycetes; order Kitasatosporales; family Streptomycetaceae; genus Streptomyces; species Streptomyces sp. NPDC025273. The sequence continues at coordinate 259,265 of NZ_JBEZYP010000008.1, forward strand.
CAAGGTCGGACACGTCAACACCTACGGCGACGACCTGGCGGACGTGCGGGAGCGCGCCCGGCACGCGGCCGACTACCTGCGAGGAACAATCACCGAATGACTTCCCCCGGTACCGCCCCCGTCATCGGCATCGTCATGGGTTCGGACTCCGACTGGCCCGTCATGGAAGCCGCCGCGAAGGCGCTCGACGAATTCGAGATCCGCTACGAGGTGGACGTCGTCTCCGCCCACCGCATGCCGCGCGAGATGGTGGCGTACGGCGAGCAGGCGGCGGACCGCGGCCTGAAGGCGATCATCGCGGGCGCCGGGGGAGCGGCCCACCTGCCCGGCATGCTCGCCTCCGTGACCCCGCTCCCCGTCATCGGCGTGCCCGTACCGCTGAAGTACCTGGACGGCATGGACAGCCTGCTCTCCATCGTGCAGATGCCGGCCGGAGTCCCGGTCGCCACCGTCTCGGTCGGCGGCGCGCGCAACGCGGGCCTGCTCGCCGCCCGCATCCTCGCCGCACACGACGGCGAGCTGCTGGCCCGGATGAAGGACTTCCAGCAGGAGCTGAACGACCAGGCCACGGAGAAGGGCAAACGTCTGCGCGCCAAGGTCGAGGGCGCGGACTCCTTCGGCTTCGGGAAGTAGGCACCCCATGGACCATCTGGACCGCGCCCGGCTGCTCCTCGCCGACCACCCCGTCGTCGACGGCCACAACGACCTCCCCTGGGCGCTGCGCGAGCAGGTCGGCTACGACCTGGAAGCCCGTGACATCGCCACCGACCAGACCGGCGTGCTGCACACCGACATCCCTCGTCTGCGGGCCGGCGGCGTCGGTGCGCAGTTCTGGTCCGTCTACGTCTCCACCCGGCTGACCGGCGACCACGCGGTCAGCGCCACGCTGGAACAGATCGACGTCGTCGGCGAGCTGCTCGCCCGGCACCCGATGGACCTGCGGCGCGCGCTGACCGCCGACGACATGGAGAAGGCCCGGGCCGAAGGCCGTATCGCCTCCCTGATGGGTGCCGAGGGCGGCCACTCCATCAACAACTCGCTGGGGACCCTGCGCGCCCTGCACACCCTCGGCGTCCGCTACATGACGCTGACGCACAACGACAACACCGACTGGGCGGACTCGGCGACGGACACCGCGCGGGCCGGCGGCCTGTCGGAGTTCGGCCGTGAGGTCGTGCGGGAGATGAACCGCGTCGGCATGCTGGTCGACCTCTCCCACGTGGCGGCCACCACGATGCGTGACGCGCTCGCCGTCTCCGTCGCGCCGGTGATCTTCTCGCACTCCTCCGCCCGCGCGGTCTGTGACCACCCGCGCAACATCCCCGACGACGTGCTGCGCATGCTCGCCGCCAACGGGGGTGTGGCGATGGCGACCTTCGTACCGAAGTTCGTCCTCCCGGCGGCCGTCACGTGGACGCTGGCCGCCGACCGCAACATGCGCGAGCACGGCCTGCACCACCTCGACACCACCCCGGCCGCGATGCGGGTCCACGCGGACTTCGAGGCCGCCCATCCGCGCCCCCTGGCCACGGTGGCGACGATCGCCGACCACCTCGACCACATGCGCGAGATCGCCGGGATCGACCACATCGGCATCGGCGGCGACTACGACGGCACGGCGTTCCTGCCCGAGGGCCTGGAGGACGTCTCCGGCTACCCGCACCTGATCGCCGAGCTGCTCACCCGCGGCTGGTCGGAGACCGACCTCGCCAAGCTGACCTGGCGGAACGCGGTACGGGTCCTGCGTGACGCGGAAGCGGTGTCCCGTGACCTCAGCGCGCGGTACGGCCCCTCCCACGCGACGATCGGCGACCTGGACGGCCCGGCGGTGTGAGGCGGGGGCAGCGTCCGCACGCTGCCCCCGCCCCCGCTAGGACACACACAGACAGAACGGGTGCCCGGCCGGATCCGCGTACACGCGCCAGGCCCGCGCCCGGTCCTCCGCGTCCAGCACGGTGGCGCCCAGTGCGACCACCTTCCGCTCCGCGGCATCCAGGTCCTCGACACCCAGATCCAGGTGGAACTGCTGCGAGCCGTCCGCGCTCGGCCACCGCGGCGGTACGTGACCGGGCGCGGCCTGGAAGGCCAGGTGCGCCCCCGTGCCGGTCTTCAGGTCCACCCAGCCCTCGCCGTCGTCCTCGATCGTTCCGCCGAGCAGCTCGGCGTAGAAACCTGCCAGTGCGACGGGATCGGGGCAGTCCAGGACGACGGCACCCACTGAGGCGAAAGCCATGACGCTTGCTCCTTCTGCTGGTTTCCGGACGGGGTCACCCCTGAAGCTCGTCAACGGGCGACCGTCACCCCATGCTCCCGCAGAGGGATGCCGAGGGCAGCCGCGCCCCGCGACCGAACCCGCCGGACCGCTTGCCGGGGTGAGCCGCGGCCGACGGCACCTGGGCGCGGCCGGAGGCGTGCGAGGCCGAGGGCCGCCGAGGCACTCAGGCCTTCGGGCGGCCCATGGCCCGGTACGTCCACCCCGCGTCGCGCCACACCGCGGGATCCAGCGCGTTGCGGCCGTCCAGGATGATCCGCCGCCCCACGACCTCGCCCAGGGTGGCCGCGTCCAGCTCGCGGAATTCGCGCCACTCCGTCAGGTGCAGCACCACGTCCGCCCCGCGCACCGCGTCCAGCGCGGTGTCCGCGTAGCCGAGCGTCGGGAAGAGCCGCCGGGCGTTGTCCATGCCCTTCGGATCGAAGACCGTGACCTGGCCTCCCTGCAGATGTATCTGCCCCGCCACGTTCAGCGCCGGCGAATCGCGTACGTCGTCCGAGTCGGGCTTGAACGTCGCGCCCAGCACCGCCACCCGCTGCCCGAGGAACGACCCGCCGCCGACGGCCTCACGGGCCAGCTCCACCATGTGGCCGCGCCGCCGCATGTTGATGGAGTCGACCTCGCGCAGGAACGTCAGCGCCTGGTCGGCACCCAGCTCACCGGCGCGCGCCATGAAGGCCCGGATGTCCTTGGGCAGGCAGCCCCCACCGAAGCCGATCCCGGCCCGCAGGAACTTCTTGCCGATCCGCTCGTCGTGGCCGATCGCCTCGGCCAGCTTCACCACGTCGCCGTCGGCGGCCTCGCAGACCTCCGCCATCGCGTTGATGAACGAGATCTTGGTCGCCAGGAACGAGTTCGCCGAGGTCTTCACCAGCTCGGCCGTCGGGAAGTCCGTCACCACGAACGGCGACCCTTCGCCGACCGGCCCGGCGTACACCTCGCGCAGTAGCCTCTCGGCCCGCTCGCTCTCCACCCCGACGACGATCCGGTCCGGGTGCAGCGTGTCGTTCACCGCGAACCCCTCGCGCAGGAACTCCGGGTTCCAGGCCAGCTCCGCGTCCGTACCCGCCGGTGCGAGCTCGGCCAGCCGCGCCGCGAGCCGGGCGGCGGAGCCCACCGGCACGGTGGACTTGCCGACCACCAGGGCGGGCCGCGTCAGCTGCGGGGCCAGCGACTCGAAGGCGCTGTCCACGTAGCTCATGTCGCAGGCGTACTCGCCGTGCTTCTGCGGGGTGTTCACACAGACGAAGTGCACGTCGCCGAAGGCGCCGATCTCCTCCCACGAGGTGGTGAAGCGCAGCCGCCCGCTGGAGCCCTCGATGCCCGCGACGTGCTTGTGCAGGATCTCCTCCAGCCCCGGCTCGTACATCGGCACCCTGCCCGCGGAGAGCATCTCGATCTTCTCGGGCACGACATCGAGCCCGAGGACCTCGAAGCCCAGCTCCGCCATGGCCGCGGCATGGGTGGCGCCGAGGTAGCCGGTGCCGATCACAGTGATCCTGAGGGCCATGGGTGCTCCTGAACGATGCGGACAGACGTGCGGAGCCGAGCATATCCGGGCCCCTGGAACCGCCGTTTTGCGGCTGTCGGCAAGCTCACGTGCCCCGCCCGTATGCCTGGCCGGGCCCTGGACACTAAAATTGGGTTACTTAACAGTAGTTAGCATCCTTGGGGAGTGAACGTCTTGGCGGGTACGACCGACTTCGACCTCTACCGTCCGGCCGAGGAGCACGACATGCTCCGCGAGACGATCCGTGCGCTCGCCGAGGCGAAGATCGCTCCGTTCGCCGCCGAGGTGGACGAGGAGGGCCGCTTCCCGCAGGAGGCGCTGGACGCCCTGGTCGCCTCCGACCTGCACGCGGTCCACGTCCCGGAGGAGTACGGCGGGGCGGGCGCCGACGCGCTCGCCACGGTCATCGTGATCGAGGAGGTGGCCCGCGCCTGCGCGTCCTCCTCGCTGATCCCGGCCGTGAACAAGCTGGGCTCCCTCCCGGTGATCCTCTCCGGCTCCGAGGACCTCAAGAGGAAGTACCTGGGCCCGCTCGCCAAGGGCGACGCGATGTTCTCGTACGCCCTGTCCGAGCCGGACGCCGGCTCCGACGCGGCGGGCATGAAGACCAAGGCCGTCCGCGACGGCGACTTCTGGGTCCTCAACGGCGTGAAGCGCTGGATCACCAACGCGGGCGTCTCCGAGTACTACACGGTCATGGCCGTGACCGACCCGACGAAGCGTTCCAAGGGGATCTCGGCGTTCGTCGTCGAGAAGTCCGACGAGGGCGTCTCCTTCGGCGCCCCGGAGAAGAAGCTCGGCATCAAGGGCTCCCCGACGCGCGAGGTCTATTTCGACAACGTCCGCATCCCCGCCGACCGCATGATCGGCGAGGAGGGCACCGGTTTCGCCACCGCGATGAAGACCCTGGACCACACCCGCATCACGATCGCGGCCCAGGCCCTCGGCATCGCCCAGGGCGCCCTCGACTACGCCAAGGGCTACGTCCAGGAGCGCAAGCAGTTCGGCAAGCCGATCGGCGACTTCCAGGGCATCCAGTTCATGCTCGCCGACATGGCCATGAAGCTGGAGGCGGCCCGCCAGCTCACCTACGCGGCGGCGGCCAAGTCCGAGCGCCTCGACGGCGACCTCACCTTCTTCGGTGCGGCGGCCAAGTGCTTCGCCTCCGACGTCGCCATGGAGGTCACCACCGACGCCGTCCAGCTGCTCGGCGGCTACGGCTACACACGGGACTACCCGGTCGAGCGCATGATGCGCGACGCCAAGATCACCCAGATCTACGAGGGGACGAACCAGGTCCAGCGCATCGTCATGGCCCGCAACCTGCCGTAACGGCGTTCGCGCGGCTCGTGTCACGGCCCCCGGCTGCCGCCGGGGGCCGTGGCTGTCGGTCCGGCGTCGGGCCAAGTGGCGTGTGCGGCACCGCAGTCAGGGGGTTTCGCGGAGTGCGGGACGCCGCTGATAGGGTCCGCGGAGGCTAACCGCAACGTGATGGAGTTGGTTCGTGAAGCTGCTCCCGCTGTTCCTCCGGCGGCCGATAGAGGCGGTGTACGAGCGCCGGCTGGCCGCCACCCTGGTGGGGCTGCCGCGCCCTCAGCACGTCGGGATCATGCTCGACGGCAACCGGCGCTGGGCCCGGCAGGCGGGCCACACGGATCTCCGGGAGGGGTACCGGGCGGGCGGCGCCAAGGCGACCGAGTTCCTGGACTGGTGCTCGGCCGCCGGAATCGAGCGTGTGACCCTCTTCATGCTCTCCGACGACAACCTCGGGCGCCCCGCCGAACAGCTCGGCCCACTGATCGAGATCATCAAGGAGACCGTCCAGGACATCACGGCCGCGGGCCGTCCCTGGGAGGTCCAGGTGATCGGATCGCTCCACCTGCTGCCCGGAGCCACCGCCGAGGTCCTCAAGGAGGCCACCGCCGCGACGGCGGGGCGCGGCGGGCTCAAGGTGGACATCGCGGTCGGCTACGGCGGCCGACGGGAGATCGTCGACGCGGTCAAGAGCGCCTTCGCCACGCACATCGCGGCGGGTGGCGACCCCGCCGAACTGGCCGAGCGGTTCGACGTCGAGGACATCTCCCGGCACCTGTACTCGCCGACCGCCGACCACACCGACTTCATCATCCGGACCTCCGGCGAGCAGCGGCTCTCGGGCTTCCTGCTGTGGCAGTCCGCGTACGCCGAGATGCACTGGGTGGACTGCTACTGGCCGGCGTTCCGCCGTGTGGACTTCCTCCGCGCGATCCGCTCGTACGCCGGCCGGCAGCGCCGGTTCGGCAAGTGACCGCAGCGCCGGTCCGGCGGACGACCGCCCGCTGACGCCCGGCCGCGACGCACCGAGGTCCCTCACCCGTGACATGCCGGGGCCGTACGGTCGGCGGCGATCACCTTCGCGTGCAGACTGCTGCGGGCGCTTCCCTCCGTGCGGTGCCAGATCCGCATACTGTCTCCGAGAGGACCGAAGGCGCGGGCGGAGGAGGTCGATTCTTCGAGAAGCAGGTCTATCCGGACGTTCCGTCCGACGGCGGCTCGGAGCTCTGCGACGATCTCGGCGATGCCGTGGGCGGCGAAACTGGCGATGAGCAGTGAGGTGCGGGCGGAGCGTATGACGTCGATGGCGTACCGCTGGTGAGCCTGACGGGCAGGGTGGAGCTTGTCGGGCCGCTCACGACGAGCTCCGCGGGCGGCTCCCTTCCTTCCTCGGCCGCCGCTGTGCAACCCGCGGGAGCCGAGCCCGCCGTGCCGGTGCGCGCTCCGGGAAGTTCGGGTGGCCGCGCCCCTGTATGTGGCGGCCCGGCCGCGCTCGATGACGCCAGGCTGGTTCGCCGGGAGGGGGTTACTCCTCGGTGAAGACGTCTTGGGCGGCGGTGGCGGTGACGGCGCGGCCGAACCACTGGTCCAGGAGGTGCAGGTCGTCGCAGCCGGCGATCTTCTCGCGGGCCTCGTGGGGGACGGCGACGCCCCGCAGTTCGAGCAACCGAAGGATGTCTTCGGCCCGGCCTGCGGCTCGGCCTGCGGCCCGGCCTTCGTCCCGGATTTCCTCGGAGAGGGGTGAGGTGTAGAAGGAGAGGTCCACGGCCACCAGGTTCCTCCATTGTCGTGCGGCGGGGCGGTTGCCCAGGCCTTGTGCGGTGAGTTCGATGAGCGGGTTCGCGATGCTTTCCGGCGTGTCCCGCAGGGTGGTCGACAGCGTTTTCAGTATGGCACCGATGTCCGGATCGTCGGCGTGTGTGATGAGAGCCAGTGTGGTGAAGGCCGGGTCCTTGCGGGCCTCGGCCACGTCGGTGATGACGGGCATGTTGTGGGGTCCGGCGACGAGGGGGCGGAGGGTGAGGGCCGGCCACTGCGGTGCGCCCAGGGGGACGGGGCGGGCCGCCCATGCGGCGGTGCCGCGGTCCTGGCAGACGACGAGCAGGGTGGTGGGGAGCCGGTACTTCTCCAGGAGGTGGGCGAGGTAGTAGGCCCAGCTGGCCGGTTTGTCGGGGTCCTTTCTGCCCTGGGCTTCGACGGCGAGGAGGAAGGGCCCGTCGTTCTCGGTCTCGATGCGCAGGAGGGTGTCGACACGCCGTTCCAGCGGCCGGTTCTCGGTGAGGTCGGTGGTCATGACCTTCGCGGAGGTGCCGGGCGGGAAGGTGACGCCCAGTGCTGAGGACACGCTGGTGAACAGGCTCGGGTATTCCTGGAAGACGCGGTGCATCGCTTCGTGCGGTGCGCTGACCATGGGGTTCCGTTCGGGATCAGGCGGCTGTGGACAGGTTGACACGGCAGTCGCGGCAGTGGCCGGGGTGGCGTGAGCGGAAGGCGCGGTCGCAGCGGTTGCAGTTCTGGAGCGGGATGACGATCGCGCCGGGGCGGGCGGGCGGCGCGAGGTCCTGGGCACCGGGGAGCGGGGGCGGCAGGAGGGTGGTGATGCGGTGGCGCAGGAATTTCGCCGGGTGCTTCACGGGGACCGGCAGGTCGGTCGTGAGGGCGTGGCGGATGGTGTCCGGGTGGGCGTCGCGTTCCAGCCAGGCGGCGACACCGGGGGTGAGGGTGTGGATGTCGGCCTCGGTGAGGCTGAGTTGGGGCGTGTGACGACGCAGGTCCGCGAGGACTGCGGCGGCCGTCCGCTGAAGTTCCGGGGTGAGCGTGTGCGGTTGCGGGAGCGGTGCGGGCGGTGCCGTGCGTGCGGTGGGGAGCGGTAGGCGGATCGGGGCCGGCTGCGGCGCGGGTACGGGCATCGGTGACACCGGAGCGGACCGGGGTTGCGGCTGCGGTGTGGTGAGGGGCTGCGGCTCGGGCGGCCGTGGTGCCCGTGGGGCCTGCGGTACGGGGGCCGGGGCGGGCTCCGGGACGGGATCGGGCCCACGCGGTGGGCACACGGGCGGGCGCGTGGCCCGACGCAGAGGCGTTGCGGTGGTGGACGCGGTGGTTGATGCGTCGGCGCCCGGCTGGTTGCACGAAACCGTGCGCGTCACGATGCGGCCGTCGGCGAGGCGTTCGCGACTGCGGTGCAGGTAGCCGGTCGCTTCGAGTTCCCGCAGGGCGGCGGCGATGCGGGTCTCGCTCTCCGGGAAGCGTTCGGCGAGGCGCTTGATGCCGATCTTCGCTCCGGCGGGCAGCGACTGGATGTGCACGGCGAGCCCGACCGCGACGAGGGAGAGGCCGCGGTGCTGGGCGAGATGGTTGCCGACGACGGTGAAGCCCGCGGCGTGCCGGACGTTGCTGTGGATGACACCGGACGACGGTGTCGAGCCCCTGTAAGCAACGGGCTGGGCGCACGGGGGCGCGGTAATCTGCTGGGTATCCATCGGGAAGCCTCTACTTCCTCGGTGGTCAGGCCCTCGACCGGGATTCGTAGTCCCGGCCGGGGGCCGTCTCATGTCTGTGGTGGTCGGGGCGAGCATATGCCCGGCAACCCGTGCCAAATCCAGCTCAGTTGCCATATGTCACCCGCGCGGGTGACGAGGCCGGGATGGGGTCGGGTTGGGGTGGGGAGAGTGATTTCCCCGAGTTCTTTAGAGCCTTATGCGTCGCGGGACGCGGTGTCGTGGTCCACCGGGTCGCGGCTCCCCGCGACCCGGTGGCGGCGGTCACGGTACGAGGTCGAGTTCGGCCCAGACCGTCTTGCGGGGGGCGGGCCCGATGCCGGTGCCCCAACGGTCGGCGAGTGCCTCGACGATCAGCAGACCGCGCCCGGATTCCGCGCCGTCGGCGGGTGCGGTCGTGGTGCCGGGTGCGAGAGGGAGCCGATCGCCCCGGGTGTCGGTGACCTCGATGCGCAGGAGTGCGTCGCGGTGGACCGTGAGGCTCAGCTGGAAGTCCCGGCCGGGCACGCGGCCATGGAGCATGGCGTTCGTGGCAAGCTCCGCGACGATGTGCGCGGCCGACTCCGTGGGGAGGCCCCAGTCGCCCAGGTGCGCCGTGGTGAGCAGGTGGGCGAGCCGCGCACCTCGGCGGGTGGGGGAGAGCAGCACGGTGAACTGCCGGGTGGGAGCGGAATGTTCGGTTCGGGTGATTTCTTGGGTCACGTCACTCAGCGTGGCCGCGTCTGCGTACCGTGAACAGTGACGGGCCAGTTACGTACGGTGATTGTCCCGTGCTTGTCCAGTGCTGTCCCGGCTGTCCGGGGTGACGTGCTGGGGACGTACCGGGTTGAGCAGGAACGGCATGCGCGTCGGAAGTGGGGTACGGATGAGCGTGGATGGGGTCGGTACGGAGCACGGAGACGGCGGAACGGACGAACCAGGCTGGGACGTCGACCCGGACGACGAGTCGGGGGTGGCGGTGGTCGCCGCGGTGGGCCGCCAGATCAAGGCGTGGCGGGAGTCGGCGGGCATGCGGGCCGGCGAGTTCGGGGCCGCGATCGGGTACGGGGAGGACCTGGTCTACAAGGTGGAGGGCGGACGCCGCATCCCCCGGCCGGAGTTCCTTGACCGGGCGGATGAAGTGCTGGGCGCGGGCGGGAAGCTGGCCGCGATGAAGCGGGACGTGGCGGAGGTCCGGTACCCGAAGAAGGTGCGGGATCTGGCGAAGCTGGAGGCGCGGGCAATCGAGGTTGCGGTGTACGCCGACCACGGCATCCATGGCTTGTTGCAGACAGAGGGCCATGCGCGGGTGCTGTTGGAGACGCGGCAACCGTCGTACCCGCAGGATGAAGTGGAGCGCGGAGTGGCAGGCCGCATGGCGCGCCGTTCAATCTTCGACCGCTCACCGGCACCAGCACTCAGTTTTGTCCAGGAAGAGGCTGCGTTGAGGCGGCCTATCGGAGGCAGAATGGAACACCGCCGACAGCTCCAACGGCTCCTGGAGGTAGCCAAGTTGCGGAACGTCTCCTTGCAGGTCATGCCTCTCAGCTGCGAGTCTCACCCTGGGCTGGGCGGTGGCATTGAGGTACTGAAATTCGGTGATGGCACGGCCGTAGGGCGATCAGGGGGTGCGTTCAACGGTCGCCCAGTCTCTGATCCGAAACACCTCCAGGTCCTGGACCTGAGGTATGGCATGATCCGGGCCCAGGCCCTTGCCCCAGGGGAGTCACTGACCTTCATCGAGCAAGTTCTGGGAGAGACATGATGCGCAGCCCCTCGGTCGGAGACACTTCCGAGCTGGAGTGGTTCAAGAGCAGCTACAGCGACAGCAGTAGCGGGAACGACTGCATCGAGGTCGCGTCCACCTCGGGCATGGTGCACGTGCGCGACTCCAAGAATACGCCGGGTCCGCACGTCGGCTTCGGGCCGACCGCGTGGAGCGACTTCGTGGCGTACGCAGCCGGGAGTTGAGCAACTCGCAGTTCGGCGGCGGGCCCCTTGGTCATCGTCGCCAGGTGCACGTCGACCGTCTCGGCGAAGGCCTTCGGGGCATGATCCGGACGGTTCGGCCCGGCCGCACCTGGTCCGGCGAGCTGCCCGGGAGCCGCTCGGCGCCTCTCCCGCAGTGGGGAACCCGGATCCGGCGGAGTGCCGGATCCGCCGTCCCACGGGGTGAGTGGCCGTTTCCTGTCAAGGTGCCGCGCGATGCTCCCGCCGGAGCCGACACGCTTGTAGCGTCGCGCGGGGCGTTTGTCCGCCTGCTCCGAGGGGCGACGGCACGGCCTCGTACGCTTCGCCGGCCGCTCCCGTGCGGCCCCTGCTGATCAGAACAGCTCGTCGACATCGCTATCCGAAGTCTCACCTGTGGGCGGTCGGCCGCTCACGCGGACAACGAGGTGAATTGGTGAAGAAGCACACCCTGCGCCTGATGGGCGCGTTCGCAGGATTTGTCATGTGCATAGCAACTGCATCGACCGCCACTGCGCACTCCAGCTCCACCCCGTCGCCGAACGGCGTCTCGCCGTGGCACTACTCGGAATCGTGGACCCTCAGCGGCTCCTGGTACGGAGAGGGCCTGCACGTCGACTACCACAACGGCGAGCACTACAGCGACTACTACGGCCTGGACTTCTCCCTGAAGGGATCGCCGTGCTACAAGCGGCTCTACCCCATCTGGGACGGCATGACCGTCGACACCGTCGACCGCACGATCGGCCGCCTCACCATGACCAAGTACGTCAACGGCGTGAAGTGGCGCCTCAAGTACATGCACATGGACTCGATCAACGTGAACGTCGGGCAGTCGGTCGGCTCGGCCACACTGCTCGGGTACACCGGCAACAAGGGGCAGTCCTCCGGCTGTCACCTGCACCTGTCCACCCAGCACTGGTCGGGAAGCGCATGGGTCTCCCACCCGCCCACCTTCTGCGGCCGCACCTACCCGCACGACCACACGACGGCCTGGAAGGGCTGCTGACGGGCAGCCGGACACCTCGGCCGGCGACGGGGGCGAGAGCAGGCGTGCTGGAGAAACGGGAAGGTCCGGACGGCTCACCCGTCCGGACCTTCCTGGGTACCTGCCCTCAGCTGCCCTTGACCGTGACCTTCTCGTCGTTCCTCAGCTGCTCCACGAGCTGCTTGACCTCGGCCTTGTCCCAGACCAGGTTGCCGTTCACACTCTGCCCCGAGAGCGGGATGTTCATCGACGTGCCCTCGCCGCCCGTGACGCCCTTCATCGCGAAGAACATGTTCCCGAGCGACCAGAGCGACATGTCCTTGTCCACGATCAGCGTGTCCAGGCCCGCGCCCATCGTCGGGTACAGCGTGAACGGGTTGAGGATCGTGGACGGGGTGGCCGTCTGGGAGGCCAGCGCCGCGAGGAACTTCTGCTGGTTCTTCGTGCGGTCCAGGTCGCTCCCGGCGAACGCGTACCGGGTACGGACGAAGGCGAGGGACTGCTCGCCGTCCAGGGTCTGCTTGCCGGCCTGGAAGTCGGCGCCGGACTTCTTGTCCTTGAAGGCCTTCGGGATGTCCAGCTCGACGCCGCCGATCGCGTCCACGATCTTGGCGAAGCCGCCGAAGCCGATCTCGACGTAGTGGTCGATGCGCAGCCCGGTGTTGAACTCGACCGTGCGGACCAGCAGCTCCGGGCCGTCCTCCGCGTACGCGGCGTTCAGCTTCGTGGTGCGGCCCGTCCCCGCGAACTTCTTGCCCGACTCGGAGCCGACGAACGAGGGGATCTCGACGTTCGAGTCACGTGGCAGGGAGATCAGCGTCGGGCCGTTGGAGCCGTCGTGCAGGATCATCATCGAGTCGGTCCGCTTGCCCTCGGCGGAGCCGGTGTGCAGCTTCTTCTTGTCCTCGGCCGTCATGCCCTCGCGGCTGTCGGAGCCGACGATCAGGTAGTTCGTGCCGTCGCCCTCGGCGGGGCGGTCGATGACCTTGGCGAGGTCGACCTCGCGCTTCAGTTTGCCGTCGGCCCAGAAGTACGTGCCGATGGACACGGCGAGCAGCGCGACCACGAGGGTCAGCGCGCCGACCTTGATCCGTCGGCCCCAGTCGGGCGCGGCCCGGCCCTGTACGTAACCGCTGTCTCCGCCACCGCGGCCGTTGCCGCCTCCGTAGCCGCCGCTGTTACCGCCGCCGTAGACCTGGCCCGTGTTGTAGCCGCTGTCGTAGCCGGGGGCCTGGTCGTAGCCCTGTCCCTGCTGCGGCGGGATCCTGGGCGGGGACTGCGGGGGTGCGGGGCGACGCCGGACGTGCGGCATGGCACGGGCGCTCTCGGGCTGCGGGCTCGCACTGCCCTGCCCGTAGCGCTCACCGGGTCCGCCGTTGCGCCCATCGGGCCAATCGCTCATGTGGAACAGTGTGCCGTCCCCGGCCATGACTCTTACAGGGTGTACCGGAATTCGGACCTGGGCTGTTGCGAAGCTGATGCAATGCAACCAGGTGCAAGACCCCGCATAAGGTGGAGGGCATGACAGATCAGGCCCGGTCACCGGAAGGCGAGATCCCGGCCAAGCCGACCTCGGCTTCCCGGACCACCCTCAGCCACATCATGACCGGCAGCGACACCAACCTCCTGGGGACGGTGCACGGCGGCGTGATCATGAAACTGGTCGACGACGCGGCGGGCGCCGTCGCGGGCCGGCATTCCGGTGGTCCGGCCGTGACGGCCTCGATGGACGAGATGGTCTTCCTGGAGCCGGTCCGGGTCGGTGACCTCGTGCACGTCCGCGCCCAGGTGAACTGGACCGGCCGCTCCTCGATGGAGGTCGGCGTCCGCGTCATGGCCGAGCGGTGGAACGAGTCGACGCCCGCCCAGCAGGTGGGCAGCGCGTACCTGGTGTTCGCCGCGGTCGACGAGGACGGCAGGCCGCGGCGGGTACCGCACGTGGTCCCGGAGACGGAGCGCGACAAGCGGCGCTACCAGGAGGCGCAGATCCGGCGTACGCACCGCCTCGCGCGGCGGCGTGCGATCAAGGAGCTGCGGGAACGGCGCGCCGCCGAGGGCATCGACGACTGACGCCTCGGGCGAGGGTGCCGGCCACGCGCGCTCCTGGCGGGCCGTGGCCGGCATCTCGTCGGGGCGAGGACCGGCGACCGCGCGAGGGGGCCGACGGGGTCTCCGGCCGTCCTGGCGGCGACCGTCTTCTCCCGGCGCCACGAGGGGTGACCTCCGCACCTCCGCACCTCCGCACGGTCATGGGCAGACCACCTGGTCCCCCGTCACCGTGCCGAACTCGCCCCGCTGCGGGTCCTCGGCCTTGACCTGCCGCACCTTCGTGAAGTCCGAGCCGGCCGTCACCTTCAACGTCCCGCCCTGCCCCTTCACCGCCTTCAGCTCGCACCCGGGCAGCGCCGTGGCCAGGGACTTCGCCGACCGGTCCCACCGCGGGTCGTAGGTGACCAGCGTCCGGCGCACATCGCCCGGGCCACCGTTCAGCGGGGCGCGGGTGGTGTTGAAGCCCGTGCCACGCAGCGCCGCGTCGACCCTCTGGCCGAGCCCGTCCTTCGGCGTCCCGTTGTAGACCTGCACCCGGATCTGCTCCGGGGCGACTCCGACGATCGTGGCCCTGGGCTGCTTCGGCAGCTGCGGGGCGAGCGGCCTGTCCTCGCGCAGGGCCCGGAACAGCTTCTTCGACTTCTTCGTGTCCCACTTCACCGTGGAGCCGATGCCCTTGACGGGGTAGGCGCCGTCCTCGATCGGTACGGAGGCGAATTCGGACGAGGCCGGGGTGAAGCCACGCAGGGCCTTGCCGAGCTCCAGCATCTGATCCGTACCGAAGCCCTTGTCGGCGCGCACGGAGTCCAGCATCGAGGAGGTGAACTGCTGGAACTTCATCGGGTTCATCAGCACGCCGCTGCTGGTCGTCTGCTCGACCAGCGCGGCCATGAACCTCTGCTGGCGCTGCATCCGGCCCAGGTCGGCGGCCCCGTCGATGTGCCGGGAGCGCACGTACTGCAGGGCCTGGCCGCCGTCCAGCCTGTGGGTGCCCGGTGTCAGGTTCAGACCCGTGTGCGAGTCCTTGAGGGGCTTCGCGGTGCAGATCTCCACCCCGCCCAGCGTGTCGACCGTCTTCATGAAGCTGGTGAAGTCGACCTCCAGATAGTGGTCGATCTTGATGCCGGTCATCTGCTCGACGGTCCGCACGGTCAGATGTGGCCCGCCCTCGGCGTAGGCGGCGTTCAGCTTCACCGGATGGGGGGAGTGCTCCTTGCCGGTCGTCCGGTCGGTGTGCGCCGGGATCTCGGCGTAGCTGTCGCGCGGCAGACCGACGATGCTCGCCCGCTGCTTGTCGGCCGAGAGATGGACCAGCATGAGCGTGTCGGTGCAGTGGCAGGGCGCGCCGCCCAGCCGGTACTTCTTCTTCTCCGCCTTCGTGATCCCGTCGCGGCCGTCGGTGCCGACGAGCAGGAAATTCATGCCGTGGCCGCCTTGCGGGCGGTTCTTCATGTCCTTGAACGGGTCGACCCGGTCGATCCCCGCCTCCAGGCCGCTCACCACCGCGTGGCCGATCCCGCCGGCGCCGAGCACCAGCACGGAGAGCCCGGTGGCCACCCGCATGCCCCAGCGGGGCGGCGTCTTCCGGACGTCTGAGCGGCCTCTGCCGCGGCCCGCGGCCCCGGACCGCCGAGGGGATCTGCGCTTCGGGGGAGCGGTGCGGGGGTGCGGTGGACGGGGCGATCGGTGCGGCGTGGGCACGAGGGACACCTCCGCGGTGCGAGTAGGACTTTCGCACGGTAGGCCCATACGATCTGCGGACCGGGAGGAGACCCGACGGCGCGCACCGGTGTCCCCCGTTCGCGGTAACGTGGCGGCCGAATCACGCCGCCTCCTGGGGTGCGAAACCCCCTGGAACCCCTGGCACCCCCGAGGACCCCCTGAGGACCACATGTCTGCCGCGCAGTACCCCGCCGTCTCCGTGATCATGCCGGTGCTCAACGAGGAACGCCATCTCAGGAACTCGGTCCGGCACATCCTGGAGCAGGAGTACGCCGGTGAGATGGAGGTGGTGATCGCACTCGGTCCGTCGAGCGACCGTACGGACGAGATCGCCGCCGAGCTGGTACGGGAGGACCCCAGGGTCCACACCGTCCCCAATCCGACCGGCCGTACCCCCGCCGCGCTGAACGCCGCGATCAAGGCCTCGCATCACCCGATCGTGGTACGGGTCGACGGTCACGGCATGCTCTCCCCGAACTACATCGCGACCGCGGTCCGCCTCCTGGAGGAGACCGGCGCGCAGAACGTCGGCGGCATCATGCACGCCGAGGGCGAGAACCCCTGGGAGGACGCGGTGGCCGCCGCGATGACGTCGAAGATCGGCGTCGGCAACGCCGCCTTCCACACCGGCGGCCAGGCGGGCCCGGCCGAGACCGTGTATCTGGGGGTCTTCCGCCGCGAGGCGCTGGAACGGGCGGACGGCTACAACGTGGAGTTCATCCGCGCCCAGGACTGGGAACTGAACTTCCGCATCCGCGAGGCCGGCGGCCTGATCTGGTTCTCGCCGGAGCTGAAGGTGCAGTACCGCCCCCGCCCCAGCGTCCGCGCGCTCGCCAAGCAGTACAAGGATTACGGGCGCTGGCGCCACGTCGTGGCCCGCTACCACGCCGGCTCGATCAACCTGCGCTATCTGGCCCCGCCGACCGCCGTCTGCGCGATAGCGGCGGGCATCGTCGTCGGAGCGGCCGTCACCCCGTGGGCGTTCGTCGTGCCGGCCGGGTACGTCGCGGCCATCGTGGCCGGGTCGCTGCCCGCGGGCAAGGGCCTGCCGCTCAAGGCCCGGGCGCAGATCCCGGTGGCGCTGGCCACCATGCACATGTGCTGGGGCTACGGCTTCCTGACCAGCCCCCGCTCACTGGCGAAGAGGGTCATCGCGAGCCGCCGCCCCGCGGCGCGGGAACAGACGGTCTGACCGCTTACGGAGGAAGGGGCCCCGCCGTCCGGCGGGGCCCCTTCCTCCGTACCGGGCCTCAGAAGGTGAAGTTCGGATTGACGTGCATGCACGCCTTCTCGTTCGCGCCGTTGAGCGCACCCGCCGACTCCGGCGTCTTCTCCTCGGCGGCCTTCGCCGGGTACGCCCCGTCCTCGCGCCAGTCCGCCCCCACGGCCAGCACGACGCCCGAGACCGCGGTCGACTTCCGCACCTGGGACACCGGGATCCCGAGCGCCTTGGCGACCGCCTGCGCGTCGCCCTCCATGTCCGCGCTGGGGTAGAGGACGCCGGTCCGCCCGACCGGTTCGATGTTCTGCGAGTCGACCGAGGCCTTGGCGAAGCCCGCGTCCGTCAGCTGGTCCCTGACCGTGTTCGCGCGGCCCTGGGCCGGACCGAGACCGTCCGTGCCGGTCGCGTTGCGCACGCTGACCGGGATCTCGGCGGCGGGTGCGGCGACGTCCTTCGTGACGGGCGTCCTGCGCTTGGACGCCTTGCCGTCCAGCGGGATGTCCTCACGGATCATCCGGAAGACCTGCTCGGCCTCGCCGGGCTTGGGGAACACCCGGCCGCTCAGATCGCCCGTCCCGTAGACGTTCGGCATCGTCGTCATGGTGATCCGGTCGGTCGGGGCCTTCTTCAGCTCCTCCGCCAGGTCGTACAGCTTCTTCACCGTGTCCAGGCCCTTGTCGACCGTCAGCGCGCTGGTGGCCGCCTCGGCGAGACCCATCAGCTTGCCGGGATCGGTGAGCTTGGTGCCCTTGCGCAGCTCGCGCACCATCGAGTTCAGGTACTGGTGCTGGGCCTTCGCGCGGCCGAGGTCCGTGTTGTCCTCGAAGCCGTACCGGGTGCGCAGCCACTGGAGGGCCTGCTCGCCCTTGATGGAGGTGGTGCCCTCCTTCAGCTTCAGCCCGGAGCCCTTGCCGTCGCCGGTCTGCGAGTGGACGTTGGCGTCCACACAGACCGGGACGCCTCCGACCGCGTCGGCCATGGAGACCACACCCGCGAAGTCGATCATCATGAAGTGGTCGATGGTGATGCCGGTGAGCTCGTACCAGGCGGCCACCGTG
Source organism: Streptomyces sp. NPDC025273 (assembly GCF_040638585.1). Taxonomy (NCBI): domain Bacteria; kingdom Bacillati; phylum Actinomycetota; class Actinomycetes; order Kitasatosporales; family Streptomycetaceae; genus Streptomyces; species Streptomyces sp. NPDC025273. The sequence continues at coordinate 276,844 of NZ_JBEZYP010000008.1, forward strand.
CACCCGGGTCCGCCGCGGCCGAGGCTCTCGTTGGTCTGGACGGGCCGCGTGCCGGCCGGGTACACCTCGTCGGTGTCCGGGTCCGTGCACTTCGGCATCTTCAGCATGGTGTCGCGCGGCATGCTCACGACCGAGATGTTGCTGCGGTCCGCGGAGAGGTGCAGCAGCATCTGCACGTCGGCGAGCGGCGTTCCCCCGAAGGTCTCCTTCGCGCCGCCGAGCTTCTGGTTCGCCTCGGAGTCACGGGCGTCGGAGCCGATGATCAGGATGTTCAGGGGGGTCTGTCCGGCGGCATTGGCCTTGTGATCGGCCATCTGCTTGTCGCCGAGGGTCAGGTCCTCCTTCCTGATGTTGCCGTTGAGGTGCTTGTAATAGAGGTAACCGGCGCCGCCGGTGCCGAGTATCAGCAGGGCGAGAACGGACGCGGCCCAGCGCAGTACGCGCCGCTTGCCCCCTTTGGCGCCGCGCCGGCCGCGGCGGTCCGGGCCGTGGCGATGTCCGCCCTCCGCAGGCGCGGACCGCTCGCGCTGTCCGTGGCCGCTCCTCGCGGCCCGGCCGCCCGAGGCGTCGTGGACACCGTCGTCCGGGCCGTCGTGCCGGACGCGTGACCGCGTCCCCTCCCCACGTATGCTGCTCCGTCCCACCGGGACCCCCCTGCTGCTCATAATTTCGCCGGAGCGCGTCGACCCGTCGTCACTTCGCGCATTCCGCCTTGTCGGCACTTGCCTTCGGGATGTCCGGCGCCTTCGCCGGACCGGCGATGGGCACACCGGCGCCATCGAAATCGGCTCCCAGGGTGAGCACCATCGCCTGAAGGCCTCCGGCGTCGGTGGTTCCCTGCTTCAGCGCCGTGGCGGGCAGCCCCATCATGTCCGCGAGTGCGCGGGCCTGGTCCGCCTGGTCCGGCGCGTACGCCAAGGTCGTCCTGTCGATCTTCGCCGGGGCGTTCGCCCTGTTCGTGGACTTCAGCACGCCCTGCTCGTTCTGCAGCCAGGTGACGGTCGCGCCCGCGGCACCGGCGATGTCGCCTCCGTTGAGCACGTCGACGCGTACGTCCGCCGGGGCCGCCCGGTCGCCCTTGAGCACGGCTTCCTGCTTGCTCCTGGCCGCCTTCTCCTGCTTCTTCACCTCGGTCAGCGAGGTGTCGGAGCGCATCATCGCGAAGAGCTGCTTCGCCTTGACCGGATCGACGACCACGGTGATGGGCTCCGGCTCGGCCGGGTTGTCGACCACCGGCATCGTGACGAAGCTGATGTGCTTCGTGTCGATCCTGCCGAGCTCCTGGGCGAGCGACCTCAGCTTGTTGATCGACCCGATGCCGGAGTCGACGGTGAGTGCCTTCGTCGCCGCGTCCGCCAGCTTGAAGAGCTTGGACGGGTCGGTCAGCGTGTCGTCGGACTTCATCTGCCGGATCATCGAGCCGATGAACTGCTGCTGGACCTTGATCCGGTCCAGGTCGCTCTGGTTCCCGAAACTGTGCCGGGTGCGGACGAAGGCCAGTGCGTCCTCGCCCTGGATCGTGGACTCGCCCGCGGGCAGGTCGAGGTGCGAGTCGGGGTCCTTCACCGGCTTGGCCAGACAGACCTTGACTCCGCCGACGGCGGTGGAGAGCGTCTTGACCGCGTTGAAGTCGACCATCATGAAGTGGTCCACCGACAGGCCGGTGATCTGCTTGACCGTACGCATCGTGCAGCCGGGGTCGCGTCCCTCCTGGCCGAGACTGACGTTGAAGCGGACGTTCCGCGAGCCGGGTACGACCTTCTCCGAACCGTCCGGCTGCTTCGTGGTGCAGTCGGGGATCTCCGTCATCAGGTCCCGGGGGATGCTCATCGCCGTGGCGTTGGTGCGGTCCTCGGAGACGTGGAAGAGGATGTTGGTGTCGGCGTGGCCGGCGCTGCCCGTGTCGCCGTACCCCTCGTTGCCCGCGCCGGTGCGCTTGTCCGTACCGATGATCAGGATGTTCAGCGGGCCGTCGGCGGCCACGCTCTTGCTGCCCGCGTCACCGACGTCGATGGTGTCCAGGTTGCCGTTGAACTTCTGGTAGAGGGCGTAGGCCCCCGTCGACCCGGCGATGATCACGAAGGCCATGACCCCGCCGGTCCACAGCAGTGCCCTCCTCCGCCGCTGCTTCGGGGACGTGCGCGGGCGGCGGGCGGCGGCCGGGTGCTCCTGGGCCTGGGGGTTCTGGGCCTGGTGGCCCCTGCGCTGCCGGGGCACCTCGCGGCGCGGGCCCGCGGTGTCAGGCTCCGCGCGACGGCCCGTCCCCCTGCGTCCCGACCCGTCGCGGGGAGCGCCGGAGCGGGACGCGCGTCCGCTGCCGGAATCATGGCGGTTTGTTGCCCGGGAAGCCCCGGACGGCTCTCTTCCGGAGTGGTTCAGTCGCAATTCGTAAGTGCCGGTCTGCGGGTTGAGCACCCACTGGTCGGCGGGGTCGATCTCGTCCGCCCGCCCACGGCTATGCGCGTCCACGGTTGCCTGAATCCTCCGTCGGTGCCAGGCGAGGCGCCTCCCCCGGCACGGCGCTCGGTCTTCCGCTCCGGCAGCGCACGGCACGAGGTCCGCGAGCACCGGATCGCGTCACACTATCCGGCCGAATCGGCCACGGGTGACGCGCGTGACATATTCCACGTTCCTTACAACCGGGCATTCTGCTTATTCCGCTCTGATCGGCGCCCATCGCTCGGGAATTGCTTTACGAATCGCACGGGTCCTCCGCCGCATTCGATCCCGAATAGGTCGGAGCCGGGGTGGGGCTCTCGCTCGTACCGCCGGGCTCTTGGCCGGAAGAATGCTTGTCGGACCTGTGATCCGCCTGTGTATCCGCGCCATTGACTTCGTCGGCGGGGACCACGGCGACGGGTTCGTCCGTGCGCAACCGGTCGAACAACTGGTCCGCGTCCGGCTGGACGAGCTCGTCCCGGTTCGGGTTCGCGCGGTACGGCTGCCGGGGCACGGTCAGGAACTGCACCTGCTCCGTCGGTACGTTCCGCATCCCGCGCACCAGGTCGTACAGATCCCTGAGGGAGTCCAGCCCCGGGTCCGTGGTGAGCGACTTGGTCGCCGCGTCCAGGACCGGGTACAGCCGCGTCGGGTTCAGCAGCACGCCGTTGCTCTGCATCTTGTTGACCAGAGCCCCCAGGAACTTCTGCTGGCGGTCCATGCGCTCGGTGTCGCTGCCGTTGCCGATCGATTTGCGGGCCCGCACGTACCCCAGGGCCTGCTCGCCGTCGAGCTTCTGGCGTCCCGCGGGGAGCTTGAGATGGGCGTCGGCGTCGTCGACCGGCTCCTTGAGGCAGACCTCGACGCCGTCCACGGCGTCGACCATGTCCTTGAAGCCGTTGAAGTCGATGACCATGTGGTGGTCGACGCGAACACCCGTCATCTTCTCCACCGCGCGGATCGTGCAGGCCGTGCCGCCGAGCTCGAAGGCCCAGTTGAACTGGGCGAACTGCTTCTTCGTGGCCTTCCCGTCCGCCGTGTGGCAGCTCGGGATCTCGGCCATCAGGTCGCGCGGGATCGACACCGCGGTCGCGCTCCTGCGGTCGGCCGCGAGGTGCAGCAGGATGGTGGTGTCCGAACGCTGGCTGCCGCCGTCGTCACGGCCGTATCTGCTGTTGTCGCCGGACCGGGTGTCGGAACCGATGAGCAGGATGTTCTGCGCGTTCCGGGCGATCGGGGTCGGACGCTCCTGCTCGTACGCCTTGAGTTCGGCGGCGGCGCTCGTGTCCGTCGTGATGTTGCCGTCGAGCTTCTTGTACAGCCACCAGCCGGCCCCCGCGGCGACCAGCACCAGGAACGAGACGGCGAGGGCGGTCCAGCGGAGCCAGTGGCGCCTGTGCCCGGGGACGGTGCCCCCGGGCCGGTCGGCCCAGGTCCGGAATCCGGCCTCGCCCTGGCTGTCCTTGTCGTCCTCGCCCTCGTCGTGGCTCTCGTCCTCGCCGCCGCTGTCCGTGGCCCCGGCGCCGGGGGAGCCGTCGTGCGGAGCCGGGCCGGACTCCTCGGGCGGTGCGGCCCCGGAATCGTCCTGCGACCCATCCGCTGGCTCGTCCCCGGCCGAGTGGTCAGGGCGGTCCGGGTCGGCCGGGGGGCCGGCGCTGTCGCTCACGTCTGCGTCCATCCTTCGTGTTCGGCGGCGCGCGATGGGCCGCCGGTCGCAGGAGTAGACGGCTGAACCTCACGCTTGGTTGTGCATTCAGGCGGAGTGGTCCGTACCGCCCGATCATGTACCGCCGCCGGGGCTCAGGCCCGGGGGCTCGGCCCGCCGTGGGCCGGACGGGTGGACCTCGGGGTGCTTGTCACACCGCGGTGCCGGTGACGCGCTCGCTCTCGACGCGCTTGGCCAGGCCGTCCGCGTCCAGCCGGTCCAGGTGGCGGCACAGGACCACGGACCCTCCGGCCGCCAGCGGGGCGAAGAGCCCGGCGGACAGCCCCTCCCAGGTGTCGTACGTACGTCCCGTCAGCAGCCTCGACCCCGGCGTGATCCCCAGCACCACCGCGTCCTCACGGGCCCGCGCGACCAGCTGGTCCGCCGTCAGCCCGACGCCGCCCACGGCGAGCGCGGGGGCCGACGGGTCCACCGGCGCGTACGGCGCGAATCGGTCGCCCTGGCCGGGTACCTCGACCGCGTAGTCCGCGAACCCTTCGGGCGGCTGCGGGAAACGGCCGCCCAGCGGGCGCAGGGCCAGAGCCACCCGCTCACCGCGGCAGGCGCGCGCCCGGTCCAGGGAGTCCGGACCGGTGACCACCAGATCGGCGGCGGCGGGGTCGCCCTGAACATCGGCGACGACACCGGCCGAGGAGCAGGCCAGCAGCCAGACCGCGGACTGCCAGTGCGCGGGCAGCAGCAGGGCGAGCCGATCGCCCGGCTCCGCGGCCAGGTCGCCCTGCAGCAGATTGGCGGTCTTGGCCACCCAATTGGCGAAGGTGGCCACCGACAGTTCGACGCGCTCTCCGGTTGCGTCGTCGTAGAAGGTGACGAGTGGGCGGGCCGGGTCCGCGGCGAGCGCGGATCGCAGCAGGTCGGCAGGGGTGCGATCACTGGCGTTCATCCGCGCAAGGGTACGCGCCGGGCGTGGACGGGGCGGGCTGCGAAGGGTGCCGCGTACACCGGTCGGCAGACGGTGCGTCATGGGGCGACAGCGTCCCTCCAGTAGCCGGAAATGCCGGAATCCATCAAGGATTTCCTGTATGCGTGCACTTCTTGCAACCTCCATCGGCGTCACCTGCGCGGCGGCACTCACCCTCCCGCTCGCCGCGCCCGCACCCGCCGTCCCCGTGCCTGCCCCGGTCGCCCACGCGCCCGCGGCCCCCGCTGCCGAACCGTCCGGTTCCACGCAGTCCCTGCCCCTGCGGCCGCTCACCGACGCGGCCGCCCGGGCCACCGGTGAACCCGCCGACTCCCCGTCCTCCGCCGCACAAGGGCTGCGGCAGCGTGACGCGCACCGCTTCTCACTCGTCGGCGTCGTCTGGGACGACGCCGACGCCGAACTGCACGGCACCGTCCAGGTCCGGGCCCGCGCGTCCGGCACCGGGCGGTGGTCCGGCTGGCAGGACCTCGAGACGCACAACACCGACCACGCCGCCGACTCCGGCAGCGCCGAGCGCGCGTCGGGCAAGGTACGCGGCTCCACCGCCCCGCTCTGGGTCGGCGACTCGGACGGCGTGGAGGTCCGCGTACGGTCCCAGGACGCCGGGCCGCGGAGCCGCGCGCCCCTGCCCGAGGGCCTGCGGGTGGAACTCGTCGACCCGGGTGACGACCCGCAGCAGCCGCCGACCACGCTCACCCCGACCATCGGCGCCCCCACGTCGGTCACCCCCGTGACCTCTCCCCAGCCGGGCGCGCTTCCCGACTCCGCGGCCCTCGGCCTGGCCGCCGCGGAGAGCTCCGCGGTCAACGCCGACCTCGCCCCGCTCGGGGCCACCGAGATCCCCGCCCTGAGCAAGGCCGAGTCGGAGGAGCAGGCGGTCGTCGCGGCGGGCGCCAAGCCGTTCGTGGGTCCCCGCCCGCGCATCGTCACGCGCAAGGGCTGGGGTGCCGACGAGAGCATCCGGGAGCGTGCCTTCGCGTACACCACGACCGTCAAGGCGGCCTTCATCCATCACAGCGCCACCGGCAACAACTACACCTGCTCGCAGGCGCCTTCGGTCCTTCGCAGCATCTACCGCTATCACGTCAAGAGCAGCGGCTGGCGCGACTTCGGCTACAACTTCGCCGTCGACAAGTGCGGAAACATCTACGAAGGACGCGCGGGAGGCGTCACGAAGGCCGTCCTCGGGGCCCACACCCTCGGGTTCAACTCCAACAGCATGGGCGTCGCCGTTCTCGGAACCCACAGTTCGAAGAACCCGCCGGCTGCTGCAGTGACCGCGATCGCCAAGCTCACCGCCTGGAAGCTCGGCCTGTTCGGCCGCAACCCGCTGGGAAAGGCCACGCTCGTCTCGGGCGGCAGTGGCAAGTACAAGAAGGGTGCCAGCGTCAAACTCCACGTCATCTCCGGCCACCGCGACGGGTTCGCAACCGAATGCCCCGGAATCCGTCTCTACAAGAAGCTGGGCACGGCCCGGACCAGCTCGGCCCAGTTCCAGGGCCGCTGACCGGGAGGCCCGCGAGGGTCTGCATACACTGGCCAGCCGATACGAGGCCCGGCCCCACCAGGAAGCAGAGACGGCGCTGTGACAGAGGCAAGAGAAGCGATCCTGCTGGTCGGTGGCAAGGGCACCCGGCTGCGGCCGCTCACGGTGCACACCCCGAAGCCGATGGTTCCGGCGGCGGGCGTCCCGTTCCTCACGCATCAGCTGGCGCGTGCGCGGGCGGCCGGGGTGGAGCACATCGTGCTCGCGACGTCCTACCTGGCGGAGGTGTTCGAACCGCACTTCGGTGACGGCTCCTCCCTCGGACTCTCCATCGAGTACGTCACCGAGCGCGAGCCGCTCGGCACCGGCGGAGCCATCCGCAACGTGGCGTCGCGGCTGACCTCGGGCCAGGACGAGCCCGTCCTCATCTTCAACGGGGACATCCTCACCGGGCTCGACATCCGGGCCCTGGTCGCTTCGCACGCCACGTCCGGGGCGGACGTCTCCCTGCACCTCACCAGGGTCGAGGACCCGCGCGCCTTCGGTCTCGTACCGACGGACCCCACGGGCAGGGTGACGGCCTTCCTGGAGAAGCCGCAGACACCCGAGGAGATGGTCACCGACCAGGTCAACGCGGGGGCGTACATCTTCCGCCGCTCGGTCATCGACACCATCCCGGCCGGCCGGCCGGTCTCCGTCGAACGCGAGACGTTCCCCGGCCTGCTCGCCTCCGGCGCCCATCTCCAGGGCATGGTCGACTCCACCTACTGGCTGGACCTCGGCACCCCGCAGGCGTTCGTACGCGGCTCGGCCGACCTGGTCCTGGGCCGCGCCCCGTCCCCGGCCGTCCCCGGCCGCTGCGGCGACCGGCTCGTCCTGCCCACCGCGTCCGTGGCCGCCGACGCCAAGCTCACCGGCGGTACGGTCATCGGCGAGGGCGCACTGATCGGCGAGGGCGCCAGGATCACGGGCTCCACCGTGCTGGCGGGCGCCGTCGTCGAACCGGGTGCGGTGATCAGCGACTCACTGGTCGGGGCCGGCGCCCGCATCGGCAGCCGTACGGTCCTCGCGGGCGCGGTGATCGGCGACGGTGCGCGGGTCGGAGCCGACAACGAACTGCGCGACGGGGTCCGCGTCTGGTGTGGTGCGGTGCTTCCGGACGCCGCGGTCCGCTTCTCGTCCGACCAGTGAACGCCCCCCGTCGGCCGTACCCTCGGTAGGCACCCCCGAGACGACCGAGGACCTCACCGTGGCAGGACGCTTCGTACCCCGCACGACCGCCGTGCCCCGACAGCACACGGCGGCCACGGACACGTCCGCCCCGCCGCGGGAACGGACCTGGACCCCGCCCTGGCCGCTCGACCTGCGCCTGGTCCTGAGCCCCCTGCGGCGTGGTCCGGCGGACCCCACGTACCGGGCCCTGCCCGACGGCTCGTTCTGGCGGGCCACCCGCACCCCGGCAGGGCCCGGAACCCTCCGCGTCTCGGCGGCCCGGGACGGGCGGATCTCGGCGGCGGCCTGGGGTCCCGGCGCACAGTGGCTCCTGGACGGGCTCCCCGGGCTGCTCGGCGCGGGCGACGACCCGGACGCCTTCCGCCCGCGCCACCGGCTGGTCGCCGCCGCCCGGCAGCGCCGGCCGGGGCTGCGCCTGCTGCGCACCGGGCTGGTCATGGAGTCCCTGATCCCGTCGATCCTGGAACAGAAGGTCACCACCGACGAGGCCTACCGCGCCTGGCGGCTGCTGGTCCGTACCCACGGAACCCCCGCCCCCGGCCCGGCGGACGGGCTGTTCGGCACCTACGGCCTGTACGTCATGCCGGACGCCAGGACCTGGTCGCTGATCCCCTCCTGGGAGTGGCACCGCGCCGGTGTGGACTCCAAACGCTCGGCGACGATCCTGCGCGCGGTCCGGGTGGCCCGCCGCATGGAGGAGGCGGCGGCGATGGAGCTGCCCGAGGCGATGGCGCGGCTGGAGCTGATCCCCGGCATCGGTCCGTGGACGGCGGCGGAGACGCTGCAGCGCTCGAACGGCGCGGCCGACGCGGTCACGGTCGGCGACCTCCACCTGCCCGGCATCGTCGGGTACGCCCTGGCCGGTGACCGGAGCGCCGACGACGAGGAGATGCTGGCCCTCCTGGCCCCGTACGAGGGCCAGCGCCACCGGGCGACACGCCTGATCATGCTCTCGGGCCACACCCCGCCGCGACGCGCCCCGCGCATGACACCACGCGACATCGCCCGTCTGTAGCCGGAGGCGGAGCGGGCCGGAGCCCTCTCCGCCTCACCGCACCGTGATGAACGCCCCCGCGTCCCGCGCGCCCCGCTCCTTCGGCGCCCGCGCCGCATGTCCCACGGCCACCGCGCCCAGCGGGTCCCAGCTGTCCGGCAGGTCCAGCACCTCACGCACCACGTCCCGGCAGAACATCGTCGAGGACACCCACGCCGAGCCGAGCCGCTCACCCGCGAGCGCCACCAGGAAGTTCTGCACGCCCGCACCGGCCGCGACCACGAACATCTCGCGCTCCGCGGTGTCCCGGCGCGCGTCCCCGTAGGTGTGCGAGCCGTCCATCACCAGGCACGGAACCGCCAGATACGGGGCGTCGCGCAGAACGTCGCCCCGCCGCACCCGCTTGGCGATCGACTCCTCGCTGCGGCCGTCCCGGCGCAGGTCCGCGATCCACGCGTCCCGCATCGCGTCGAGCAGCCGGGTCCGCGCGGCCGCCGACTCCAGCAGGACGAACCGCCACGGCGTCGTGTGGTGCGGGGCGGGCGCCGTCACGGCAGCCGCCACCGCGCGTCGTACGGCCCCCGGATCCACCGGTTCGTCGGTGAATTCCCTTACCGTGCGACGCAGTTGGAGCGCCTCCCGTACCGCCTCGGACGTCCCCAGCCGGAACATGTCGTCGGCCGCGATCCGCACCATCGCCCGTGCGCCGTCCCCGGAGTCCCCGGGAGCGGCCGCCACCACATGGGCCAGGCCCCGGAGCACGGCGACCGGCAGACCGGACGCCTTGCCCTTCACCAGGTCACCGGCCGAGGCCAGCTCGTCGGCCGTGGCCACCACGGTCGCGCTCAGCGGGTTGCCGTACGCGTCCGTACCGCCGCGGAGGTCGTCGAGCACCCGGACGCCCGCTGCTCCGATGGCCACATCGGTCAGCCCGTTGCGCCAGGGACGCCCGAAGGTGTCCGTGACGACGACGCCGACCTCGACCCCGAGCGTGTCCCGCAGCCCGTCCCGGATCGTCCGGGCGGAGGCGTCCGGGTCCTCGGGCAGGAGCAGTACCGTGCCGGCCGGGGTGTTGGAGGCGTCGACCCCGGCCGCGGCCATGACGAGCCCTTGCCGGTTCTCCACGATCCTGAGCGTTCCGCGGCGGGCGACCACCCGGACCGTCTCGGCGTCGATGGCGGCCTCCCGGTCGGCGGCCTCCACGACGCGCCCCTCCGCCTTGGAGACGATCTTCGAGGTGACCAGCAGGACGTCACCGTCCACCAGGCCCGGCTCCGTGGCGGCGATCAGCTTCGCCAGGTCGTCCCCGGCCCGTACCTCGGGCATTCCCGGCAGGGCCCACACCCGGTACGAGGGTGCCTCGGCGGCCGGCCCGCTCACGCCCTTACCTCCTCGGCCAGCGCCAGCGCCTGCCGGGCCATCTCGGCGGTCGCGTCCACGTCCGTCATCATCAGCGGGACGGCACGGCAGCGGATCCCCGCCGCCTCCACCTCGGCGACGGTCCCGGCGTCCACCGAGTCGACCAGCCAGCCGTCCAGCAGGCCCGACCCGTAGTGCCGCGCGACGGCCGAGGCCGTCGACTCGACGCCCACCGCGGCCAGCACCTTGTCGGCCATGCCCCGCACGGGCGCGTCACCGACGATGGGGGAGAGCCCCACGACCGGCACCCCGGCCTCGGCGATCGCCTCACGGATACCGGGCACGGCGAGGATGGTGCCCACCGACACGACCGGGTTCGACGGGGGGAAGACGATGACGTCGGCCTCGGCGACGGCCTCCAGGACGCCCGGTGCGGGCTTGGCCCGGTCCGCCCCGACCGGCACGATCGCCTGCGCCGCGACGGAGGCCCGCATCTTCACCCAGTACTCCTGGAAGTGGATGGCCCTGCTCTCGCCGTCGACGTCGACCGCCACATGCGTCTCGACGCGGTCGTCGGACATCGGGATGAGCCGGACCCCCGGTTTCCAGCGGGCGCAGAGCGCCTCCGTGACCGCGCTCAGCGGATAGCCCGCGCCCAGCATCTGCGTACGGACGATGTGGGTCGCGAAGTCACGGTCGCCGAGACCGAACCACTCGGGCCCCACGCCGTACGCCGCGAGCTCCTCCTTGACCTGGAAGCTCTCGTCCGCACGCCCCCAGCCCTGCTCCTCGTCGATGCCACCGCCGAGGGTGTACATCACGGTGTCCAGGTCGGGACAGACCTTCAGCCCGAACAGATGGATGTCGTCACCGGTGTTGCCGATCACCGTGATGTCCGCTTCGGGGGCGGCCTGTTTGAGGCCACGCAGAAAACGAGCACCACCGATACCGCCGGCCAGAACCACAATGCGCATGCACACCAGTCTGTCAGGCGGAGCCTGTCGGTTGTGGGGCGGTGGTGGGCGACGGGTGGGTCTGTCGGGCGGAGCCTGTCGGTTGTGGGGCGGTGGTGGGCGACGGGTGGGACTGTCAGGCGGGTACGACGTCCAGGGCTGCCGGGGCGCACTGTGCCGTGTGCATCGGCATGTCGGTCAGGCCCGGGTAGTAGATGTGCAGACTGACGGCCGGTTCGAGGGAGTCGTTGACGACCTCGTGGACGTATCCGGGGGCGAAGACGCGCTGCGCGCCGGTGTCCAGGGTGCGCGTCCCGCGCCCCGTGTGTTCCGTCAACTCGCCGTCCAGCACGGTGAGTACACCGGAGGACAGGCCGTGGTCGTGGCGTCCGCTGCCCTGGCCGGGGACCCAGCTGAGCAGCCACACCTCGTAGCCGAGCGGGGCCTCCCCTGTCCGACCGGAGCCGGGAGCCGGGGGAACCGCGTGCAGGCGGTGGTACCAGCGGGTGGTGGTGTCGTACCGGACGAGCGGGGCCCAGCGGGCGCGGTCGGCGGCGATGGTGCGGGCGAGTCCGACGAACTCGGCCACGGTGGAGGGATGGGGGCGGGCCGGCTGAAGGAGGTGCTGTACCTCGAGGATGTCGCCGGCGATCTGCAGGTCGCTGTCGCTGTTCATGGTTCCTCGGCATGGGGATGCGCGTGCGGGGGGTGTCGCGGAGAGCCGGAATGCGGTGAAGAGGGCTGGATCAGAGCTGGAGCGCTACGGGCTTCAACAGCTGTGACAGCTGGAACAGCAACAGCGGGCCTGAACAGCCGTACGGAACCCACGCATGGGGGTGGCGTACGTCGCTGCGGTCGCTTGCATGCCGTCAAGGAGACCGGCTCAGCCTGCCTTCTGTCAACCCGATGCCCAATTTGGCGGCAATCTTTCACTCCATTTGGTTTTCGAGGTTGAAGAAAGGTTTTGGCAGTTACAGGTGAGGCAAGGTGGCGCATCAACCGCGTCCCCAAACGCGGCCGCACGTCCGTGACCCGACTGTGATCTTGGTCGCTTCAGTGATCGAATCGAAACATGGGGGCGACCCCGGTCGTCCCACTCGGCGAGGAGTGACGCGTGACGAGGCTGGAGGCATATGTCAGGATTTTGGTGATTTGAACACTTTCTGCATACGCTTGGTTCCGCAGAGTGAATACCGAGGCCAATAGCAGATCTTCGCTTGACTGGCCCAGAGCTACACACTTGTAATTTCACTCGTGTCGTCCGGCCGTACCAGTAACGGCCGCATCACGGGGACGCAAGAGACAGACGAGGGGCGCACATGACCGAGCTGTTCCAGCAACTGCTGGTCGAGGACGCGGACGAGGAACTCGGCTGGCAGGAGCGCGCACTGTGCGCCCAGACAGACCCCGAGTCCTTCTTCCCGGAGAAGGGCGGCTCCACCCGCGAGGCCAAGAAGGTCTGTCTCGCCTGCGAAGTCCGTTCCGAATGCCTTGAGTACGCCCTCGCCAACGACGAACGGTTCGGTATCTGGGGCGGCCTCTCCGAGCGGGAGCGGCGCCGCCTCAAGAAGGCCGCCATCTGATCCACCACGTGCCCGGACCTCGGGTCATCGGCACGTCCGGATGCCTCCGTCTCCCGCCGTTCAGCCGCTCGGCGCAGGGCGGACATCCGTACCGTTAGTGTGGGGCCCCGTCCGAGAGACGCGCCAACGCCCCGCCGGGGCGGGCGTGTACACCGATGCAGCCCCCGGGGGGACGCCCCCTCCGGACCCGGCCGGAGGGCCCGTACCTCGATGTCCGTGCACAGCCACTCGGCGGCGCCGAACGCGGCCGCCGCCGCCCCCGAATTCCCCCGGCACGTCGTCACCGCCGTGCTCGTCTCCCATGACGGCGCACGCTGGCTGCCCGATGTGCTCGCCGGGCTGCTCGGGCAGGAACGCCCCGTACAGAACGTCGTCGCCGCCGACACGGGCAGCGCCGACGACTCCGCGCGCCTGGTCACCGAGGCGCTCGGCGGTGAGCGCGTGCTGCACCTCGCGCGCCGCACGAGCTTCGGCACCGCCGTCGACGAGGCGACCCGCACAGCGGGTGTCCTCGGCCCCGATGACCTGCCGTACCTGAAGCGCCCCAGCGGCTGGGACCCGGACACCCGGACCTGGCGCGACGACGCGTACGACCAGCCGGAACTCCCGCACGGCGAACCCGTCCAGTGGCTCTGGCTGCTGCACGACGACAGCGCACCCGAGCCCGGCGCGCTCGCCGAGATGCTGCGCGTGGCCGACAGCGACAAGCACGCCGCGATCGTGGGACCCAAGCTGCGCGGCTGGTACGACCGCAAGCAACTCCTCGAGGTCGGCGTCTCCATCGCCAACAGCGGACGCCGCTGGACCGGCCTCGACCGGCGCGAGCAGGACCAGGGCCAGCACGACCAGGTCCGTACGGTGCTCTCCGTCTCCTCCGCGGGCATGCTCATCCGCCGTGACATCTGGGAGGAGCTCGGCGGCTTCGACCGCCGGCTCCCGCTGATGCGTGACGACGTCGACCTCTGCTGGCGCGCCCACATGGCCGGCCACCGGGTCCTCGTCGCCCCCGACGCGGTCCTGCGGCATGCCGAGGCCTCCGCCAGGGAACGCCGTCCCATCGACTGCGCCGGACGCTCCGTCTCCAGCCCGCACCGCGTCGACAAGGCGGGCGCCGTCTACACGATGCTCGTCAACGCCCGCGGCAGGCAACTGCCCTGGGCCCTGCTCCGTCTCGTTCTCGGCACCCTGCTCCGTACCCTCGCCTACCTGGTGGGCAAGGTCCCCGGGCAGGCGCTCGACGAGGTCGCCGGACTCTTCGGCACCCTGCTGCGCCCGGGCAGGGTCATCGCCGGGCGCCGTGCACGGGGCAAGGGAGCCGTGGACGCCGCCGAGCTGCGCTCCCTCTTCCCGCCGCCCGGCGCCACCGTCCGCGCGACCGTCGAACAGATCGCGGGCAACTTCGGCAGCCGTGCCGACTCCGACTCCGGTGGTTCACGGCACGGAGTCGCCGAGTCCGGGCCCGGCGGTGACGACGCCGACTTCCTGGAGATCGAACAGTTCGCACGGCTCAAGCGGATCGGCCGCAAGCCCGGCCCGGTCCTCTTCGCGCTCCTGCTCCTCGTCTCGCTGGTCGCCTGCCGCGGCCTCCTCGGCGGCGGCGCGCTCGTGGGCGGCGCACTGCTGCCCGCGCCCGCCGACGTATCCGACCTCTGGGGACGGTACGCGGACGGCTGGCACCCGGTCGGTACCGGCGGCACCCAGACCGCGCCGCCCTACCTCGGCGTGATCGCCGCGCTCTCGGCGCTGTTCCTCGGCTCCACGGGCCTGGCCCTCACCGTGCTGCTGGTCTGCTCGGTCCCGCTCGCCGGGCTCACCGCCTACTTCGCCTCCCGGCCCCTCATCGAGTCCCGGCTCCTGCGGGCCTGGGCGAGCGTCGCCTACGCCTTCCTGCCCGCCGCGACCGGCGCGCTGGCCACCGGCCGCCTCGGCACCGCCGTGCTGGCCGTCCTGCTCCCGCCGATCGCCCGCGCGGCCGTCGCCGCGCACGGGATGCGCGGCGGGAGCGACGGCGGACGAGGCACCTGGCGTGCCACCTGGGCGTACACCCTGCTGCTCACCTTCACGATGGCGTTCACCCCGATCGTCTGGCCGCTCGCGGTGGTCCTCGGCATCGGGGTGCTCGTCCTGCGCCGGAGCGACATCGTCGCGTACGGACTGCGCTTCCTGGCCACCGTGAGCACCCCGCTGCTGGTCCTCGCACCCTGGTCGCTGTCCCTGCTGACCAGCCCGTCCGGCTTCCTGAAGGAGGCCGGCCTGGACACGGGTGCGGGCACGGCGACCGCCCTCGACCTGCTCGGCCTCAGCCCCGGCGGTCCCAAGGCGGCGGGTGGCGTCCTGCTGCTGGGCATCGTCCTGGCGGCGCTGGCCGCGCTGCTGCGCGGGGAGCGGCAGTTCGCGATCCGTACCGCCTGGGCCGTGGCGCTCGTCGGCCTGCTCTTCGCGGGCCTCTCCAACGGATCCACCTGGGCGGGTCCCGCCACACTCGTCTACGGCATCGCGCTGATCGGTGCCGCGGTGCTCGGCGCCGACGGCGCCCGGGTGCGGGTCGCGGCGCTCAGCTTCGGCTGGCGCCAGCCGGTCGCCGCGCTCATCGCCCTGGCCGCCGCTGCCGCCCCCGCGCTGGCCGCGGCCGGCTGGATGATCGGCGGCGCGGCCGGACCGCTGGAGCGCCGCGACCCGGTGCAGGTGCCCGCGTTCGTCGCGGAGGAGAGCGCCACCCGGGACCAGCCGCGCACCCTGGTCCTCGGCGGTTCGTCACCGGCCGCCGTCTCGTACAGCCTGGTCCGTGGCTCGGGCGCCCGCCTCGGCGACGCCGAGCTCACCGAGGCGGGCGGCAGCAACCCCCACCTCGACAAGGTCGTCGGCAACCTGGTCGCGGGCTCCGGCGCCGACCAGGGCAGCCAGCTGAGCGGTTTCGCGATCCGCTACGTCCTCGTACGGGACGGGGCGCCGCGGCAGATGAGCCGGGTGCTCGACTCGACCCCCGGACTGAGCCGGCTCAGCCAGCTGGACGGCAGCGCACTGTGGCGCGTCGACCGGCAGGTCTCCCGACTCATGATCATTCCGTCCGGCGAGGGCGCCGAGCCCGTGCCCGTCGGCTCGCTGCCCGTCGAGGCCCACACGAAGATCCCGGAGGGCGGCTCCGGCCGGGTGCTGCGGATCGCCGACGGCGCTGACCCGCGCTGGCGGGCCACGCTGAACGGCGAGGCCCTGACACCGAAGACCGTGGACGGCTGGGCACAGGGCTTCACGCTCCCCTCCGAGGGCGGCACGCTGGACCTCACCTACGACACCCCGGTCACGCACACCGCCTGGATCTGGACCCAGGTGGGTCTCGGAGTCGTCCTGGTGGTCCTGGCACTGCCGGGCCGTCGCCGGGAGATCGACGACGACCTGCCCGAGGAGACCGGGACCGTGCCGGCCGAGCCGGTCGCCGGCGAGGGACGCCGGGCGCGCAGGCTGCGCGCGGCGGCCCAGGCGGAAGCGGCGACGCCGGGCGAGGAGGGCCAGGAGGCCGCGTACGAGGCTCCGTACGCCCAGGACGCAACTGCTGCCCCGGACGTCCCCGAGCCTGCGGCAGCACCGGGCGAGTACATCCCGGCCCAGCGGAACGCCGAACCGTACGCGGCGGCCCCGGACGACCAGGACGGCACCGGTACCTACGCGTCGGTGCCGCGGCAGAACGACGGTCAGCCGTACTACGACCAGCAGAACTACGGTCAGCAGAACTACGGGGAGTGGGACGCCCAGCAGTACCAGGGCGCCGGCAACGGCCAGTACCAGGGCGCACAGGACGGCCAGTACTACCAGGCCGATCCGTACCAGCACGACGCCCACCAGCAGCAGGGTGCCTACGACCCGTACGGCTACGCCCAGCAGCAGCCCTACGCCACGGGGACGGGCGAAGCCGCCCCCTACGACGGGCACGACGAGAACCCAGCCCCGGGCCAGGGCCCGTGGCCGACCGGCAACGCATCGCGAGGCGAGTCCGAGTGAAGTCCACCCCCCTGTCCCTCATCGCGGGCGCAGTCGCCCTCGCCGCCGTCACCGGATTCGCCGCGCTCACCGCGCCCGGCGACGGGGACGCACCGGAGGCGAAGGCCGCCGCCCGGCTCCCCGTCGAGCGCTCCAGCCTGCTCTGCCCGGCGCCCAGCAGCTCCGACCTGGCGGACACGACCTACACGTCCTTCACCCCTGCGGGGGAGAGCGGCGGTGACGCCGGCACCGCCGAGCTGATGCCGTCCGTGCCGCTCCCGGTGGACGAGGACGACGTGGCGGCCGAGAAGGACGAGGAGAAGGAGAAGGAGAAGAAGCCGGCGGCCGACGAGCCCGTCGTCACGCTCAAGGACTCCGGCAAGCCGGCCACGGCCGACACCTCCGCATCCGACGCCCCGGCCCTCATCGGCACCGCCACCGGCCGGCTGGCCCCGGGCTGGACGGCCCAGCAGACCACCATGACCGCCGCGGGCGAGGCCCGCGGCCTCCTCGGCGTCAGCTGCACGGCCCCGGACACGGACTTCTGGTTCCCGGGCGCCGGCACGGCGGCGACGCGGCAGGACTACGTCCATCTCACCAACCCGGACGACACGGCAGCGGTGGCCGACATCGAGCTGTTCGGCCCCGAGGGCCCCCTCGCGTCCGACACCGGCGAAGGGATCACGGTGCCGGCCAGGTCGAGCGTCGCGCTGCTGATCCCGACCCTGACCACCGAGGCCGTCGACGACGTGACCGTCCACGTCACCACCCGGACGGGACGCGTCGGCGCGGTCGTCCGGGTCGCCGAGAACGACGCGGGCAGCGACTGGCTGACCGCCTCCACCGACCCGGCACAGACCCTGGTCCTGCCCGGCATCCCGGCCGACGCCACGTCCGTACAGCTGGTGGCCTTCGCGCCGGGTGAGGACGACGCGGACGTGAAGGTGCAGCTCATGGGGAAGAACGCGACGTTCTCACCGGCCGGGAACGACAGCCTGCACATCAAGTCCCGGATGACCGCGAGCGTCGACCTCAAGAACGTCACCCGGGGGGAGCCCGGCTCGATCCGGCTGTCCCCGGCCGAAGGGGAGGGGACGCCGGTCGTCGCCGCGCTGCGCGTGGTGCGCGGCAAGGGCGACAAGCAGGAGATCGCGTACATCCCGGCGACCGGGCCGGTGGGCGACCGGGCGAGCGTGGCCGACAACCGGGCGAAGGGTTCGGTGCTCTCCCTGACCGCGCCGGGCGGCACCGCCGAGGTGGAGGTGACCGCGTCCGCGGGCAGCGAGGGCGGCGAGAAGACCGTCAAGACGTACACCGTCAAGGGCGGTACGACGCTGGAGGTCACCCCCGAGGTCCCGTCCGGGCTCAAGGGCGGATACGCGCTGACGGTGAGGACGCGGTCGGGCGGCCCCGTCCACGCCGCCCGCACGCTCACGCTCACCGAGGGCGGCATCGAGATGTTCACCGTTCAGACGCTGCCCGACGACGGCGGCACGGTCGAGGTGCCCGTGGCGGAGCAGGACCTCTCCGTTCTGGACGACTGAGGCCGACGCGCGCTGTGGGCGGGCAGGCCCTGCCCGCCCACAGCGCGCGTCGCTCAGTCCTGCCCGTAGCGTGGGTCGACCGACTCGGGTGACAGGCCCAGCAGTTCCGCGACCTGCTCCACCACGACCTCGTGCACCAGCAGGGCGCGCTCGTCGCGGCTCTTGGTGCGGATCTCGACGGGGCGCCGGTAGACGACGATCTGTGCGGGCTGTCCCTTCACGGCGGACACCGCACTGCCCAGCGGCACTGTGCCCTCCGGGGACCGTGGCACGTCGAGGACCAGGAAATCGACCTCCGCCAGCTGCGGCCAGCGCCGTTCCAGCCGCTCCACCGAGTCCTGGACCAGATCGCGGAAGCTCTCCGCCCTGCTGACCGACAGCGGCACCTGGGGCGGGGCGACCGGCCCGCGCATGCCGCGGCCATGGCGGTCGCGACGGCGGGGCCGGGGCTCGGACGGGTGGGGCGGCGGTACAGGACTGTCCATCACCGACGCAGCGTAACGCTCCTCCGGCCGCCCGGATCACGGCTTCTCCGCAGGTCGGCCTGATGTCCGTACCTGAACATTCCGGCCAAGGTTGAGTCCGGATCAGGCCCCGCATCCGACCTTTGATCCTCCGTCGAACGACTGCTTGTGGGCTCCAGGGAGACCGGTACGGAGGCCGGAGCCACCGGCGCGGAACGGCTGCCGTGCAGGTCAGGGCGACTGCGGGAGAGCCGTCGCGGCCAGGGTGCACCGGGCGACACGAGGGGATGACCTGAGGGAGAGTCGTCGCAGCCCGTTCAAGAGTGCGGTACCGTCCAACATCGTGAGCCCTGTACGTCGCTGTTCGCGAACCGCGTGCGGCCGTCCCGCCGTCGCGACACTGACGTACGTCTATGCCGACTCGACCGCGGTCCTCGGCCCGCTCGCCACCTATGCCGAGCCCCACTGCTACGACCTCTGCGCCGAGCACGGTGAGCGCCTCACCGCACCGCGCGGCTGGGAAGTCGTCCGGCTGTCAGACCCCTCGGTTCCCACGCGCCCCAGCGGTGACGACCTCGAAGCGCTCGCCAACGCCGTGCGCGAAGCGGCCCGGCCGCACGAACGTCGCCCCGACGCCCCGGGCCGGGGGCCGCGCGCCGCCGACCCGGTGGAGGTCGCACGCCGTGGCCATCTGCGGGTGCTGCGCTCCCCGGACTCCTGACACCCGGCCCGGTCACGCTCGACCGCCGGTCACCTGCCCGGTGTGACGGCGCGGAGCAGGGCGGTGCCGGGTGGCCGCCGCGACCGCTCCCCTGACGTGCGGTGTGTGCCCGCCGGGTAGTTTGGGCGGTCCGCAGAGACCCCCAGGAGGACCGGCCGTGGTTGCTGACCTGTCGCAGCTCGTGAAGGCGTACGACGTGCGTGGAGTCGTGCCCGACCAGTGGGACGAGCCGCTCGCCGAACTGTTCGGCGCCGCCTTCGTCCAGGTCACCGGCGCGGACGCGATCGTCATAGGCCACGACATGCGGCCCTCCTCACCCGGCCTGTCCCGGGCCTTCGCCCGTGGCGCGACGGCCCGCGGTGCCGACGTGACGATGATCGGGCTCTGCTCGACGGACCAGCTGTACTACGCCTCCGGGGCGCTCGACCTGCCCGGAGCGATGTTCACGGCCTCGCACAACCCGGCTCGGTACAACGGCATCAAGATGTGCCGCGCCGGAGCGGCGCCCGTCGGCCAGGACACCGGCCTGTCCGAGATCCGCACCCTGGTCGAACAGTGGTCGGAGCTCGGCGCCCCGGCCACGACCGCCACCACGCCCGGCACGGTCACCGAACGGGACACGCTCACCGACTACGCCGCGCACCTGCTGGGCCTCGTCGAGCTCGCAGGGATCCGCCCCCTCAAGGTCGTCGTCGACGCGGGCAACGGCATGGGCGGCCACACCGTCCCGACCGTCTTCGCTGGCCTCCCGCTCGACCTCGTACCCCTGTACTTCGAGCTGGACGGCACCTTCCCGAACCACGAGGCGAACCCCCTCGACCCGAAGAACATCGTCGACCTCCAGGCCCGCGTCCTCGCCGAGGGCGCCGACCTCGGCCTCGCCTTCGACGGCGACGCGGACCGCTGCTTCGTCGTCGACGAGCGGGGCGCGGGGGTGTCCCCGTCCGCGATCACGGCCCTGGTCGCCGCCCGCGAACTCGCCCGCAACGGCGGCAGGGGCACCGTCATCCACAACCTGATCACCTCCTGGTCGGTTCCGGAGGTGGTCCGGGAGAACGGCGGAACCCCCGTCCGTACCCGCGTCGGCCATTCCTTCATCAAGGCGGAGATGGCCGAGCACGGCGCGATCTTCGGGGGCGAGCACTCCGCGCACTACTACTTCCGCGACTTCTGGAACGCCGACACCGGCATGCTCGCCGCCCTGCACGTCCTGGCGGCGCTCGGCGGCCAGGAGGGCCCGCTCTCCGGACTCGTCGACCGCTACGACCGCTACGCCGGCTCGGGGGAGATCAATTCCACCGTCGCCGACCAGGCGGACCGGCTCGCGGCGATCCGGGCCGCGTACGGGAGCCGCGACGACGTCACCCTCGACGAGCTCGACGGGCTCACGGCCACCGGCGAGGACTGGTGGTTCAACCTCCGTGCCTCCAACACCGAGCCGCTGCTGCGCCTGAACGTCGAGGCCCGCGACGAGAAGACGATGGCGGCGGTACGGGACGAGGTCCTGGCCGTGGTCCGCGCGTAGACGCGGCGGGTGCCCCGCACACCCGCGGGTACCGGCACATGCCCCGCCGGGCAGGGCCTGCCGGGCCGCGCCCCTGTCGGCCCGGCGGTAGGCTGACGACGCCCCAGCCCCGCGGACCGAACCGGCCCGCACCTGATCCTGACCGCATGCTCGAAGGGACCCACCCATGCCGCTCGAAGCCGGCCTCCTGGAGATCCTCGCCTGCCCGGCCTGCCACGCAGCGCTCGACGACCGGTCCGCGGCCGAAACCCCGGAGCTGGTCTGCACCGGCGCGGACTGCGGTCTGGCCTACCCGGTCCGGGACGGCATCCCGGTGCTCCTCGTCGACGAGGCCCGCCGCCCCGCCTGACCACGGGACGCGCGCACCCCGCATCCCACACCATGATCAGCACGGTGATCGGAGGCCCACCCGCCATGCTCGACGAGTCGTTGCTCGACGCCCCGGAAGCCCTGGCCCGAGCCGACCGGCGCGGTCTGCTCCGCGGAGCCGCCGAGGCCGGGGCCCGCGTCCGCACCGCCGCCCGGCACGCCGCCGAAGCGGGCATCGGCGGCCTGACCCCCGAAGGCCGGCCCCGTGCCGTCCTCGTCGCGGGGCCCGGCACCGCCGCGTCCGGCGTCGCCGACCTGATCGGCGCCCTCGCGGGCGCCGCCGCGCCCGTCATCCCGATCCGTCCCACCGGAGTCGCCGCCGCCGCCGGAGCCCTGCGCTGGGCGCTGCCCGGATGGGCCGGATCCGTCGACCTGCTGCTCATCGCCACGGCGGACGGGTCGGAGCCCGGCCTCGCCCTGCTCGCCGAGCAGGCGTACCGCCGCGGCTGTACGGTCGTCGCCGTCGCCCCTGTCCGGTCGCCGCTGCGCGAGGCCGTCGACGGCGTCCACGGACTCGTCGTCCCGATGGCCGCCGCCCCGCACGGGGAGTACGACGCCGAGACCTCGGCTGCGGGCCCCGGGACGCTCTGGGCGCTGCTCACCCCGCTGCTGGCCCTGCTGGACCGGATGGGCATGATCGACGCGCCCCCCGAGGCGCTGGCGAAGGCCGCCGATCGTCTCGACCGCACCGCCGAACGCTGCGGCCCGGCCATCGCCACGTACAGCAACCCGGCCAAGACGCTTGCCGCGGAGCTCGCCGACAGCCTGCCCCTCGTCTGGACGGAGGGCGATGCCGCCGGTCCGGTCGGGCGCAGGTTCGCCGCCGTGCTGGCCGAGCTCGCCGGCCGCCCCGCCCTCGTCAAGGAGCTCCCCGAGGCGCTGCCCTCCCACGGGACGCTGCTCGCCGGGGCCTTCGCCGCGGGGGCCGACCCCGATGACTTCTTCCGCGACCGGGTGGACGAGCCCGAGGCGATGCGGGCCCGCGTCGTCCTGCTCCGCGACCGGCCCGCCGGCGGTCTCACCGCCGGGCCGGCCGCCCGCGAGCTGGCCCTCAGCCACGACACGGCCATCAGCGAACTCGAACCCGAGGAGGGCAGCGCACTCGAAGCGCTCGCCGAGCTCCTCGCGGTCACCGACTTCGCCGCCGTCTATCTCTCCCTGGCCGCCGACAACCGGGCGTGACGGCGCCGCTTCCCGCGCCGTTTCCCTCCCCGTTCCCTCAGCCTGTTTCCCTGTTCGGCACCACGCCCGCGCACCACACGAGGACGAACCACCATGGACCGGCTCTCCAACACCGTGCGCCCCTACGCCTGGGGCTCCACCACGGCCATCCCCGAGCTGCTCGGCGTCGCTCCCACCGGCGAACCGCAGGCCGAGATGTGGATGGGCGCCCACCCGGGAGCCCCCTCCCGCCTCACGCGTCCCACAGCCGACGGAGCGGCGCAGGCCGTCGAGGACATCGCCACCGAGCAGGCCGCCGCGGAACAGTCCCTCACCGACGTCATCGCCGCGGACCCCGAACGCGAACTGGGCCCGGCGGCCGTACGCGCCTTCGGCCCCCGTCTTCCCTTCCTGCTCAAGCTCCTCGCGGCAGGTGCCCCGCTCTCCCTCCAGGTCCACCCCGACCTCGTCCAGGCACAGCAGGGGTACGCGGACGAGGAGCGCCGGGGCGTCCCGGTCGACGCGCCCCGGCGCACGTACAAGGACGCCAACCACAAACCCGAGCTGATCTGCGCGCTCACTCCCTTCGACGGTCTGTGCGGCTTCCGCAGGCCCGCCGAAGCGGCCGACGCGATAGCCGCCCTCGGCGTCGACTCCCTGAAGCCGTACGTGGACCTGCTCCGCGCCCGTCCCGAAGAGGCGGCCCTGCGCGAGGTTCTCACGGCGATCCTCACGGCCGATCCGGCCGAGATGGCCCACACGGTCGACGAGGCGGCCGAGGCCGCCGAACGGCTCGGCGGCCCCCATGCCCCGTACGCGCGGATCGCCCACCACTACCCCGGCGACCCCGGCGTCATCGCGGCCATGCTGCTGAACTACGTACAACTGCAGCCCGGCGAGGCCATGTTCCTCGGTTCGGGCGTGCCGCACGCCTACCTCGGAGGTCTCGGCGTCGAGATCATGGCCAACTCCGACAACGTGCTGCGCTGCGGGCTGACCCCCAAGCACGTCGATGTCCCCGAATTGCTGCGCATCGTCCGCTTCGAGGCCACCGAGCCCGGGATTCTGCGGCCCGAGGCCTCACCCACCGGCGAAGAGGTGTACGAGACACCGGTCGACGAATTCAGGCTGTCGCGCTACGTCCTGGCGTCCGGCGGTTCACCCGTCGACCTGACGGCGAACACTCCGCAGATCCTTCTCTGCACGGCCGGCGCCCCACGGGCAGGAGAGATCACCCTCGCGCCGGGCGAATCCGTGTTCGTCCCGGCGGACGAAACGGTCGAAGTGGACGGTACGGGGACGCTCTTCCGCTCCACCGTGGTGGTCTGACGTACCGTCCGCACCAGCGGCTGCAACAATGTCCGGCCGTACCGCGGCGCCCGTGCCGCAGCACCGAGGAAGGGACACCAGGCACCCATGAGCGCGTCAGGCGGAACCAAGGCGATCGTGGCGGCACTCGCCGCCAACCTCGCCATCGCAGTGGCCAAATTCGTGGCGTTCCTCTTCAGTGGCTCGTCATCGATGCTCGCGGAGAGCGTCCACTCGCTCGCGGACTCCGGCAACCAGGGCCTCCTGCTGCTCGGTGGCAAGAAGGCCCAGCGCGAGGCGACCCCCCAGCACCCCTTCGGCTACGGACGCGAGCGCTACATCTACGCGTTCCTCGTCTCCATCGTGCTGTTCTCCGTCGGTGGCATGTTCGCGATCTACGAGGGCTACGAGAAGATCAAGCACCCGCACGAGATCGAGGCCTGGTACTGGCCGGTCGGCGTGCTGGTCTTCGCGATCATCGCCGAGAGCTTCTCCTTCCGTACGGCGATCGTCGAGTCCAACCTGACGCGCGGCAAGCTCTCCTGGACGGAGTTCGTCCGCCGCGCCAAGGCCCCAGAGCTGCCCGTCGTCCTCCTCGAGGACCTCGGCGCGCTCGTCGGTCTGATCCTGGCCCTCGCGGGCGTCAGCCTGGCCCTGGGCACCGGCAACGGTGTGTGGGACGGCATCGGCACCCTCTGCATCGGCATCCTGCTGATCGTCATCGCGATCGTGCTCGCCGCGGAGACGAAGTCGCTGCTGCTCGGTGAGGCGGCCGGGGTCGACGAGGTGGAGAGGATCAAGGGCGCGGTGGTCGACGGGGACACCGTCACCCGCATCATCCACATGCGTACGCTCCACCTCGGCCCCGAGGAGCTGCTGGTCGCCGCCAAGATCGCGGTCCGGCACGACGAGTCGGCCGCCGAGGTCGCCGATGCCATCAACGCGGCGGAGAGCCGGATCCGTGCGGCCGTCCCGATCGCCCGGGTCATCTACCTGGAGCCGGACATCTACGACGAGGAAGCGGCCGCGTCCGGCACCAACCCGGGCAAGGCCCCGGGCGGCCCGTCGGGCTCCTCGAACCCCTCGGACCCGGATTCTCCGAGCGCTCCGGCCTCACCCGGTTCTCCGGCCGGATCCGGCCACTGACACGCCGAGCTTCGGCCCCGTACGGCCCGTGAGCGCTTCCGATGCCCGTGTGGGCTGGGGCTCACTGGGCCGTTCGGTGTAGATTCGTCGCAGTACCAGACGTCGCTGCTGATGGCGGTCGATCGGCTCGCAGGCGCGGGCCGGCCGAGGGAGAGAGGGCCTCCGACGGACTGCGCTGCGACTGCCCGGGCATTCGTGTGTTCGCGCAGCCGCAGAGCCAGCCAGCCCACTGCCGACCCATCACGAGGAGCAGCCCGTTATGACGACGGCCGCCAATCGCCAGGACTTCAAGGTCGCCGACCTTTCCCTCGCCCCCTTCGGGCGCAAGGAGATCACCCTCGCCGAGCACGAGATGCCCGGCCTGATGTCGATCCGCAAGGAGTACGCCGCCACGCAGCCGCTGGCCGGTGCCCGCATCACCGGTTCGCTGCACATGACGGTGCAGACCGCGGTACTCATCGAGACCCTCGTCGCCCTGGGTGCCGAGGTCCGCTGGGCCTCCTGCAACATCTTCTCCACCCAGGACCACGCGGCCGCCGCCATCGCGGTCGGCCCGGACGGCACTCCTGACGCCCCCGCAGGCGTTCCGGTCTTCGCCTGGAAGGGCGAGACGCTGGAGGAGTACTGGTGGTGCACGGAGCAGGCTCTGACCTGGCCCAACACCCCCACCGGCGGTCCGAACATGATCCTCGACGACGGTGGTGACGCCACCCTCCTCGTCCACAAGGGCGTCGAGTTCGAGAAGGCGGGTGCCGCCCCGGACCCGTCGACCGCGGACAGCGAGGAGTACGCGTACATCCTCACCCTGCTGAACCGCACCCTCGGCGAGTCCCCGCAGAAGTGGACCCAGCTGGCATCGGAGATCCGCGGTGTCACCGAGGAGACCACGACCGGTGTGCACCGGCTGTACGAGATGCACCGCGACGGCACCCTCCTGTTCCCGGCGATCAACGTCAACGACGCCGTCACCAAGTCGAAGTTCGACAACAAGTACGGCTGCCGCCACTCGCTGATCGACGGCATCAACCGCGCCACCGACGTCCTGATCGGCGGAAAGACCGCCGTCGTCTGCGGCTACGGCGACGTGGGCAAGGGCTGCGCGGAGTCCCTCCGCGGCCAGGGCGCCCGGGTGATCATCACCGAGATCGACCCGATCTGTGCCCTGCAGGCGGCGATGGACGGCTACCAGGTCGCCACGCTCGACGACGTCGTGGAGACCGCCGACATCTTCATCACCACGACGGGCAACAAGGACATCATCATGGCCGGCGACATGGCCAGGATGAAGCACCAGGCCATCGTCGGGAACATCGGTCACTTCGACAACGAGATCGACATGGCGGGCCTGGCGAAGATCGACGGCATCGTCAAGGACGAGGTCAAGCCGCAGGTCCACACCTGGACGTTCACCGACGGCAAGGTCCTGATCGTGCTGTCCGAGGGCCGCCTGCTGAACCTGGGCAACGCCACCGGCCACCCCTCGTTCGTCATGTCCAACTCGTTCGCGGACCAGACCCTGGCCCAGATCGAGCTGTACACGAAGCCCGAGGCGTACCCGACCGACGTCTACGTGCTCCCCAAGCACCTGGACGAGAAGGTGGCCCGCCTCCACCTCGACGCTCTGGGCGTGAGGCTCACGACCCTGCGTCAGGAGCAGGCCGACTACATCGGTGTCCCCGTCGAGGGCCCCTACAAGTCCGACCTCTACCGCTACTGAGCCGCCCGCCGGCCACCCGGCCGACGGAATCTCAGCAGCATCAGCACGTACGAGCGCAGGCCCCCGCACCCCTTGGGTTCTAACGGTCCTCGCAACACCCGCGATCTGTGGGAGTTGCGAGGACCGTGGTCGTTGGACGCGATGACGTTGCGAGGCTGAGGGAGCGTTTCCTTGCCCGGCTGGATGCTGTGGGGAACGTGACGGTGGT
>NZ_JBEZYP010000009.1:0-303150 GCF_040638585.1 Streptomyces sp. NPDC025273
CGTGAATGTTTTCCCGTAATCGGGAACACACAACACGAGAGCGGAACAACCAGGTCGGAATAAGACCGGTTGTTCACAGCGTCCTCGCTGTGTTTTGCCTACCCGACCCGAAGGACCGGTAGGACTTTTCAAAGGAACCACCAACCTGCCGAAGCAGGCCGGGGTATCAACATATCTGGCGTTGACTTTTGGCACGCTGTTGAGTTCTCAAGGAACGGACGCTTCCTTCGGTCCCGTTTCACCGGGGCCCTCCGGGCGCTTCCCTTCGTTCTTGCGTTTCCGACTCTATCAGACTCTTTCGTGTCCGATTCCCGGTCGAAGCGGGCCCCTGCTAAGCAGGAGAATTTTTGCTGTGCTTTCCAGTTCTTCGCTTTCGCGTTTCCCTTTCCGGCGAGCCCGACTCTATCAGGCCTTTCCCTATTCCTTTGACCACGTCCTGCAGACATGCAGGGGCGCCGATCAGAGTTACAGTCCAGGCTTGGGAGTCGCCGCCGACCCCCGACTCATAGTCGCTTTGGGGCCAGGCAGGAGTACGACAGTACAGGTCACGGTGAGACGAGGCAAATCGTTTCCGGCGCGCCGCTAGGTCCGTCAACCGGTAGCTCTCGGGCGGAACCGTGACTTCGTATGACTTACGCTGCTGATCAGTACGCCGTCCTTTCATCAGCCGCGGCGGCGACATACGAATCTCCACCCCTGGGAGGCTCCCATGACCACAGTGACGTCCCCTGTTGCCGGCCGCGCCATCGGGCTCACCGCAGTTCCCGACCCGGTGTTCTCCGGCGCGATGGTGGGTCCCGGTACCGCCATCGACCCCGTGCGCGAGCCGTCCGAGGCCGTCTCGCCGGTCGACGGCATCATCGTCTCCCTGCACCCGCACGCATTCGTCATCGTGGACGACCAGGGACACGGGGTGCTCACCCACCTCGGGATCGACACCGTGCAGCTCAACGGCGAGGGCTTCGAGCTTCTCGTGAACAAGGGGGACACGGTGACCCGCGGTCAGGGCATCGTCCGCTGGAACCCGGCCGCTGTCGAGGCGGCCGGCAAGTCGGCCGTCTGTCCGGTCGTGGCACTCGAAGCCACCGCCGACTCCCTCTCCGACATGCGCGACGACGGCGACGTGAAGGTCGGCGACGTGCTGTTCGGCTGGCAGTGACACCCTCGGCGCAGTAGTCGAGGCATCAGCCAGTTGGGTATTCACCGCGGTGGCACGGCCGCCGCACAATCGGAGACGGGTCACATGGAGACAACGCTGCGAGGCGTCGGCGTGAGCCACGGAGTGGCGATCGGCGAAGTTCGGCACATGGGCACGGCGGTGCTGGAGCCGCCCGCCAAACAGATTCCCGCGGAGGAGGCAGGACGCGAACAGGGGCGTGCCCGCCAGGCCGTGGAAGCTGTCGCGGCCGACCTGATTGCACGCGGCAACCTGGCAGGGGGCGAGGCCCAGCACGTCCTCGAGGCCCAGGCCATGATGGCGCAGGACCCCGAGCTCATGGCCGATGTGGACCGCCGTATCGCTGTCGGCAGCACCGCGGAGCGCGCGGTGTACGACGCGTTCGCCTCGTACCGGGCGCTGCTGGCCAATGCCGGGGAGTACCTGGCGGGGCGCGTCGCCGACCTCGACGACGTGCGCAACCGGATCGTGGCGCGGCTGCTCGGTGTTCCGATGCCTGGTGTGCCGGACAGCGACGAGCCGTACGTACTGATCGCGCGCGACCTGGCTCCGGCCGACACGGCGCTGCTCGACCCGGCGCTGGTGCTCGGGTTCGTCACCGAGGAAGGCGGGCCGACCAGCCACAGTGCGATTCTGGCCCGCGCGCTCGGCGTGCCTGCTGTCGTCGCCCTTCCGGGGGCAGGTGAGATCGCCGAGGGCACCGTCGTCGCGGTGGACGGCAGCACCGGTGAGATCTTCGTCGAGCCGAGCGAGGAGAAGCGAGCGGAGATGGAGAGCGCCGCAGCGGCCCGCAAGGCGGCGCTGTCGGCCACGACCGGACCCGGTGCCACGTCCGACGGACACAAGGTTCCGCTGCTCGCCAACGTCGGCGGCCCCGCCGACGTACCCGCGGCTCTGGAGGCCGGCGCCGAGGGTGTCGGGCTGTTCCGCACGGAGTTCCTGTTCCTGGACGACAGCAAGCAGGCGCCGTCCGAGGAAAAGCAGGTCGCGGCATACCGAGCGGTGCTCGAGGCGTTCCCCGAGGGCCGTGTGGTAGTCCGGGTGCTCGACGCGGGCGCGGACAAGCCGCTGGACTTCCTGACTCCGGCGGACGAGCCGAATCCCGCCCTCGGTGTCCGTGGGCTGCGCAGCCTGCTGGACCACCCCGATGTGCTGCGGACTCAGCTGACGGCTCTGTCCAAGGCGGTCGAGGGACTGCCCGTCTACCTCGAAGTCATGGCCCCGATGGTGGCCGACCGTGCCGACGCCAGGGCGTTCGCGGACGCCTGCCGCGAGGCCGGGCTGCAGGCCAAGTTCGGTGCGATGGTGGAGATTCCGTCCGCCGCGCTGAGGGCGCGCTCGATCCTGCAGGAGGTGGAGTTCCTGTCGCTGGGTACCAACGACCTCGCGCAGTACACCTTCGCCGCCGACCGTCAGGTGGGTGCCGTGTCCAGGCTGCAGGACCCGTGGCAGCCGGCGCTGCTGGATCTCGTCGCGCTGTCGGCCGAGGCCGCGAGGGCCGAGGGGAAGAGCTGCGGTGTCTGCGGTGAGGCTGCCGCGGACCCGCTGCTCGCGTGTGTGCTGACCGGTCTGGGTGTCACCTCCCTGTCGATGGGTGCCGCGTCGATTCCCTACGTGCGCGCGACGTTGGCGAAGCACACGCTCGCGCAGTGCGAACGTGCGGCCTCCGCCGCGCGTGCGGCGGACTCCGCCGACGAGGCACGGGTGGCCGCGCAGGCGGTGCTGTCGGGCGAGTGACGCCTTCGGGCGCGCGCAGTCGGGCGTGATGAAGGGATGAAGGGGTTCCCGCCGGTTCGGGCCGGCGGGAACCCCTTCGCTCTGTCAGTGGTGGGTCTCCGGCTCCTCCGCACCGATGTCGAAGCCCGCGCGGTACTCGACGCCTGACTCCGGGGAGACGGGTTCGCCCGTGTCCGCGTCGGTGCAGTACGCGCTGAAGACCTCGCCCGCGGTCAGCGGGACGAGCCCGCCCCGCACCAGGCGCCAGCCGTGCACGCGGTCCGGGCCGTCCGGATCCGTGGTGCGCAGGACGACCCCTCCCCGGCTCTCGAGTGCGACGCCCACGGCGAGCACGGTGACGAACTCCGCTCCTTCCGACGAGGACAGTCGGGCGGGGCCTTCGTCGTCCCGTGCGGTGTGGAGGACGGCGACGAGCTGTTCGTTCTCCGTGGGGGTGCTGCAGACCACGTGGTGCGTGCCCGGTCCCGCTGTCTCCAGCAGGCGCGCCAGCAGGTGGGAGGCCCGGTCGAAGGCGGCGCGGCCGATGTCCTGCCCGCATTCGGCGCATTCTCCGAGGTCGGCCAGGAGCATCGTGGCGTACTCCCAGGTCGTGCGCCGGACGGCTCGTGAGACGAGAAGCGGGATGAGGGTGTCGAGGGGCTGGCCGGTGTATGCGACGGTGGCGCCCGCCGACGCGATGTCGGCGACGAACCGGCTGCGGCTGGCCCGCTCGTGCGGGTCGAGTCCGGATTCGGTGCAGAACTCCGCGTAGTCCTCGGGGTCGAAGAGGGCGACCGTGGTGTGCACTCCTTGCGCGGCGAGCGTTCTGAGCAGCCCTTCGACCTGCTGGAGATAGACGGAGTGGTCGTCGAAGACGAAGCTCCGGTAGTGACGCATCGCCGCGAAGTCCTCGGCGTCGACCAGGAGGCCGACGGTGCTGGGTGCTTCGCGGCGCAGTGCGCGTCGCATGGTTGTCCCGGAACGGTGCTGGGTGCGCTTCGTCTGCCGGATGTACGCCATGAGTCCCCCTGTGCCCTGTCGAACAATGCTCACTCAGAGTAATCAGGGGGACTGACAACGGGCCTCTGCGACCGGATCAGTGGCGCTTGCGGGCGAGGTCCTCGTAGAAGGGGAGGAGTTCGAGGTTGTCGACGGAGCCCGGGTTGACCGCCTTGGCCAGGGCGGTCCCCTGGAGGAGGCGCTTGACCGGAACCTCGATGCGCTTTCCGGTGAGGGTGTGGGGAATGCCGGGCACCTCGATGACCTCGTCCGGGACATGACGTGGGGAGAGGTTCTCGCGGATGGTCCGCTTGATGCTGTCGCGGAGGCCGTCGTCGAGCACGGCTCCTTCGGCGAGGTGGACGAAGAGCGGCATCCAGTAGCCGCCGTCCGGCTCCTCGATGCCGATGACGAGGGACTCCCGGATCTCGGGGAGCCGCTCGACCGCTTCGTAGATGTCGGCGGATCCCATGCGCACCCCCTGCCTGTTGAGGGTGGAGTCGGAGCGGCCGTGGATGATGACCGAGCCGTGGCCGGTGAGGGTGATCCAGTCCCCGTGGCGCCAGACGCCGGGGTACGTGTCGAAGTAGCTGTCGTGGTAGCGGCTGCCGTCGGGGTCGTTCCAGAAGCGGATCGGCATGGAGGGCAGGGGGCTGGTGACGACGAGCTCGCCCACCTCGCCGGTCAGGGGTCTGCCCGCGGGGTCCCATGCCTGGAGGTCCGTGCCGAGGCAGGGGGCCTGCAGTTCACCGATGTGGACCGGCAGGGTCGGGACCGCGCCGGCGAAGCAGCTGCAGACGTCCGTGCCACCGCTGACGGAGGCGATCCAGAGGTCCTCGGCGACTTCGTCGTGGAGCCAGCGGAAGCCGTCGGGCGGGAGGGGCGATCCCGTGGTGGCGACGCACTGGACGCGGCTGAGGTCGTGGTCGCGGCCCGGGTGGATACCGGCCTTCCGGCAGGCCATGACGTAGGCCGCCGAGGTGCCGAAGAGGGTCGCCCCGGTCTGTTCGGCGACCCGCCACTGGGCGCTGACGTCCGGGTAGCCGGGGCTGCCGTCGTAGAGCACGACCGTGCTGCCGGTGAGCAGGCCGGAGACGAGGAAGTTCCACATCATCCAGCCGGTGGAGGTGTACCAGAAGAAGCGGTCCTCGGGGCCGAGGTCGCAGTGCAGACCGATCTGCTTGAAGTGTTCCAGGAGGATGCCGCCCTGGGACTGGACGATCGCCTTCGGGAGTCCGGTGGTGCCGGAGGAGTAGAGGACCCAGAGCGGGTGGTCGAAGGGCACCTGCTCGAACACGGGCTCGGTGTCCGCGGCGGTGAGTGCGGACCACGCGAGGGTGCCCTCGGGCGCGTCCGTACCGAGGAGCGGGATGTGGACGACCGCGCGCAGGGTGGGGAGTTCGCGGCGGAGCTCGGCCACCGTGTCGGTGCGGTCGTGCTCCTTGCCGCCGTAGCGGTATCCGTCGACGGTGAACAGGACGACGGGTTCGACCTGCTGGAAGCGGTCGAGGACGCTGCGGGCGCCGAAGTCCGGGGCGCAGGAGGTCCAGACTCCCCCGACCGCCGCGGTGGCGAGGAAGGCGACGACCGCCTGCGGGATGTTGGGGAGGTAGCCGCTGACCCGGTCGCCGGGGGCGACGCCGAGCGCGCGCAGTTCGGCGGCCAGCGAGCCGACCTGGCGGCGGAGTTCGGACCAGCCGATGGGGATCTGGGTGTGGGTCTCGTCGACGTGCAGCAGGGCCGGGGCCTCGGCGCGCAGGGGGTCCTCCGCGGTGCGCAGGGCGTGTTCGGCGTAGTTGAGGGTGGCACCGGGGAACCACTGGGCGCCGGGCATGGTGCGGTCACCGATGACGGTCTCGTACGGGGTGGAGAAGCGTACGTCGAACCAGTCGGCGACGGCCTGCCAGAAGGTGTCCAGCTCGTCGACGGACCAGCGGTGCAGTGCCGGATATCCGCCGTCGGCGGGTGCTCCGTACCGTTCGGCCGCCCAGCGCTGGAAGCGGGTGACGGCTGCGGCCTCGATGCGTTCGGGGGCGGGCTGCCAGAGGGGGGCTTCGCCGGCTGCTGAGGTCATGGAGGCTCCCTGGCCTTTCGGGTACGCGGGGTATGCGTGCGTCGCGCGCACGTGCTGGGGTGTGCGCGTGAGCGGCATTCACGGACGATGCCATGTGATCGTCCTTCGCACCAGGGCCGGCCGGCCATGGTTGGGTGTCCGGCTGTGTGGTCCGGCCACAGGTGAACGGAAGCTGAACGGAGCCCTCTGGCCGCCGGACGGGTGGCAGGGTGGCCTGCATGGATGGTCGTGACCTGGTGCGTTCGGTGAAGATGATCGGTTCGGTGCAGGGGATGCGCACGGTGCGCTCGGCGTGGCGGCGACGGCGTACGGACGCGCGGGCGCTGGCGCCGCGCGGTGCGGAGCGGGCGCGGGTGCCCGGGCTGCTGGTGAGTGCCGAGCCCGGGCCGGGCGGGGGTGTCGTGAAGTTCGCCCGTTCGGAGTTGCGCATCCGTGTGTCCGTCGGTGGTGCGGTGTTCTGGTCCTGGGACGGTGCGGAGCCGCTGCCCTCGTACGCGGTGCCGGGGGCCGCGCCGGAGCCGGATCCGCGGGCGGGGCTGGAGCCCGGCAAGAACGGCGGCTGGCAGGTGGTGTCGGAGCGGCTGACGGTGGTGGTGTCGCGGCACGGGGCGGTGGAGCTGCGTACGCCGGGCGGGGTGTTGCTGCGTCGGGAGCTGCCGCCGCGCTGGTGGGAGCGGGTGGACGGGGGTGCCGCGCGGTGGGTGCAGCGGTCCGAGGTGCCGGCCGACGCGCGTTTCTTCGGACTGGGCGGGCGGGCCGGCGGACCGCGGCTGCGCGGGGGCACGTACCGGCTGTGGAACACGGATCCGGGCGGTCGTTTCGGTCCCGGGGACGATCCGCTGTACCTGACGATGCCGGTGCAGCTGGTGGTGTCGGACGCGGGGACCCATCTGGCGTTCCACGACAACACGTGGTCGGGCCGGGTGACGCTCCGGGAGGGCGAGGAGGGTGCGGGGTCCGGCCATGACCGGCCGGGTACCTGCGAGGTGCGGATGGAGGGCGGTCCGCTCCGCTGCTGGGTGGTCGCGGGTACACCGGCGAGGGTGCTGCAGGGCTGGACGGCGCTGAGCGGTGCGCCCGCGCTGCCGCCGTCGTGGGCGCTGGGTCCGCAGCACGCCCGGTGGGGCTTCGGCAGTGAGGAGGAGGTGCGGCGGGTCGTGGCGGGGTACCGGGAGCGGGGGCTGCCGCTGTCGGCGCTGCACCTGGACATCGACCACTACGACGCGCATCAGGTGTTCACCGTGGACCGTGAGCGGTTTCCCGATCTGCCCGGGCTGGCGAAGGAGTTGCGCGAGGACGGGGTGCGGCTGGTGTCGATCGTCGATCCGGCGGTGAAGGCGTCGGTGGGCAACGCGGTGTTCGACAGTGGCTGCGAGGTCGGCGCCGCCGGGGCGTTCGTACGGGATCCGTGGGGCCGTCAGGTGGTCGGTGAGGTGTGGCCGGGTGAGTGCGTCTATCCGGACTTCACCGATCCGCAGGTGCGGCAGTGGTGGGGGACGCTGTACGAGGAGCGGCTGGACCAGGGGTTCTCCGGGGTGTGGCACGACATGAACGAGCCCGTGGCGTTCTCGGCGTTCGGGGACCCCTCGCTGCCGCGTTCGGCCCGGCACGCGCTGGAGGGCCGTGGCGGTGATCATCGTGAGGCCCACAACGTGTACGGGCTCGCGATGGCGCGGGCGGGGTACGAGGGGCTGCGCGGGCTTCGGCCCGAGGAGCGGCCGTTCCTGTTCTCCCGTTCCGGCTGGGCGGGGATGCAGCGGTACGGGGGCACCTGGTCCGGTGACGTGGCCACGGGGTGGCCCGGGCTGCGGGCTTCGCTCGCGCTGGTGCTGGGTCTCGGGCTCTGCGGGGTTCCGTACTCGGGTCCGGATGTGGGCGGCTTCGACGGGTACCCGTCGCCCGAGCTCTATCTGCGCTGGTTCCAGCTGGGGGCGTATCTGCCGTTGTTCCGTACCCACGCGGCCCTCGACGCGGGGCGGCGGGAGCCGTGGGAGTTCGGGCCCGAGGTGCTCGCGCACGCGAGGGAGGCGATGGAGGAGCGGGAGCGGCTGCGTCCGTACTTCGTGACGCTGGCGCAGCTGGCCCGGCTGACGGGTGCGCCGTATGTCCGGCCGATGTGGTGGGGCGCGTCCGCGGACCGGGCGCTGCGGGAGTGCGAGGACGCGTTCCTGCTGGGCGACTCGCTGCTCGTGGCTCCGGTGATGGAGCACGGGGCGGACCGCAGGGCGGTACGGCTGCCGCGGGGCCGGTGGTACGACACGGCGACCGGGAAGGCGTACGAGGGGCCGGGGCAGGCGCTGGTCGATGCGCCGCTGTCCCGGATTCCGGTGCTGGCGCGGGCGGGTGCGGTGATTCCGGTGCGGGGCGCGGACGGGAATCTCGAACTGGAGGTATGGGCTCCGGCGGAGGGCCGCAGCGGGGGCGGGCTCGTCGTACGGGACGCGGGCGACGGGTGGGCGCCGGCGGAGGTCGAGCGGTACACGTCGCGGGTCGCGGACGGGCGTGTGGTGGTGGAGCGGGACGGTGAGGAGGACCGGGTGACGTATCCGGTACGGGTGCGGGGGCTGCCGGGTCAGCGGTAGCGGCCGGCGAACCAGGAGCGTACGGCCTGTGTGTGCAGGGGGAAGGCCAGCTCGCCGGGGGTGCGCAGTACGTCGTACCCCGAGGTCTCGTCCGTGGGTGCGGAGGGCGGGAGGTCTCCGGCGGGGCGGGGCGGGAGCAGGCCGAAGAGGAGGAGGTGGCCGTCCGGGGAGCTCAGGGCGTCGGCCAGGCGTACGTCGGTCTCCTCGGCCCTGATGCCGGTTTCCTCGCGCAGTTCCCGGACGACCGCGTGGCGCCAGTCCTCGGTGTGGTCGACGTAACCGCCGGGGAGTGCGATGCCGCCCGTCCTCGGGGGGATGGTGCGGGTGATGACGACGAGTCCGGTGCCGGCCCGGCCGGTGACGGGCAGCAGGGCGACGGCGACCGGCAGCGGGTTGCGGTAGGCGGTGTGCCCACAGGAGGCGCAGGTGCGTGGCCAGGCGGTGGGTGCGGACGGGCCGGCGGAGTACGGGGCTCCGCAGTTGCCGCAATGGGAGTCCTTCACGGGCGGACTGTATCCGATCGGTCTTCTCCTGTGGCCCCGGAGCTGATAGACGATGTGCCCATGACAGGAATTGCTCTCGCGCTCCGCGCCCTGGCCGCCGCTGCCGCCGCTCTGCTCGCCGTGACCGCCGCCTCCCCGGCGGCGCGGGCCGAGCCCGAACCCAAGGCTCCCCCGCAGTTCGTCGACCTGCGTGCGGTCGATCCGACGATCATCACGGAGATGCGGTACACCACCGCGCACACCTTCATGGGGGAGGCGGTGGACGGATACCGGCAGCCCGTCTGCATACTGACGCGTCCCGCGGCCCTCGCGCTGCGTACGGCGCAGCGGGGTCTCCTGCGCCGGGGATACTCGCTCAAGGTCTACGACTGCTACCGGCCGCAGCGGGCGGTGGACCACTTCGTGCGGTGGGCGAAGGATCTCGACGACCAGGCCATGAAGGACGAGTTCTATCCGCTCGTCGACAAGACGCGTCTGTTCGAGGACGGTTACATCGCGGAGAAGTCCGGTCACAGCCGGGGCAGCACGGTCGACCTGACGCTGGTGAAGCTGCCGGCCCTGCCCACCAGGCCGTACGTACCGGGTGAGGAGCTGGTGCCCTGCTACGCCCCCAAGGACCAGCGCTTCCCGGACAATTCGGTGGACATGGGGACGGGTTACGACTGTTTCGACACCCTGTCGCACACGGACGACCCGCGGGTGCAGGGGGTGCAGCGGGCCAACCGGCAGTTCCTCAAGGAGACGCTCACCGGCCTCGGTTTCGTGAATCTGCCCGAGGAGTGGTGGCACTTCACCTACAAGCCCGAACTCTTCCCGGACACCTACTTCGACTTCCCGGTGGCCCGGCGTTCGGTCGCCGGACACTGACCGTCGCCGCGCGGTGAACGGGCGACCGGGACCACCCCCGTGGGCTCCGGCCGCCCGTTCTTATTATCGGACGCGGAACTGCCGTGTCCGGTTGCCGATCCAGCCATTACGGTGCCTCTATGTCTCAGCAGACGTTCGATTCGTACGAAGAGTTCTGGCCCTACTACGTCGCCATGCACTCCAGGGCGGCGACCAGATGGGTCCATCTGACCGGAACGCTGACGGGCCTCGCGGTCACCGCGTACGGGCTGGCGCGCGGCCGGAAGCGGTACGCCGCGGCGCTGCCGCTGATCGGGTACGGGACCGCGTGGCCGGCGCACTTCCTCATCGAGAAGAACAACCCGGCGACGTTCGGGCACCCCGCGTGGTCGCTGCGCGGCGATGTGCGGATGATCCGGATGATGCTCGCCGGACGGGACAGGGAGCTGGCCCGGACCGCGGCCGAGTGGCTCGCCCGGAACCCCCGGTGACCCTGGGCCGCACGCAGGCTTGACCTCCGTCACGACGGGTGAGGACTCCTCCCGCGGCCGTTGCCCGTCCGCACCGAAACGTGGCCCGTACCCCGGTCGGCGGGGGTACGGGCCACGTTCGGTGCTGTCTCCCGCCCTCAGGTCCTGGCGGGCTCCCGGCTCCGGTCGGCACGCGCCAGGGCGTGCTCGACGACCGCGACCAGCACATCCCGTACGGACGAGCGGTCGCGCGCGTCGCAGAGCAGTACCGGCACCTCGGGGCCGAGGTCGAGCGCCGCCTGCACGGTCTCGGTGGGGAACTGTTCGGCTCCCTCGAAGAGGTTGACGGCGACGGTGAACGGGATCCCGCGGCGCTCGAAGTAGTCGACCGCCGCGAAGCAGTCCTCCAGCCTCCGGGTGTCCGCGAGGACGACCGCTCCCAGGGCACCCTGGGCCAGCTCGTCCCAGAGGAACCAGAAACGGTCCTGCCCGGGTGTCCCGAACAGGTAGAGCACCAGATCCTCGCGCAGGGTGATCCGCCCGAAATCCATCGCCACCGTGGTGGTGTTCTTGCCCTCGACCCCGGCGAGGTCGTCCACGGGACGGCCCGCCTCGCTCAGTCTCTCCTCGGTGCGCAGCGGTCTGATCTCGCTGACCGCCCCCACCAGGGTCGTCTTGCCCACGCCGAAGCCGCCCGCCACCAGGATTTTGAGGGTAACGGGCTCAACGGGCCGCTTCCTGCGGCTAGAGCGCCCGAAGGCCATTGATCACCTCGCGAAGAATGTTCACGTCCGGCAGCTCGGCCGGCGGAACGGGACGGGTGACGTGCACCAGTTCGTCCTCGACGAGGTCACCGACCAGCACGCGGACCACCCCGACGGGGAGGTCCAGTCCTGAGGCGAGCTCGGCGATGGACTGGGGCATGTCGCTGCACAGTTCGACGATCTCCACGTGCTCCGGGGAGAGAGTCTGGTCCCGGCCGGGATCGTCGGCCGCGGGTTCGGGGACGACGATCGCGATCAGGTCGAGTCGGTGGCGGGACGCACTGCTCGTGCGTCCCCGGGTCATCGCGTAGGGACGGACCACGGGGCCCGCTTCGGCGTCGTACCAGCGCGAGGAACCCGCATCGGCGGGAGCGGGCGGTGATCCGGGGGTGGTGTCCCGGACGGAGTCGGCGCTCATGCCATCCCCTCACCCTCCGGCGGGCGTACCGGTCGTCCGGGGGGCGTTGGCCAGGTGGACGCCCACCCGCTTGACCATGAGGGTCATCTCGTACGCCACCTGCCCGACGTCCGAGTCGGAGTCGGCCAGGACGGCGAGACAGCTGCCGTCTCCGGCCGCCGTGACGAAGAGGAAGGCCTCGTCGAGCTCGACGACGGTCTGCCGTACCCGGCCCGCGTCGAAGTGACGGCCCACGCCCTTGGCGAGGCTGTGGAAGCCGGAGGCCACGGCCGCCAGGTGCTCGCTGTCCTCACGGGTCAGGTCCTGGGACGTGCCGGTGGCTAGGCCGTCGCTGGAGAGCACCAAGGCCTTGTGGATGCTCGCGACGCGCTCGACCAGTTCGTCGAGAAGCCAGTCGAGTTCGCCGGAGCCCTGGCGTGAGGCGTTACGTGCTGCGGCGTTCGGTGCGGTCATCGACCGTCCCCTCCCGGAGTGGTTCCTGGTGCTGTCTCGCCGGGGCCGGTCACGTCCTCGGCGTTCTGCCGACGGCCGCGCTGCCAGCCGCGTTGAAGCGAAGCCATGCGATTGCGTACGTCGTCCGCATCCCGTTCGAGGTCATCGGCGGTGTCTGCGGAAACGTGGCCGGGAGTCCGCCCTGCGGAGTCCTCCCGGAGCTGTGGGGCGAGGCTGGCCTGCCGGACCCTGCGCGGCAGTCCGCCCACGGTGTCCGGCGCGGACGGCCGGGCGGTGGACGAGCGGCGCGAGGGGAAGGGCGCCGGGGCCCCGGCGGCCCGGGACGCGGGGAAGGCGTCAGCGCGCGGGGCCGCCGGAACGGGGCCGGAGTCCTCACCGGGGCCGGATGCGGGGCCTGCGGGGAAGTCCTCGGGGGGCGCGGGATGGGAGCCGCCCGCCTCGCCGACCCGGCGGCCCCGGTCGGTGACCAGTGTCGGCGGCTTGCGCCGGGGAAGCGGGACCGGACCTGCGGGGCGCATCGGGCGGACGTCCGCAGTGCGTCCTTCGGACGGGTCGTGGGCCTGCTGGTGCTGTTCGTGGCCGGCGTCCCGGCGCAGGGCACGGGCCCGGAAGATGCCGCCGCGCTCGCTCTCGGTGTCCTCCAGGTCGGACACCCCGTCGAGGACCGGGCCGAGCGCCGGATCGAGGTCCCGGTCGAGCGCCGGGTCCTCGGTGAATCCGAGGGGTCCTACGGGGCCTTCGAGTTCGACCGGTCCGTTCAGGACGGAGGGGTCGGTGAGGCCGGTCGGCACCGGGGAGAGCGCGGATGACCTGCCCGCGGTGTCCGCGAGGCCGTCTCTGCGGGCCTTGTCGCCGCCGGGCCGGCCGCCGCCGATCGCCTTCTCGGCCCGGCGGTCGAGGCGGAAACCGGTGCCGTGCGTGTCGGGGGCGTCGGTGAGCAACTGCGCCGGGATGAAGACGACGGCGGTCGTCCCTCCGTACGGCGATGTCTGCAGCGACACCCGGACGTTCTGCCGCTGGGCGAGCCGGCTGACCACGAAGAGGCCGAGCCGGTCGGTGTCGGACAGCTCGAAGTCGGGCGTCTCGGCGAGCCGCAGGTTGGCGTCCAGGAGGATCTCCGGTGCCATGCCGAGCCCGCGGTCGTGGATTTCGAGCGTGAAACCGTTGGCCACGCGTTCGCCGTGCACCTGGACGGCCGTGTGCGGGGGCGAGAACACCGTGGCGTTCTCCAGCAGTTCGGCGATCAGATGGGTGAGGTCGGCCACGGCGGGGCCGCCCACACCGATCCGGGGCAGCCGGCGGACCTCGATGCGTTCGTAGTCCTCCACCTCGGCGACCGCCGCCCGTACCACGTCCATCAGCTGGATGGGCTTGCGCCACTGCCGGGACGGAGCCGCCCCGGAGAGGATCACGAGGCCCTCCGCGTGGCGGCGCATGCGCGTGGTGAGGTGGTCCAGCCGGAAGAGGTCGGCGAGTTCGTCGCTGTTCTCGGTGCGGCGCTCCATGGTGTCCAGGAGCGTGAGCTGACGGTGTAGGAGCACCTGGTTGCGGCGGGCGAGGTTGACGAAGACATCGGAGACGCCGCGGCGCATGTCCGCCTGCTTGACCGCGGCCTCCACGGCTGCCCGCTGGAGGGTGTTGAGCGCCTGGCCGACCTGGCCGATCTCGTCCCGTTCGTACTGGAGGTGCGGGGCCTCCGTCTCGACGTCGACCTGTTCCCCGGCTGCCAGCCGCCGCATCACGCTGGGCAGCCTCACACCCGACACCTCGTGGGCGTCCTTGCGCAGCCGGGAGAGGTCCCTCACGAGCTCGCGCCCCACCCGGACGGAGACGAAGACCGACACGAGCAGGGCGACGAAACCGAGGACGCCGGCGACTCCGGCCTGGATCAGGACCCGGTATCCGGCGGGCTCGGCACGGTCCTGGAAGCGGTTGGACATCTCGGTGCTGTCGTTGGCCAGACGCTCCAGGACCGGTGGGGCCACTTCCTGCCAGCGTGCCGCGTCGACGGCACCCGGCTTCCTGAACGGCCCGGCGGCGATGAGCTTCTGCTCGGTCGTGCGCAGCGCCTCGGTGTCGGGGCTGTTCCAGTACTGCTCCATCCGCGTGCGCTCGGATGCCGGCAGGAGCTCCAGGTTGACCTCGTACAGGAGCTTGCGGCGGGCGACGAGGTCGGAGGCGACGCGCAGTTCGGGGGCGCCGAGCCGGCCCGCGATGAGCCCGGAGGCGATCAGCGCGTCCTCGCGGGAGAGCATTTCGCGGGCGCGGGAAATGCCGACCAGTGCCCGTACCTGTTTGTCCATCGACACGTTCTCCATCGTGTGGAGACCGTTCAGGAAGCGGTAGCAGGGGTCGACGAGCCCGTTGTAGAAGTCGAGCGCACGGGTCCGGTCGATGGTGCGCTTCTCCACGGAGTCGCGCAGGGCGTCCAGCCCGTCGATCTCGCCGAGGATGGAGTCGAGCTGCGTCTGCGAGTCCGCGCGCAGCGCCTCGCGGACGTCCTCGCGCAGCGCGCTCCGCCGGACGTCGGCCACGACCCCGTCGGTGACCGCGCGCTGACGGCGCAGGATGGGCAGGGCGTCGGAGGCCCGGGG
The DNA here is from genome assembly GCF_040638585.1 of Streptomyces sp. NPDC025273. Lineage (NCBI taxonomy): Bacteria > Bacillati > Actinomycetota > Actinomycetes > Kitasatosporales > Streptomycetaceae > Streptomyces > Streptomyces sp. NPDC025273. Next base: position 14,597 of record NZ_JBEZYP010000009.1, read on the forward strand.
GTCGGCGAGGAAGACGAGTGTCTGACGGCGTTCGGCCTGTACGGCGCGGACGGTGTCCTCGAGCGGGTGGCCGACCGTGTCCATGATGGCGCTCGCGTCCAGCAGCTGACTGGCTTCACGGCCGGTGACGTAGGTGGCGAAGACCCACAGTCCGGTGAGAGAGACGAGCGGCACCAGGAGCAACGCCACGATCTTCCTGCGGATGGACTTCCCGCGAAAGCGCATGGCCTCCCCCAGCTCGACCCCGCACCACGGGGGTGGTTGTGTCGGTGTTGGTCCGGTGTTCCGGCGTTGGCCCACCGAAGGTCCGTCGGTGTTCCGTCAACAAACGGCGCGAGCCTACTACTGACTTACGGACAACTCGAAGGCGCGTCCGGACGATTTTCGGCCGCCCTTCCCCGAGTTGATCACGGGTTGTCCTGGTATTCCCTGAGAAGAAATTCACGAAAGCGACAGAGCGGGCCCGGCAGCGTGCCGCATCCCCACCCGGAGCAGTTGGCTGGAATTCTCCGTTACGTGACCTTCCAGGGCTGGTTGAGGACGTTCGGCGGGAATCTTCGGGCGTCTGCATTCGTCCAGATGTAGGGGGCAGAAATCATGACGGGGGCGCGCGGCAGAGTGACTGACTCCGCCCGCGTAGAACGGGAGCAAACCGGGCAGCCACCCGTGAGGCGGACAGTGGTGGGGAGTTGAAGGTTCTTGGAAACGGATGAACGTCGGGGCACGGCGTCGGCGGCGGCAGCCGCGACGACGGCGCCGACGGGTGGAGTGAAGATCCCTCGGCAGCTGTGGGTGGAGGAGCCCGCGGTGCGGCGAAGAATGCCGGATCCGGTGCGGGCGGCAGCCGTACGCGCCGTCATGATCATGTCACTGACGGTCATTCAGGCCGTGGTGGCTTTTCTGTGCACGCTCGCGGGATCGTGGCTCGCCTTCCCGATGGTGCTCAGCGGTGTGGCCAGCACGGTGGTCGCCACGTGGTCCGTGCTGGATGTGTGGGTAACCCGGCAGGTGTGGAACCAGCGGAACGGCGTGGTCTCGGTGCCGAGCAGTACGGCGCGCCGGATACGACGCGAGCGGCGCTCGGCGCGCCGGGCGGCCAGGGCGCAGGCGCGCGAGGCCACCCGGATACGGCGCCGGGACGCAGGCCGGCTCTCCCGGGCCTGATCACCTGCGCCCCGGGGTCTTCGCGCGAACCGGACTCGCCCGGCCGTCGGCCGGGCGGGTCCGGTGACCCGGTCACCGGCCCTCAAGGGGTCTCCCGTCACGTGCCAGTGGATCAGCGCACGGCGCCACAAGCGGTGCATCGCAAGGCGGAGGCGTCCGCGTACTGGATGCATTCGGACGCTCCGACAACGCGGCGAGGTGCCGTGGCTGTCGTCGTGCGCCCGCCTGGAATTGCGGGACGGCCCTCAACGAAGGGTCGTCTCCCCGCGCGTCTCCGGGACCGGCAGCCCGGCCGCGGCGTCGGGCGCCTGCCCGCTCCGCTTGAACATGCGGGTCGCCGTGATCTCGCCGTGGACGGTCTCGCCTTCCGGGTCCTGCTGCGGGAGTCCCGGCCTCAGGTGCTCCTCCACGCTGATGTACTTCAGTCCGGCCCGCAGGTCCGCGTCGTTGCGGAGGCGGATGACCAACGGGAATTCGGCGAGCGCCGTCGTGTCGAACAGCCCGGTCGTGTAGAGCAGCTGGACTCCCAGCGCGTCGGAGACCGCGCGCTGGAGTTCCAGCAGGTACGTGGCGTTGGCACGGCCGATGGGGTTGTCGAGGAAGAGCGTGCCGGCGTGGCGGTGCCGGTCGCGGCCTCGGTCGTTGCTGCGCAGGGCCGCCATCGTGCAGTACAGCGCGATCGCGGCGGTGAGCAGCTGGCCGCCGGAGAAGACGTCGCCCATCTGCCCGACCGGGACGCGCTCCGCGCGGAGCACGGCGTCCGGCTTGAGGATCTCCACGGCGATGCCCTTGGGCTGCAGTGCCGCCCGCACGCCGCGCAACAGCAGGGACATGCCGTCCCGGCGCAGGTCGGAGTTCTTCTTGAGAGCCGCGTGCGTGGCCTCGTCGACGACCTCGCCGAGCCGCTCGGTGAGGGTGGCCTGATCGGGCTCCTCGAAGCGGATCCGGAGGAATTCCTGGCCGGACCACTCCCCGAGTCCTCCGGGGAGCTGGGAGAGCCGCTGAGCGGAGCGAAGGGTGGCGAGGGCGGACTCCACGAGACCCCGGAGCCGGTCGACGATGGAGTCGCGGTTGCGCTCCAGTTGGGCCAGCTCGTCGGTGAGCACCCGGAGCCGGGGGGCGAACGCCGCGGCCCACTTCTCGGCGTGGTCGGGCAGGGCGGCGGCCGGGAGTTCGCGGATCTGCTGCCGGGCCGGGGTGCGGACCTGTTCGTAGCGGGTGGAGTTGGCGTGCCGTACGAGCACGTCGCTCGCTTCCCGTACGGAGCTCTCGGCCGACGACAGGTCGACGGCGCAGCCGCGCAGTGAGCGCCGGGCCTCGGCGGCGGACTGCCTGGCCTCGTCGAGGGTGCCGGGGTACGGGTCGGGGGCCTCGGTCTCCTCGTCCGCCCCGATATCCCTGAGCAGGTCGCGCAGCAGCGCGGCGGTTTCCTCGAAGCCGCTCACCGACTCCTCGGCGGACCGGTGTGCGCGCAGCAGATCTGCGTGCGCGGTACGGGCGGTGTCCAGGGCCGCGGTGGCGGAGGCCAGTTCGGCCGCCGCCGTGCGGAGCAGGGTCTGGGCCTGCTCGGCGTCGGCCGGGGCCAGCTCCGCGGGGAGCTCGGTGTGGTGGGGTTCGTCGTCGGCGGGCGCGAGGCGCTCAGCCTCGCCGCGCAGCCGGCCGAGCTGCTCACTGGCCGTGGACGCGCGGGTTTCCAGGAGCTGGACGAGGGACTCGGCGCGGGCTGCCGCCGCCTGCCGGGAAGGCCCGTCCGAACCGTCGGTGCCTTCGAGGAGCTGGGCGGCGCGCGTACGGACCTTGTTGGTGAGGCGGTCGAGCTCCGCCAGGGCGGCGCTCTCGTCGCTCTCGGCCCGGGCCTGCTCGGCGCGCAGGTCGGCGCCGACGCCCACCTTCTCGTACAGCTGGGACGCGGCGCGGTAGGCCTCGCGCAGGGCGGGGAGGGAGGTGCGGAGGGTGTCGGCGGACGGGTCCGGGAGCGTTTCCGGGGCGCCTGCGATCTCGGCGCGTTCGGCACGCAGGGCCCGGGCGGTGCGGTGGGCGTCGTCGGCGGCCCGCTGGGCGACCCGGCGGTCCTCGTCCGCCGCGCGGGCCCGCTCCAGGCAGACCGTCGCCCGTGCCTCGGATTCGGCCGCCTCGTCGGTCAGTTCACGCAGCCGGGCCTGCCAGGCCGCCCGGTCCCTGAGCCGGTGGGCGAGACCGGCGAGGGCGTCCGCCGCCCGGCGGGCGCGCTGGGCGGCCTCCTGCCGCTCGTCCCGGACGCGTGCGGCGTCGGCGGCGGCTTCCTCCGCCTCGGCGCGGACCGTGCGGGCCTCGGCGAGCGCGGACTCGGCCGTTTCGGCGGCGGCACGGGAGGCGCGGGCTGCTTCGCCGAGCTCGGTGAGCATGCCGGGCGGGCAGTCGGCGCGCCAGGAGCCGATGCGGGCCACGAGGGAGCGGTCGCCGGTGAGCCGGGCCGCGAGCGTCCTGATGTCCTCGTCGCGCGCGGCGGCGCGGGCCCTGAGAGCCTGCCGTTCCTCGTCGGCGGCGTGTTCGTCGTGCATCGCCGGGTTCGGCGGGACGAGGAAGACCTGGTCCGCGCCCTCGCCGTCCCCGCCGGGAGCCGGGACGGGCGCGAGGAGCGCGGCGGTGGTGCCGACGGCCACGGCCGAGCGGGGCAGCAGGGCGGCGCTGCCGAGGACCTCCCGGGCGCGGGTGTGGGCGTCCGGGTCCGTGATGACGACACCGTCGACGAGCTCCGGACGTGCGACGAGCACGGCGGCGTGGTCGGCGGGGTCGACGGCCTGGGCGAGGTAGCGCCAGCCGGGCAGGGCCGGGATCCCGTGTTCACCGAGGTACTCGACGGTGGCGAGGACGTCGGGGCCGGGCGGCAGCAGTCCTCCGTCGCCGAGCGCCCCGAGGATGCGCGCGTCGTCGGCTGCGGCGGTGCGCAGGTCGAAGAGCCTGCGTTCGGCGGAGGCGATGCCCTGGTCGAGGAGCTCACGCAACTCGTCGGCGCTGCTGTCGAACTCCTCGGCGGAGAAGGACTGCGCGTCGCCGGACGCGGCCTCGTGAGTGCTGTCGCCCGTCCCGGCGGCTGCCCGGCGGGGGCGCGGGACGCCTGCGCCGGATGCGGTCGGGAGACCCAGCAGGTCCGCGAGCCGGCGGTCGGCGGCGATCGACTCGGCGGCCCTGCGCTCGGCCTCGTAGGACTGCTCGGCGGCCTGAGCGGCGTCGGCGGCGCGGGCCGCGGCGAGCTCGGCACGGCTCTCCGCCGCCGCGGCTTCCCTCGCGTGGTCGGCGGTGGCGCGGGCGGCCTCCCGCGCGGTGTCCCAGGCGGCGACCGCGGCCTGCTCGGCGTCGTTCGCGGCAAGGGCGGCGCGGGCCGGGTCGGCGTCCGGCGCGGTGTCGTCGAGCCAGCCCGCCCGTACGGCTTCGGCGGTCTCCTGCTCGACCTCGGCGAGGCGCTGGCGCAGATGGCCTGCTTCGCTGCGGGCGCGCTGTGCCTCGGTGGCCGCGGTGGTGGCGTCGCGGTGGGCCGTCTCACCGGTGGACTGGAGGGTGGCGGAACGCTCCTCCTCCTCGTCCGCCACGCGCTCGCCGGCCTCGGCGGCGGTGTGCAGGGCGCGTACGAGGTCGGCGGCGGCCGTCGCGCGCGCGGCGAGGGCGGGGGCGGCGTCGCGCTCGGCCTCCCGGATCGCCACGGCGACACGGGCGGAGCGGTCGGCGGCGGCGCGGTGGCGCAGGACCGCTTCGGCGGCCTGCCAGGCGGCGTGCAGGGTCCGGGCGTCGCCCAGTTCGCGGCGCTGGGCCGCCGCGCCCTTCTCCGCGGCGGTCAGGGCCAGTGAGGCGTGCCGGTAGGCCAGCTCCGCGGCGATCAGCGCACACCGGCCGCGTGCCGCGTCCGCTTCCGTGACGGTGTGGGCCGTGGCCGTGACCTGCTGGGCCAGCTCGGCGGTGCGGCCGCGTTCCTCGGCGGCGCGGGCGGAGAGCCGGCGGGCGAGGGTGCGGGTACGGCGCTCGGCACCGGCGTGGACGTCACGGCTGCGGGACCTGGTGGCGGTGGCCTCGACGATCCGGCCCAGCAGATCGACGGATCCGGCGGTGAAGTCGCGCTCGGCGGTGAGCTCGGCGCGACGGCCCAGCTTGTTGCCGAAGCCGCTGACGAGGTCGGCCAGGCCGTCGGTGTCACGGGTGTCCGTGACGGCCCGCAGCAGCAGGTCGGTGAAGTCGGAGTCCTTCTTGACCGCGAAGAGGCCGGCCGCCTCGCCCTCGTCGGCGTTCATCTCCCGCTGGTAGCGGAAGAGTTCCGGGTCGAGGCCGAGGTCACCGAGGTGCTCGTTCCACCGGTCGTGGATCTCTTCCCAGTGCACGTCGAGGTGCTGGTAGAACTTGCCCGCGTCCATGAGGGCGTCGCGGAAGCCCTTCATGGTGCGGCGCCTGCCCCGGGCACCCGAGACGCCTTCCGCCGGGCGGCCCACCGAGGTTGCCTCGGCGACCGGAAGACTGTCGAGGCCCAGTCCGGGACCGGGGCGGAAGGAGTACCAGGCCTCGGCGAACTTGCGGGGGTCGTTGGAGACCTGGCGGCCACGCCATTCGCTGACCTTGCCGACGACCACGCACTCACCGGTGATCGTGTGCTGCCACTCCAGGGCGACGTGTCCGCAGTCGTCGGCGAGCAGGAACTTGCGCAGCACGCCGGAGCTGGCACCGCCCAGTGTGTTGCGGTGCCCCGGCAGCATCACCGAGAAGATCAGCTTGAGCAGGACGGACTTGCCGCCGCCGTTCTCCAGGAAGAGCACGCCCGCGGGCGCCGGGCGGCGTGGCGGGCCGACCGGTTCGTCCTCGAAGAACTCCGCCTGGGCCGGCGCGGGGCTGGGTACGGGCTCCCCGACCCCCCGCAGGTCGAGCACGGTGTCGGCGTAGCGCGCACCGGCAGGCCCGATGGAGTAGAGGCGGACCCGGGACAACTCGTACATGGCGGCGGACTCTCGTCGTTCAGGCAGCGGGAGGGGCAACGAAGCGGGTGGTCGGCCGGGCGTGGGCCCGGCGGGGTCAGGAGTGGAAGGGCAGGCCCGCGTCGGCGGCCAGCTCCAGGCTGTCGGGGTCGGGCGGGGGCAGCAGGGTGGCCGAGCCGTCCGTGACCGGGACGACGCCGAGCTCCAGCAGCTCGGCCATGGCGGCGCTGCCCGCCATGTCGCGCACCTGGAGCTGGTAGCGGGCGGTGGTGCGGTAGGTGCCGCCCGCGTCGTCCCCGGTCCGTTGGAGGAAGCCGGATTCGGTGAGGAAGGCGACAGCCTTGCCGATGATGCCGGTGGTGGATCCGGCGAGCCGGCGGGCGTCCTTGGTCGCTCCGGTGGCGCTGCGCCTGGCGTAGATCCGCCAGCCGGATTCCAGTCCCGGGGCGTCGGTGGCCGGATCGGTGTTGTCGCCCTGTTCCTCGGCGCGCTCCTCCAGGCGGTGGCAGGCCTGGCGCACGAAGGCGTCGACCCCGTTGACCGTGATGCGGCCGATGTAGGCGTCGTCGGCGAGGTCCTCGGGGCGGGGGAAGGCCATGGCCGCGACGGCGAGGTGGGCAAGGCCGTGCAGGAAGCGGTCTGCGGCGTCGGACGAGGCGCGCCGGGCGTAGTCGCCCATGCGTACGGCGAAGACCGAGTCCTCGCCCGCGGTCACGGCCATGCCGGCGCGGGTGGAGACCTCCAGGACGATGAGTCCGAGCCCGGTGGCGACGGCATCGGCGAGCCGGGCGAAGGCGGGCTCCTCCCGGTAACGGCGGAGCAGTTCCGCGTACTCCGCGTCGCGTGCGGGCAGCAGCTTGGGCTGCAGTCCGAAGGAGACCAGCCGGGCCGCGTCGGCCGCGTCGGCGGGGGTGACAGCGGCGGGAGCGGCCGGCGGCGCGGTGTCGGCCGCGTGGGTGGGGGACGGATCGCCCCACGCGTCGGTGTGCTCGGCGTGCTGCTCGCTCAACTCGGTGGCTCCTCGGTGGGGGTGCTGCGCTCTCGGTGCGTCCGGGGACGGTCGGCCGGTCCGGGAACGCTCATGGAGTGTCCGTCGCGACCGGGGACGATCAGGGGGTGTGCTTCGCGGTCCGGTCCGCGGCTGGTCATGACACGTCCCGCTGCCCGGGGACACTCACGACGCGTCCTTCCGGTCCTCGGCCATGCCCACGGCGTCCAGCAGGGCCATGCCCACGATCAGGTCGGCCCCGCCGAATTCGGGGTCCTCCAGCGGGGTTCCGTCATCGACCGCGAACAGCAGCCTGCGCTCGCCCTGCCGGTAGGCGGTGCCGACCGGCGGGCTCGCCGCGTGGACCGCGAGCAGGGCGACGAGGTAGGGCAGCTCGGTGTCGCGGAGCCTGGCCTCGGCGAGGAGTCCGGAGAGCCGGCGGGGCGCGTCGTGCTCCAGGTCGAGGAGCTCCATGGCGCTCGCGAGCTGCTCCTCGCTGAATCTGCTGTCGTCCGGGGTGGCGATGAGGTCGGGTTCGGGCATCTCCGCACCGAGGTGCTCCCGCTCCACCGGCGGCGTCAGCAGCATGTCGACGAGGTCGCCGACACGGACCGAGACGGGGGTGCGCAATCCGGTGCCGTGCGCGAAGAAGGCGTCGGTGACCCGGGTGGCCTCCTCGACGGGGAGCGGCAGCACGGGAACGACGAGCTGTCCGTACAGGTCGAGGCCCACCCGTGCGGTGGGCGCGGCGAACGCCTGCCGGTCCTGTTCGGCGCGGAAGAGGGGTCCGGCCTCCAGCAGCCTGGACTGGAGCTGGGTGTGGCGGCGGATGCAGTCCTTCACGATGTCGACGAGCTCGGCGGCGCGCCGCTTGTGCTCGGGGTCCTCCGCCTCGTCCCTGGCCTTGCGAATGTTGGTGAGGATCGCGTTCTCGTGGCGGTAGCGGTCGGCGACGTGGTCCAGCGCCTCGGTGATCATGTCCGGTACGGCGTTGAGCCAGTCGACGGCGCGGACATTGCGCCGGGTCGCCTCCAGCGTCCTGCGGAGCGTCTCCGCGTACTGCACGGTGCGGTAGCGGGCCTGTTCGGCGGCGAGCTGCGCGTCGGCGAGGCGGCCTCGGCTGATGAGGACCTCCAGCTTCACCTCGGCCGCGATCTGCGCGCTCGTGACGTCCGTGTCGAGCGCGCCGACGAGGACGTTGACCGCTTCGTCGGTGGCGCGGAGGTAGACCGTGCCGTCGTGGCCGGGGACCTCCTCGACGAGCTTGAAGTCGTAGTCCCTGCGGACGTATACGCCGTCGGGGCCGAAGGTGCCGTAGACCGCGCGGAAACCACGGTCCACACTGCCGACGTTGATCAGGTTCTCCAGCACCCAGCGGGCGACCCGCTCGTGCTCGGTGACGGGGCGGCGCGGTGCCTGCGCGCCGACCCGCGGAAGGAGTCTGGCCACTATCTGGTCGTGGTCGGCGCCGGTGTCGAAGTCCATGTTCAGCGTGACCAGGTCGATCGCGGCGAGGGCGACCTCGGCCATCGCGTAGACCGTGTACTCGCCGGCCAGATTCGCCTTGCGGACGTCGAGGTCGTGCAGCGGGGCGGTGCACGCGAGCGCGCGCAGCCGACGCGAGAGCCCCTCGTCGGCGGCGGGGCCCAGGGCGGGCCGCGGTCCCGCGCTGAGCTGGGGCGCAGCAGTCTCGGTGTCGGCAGGCGAAGTCACGCTGCACAGATTAGGTCCTCGCACCGACAACGGTCGAAACGGCGCAGAAGCGACCGCCTACGGGGCCCCGTAGCCGCCCCCGCCCGGGGTGCGCAGCACCAGCACGTCCCCGGTGTACAGGGCGGCGGTGTCGCAGCCGTTCAGGGGGGTGACGGTCCCGTCGGCCCGCTCGATGTGCTGGCCGCCCAGCGCCCCCGGTCCGCCCCCCGCCATGCCGTACGGCGCCACGCGGCGGTGTCCCGAGAGCAGGGCGAGAGTGAGGGGTTCGAGGAAGCGGATCCTGCGCTCGGCCCCGCAGCCGCCGTGCCACCGGCCCGTGCCACCGCTGCCCGCGCGCACCCCGAAGCTCTCCAGCAGCACCGGGTAGCGCCATTCCAGGATCTCGGGGTCGGTGAGCCGGGAGTTGGTCATGTGGGTCTGGACGGCGTCGGCTCCGTCGAATCCGTCGCCGGCGCCGGAACCGCTCGCGACCGTCTCGTAGTACTGGACGCGGTCGTTGCCGAACGTGAGGTTGTTCATCGTGCCCGATCCCTCGGCCTGGACGCGCAGCGCCGCGTAGAGGGCGCCGGTGACGGCCTGTGAGGTCTCCACGTTGCCCGCGACGGTGGCCGCCGGGTGGACGGGTGCCAGCATCGATCCTTCCGGGACGCGTACCTCCAGGGGCTTGAGGCAGCCGCTGTTGAGCGGGATGTCCTCGGCGACGAGGGTCCTGAAGACGTACAGGACGGCTGCCATGACCACGGACTTCGGGGCGTTGAAGTTACCGGACTGCTGCGGTGAGGTGCCGGTGAAGTCGAGGACGGCGCTCCGGGCCCCGCGGTCCACGGTCACCGCCACCTCGATGACCGCGCCGTTGTCGGTCTCGTAGCGGCAGGTGCCGTCGTCGAGCACGGCCACGATCCGCCGTACGGACTCCTCCGCGTTGTCCTGGACGTGGCCCATGTACGCCTCGACGACGTCCTGGCCGAACTGGGCGGTCATGCGCCGCAGTTCCGCGATGCCCTTCTCGTTGGCCGCGATCTGGGCGCGCAGGTCGGCCAGGTTGGTGTCGGGGTCCCGCGAGGGGTACGCGGCCGTGGTGAGCAGTTCCCGGGTCCCGGCCTCGCGGAGCCGCCCGCCGCGCACCAGCAGCCAGTTGTCGAACAGCACGCCCTCCTCGTGGATCGTTCGGCTGAAGGCGGGCATGGACCCGGGGGTGATCCCGCCGATCTCGGCGTGGTGACCGCGTGATGCCACCAGGAAGCGCAGCCGGGGCTCCTTCCCGTCCTCCGGTTCGTCGAACACGGGTGTCACGACCGTGACGTCGGGCAGGTGCGTACCGCCGTGGTACGGGTCGTTGACGGCGTAGACGTCGCCGGGACGCAGGGAGTGCGCGTTGCGCCGCAGCACCTCCTTGATGGACTCCCCCATCGACCCGAGGTGCACGGGGATGTGCGGGGCGTTGGCCACGAGGTTGCCGTCCGCGTCGAACAGCGCACAGGAGAAGTCCAGCCGCTCCTTGATGTTGACGGAGTGGGCGGTGCTCTCCAGACGTACGCCCATCTGTTCGGCGATCGACATGAAGAGGTTGTTGAACACCTCCAGCATGACGGGGTCGACCCGGGTGCCGACGGCGGTCCGTGCGGGCCGCGGGCTCACCCGGTGCAGTATGAGGTGGCCGGCGGGCCCCGCGGTGGCCTGCCAGCCCGGGTCGACGAGGGTGGTGGCGTCGTCCTCCGCGACGACGGCCGGGCCGGTCACGGTGTCCGCCGGGCGCAGCTCCCCGCGCCGGTACAGGCCGGTGTCCCGCCACCCGCCCCCGGTGAACGTCCGGACGGTTCCGAGGGGCCGTGGCGGCGCGCCCTCGCCGGAGGCCTCGCCGGCCCGTTGGGGGACGTGCGTTCCGGCCGTCCCGGTCGCCTCGACGGTGACCGCCTCGACGACGAGGGGCTTGTCCATGGTGAATCCGTAGCGGGCCCGGTGGGCGCCCGTGAACGCGTCGGCCATGGCGGCGACCGCGCCGGGACCGACGGGCAGGCTCGCGTCCGTGCCCGCGTAGCGCAGGAGGATCCGCGCCCGGGTGGTGATGGCCGTGTCGGGGATCCCGTCGGCGCGGAGTTCGGCACGGGTGCGCTCCGCCAGGGCGTCGCAGAGGTCGCCCACCCGGATCCTGGTCTCCTCGTGCAGTTCGGCCTCGACGGACTGCTCGCGCATCGCGGTGGCATCGGCGAGACCGATGCCGTACGCGGAGAGGACCCCGGCGAGCGGCGGTACGAGGACGGTGTCGATGGCCAGGGCGTCGGCGACGGCGCAGGCGTGCTGGCCGCCCGCTCCACCGAAGCTCGTGAGCGCGTAGCGGGTGATGTCGTGGCCGCGCTGGACGGAGATCTTCTTGACGGCGTTCGCCATGTTCAGCACGGCGATCTCCAGGAAGCCGGCGGCGACTTCCGCCGCGGTGCGGCGCTGTCCCGTGGCGGCTGCCACCTCGTCGGCCAGCTCCTGGAAGCGCTCGCGGACGATGTGCTCGTCGAGCGGCAGGTCGCCGTCGGGCCCGAAGACGGCCGGGAAGTGGGCGGGGCGGATCCGGCCCAGCATCACGTTGGCGTCGGTGACGGTGAGCGGCCCGCCCCGGCGGTAGCAGGCGGGCCCGGGGTCGGCGCCCGCCGAGTCGGGTCCCACCCGGTAGCGGCGGCCGTCGAAGTGCAGGACCGATCCGCCGCCCGCGGCGACGGTGTGGATGCTCATCATGGGTGCGCGCATCCGCACGCCTGCCACCTGGGTGCCGAGCTCCCGCTCGAACTCGCCCGCGTAGTGGGACACGTCGGTGGAGGTGCCGCCCATGTCGAAGCCGATGACCCGGTCGTGGCCCGCCTGTCCGGACGTGCGCACCATGCCCACGACGCCCCCGGCGGGTCCGGAGAGCACCGCGTCCTTGCCGCGGAAGTGCGCGGCCTCGCGGAGTCCGCCGTTGGACTGCATGAACATCAGGCGGATGCCGCTCAGTTCGGCGGCCACCTCCTCGACGTACCGCCGCAGGATCGGCGAGAGGTAGGCGTCGACGACCGTGGTGTCCCCGCGCGGTACGAGCTTGATCAGCGGGCTGACCTCGTGCGAGCAGCTGATCTGGGTGAAGCCCGCTGCCCGGGCCGCCTCCGCGACGGCCCTCTCGTGGGCGGGGTGGCGGTAGCCGTGCATGAGGACGATCGCGGCGCTGCGGATCCCCTCCCTCCTGACCCGGCCGAGCCGCTCGGTGACGGCGGTGCGGTCGAGCGGCTTCACGGTCCTGCCCTGCGCGTCGCTCCGTTCCGGGACCTCGATCACCCGGTCGTAGACGGCCTCGGGGAGCAGGATGCGGCGGTCGAAGAGGCGCGGCCGGTTCTGGTACGCGATCCGCAGGGCGTCCCGGAAGCCTTCGGTGATGACGAGGACGGTCGGCTCGCCCCGCCGCTCCAGGAGGGCGTTGGTGGCGACGGTGGTGCCCATCTTGACGGCCGCGACCCGGTCGGCGGGGACCGCGTCGTGGGGGCCGAGGCCGAGCAGCAGCCGGATGCCCGCGACGGCTGCGTCGCGGTAGCGGTCCGGGTCGTGCGAGAGGAGTTTGCGGGTGACCAGGTGGCCGCCGGGGTCACGTCCCACCACGTCCGTGAAGGTGCCGCCGCGGTCGATCCAGAACTCCCAGCGTCCGGTCATCCCTCCATTCTGGCGTGAGGGAGGAACCCTCGCAGAAAGGGCGTGCGGGAGGGGTCGTCCGGGCATATCCGTGTGGTCGCCCCGCCGGGAGTGACTCTGCCGACCTGGATCTTTCCGCCCGGGGAACGTCCCGTGAGCGTGTGGGCCGCGCGCCACGGCGCGCGGCATCCCAGGTTGCGTGCGCCCGCGCGCCGGAGGCCGGCAGCGGGCGCAGTGGGCCGGCCGGCGAGGGTGCCGGGTCAGGCGGCGGGCGCGTCGGGCCCGATCCTGCTGCGCACCGCCGTCTGCACCTCGACCTCCTCGGCCGGGTCGGCGGCGAGCCGTCGCAGGCGTTCGGCGACCCGGATGTCCCCGGTCTCCGCGTGCCGCGCCGCCAGCTCCCGGGTGGTCTCCTCGCAGTCCCACAGGCATTCGACGGCGAAGCCGGTGGCGAAGGACGGATCGGTGGCGGCCAGCGCCCGGGCGGCCCGTCCCCGCAGGTGCGAGGAGGACGTCTCCCGGTAGACGTGGCGCAGGACGGGCGCGGCGCAGGCGATGCCGAGGCGGCCCGCGCCGTCGACGAGGGTCCACAGGCGTGGGGCGTCGGGGCCGTCTCCGCGGACGGCCTCGCGCAGGGCGGCGAGGACGAGGGGGGCGTCCTGGGCGGCACCGCGGCAGGCGAGCACGCCTGCTGCCGACGCACCGAGCGCGTCGGGCCGGTGGGCCCAGCCCCGGGCCCGGTCCACGGCCTCGTCCCCGCACATGCGCTCGAAGGCGGCCACGGCCACTTCGGCGACGGTGGGGGACGGTCCCGCGGCGGCCTGTTCGATCAGATCGAGTACGGCCGGGTCCCGGGCCTCGGCGAGGTAGTGCAGGGCGGCGCAGCGCGCGCCCTCGGGGCCGCTGCGGGCGGCCTCGACGATCGCGGGACGGTCCTCGGCCCCCGCGACGGCGGCGAGGCAGCGGGCCGCGGGTACGTGAAGGGCGCTGCCGCGTCCCAGTCCCTGCTCGGCCCAGTCGAAGACGGCCTGGACGCTCCAGCCGGGGCGCGGGCCGCCGGGCCGCATCTGCCGCTGCCACCGGTCGAAGGAGCCCTGCTCCTGCGCCGCCCGGATCCGGGCGCCGACCGTCTCGCGGGGGTCGTCGGCCCACAGCCGCCAGGGCCGCGGTTCGAAGGCGTCCCGCACGGCGGCGGCGAGCTCGGCGGTGCCTTCCGGGCCTGCGGGGAACCGGCCGAGCACGGGCTCGGCGAGCAAGCGCAGTCCCGCGTCGTCGTCGCGCAGGGCCAGCTCGTCGAGCGCCCAGGCCCAATTGGCCCCGGTGGCGGCGTACCTGCGCAGCAGTGCGAGGGCGTCGTCGCGTCCGTACGAGGCGAGGTGGCCGAGGACCGCGAGGGCCAGGCCCGTGCGTGAGTCGTCGGTGTCGAGGTGGTCCTCGGGATCCCAGAGGTGCCGCTCGATCTCTTCCGTGCCCCCGTCGAGGTCGAGGTACAGGCGTGCGTAGTAGAGGGAGCGGTTCTCGACCTGCCAGTCGTGACGCGGATCGCTCAGGACGCAGTGGTTGAGAGCCGCGAGGGCCTCGGGGCGCGGGGCGGCGAGTGCGTGGAGCGTGCCGTCGCCGCGGCCCCTCTGCAACAGGCCGAGCAGGGTGCCGCTCGGCGCTATGAACGGATCGAACATGGGGAAAGCCTCACATCAAGCTGTCGACGCAACCGGGACTGTGCTGTTCCGAGTGCCGGTGGGCACTAGGCCGCGCAGCAACATGATCGGCCGACCGCCGTCTTCTGCCTGGTGCTCATCTTCCTCTGCCTCTCGTCGGTGGTCCTGAGCGGACCCGCGACGTCATGATGACCCAGCCATTTCGCCGACGCGACCACATTTACGGCGCACCGGTCAGCCGGCGGCCGGGGCGGTGTGTCAGCGCGCACCGAAGAGTTCCAGCAGGTCGTCCTTGCCGAACATGCGGGCGGTGTCCACCGCGGACGGTGTTCCGGCGGCCGGATCGGCGCCCGCGGCGAGCAGTGCGTCGATCACCTCGCGCTCGCCCTTGAAGACGGCTCCGGCGAGCGGGGTCTGGCCCCGGTCGTTGGCCCGGTCCGGGTCGGCGCCGCGGCCCGCGAGGGCCGTGACGGCGGAGGCGTGCCCGTGGTACGCGGCGAGCATCAGCAGCGAGTCGCCCCGGTCGTTGGTGAGGTTCGCCGGGACACCCGCGTCCACGTAGGCGGCGAGCGCGTCGGCCTCGCCCCGGCGGGCCAGGCCGAAGACCTTGGTCGCCAGCTCGACCACCTCGGGATCAGGGACCTCGCTCATCGGACGGACCGCCTTCCATAGCCGTTGTCGCCGTTGCCGACCTGGTGGGGGGTACGGCGCGGGGCCGTACGAGTGAATCGACAGGGTACTGCTCCGGAGCCGGGATGAGCCTGCCCGGAAGCGGCGAAAGATCTCCGGACGAGAGCCTCGGTCGGTACCGGTTCCCCGCTCCCTCGGCCCCGCCGACCACTTTTCACCCGCCGGTCGAGTGAAAAGCAACGCACTTCACCCAATTGCACCTTTTATCGTATAGATACATCTTGTGATCCTGGAAGTACTCATGGTGACTGTCCCCTTCGACCAGGAGAACCGCTCATGATCCTCTCCATCTCGGGCGTGGTACTGCTCGGCATCATCGTCTTCCTGTTCTTCAAGAAGGACGGGCTCAAGGCGTCCCACGCCCTCATCTGCGCCCTGTTCGGCTTCTATCTGGCCGGCACCGCCATCGCGCCGAGCATCACAGCCGGCGGGGCCAGCCTCGCCAGCATGCTGGGCGGAATCAAGTTCTGACGCTCCGCAACCGCTCCCACCCCTACAGGAGACCGACGTGGCCCGGCGACCACTTCCCCGCATTCTGACCAGCGGCGGCGCATCGATCACCCGCAGTCGCGAGATCGCGCGCACGGCCGCCGACAGCGCCACCGACGTCCTCCATCCGCTGATCACGGTCACCCGTGGCCTGCGGCTGCTGGCCGGAGCGGGGCGGCAGAGGTGGGCCGCGACACCCAAGGACCGGCGCGGGCACGTGCTGTTCCTCGTCGCGGCCTGCGTACTGGTGGTGGCGCTCATCCCGTACGGGCCCCTGCTGGCCCTGATCGCGCTGATGGGCGCCGCCGCATGGAGGGGCCGGGAGCGGACACCCGCGAAGACCGGCCCCGACGAGGCGGAGACGGCGCGGCTCCGGGCGCTCTACGAGGCGCTGGTGCCGCACTTCTCCACGGCCGACGACCCCGGTCCGCTGTTCTCCCACGGCGGCGACTGGGAGGAGGCCTTCGGGGAGTCGTACGCGTTCGACGCCAACGGCCGCCTCACCCGGCTCCAGGTGCGCTACCCGGCGTACTTCACGGACGGCGAGGCCTCCTGCCGGGCCCGGATCGAGCAGGTGCTCCACGCCAAGTCGGGCCGGGGCCGGGAGTACCACTTCGCATGGGACGAGGAGAGCAACCACCTGCTCATGACCGTCCTCGACGCCCTCCCCACCACGATCGGCGCCCAGCGCTTCGTCACCGCCCCCGGGGAGACCGTGCTGGGCTTCACGGACGCCGCCGCGGTGCCGCGCACCGTTCCGGTGCGGGACGGCGACGCGACGCGCGACGCCTCTCCGGTCATCTGGCGCACGGGCTCCCGTTCGACGGAGCCGCACCTGCTGGCCGTCGGGCATCCCGGCAGCGGCACCACGACCCTGATGCGTTCCCTCGCCCTCCAGGCGCTCCAGCACGGCGACATCCTCGTCGTCGAGGGCGCCGGCACCGGGGAGTACGGCTTCCTGACCGGGCGCGACGGGGTGCTCGCCGTGGAGTGCGGTCTGGCCGGAGCCCTCGCGACGCTCGAATGGGCCGCGCACGAGACCGAGCGGAGGCTCATCGCCGCCAACCGGGCCCGCCAGGCCGGCCACCCCGACCCCGAGGACATCAAGCGCCCCCTCTGGATCCTGCTGGACCGCCCGAGCGCGCTCGGGCACCTGGCGGCGGCGGACGGCAGGCCCGATCCGCAGGAACTGCTCCAGGTGCCGCTGCGGCACGGCCGCGCCGCCGGCGTCACGGTCGTCGTCGCGGACCAGTTCGACAGCCTGGACGCCCTCACGGAGACCGTGCGGACGCACACCCGGGCCCGCGCCGTCCTCGGCCCGGCCACCGGCGACGAGGTCGAGTCGGTCCTGGGCACCACGCCGCACACCACGCCGACACCGGACATGCCCCCGGGGCGGGGCTACGCCCGCCTCGGCGGCGCACCGGTCCTGCGCCTCCAGGTGCCGGCCACCCCGGACCCGTACGACGACGCCACCAGCGAGGCGCACCGGCGGGCGGTCCTCGACCTGCTGCCCGGCGGACCGGCCCCGGCCGCCCCGGTGGGGGCGGAGGTCACCGAGCCGGTGCGCGTGGAGTCCCTGGTCGCCGCACCGGCCGTGGCCGAGGGATGAGAACGGGGGGGCTCAGGCCACGAACGTCCGTGGCGCCTCGGCCCCCGCTCCGGCACCCGAACCGACCAGCTCCGCGGCAGCGGCGAGCCGCAGTGCGGCCTCCTCCGCCACCGGGCCGCCCACGGTGAACGGCAGCCGCACATAGCCCTCGAAGGCGCCGTCGACCCCGAAGCGGGGCCCCGACGGGACCCGTACGCCCACCCGCTCGCCCGCCACGGCCAGCCGCGAGCCGGAGAGCCCGCCCGTGCGCACCCAGAGGGTGAGACCGCCGCGCGGCACCTCGAACTCCCAGTCGGGGAGCTCCCGGCGCACCGCGCGCACCAGGTCGTCCCTGTTCTCCCGGGCCTGATCGCGCCGGACCGCCACCGCCCGCTCCCAGCCGCCGGTGCGCATCAGCCAGTTGATGGCGAGCTGTTCCAGGACGGGCGTGCCCATGTCCGCGTACGCGCGGGCAGCGACCAGGCTGCGGATGACGTCCGGTGCCGCCCGTACCCAGCCGATCCGCATGCCGGCCCAGAATGCCTTGCTCGCGGATCCCACGGTCAGGACGGTGCTGCCCGCCGGGTCGAAGGCGCAGACCCGGCGGGGCATCTCGACATCGGCGTCCAGGTAGAGCTCGTTCATGGTCTCGTCGACCACCAGGACGGTCCCCGCGGAGCGTGCGGCCTCGACCAGGGCGCGGCGCTGCTGCTCGTCGGCCAGCGCCCCCGTGGGGTTGTGGAAGTCCGCGACGACGTAGGCCAGCCGGGGCGCGGCGTCCCGCAGCACCTGCCGCCACCGGTTCATGTCCCAGCCGCCCAGACCCTCTTCCATCGCGACGGGCACCAGCCTGGCCCCGGCCTCCCGCATCAGCTGGAGGATGTTGGCGTAGCTCGGGGACTCCACGGCGATGCGCTCGCCGCGCCCGGCGAAGAGGTGGCAGATCGCGTCGATGGCGCCCATCGCGCCGGTCGTGACCATGATCTGTTCCGGCATCGTGGAGATGCCGCGTTCGGTGTAGCGGTCGGCGATCATCTGCCGCAGCGCGGGCAGGCCGGCCGGGTAGTCGCCGTGGGTGTGCGCGTACGGCGGCAGCTCCTCCAGCGCGCCCTGCACGGCCCTGGTCAGCCACGGCTCCGGGGCCGGCAGCGAGGCGCAGCCGAGGTCGATCATCGAGCCGAGCGATTCCGGGGGCAGGGGTTCGAGGCCGCGGGCGGGCAGCGGATTGCCCGCCGGTACGGCGGTCCAGCTGCCGGCCCCGCGCCGCGACTCCAGGAAGCCCTCCGCGCGCAGTGCCTCGTAGGCCGCGGCGACGGTGGTACGGCTGAGCGAGAGGGAGAGCGCGAGTTCCCGTTCGGCGGGGAGCCGGGCGGCGACCGGGACCCGGCCCTCCAGGACCAGCAGCCGCACGCCGTCGGCGAGGGCGCGGTAGGCGGGCGGCTTGCGGCTGCCCGGCGCCACGGGGCGCTGTTGCGCCCGGAGCTGCCGGGCGAGCTGCGCCGCACTGACGGTCGAAGTCCACTGCGCCATGGAAATCAGTCCACCTTCCTCGGATTGGCCATAGTTGGTGGCCAATCCCCTGCCACAGAGTGACACGCAGCAGTCCACCACGACCACACAGGGGGCACCACTTGTCCGACACCACCGCCCGGAGCGCGGCCCGTCTCCCCCGGCGGCTGACCCATCTGTACGCGGGTCTGGCCCTGTACGGGGCGAGCTCGGCGCTCCTGGTCCGTGCCGGGCTCGGACTCGAACCATGGGGTGTGCTGCACCAGGGTCTCGCCGAGCGGACCGGCATCTCCATCGGCGTCGTCTCGATCATCGTCGGGGCGGTCGTCCTGCTCCTGTGGATCCCGATCAGGCAGCGCCCCGGGCTCGGCACCGTCTCCAACGTCTTCGCCGTCGGCGTCGCGATGGACGGCACGCTCGCCCTCGTACCGGATGTGCACGGGCTCGGGGCGCGGATCGGGGTGATGGCCGCGGGCATCGTGCTCAACGGCGTCGCGACGGGGCTGTACATCTCGGCGCGCTTCGGCCCCGGGCCGCGCGACGGGCTGATGACCGGCCTGCACCGGCTGACCGGGCGTTCGATCAGGCTGGTGCGCACGGCGATCGAGGTGGCCGTGGTGGCGACCGGCTTCCTGCTGGGCGGTTCGCTCGGGGCGGGCACCGTGCTGTACGCCCTGGCGATCGGACCGCTCGCCCAGTTCTTCCTGCGCGTCTTCGCCCTCCCCGCGCCGGAGGCCGGCACCCCGGACGTTGCCGGCCGGACATCGGGAGGGGCGATACTTCCGCGGTGACCACATCGACTTCCGGACGCCACCCCTATCTGGACCATCCCTCGACGATCCCGTTCGCCCACCGCGGCGGGGCGTCGGAGGGGATGGAGAACACGGCAGCCGCCTTCCGGCGGGCGGCCGGCGCGGGCTACCGGTACTTCGAGACCGATGTGCACACCACCGCGGACGGCCGCCTGGTCGCGTTCCACGACGCCACCCTGGACCGGGTGACGGACTCCGGGGGCCGGATAGCCGAGCTTCCCTGGCGCGAGGTGAGCCGGGCGAGGGTGGCCGGCAGTGAACCGCTGCCGCTCTTCGAGGAGTTGCTGGAGGAGTTCCCCGACGCCCGCTGGAACGTGGACATCAAGGCGGAGTCCGCCCTCGTCCCGCTCATCGGGCTGATCCGAAGGACCGGCGCCTGGGACCGGGTGTGCGTGGGGTCGTTCTCCGAGGCGCGGGTGGCCAGGGCACACCGCCTCGCAGGCCCGCGCCTGGCCACCTCCTACGGAGTGCGCGGGGTGCTGGGCCTGCGGCTGCGCTCGTACGGCATCCCGGCCGCGCTTCGCGCCGGAGCGGTGTGCGCGCAGGTCCCCGAGAGCCAGAACGGCATCCGGGTGGTCGACCGGCGCTTCGTCCGCGCGGCGCACGCGCACGGCCTGCAGGTCCATGTCTGGACGGTCAACGAACCGGACCGGATGGCTGCGCTCCTGGACCTCGGAGTGGATGGCATCATGACCGATCACATCGAGACGCTGCGCACGGTGCTGAGCGAGCGGGGGGCGTGGGCCTGACGCCGGTCCCTGCCGCGTCGGCACGGGACGAACGAGGGGACTCGGCGTGAACACCGGTACCGCAGGAACGGCCGACCAGGCGCAACGGCCCCCGGGGGATGCCGACCGCCGGCGTGAGCAACGCGGCTGGTACTTCTACGACTTCGCCTGCTCGGTCTACTCGACCAGTGTCCTCACGGTCTTCCTCGGCCCCTATCTGACGTCGATAGCCAAGGCCGCCGCCGACGCGGAGGGTTTCGTCCACCCCCTGGGCATACCGGTGCGGGCGGGCTCCCTCTTCGCCTACGCCGTCTCGGCGTCGGTCCTGGTGGCCGTGATCGTGATGCCGCTCGTGGGCGCCGCGGCGGACCGCACGGGCCGCAAGAAGCCACTGCTCGCGGCGGCCGCCTATGTGGGGGCCACTGCGACGGCCTGCATGTTCTTCCTGGACGGCCAGCGCTATCTGCTGGGTGCCTTCCTGCTGATCGTGGCGAACGCGTCGATCTCCGTGTCGATGGTCCTGTACAACGCGTATCTGCCGCAGATCGCCGCACCGGAGGAACGCGACGCGGTCTCCTCCCGGGGCTGGGCCTTCGGGTACACCTCCGGGGCGCTCGTCCTCGTCCTGAACCTGGTCCTGTACACGGGCCACGACTCCTTCGGCCTCTCCGAGTCCGACGCGGTCCGGATCTGTCTCGCCTCGGCCGGTGTGTGGTGGGGTGCCTTCACGCTCGTGCCGCTGCGGCGGCTGCGCGACCGGCGGATGCCGCCGGAAGGTGAGGGAGCGGTCGGCTCCGGCTGGCGGCAGCTGATGGCGACGTTGCGCGACATGCGCCGCCACCCGCTCACGCTCTCGTTCCTGCTCGCCTATCTCGTCTACAACGACGGCATCCAGACGGTGATCTCACAGGCCTCGCTGTACGGCTCCGAGGAACTCGGACTCGACCAGACCACGCTGATCACCGCGGTCCTGCTGGTCCAGGTGCTCGCGGTGGCGGGCGCGCTCGGGATGGGGCGGCTCGCCCGGCTGTACGGTGCGAAACGTACGATTCTCGCCTCGCTGGCCGTCTGGACGCTGATCCTCGCCGCCGCCTACCTGCTGCCCGCCGACGAGCCCGTGTTCTTCTACACGCTCGCGGCCGCGATCGGTCTGGTGCTGGGCGGCAGCCAGGCGCTCTCGCGCTCGCTCTTCTCGCACCTGGTGCCCCGCGGCAAGGAGGCGGAGTACTTCTCGGCGTACGAGATGAGCGACCGGGGACTCAGCTGGCTGGGGCCCCTGGTCTTCGGTCTCGGCTACCAGCTGACCGGCAGCTACCGGGATGCGATCCTGTCCCTGGTGATCTTCTTCGCGCTCGGTTCGCTGCTGCTGGCGCGGGTCCCCGTGCGGGCCGCGGTGGCCGCCGCGGGCAACCCCGTGCCGGACCGGATTTAGACGTTGAAGTAAAAGGCCGGTAGTGTACGTCTTTGGCCTGCCCGGCGGACCGTTACTGCGAGTGGAAGAAGTCGAACCGTTGGGTGACAACTTCTCCCAGAGGTGACAAACCGGGCACCGATGGGTACTGAACCCTGATACAGCAGCGGCACGACGGGCGACGCATGACCGGCAACGGGAATCTTTATCGCCGACCGGACGTTGACCGGATGACGACGACAGCGACACCTGTCCTGTGGGCGACAAGCCCGGGAGGCACGATTCATGAGTGAGCGAGCTCTCCGCGGCACGCGACTCGTGGTTACCAGCTACGAGACGGACCGCGGCATCGATCTGGCCCCGCGCCAGGCGGTGGAGTACGCATGCCCGAACGGACATCGATTTGAGATGCCGTTCTCGGTAGAGGCGGAAATTCCGCCGGAGTGGGAGTGCAAGGCGTGCGGCGCCACGGCACTCCTGGTGGACGGGGATGGCCCCGAGGAGAAGAAGGGCAAGCCTGCGCGTACGCACTGGGACATGCTCATGGAGCGGCGCACCCGCGAGGAGCTGGAGGAGGTGCTGGCCGAGAGGCTGGCGGTTCTGCGCTCCGGAGCCATGAACATCGCCGTGCACCCGCGGGACAGCAGGAAGTCTGCCTGACCGCGTACCACCGCACAGATCAAGAGCCGCGGGCCGTGACACAGAACGTGTGTCACGGCCCGCGGCTCTTTCCGTACGGCTACGGGTGCCGCCCGGCCACCGGGGCCGGGCGCCCCGGGCGTTCAGAGGCTCAGGGGGCCAGCGGCGGCCGATGGGCTCCAGGGCCGTCGTCGGGGCGGGGGTGCTGCCGTGTGCCGTCCTCCCGGATGACCTCACCCTGGACCACTTTCCCGTCCGGCCGGTGGATACGCGCCTGCTGGAAGGCGTCGGAGAGACCGCCAGGCGCGCCGGCGCGCATGACGCGGCGCTCCAGGGAACGTTCCGCGTACCGGCTCAGCACCGACCGGACCGGAGGCAGCAGGAGCAGCAGCCCGGCGACGTCGGAGATCATGCCGGGAATCATCAGGAACAGGCCGCCCAGCATCAGGAAGCCGTTACCGCGACCGCCCGACGAGGCGGCCGGCGGGCCGGCGGGCTCGCCGGGCCCGCCCGGCATCCGCTGCAGGGTCTCGGTGAGGCTGCGGAAGGCCCGCCGCCCCGCCCTCTTGATCACCACGGCTCCGAGCAGGGCGCCGGCGATCAGGATCAGCAACACGGTGAACCCGCTCGCCGCGTCGGCCACCACGGTCAGCAGCCAGATCTCCAGCACCAGCCAGGCGGCGAGGCCCAGCGGCAGGAAGGTACGGGCGCGTGAGCGCCGTGGACGGTTCGGAGGCGGTGTGCCGGTCGTCATGCCCCCAGTGTGCCTGTACGGGCGTGCAAGCGGCGTAAGGGGGTGATCATGACGCCCCGGGCCCGGAGGGCTTGCGTCCCAGAACCTTGGAGGCCCGGCTGGAGATGCCCCACCCGGTGACCCGCCACAGCGCCTCGACGAGGATGTCGCGGCTCATCTTGGAGTCGCCGATCTCCCGCTCCATGAAGGTGATCGGCACCTCGACGACGTGGTATCCCGCTTCCACGGCCCGGCGCGCCAGGTCCACCTGGAAGCAGTAGCCCTGCGAGGCGACCTCTTCGAGGCCGAGGCCCTGCAGGGTGTGGGTGCGGAAGGCCCGGTATCCGCCGGTGACGTCCCGCACCGACAGGCCGAGGAGCATCCGGGAGTAGAGGCTGCCGCCGCGGGAGATCATCTCTCGGTGCCTGGGCCAGTTGACGACCCGGCCGCCGGGCACCCAGCGCGAGCCGAGCACCAGGTCGGCGCCCTTCAACGCGGTGAGGAGGCGCGGCAGTTCCTCGGGCTGGTGCGATCCGTCCGCGTCCATCTCGACCAGGACGCCGTAGTCGTGCTCGGCCCCCCACCGGAACCCGGCGAGGTAGGCGGCGCCGAGCCCTTCCTTGCCCTTGCGGTGCAGGACGTGCACCTGGCTGTCGGCGGCCGCGAGCTCGTCGGCGACCTTGCCCGTGCCGTCGGGGCTGTTGTCGTCGGCGACCAGGATGTCCGCTTCCGGAACGGCGGTGCGCACCCGGGCGACGATCAGCTTGACGTTCTCGGCCTCGTTGTAGGTCGGAATGATCACCAAGACTCTGCCGAGCGGGCCGAACTGCCTCTGACCGCCGTCGTTCACTACTGCCCCTTAAAGTCCGTACGCAGGTGCACACCATATCCAGCGTGCCGTTGCCGGGTTCCGACGCGGTCACGAGGGGGCGCGTCACGCGTCCGGCCGGGCCGGACAGAAGCGTGGAACTGCGGACAGAACTGCGGATCGGGGCCCGGCGTCCTTCGGGCCGACCTGGGACCCGCTGGCTGCGGGTCGACCGAAAGCCGTTGTCTACTGAACCTCCGGGCCCCACCCGGGTCGCACCTGCCGTCCGGACGAAACCTACCCTCGCCCCGAGGCGCGGGCGCTGAACCTGGCTGTCAGGGGTGGTGCGCCGGTGCGGCACACCGCCCCATGACCCAGCGGCGTTCGACGACTGCGTGGAGGTTTGACCGGTCGGACGTCCAGTGGTGGACCCGGCCGAACCTACCGGCCCGTGGGCGCTTTCTGTCAACAGCCGATCGACCTGCGGTTTTCTCCTAAAACGCCTGGTCAGTACTGAGGACGTACAGGCGGCGGCAGAGTTTCGGCGCCTTCGATCGGCGGTACGGCGGGTCCCGACGTCACTCGTTCGGCCTCGCGTAGACAGTTTGTCCGAATACCACGGTGCGGAGGCAGACCGGGAGCGGCGCTCCGGGGGTGAGATCGGGCAGGCCAGGGGTACCGGAACGGGGGTCGGTCGACCAGCGGGCGACCCGGTCGTCGGGCGCCTGGACCACCAGTTCGCCGGTACGCCAGACGGCGTAGTCGGCGGGGGCGCCGGGCACGAGGACGCCCGCGTCGTCGCGGCCGACGGACCGCCAGCCACCCCGTGTGTGGGCGGTGAACCCGGCCCGTACGGAGATGCGGTGCTCCGGGGTCCGGTGGAAGGCCGCGGCCCGCACGGTGCCCCACGGGTCCAGCGGGGTCACCGGGCTGTCCGAGCCGAAGGCGAGGGGCACTCCGGCACGCAGCAGGGCCGCGTACGGATTGAGCGTGGCGGCCCGCTCCGCACCCAGCCGGCCGGCGTACATGCCTTCCCGGCCGCCCCAGGCCGCGTCGAACGCGGGCTGGACGGAGGCGGTGAGCCCCAGTTCGGCGAAGGCGGCGATGGTCTCGGGGGTGAGCATCTCGGCGTGCTCCACCCGGTGCCTCGCGGCGCGGACGCGGGCGAGCCCGAGGTTCTCGGAGGCGGCCCGGACGCCGGCCACGACCGCGGAGACGGCCGCGTCCCCGATGGCGTGGAATCCGGCCTGCAGTCCGGCCTCGGTGCAGGCCGTCACGTGTGCGGCGATCTGTGCCGCGTCCAGGTGGGCGGTACCGGTGTGCGGGGCGTCGGCGTACGGCTCGTGCAGGAACGCGGTGTGCGACCCCAGGGAGCCGTCGACGAAGAGGTCTCCGGCCGCACCGGTGGCACCGAGCTCACGGATGCGCCGGGCACCCTTCTCGTCCTCGATCCGCTCCGCCCAGTATCCGAAGACCCGGGGGCCCGGCTCCCGGGAGGCGAGCTCCAGCAGGCCGGTGAAGTCCTCCTCGTCCGAGATCTCCGGACCGGCGCACTCGTGCACGGTGCCGATGCCGAGCGATGCCGCGTGTGCCAGGGCGGCACGCTGGGCCTCTGCACGCTGCCCGGGTGTGACGGCGCCATGGGCCGCCGAGCGCACCGCGTGATGGGCCGCGCCGGTCAGCGGTGCGTCGGGGTGGTAGCCGGTCAGCGCCGTGACGCCCGGGACCAGGTCCAGCAGCGCCGTCGTCACGACGGCGGAGTGGACGTCCACCCGGGGCAGATAGACGGGCCGGCCACCGGCCGCCTCGTCGAGCTCGGCGCGCGAGGGGGGCCGCCGCTCGGGCCATCGGGTCGCGTCCCAGCCGTGGCCGAGGACCACCCGCTCCCCGGAGTGGGTGTGCGCGTACGCACGCACCAGGCCGAGTGCCTCGGTGAGCGTACGGGCGGCGGAGAGGTCCAGCCCCGCGAGGGCGAGTCCGGTCGATGTGGTGTGGACGTGGGAGTCGGTGAACGCCGGGGTGACCAGGGACCCTTCCAGGTCGATCACCTCGTCGACACCGCTCGCGAAGGCGTCGGCCGCCCCTTCCGATCCCACCCAGGCGACATGGCCGCGTTCGACGATCATCGCGGTGGCGAACGGATCGGCGGGGCTGTGGACGTCTCCACCGCGCAGCA
Organism: Streptomyces sp. NPDC025273; assembly: GCF_040638585.1. Classification (NCBI taxonomy): domain Bacteria; kingdom Bacillati; phylum Actinomycetota; class Actinomycetes; order Kitasatosporales; family Streptomycetaceae; genus Streptomyces; species Streptomyces sp. NPDC025273. Next base: position 40,288 of record NZ_JBEZYP010000009.1, read on the forward strand.
GCACGGTGCGGTGTTCGCTCTGGGGGGCGGTGCTCTCGGTCATGGGACCAGTCTCGCGCCTGCCCGGCCCGGTTCCGCCCGCGCCCCCTCCGATACGCGACGGACACGCCGTGCGCGCGCCTCAGATGCGCGGGGGGCGGGCCTCGTACGGGGTGGAGAGGACGACGGTCGTACGGGTGGAGACGCCGGCCAGCGAACGGATCCGGGTGAGCAGGTGCTCCAGTTCGAGAGGGCTGGAGACCCGCACCTTCAGGATGTAGTTCTCGTCGCCGGCGACGCTGTGGCAGGCCTCCAGCTCCGGGACGTCCGCGAGCCGTTCGGCGATGTCGTCGGGTGCGCTCGGGTCGAAGGGTTTCACCGAGATGAACGCGGTGAGGGGCAGGCCGACGGCCTCGGGGTCGACGACCGCCGCATAGCCGCGGATCACCCCCCGCTGTTCCAGCCGGCGGACGCGCTGATGAACGGCCGACGTGGACAGGCCCGTGGCCTTGCCCAGGTCGGTGTAGCTCATCCGCCCGTCCTTGACGAGCAACTCCACAATCTGACGGTCCAGCTCCTCCATGCGGATCAACCTATGGCCCCGGGTCCCTCCAGGCACAGTCGTGGAGCCTCCGGAACGGCACGTTCGGGGGGCATGTGACGAATGCCACAGGTTTACGCGGCGGTAGCGACCGACCTCGCGGTTACGGCCGGCTTCCGACGGGAAGTGCTTGCTGTGGCCGAGGCCGTGGCGCCTGGCCGGCCCACCCGAGGGGGGAATATCCCATGCAGAGCCTGAAGCTCACCGGACGCACCGAACCGGAGCCCGTCGATCTCGACGAGGACCTCGCTCCCGACGCGTACGACACATTCGAGATGTACCGGGTGATCTGCCCGGACTGTGCGCAGCCGATCGCGCTACTGGCGGACGAGGACGTCCTGCCGGAGCACGCGCGGTGCCCCACTCCGTGGAATCCGTTCGTCCTCACCGTGTGTGCCGGTACGAGCCGCGACGCCTCCGAGGCGCGTCCGGCCGACGAGACGCTCGAGGTCCAGGAGCAGGAGACGGCCCTGCTGCTGACGCTCCCTCAGGGGCTCGACTGGCGGATGCAGCCCTTCTCGCACGCCGGCGGTCCGGGCTCGCGCCCCCTGCGGGTACGCGCCGCCTGACGTACGCACGTCCCTGCTGCACCACAACGGCCCCGCCGCGGTGGTGCGGGCAGTCCCACCGGCCGGCCGGTGGACGCGGCACCCGAGGAACGGGCGCGCGAATCGGCCGGACAGTGACCCGGAACCCTGCCCGGGCGTTGGTCCTGTATGACCATGCCGCATTCAACGGCCGGCCCGGTCCGCCGCCTCGCCCCTCCGACGTCCCGGGAATCGGTTCCGCAGCCCGGCCCGCCGTCCCGGGAGGCCCCGCGGCAGTCCGTGCCGCACAGCACCGATCCGCCCGTCTACCGTGCGCTGCTGCGCCAATGGGAGAGTACGGGCCGGACCCTGCCGGGCCGCCATGACCAGGAGTGGAACCGGATCATGACGACACCCGTGTGGTCGGACCTGCCCGTCCGGGTCAGCGCGTCTCGGGGCCCGCGAGGTGGCGGGCGATGACCATGCGCTGGATCTGGTTGGTGCCTTCGACGATCTGCAGCACCTTGGCCTCGCGCATGAGCCGCTCGACGGGGAAGTCGAGGGTGTAGCCGTAGCCCCCGAGCACCTGGACCGCGTCGGTGGTGACCTGCATGGCCGTGTCCGTGCAGAACAGCTTCGCCATCGCCGCCTGCCGCGAGAACGGCAGGCCCGCGTCGCGGAGCCGTGCCGCTTCCAGGTAGAGGGCCCGTCCGGCCTCGATCCGGGTGGCCATGTCGGCGAGCATGAAGCGCAGCCCCTGGAAGTCCGCGATGGGCCGGCCGAACTGGCGCCGCCCGGTGGCGTATCCGACGGCCTCGTCCAGGGCTGCCTGGGCGACGCCGATGGCGCAGGCGGCGATGCCCAGCCGGCCCGAGTCGAGCGCGGACAGGGCGATGGCGAAGCCCTGCCCCTCGTCGCCGATGCGACGGGCGTCTGGGATCCGCACGCCGTCGAAGTGCAGCTGGGCCGTGGGCGAGCCCTTCATGCCCATCTTCTTCTCGGGGACGGCAGCGTTGAGCCCGTCGATGTCGCCGGGGACGAGGAACGCGGTGATGCCGCGGGGGCCCTCCACCCCCGTGCGCGCCAGGACGGTGTAGAAGTCGGCGATCCCGCCGTGCGTGATCCAGGCCTTGGTGCCGGTGAGGACCCAGTCGTCGCCGTCCCGCACCGCCTTCGTGCGCAGCGAGGCGGCATCGGAGCCCGAGGACGGCTCGGAGAGGCAGTAGGCACCCAGCAGACCGCCCGCGAGCATCGCCGGGAGGTGGGCGGCCTGTTGCTCCTCGGTGCCGTATCCGGCGAGCGCGTGGCAGGCCAGCGAGTGGACGCTGACGCCGAGGCCGACGGTGAGCCGGGCGGCGGCAAGCTCTTCGAGGACCTGGAGGTAGACCTCGTACGGCTGGTCCCCGCCCCCGTGCGCCGAGTCGTACGGCAGTCCGAGCAGTCCGGATTCGGAGAGCAGGCTGAAGACCGCGCGCGGGAAATGGCCGGATTCCTCCTCCTCGGCCGCCCGGGGAGTGATTTCCTTCGACACCATGTCGCGGACGAGCTCGATGAGCTGCCGGGACTCCTCGGTGGGCAGGCGGCGTTCAACCGGCTGCGGGGCACGGTCGGACATGACGGCGCTCTCCTCCCTGTCGGGCGTTGCGGCGGTCGCACGCGCGGGGTGTGAACGGCGCCGCCGGGTGGTCCCGGGCGATGCCCGGAAATCTATGACTCCCCAGCCGATCCTGCCTTCTCGGATCACGAGAGGCGCTGGCCAGCGGCTGTGGCGGGTCGAGTATGCCCGATCGGAGCGCCCGCGTCACCGGGGGCAGGGGCCCGATGGTCATGGAAAACGGTCCGCACCATGGAGCAACCGGTCCAGACCTTCTGCGGTCCGCTCGGCATCGGTCTACGGCCGCGGCTGGAGCGGTGTCACGCAGTCGGAACCGGTCGGCGCGGCGACCTGGGCGGCTCCGGGCGCGTACGAGGCGGGCATCGAGGACTACGAGCTCCTGAGGAGGAGCTGCCCGGTGACGGGCACCGTGGCCGGCCGGGCGTCACCCATCGCGGCACCGGCCGGCGGAGCGACGAGACCCCGTACACCATCGCCACGAAGGTGGATCACAGGAACCTGCAGGGCCTGGGAGGCACCATTTCCGGGAGCCCGGCGTGGCCCGGCCGACGGCGAGCTGATCAAAGGCCATCAACCGACGCCGACGGGGTACACGCACGGCAGGGCGGGCAGGGGGCGGGGTGCCGGGCGGGCACCCCGCCCCTCTCGTTGCGTGTCGAGGACGACTCCCCGGCCCGGCTGTGCCGGCCGTCAGCGGTCCGTCAGGGCCCGGCCGGACCTCAGGTGGTTCCAGCCGAGACCCTCCAACGGCCTGGGCTCCAACAGCGTCAACCTGCAGTACGCCCTGATCCTCTCCGGCGCCACCAACCGGGCCGGGGACGACGCGGAGCTCATCCGGTGGGTGACGGAGGCCAGGAAGGCCGTCGTAGCGGACAACACGGCGAAGGGCTACCGGCCCGAGACCTCGGACGTACCGGCGGACGCCGTCACCTCCTCCGGCTCCGGACTCGACCCGCACATCTCTCCCGAGTACGCGCGGCTCCAGGTGCACCGGGTGGCCGAGAGGAACCGCCTCGACGTCCGGCAGGTCGACCGGTTGGTGACGGAGAACACCGAGGGCCGGATGCTCGGCTTCATGGGCGAGCCACGCGTCAACGTACTCCTGCTCAACATCGGTCTGAAGGAGCTGTCCAGGGGCTGACCTCGCAGGTCCGGAGCCGGCGGGGTGCCGATTCCCCGTCGGCTCCGGCGCGCCCGCGGGCCGGAACCGGCCGGGCGCCCGGCGCCCGGGGCGGGACCGGACGGCGGACCAGGTGTCAGGAACGGGGGCCGGCCGGGAGCGGCGGGTCGCCGCCTCGGCCGAACAGGGCCGTGGCGATCCGCGCCGTGACGCGTCCGCCGGCCCGACGCCCACCGCGGCCGGCAGGGGCGGCCCGGGGAACAAGCGGATCAGCCGTCCGGCGACGGTGAGGCTCACCGCCCCTCCCGCCACGGCCGCCCCCGCGCCCATCACGCTGTCTTCCCCGCCACCCCTGCCGCCCCCTGTGCCGCAGGCCGTGACGGCATGACCACCACCCTTCCAGCCGGTGCGATGCCGCGCGTCCGTGGTTTCCCGGATACGCGACACGTAGATCCGGGAACAGCACACAGTCGCGAGGACGACCGGGGCACCCGGAGGCAGGCGAACGGCCGGCCCGGTGGACCCGTACGGCCGCCTCCGCGCCCGGACAGCCAGGAGCTGTGCGTCAGGTCGTCGAGGCGGCCACAGGGGCCTCACACGGTCACACCAGGCCGAACGAGCTCAGCACGCGGCGCTGGCCCGCCGTCGGCAGGGCCGGCCAGTACACGTAGCAGACACCGCCGGTACCGCTTCTGACCTTGCCGTTCGCGTCGTAGCGCTTGGTCCTGAGCCAGATGTTCTCCCACTCTCGCCGGCGGTAGACGCGGCGCACGGCGTCGTTGTCCGGCGACGCCGGGTCGTTGGCGATCACGTCGCCGTCGGCGGTGAAGCCGATGACGGTCATCAGATGGCCGGAGGTCCCGTAGCCCGCCCCGGTCAGTTCCTCCTCGCGGAAGGACTGGGACGTGATGACCGGGATGCCCGCGCCGACCAGCTTCTCCAGGTCCGCCAGCGATCCGAGCCGGGTGACGACCGCGCTCATGTCCTTGTACGTCGCGGCGTAGGCGGCGTTGAAGGGCCAGTTGCCACAGCCCTCGTACTGGTAGTCGAAGGTGTGGCGGGCCGCGTGGCAGACCTGCGGGTCGGCGATGCCCGGCTTGACCCAGGCGAGGTCCTCCGGGGTGGGCCCGCGCCCCCAGTACTCGATGATCATCTGCGAGGACGTGGGGCTGCACCAGGCCTCGCCCCCGTTGTCGTACTCGGGGTACTCGCCCACGTGCACGTTCTGGGAGTAGCGGGGCACCGCCAGCTCACGGGCGAGCGCGGGGGTGCCGGCCGGGACGGTGAAGCGGTCCGGGACGTCCGAGGCCATCGCGCCGACGCGGTGGACCGTGGGCGTGAGGCGGCTGCCCGGGGTCCGGTGGAGGGTGAGCCGCAGCCGGTAGGAGACCAGCCGCAGGCCGCTCGCCGCGTCGTCCACCGAGAGGGTGTCGGTCCAGACGGTGCTCCTGCCGTCGGTCTGGTCGTCGACGGAGGTCCGGCGGATGTCGGCATCCCCCGACGCCCAGCGGCCCATCACGTACCAGGGGGTGTCCGTGCCGTCGGCGTAGCTGCCCCGCAGTTCGATCTGGATCCAGGTGCCCGCCGGGGTCCGGGCGTTCCAGGAGGCGATGACCTCGGTGGCCGGGACGGTGCAGCGGTGGACCGGTGAGGTCCAGGTGGCGTACTCCCAGCTGGTGGTCGTGCCGGTGTGCGGGTCGGTGTGGTCGGTGGTCCCGGCGGGGGCGGCGAGCACCAGGCCGGGCCGCGAACCGGCGACGGCGCGGGTCCCCACGGCAGAACCGCAGCGCCAGTCGGTGTACGTACTCCAGAAGTGGTTGTCCACGAGCGAGGCCGCCGCCGGGGACGGGGCGGAGGGGGAGGCGGGGGCGGCTGTCGCGGGGGCGGCGGAGGCCGCCGTGCCCGCCCCGGCCGCTGCCGCGAGCGCGGCGGTGAGTACGGTCCTGCGTGAAGTCGGTCTGGTCATGGGCGAGACCCCCGGTCGTGAGCGGATTGGGGCTGCGGATGCCGGTCGGTGCGCCAACTATCGCGGGTCCCGGCCGGATCCGGCCAGCGATTCGGCCCGTGCCGTCGGACCAATATTGGTCTGGTCCACTGACGTGACCAGCGGCTGCCCAGGCCCGCCCCCCGGGTCTCGTAGGGTGGGGGCATGAACGACCTGGCGGACCGTGCCCGCCGTCTGCGCTCCCTGCCCCCGTCCTGCGGGCCGGTACGGCTGATCGCGGTCGACGGCCATGCGGGGTCCGGCAAGAGCACCTTCGCGGGCCGGCTGGCCGCGGCACTCGGCGACGCCCCCGTGCTGCATCTGGACGACCTGGCCACCCACGGGGAGCTCTTCGCCTGGACGGACCGGCTGCGGGCCCAGGTTCTGGATCCGCTGTCACGCGGAGAGCCCGCACGCTACGCCCCGTACGACTGGACGGCGCGGCGCTTCGGCCGGGAGCGGACGCTGGATCCCGCCCCCGTGATGCTGGTCGAGGGAGTGGGAGCGGGCCGCGCCTCGGTGCGGCCGTTCCTCGCGGGGCTGCTGTGGCTGGAGCTGGACCGAGCGAGGTCCTGGGAGCGGGGCAGGCACCGCGACGGGCCCGGGCTCACGGAGTTCTGGGACGGGTGGACCGCCGCGGAGCTGCGGCATTTCGCCGACGATCCCTCATATCCGTTCGCGGACGCTGTGATACGGCAGGTTCCTGAGGGATATGTGTGGTTGGAAGGGCCTCACACGACAGCGGGAACGAGTGGCTTCCTCACCCACGGTGAGGCTGAAGGAGTCCTGCCGGGCCGTCCGAAATCGGTCCGGAACCCCCGCGGCCCGTCTTGACCGAGGGGCCGCGGTGGTCCTACGTTCGATGTGCGGCTTTTCGGAGCCCCCAGACGCGAAGCCCCCGGTTGTTCCCCCGTGACCGGGGGCTTCGCCCTGCCCCGCGCCCCCCTCCCCCACCGCCGCGAAGCGGGCTGCGCTCACCCTCGGTCACCGCCCCGAGGCGCCGGTAACGCCCTTAACCGCGTACTCCGTGCGTGGGTACGATGCAGGCCGGTGCGGTCAATTCCCTTTCTCCGAACAGTGATTCAACGCGCTCCGATGGGCATGCTGTGCGGGCGGGACATTCTGGGGGCACGGTTTGTGGGGGAGCTGATGGACATCGGCATGCAGGGCGCGCAAGCCCCGGCCGACCTTGCCTGGCTGCGTGGCGTGGACGCCTACACCATGGGCGCGTACCCACAGGCCGAGGAGGAATTCAGAACCGCGGTGCGCTTCGATCCGGGCATGGCGGACGGCTGGCTCGGCCTCCATGCGCTGCGGATCGACACCACCACGGCGCTCCTGCGCATGTACCGCCACCGGGACCGCTTCGGCGAGCAGCGGACCCGCCATCGCCGCACGCTCAACTCCTGGTACTGGCTGGGCTGGTGGGTGCAGCCGGTGCTGGAGAGCCCGCGCGACCTGCTCCTGGCGCACGCCTCGCACTGGCTGGACGGCCGCCATGTGCCGGAGCTGGACCGGGCGCTGGCGGGTCTTCCGCCGATCGACGCCGATCCGCAGGTGCGCTTTCTGCACGCCTGCCGCGCCTACCTGGTCAAGGACTGGGAACAGCTCGTCCGCACCACGGAGCAGCTCGTCGACGATCCGCTGCTCGGCATCGAGGCGGGGCTCTTCGGCGGCATGGCCCGGGTGCGCCTGGAGATGTACGGGCAGGCCGAGCCGCTGCTGTCCGCCTCCCTGATGCGATGCCGCAGTGAGCAGCCGCAGCGCAAGGAGCTGCGCTACTGGCTGGCGCGGGCCCACGAGGGAACCGGCCGCAGCGCGGCGGCACTGCCGCTGTACCGGGCGGTGCACCGCGTCGACCCGGCCTTCATGGACACGTCGGCACGGCTCGCGGCGATCTCCGAGGGCGACGGGTACGACGAGGCGGCCGATCTGGCCGTGGTGTCCCTGGCGGGCTTCGGTTCGGACGGCACGGGCACGGAGGCCCGGGCGGACGGGGACTCGCTGCTGGACACGGACCTGGTGGACGGCCGCGAGCCCTGGCCCGGCAGGGACGCGGTCGCGCCGGGTGCCGTGGTGCCGCCGCCCCGTGCCAACGGGGTGCGGAAGAAACCGGCCCCGTCGGTGTCCGCGCCGTTCCCGGCAGGGCCGAGCGACCCCGACCTGCTCGCCGAGGCTCTGGCCCAGCTGGAGCGCATGGTCGGGCTCGAGCCTGTGAAACGCCAGGTCAAGGCCCTGTCCGCGCAGCTGAACATGGCACGGCTGCGGGCCGAGCAGGGGCTGCCGGTGCAGCCGCCGAAGCGTCATTTCGTCTTCTCCGGCCCTTCCGGCACGGGCAAGACCACGGTCGCCCGCATCCTCGGCCGGGTCTTCTACGCGCTGGGGCTGCTCGGTGGCGACCACCTCGTGGAGGCCCAGCGCTCCGACCTGGTCGGCGAGTTCCTCGGCCAGACCGCGGTCAAGGCCAACGAGCTGATCGATTCGGCGCTCGGCGGGGTGCTCTTCGTCGACGAGGCGTACAGCCTGTCCAACACCGCCTACAGCAAGGGCGACGCGTACGGGGACGAGGCCCTCCAGGTCCTCCTCAAGCGGGCCGAGGACAACAGGGACCACCTCGTCGTCATCCTCGCCGGGTACCCGGAGGGCATGGACCGGCTGCTCTCCACCAATCCGGGGCTCTCCTCCCGCTTCACCACCCGGGTCGACTTCCCCAGCTACCGCCCGCTGGAGCTGACCGCGATCGGTGGGGTGCTGGCCGCCGAGAACGGCGACGTGTGGGACGAGGAGTCCCTGGACGAGCTGCGCAGCATCAGCGGGCACGTGGTCGACCAGAGCTGGATCGACGAGCTGGGCAACGGACGCTTCATCCGCACGCTGTACGAGAAGAGCTGCGCCTACCGTGATCTGCGGCTCTCCGGATACACGGCCGATCCGACCCGGGACGATCTGGCCACCCTGCGGCTGCCGGACCTGATGCAGGCGTACGGAGAAGTGCTGTCGGGGCGGGGGCCGGCGGACCGGGGGACGCAGGAGCCGGGGGCACTGTGACGGTGCGGGGTTCCCGCCGGGCGGCGGGGGGTGCTGTCCTCAGCCGCCGGGCGGGCTCTCCCGTGCCCGCCCGGCGCTGGATCATCCCGTCCTGAGGCGGGTCACCGGGTCAGCCCCATGGGTGCCATGACCTTCGGCACCTCCACCGTGCGGCGGGGTACCGAAACGCGGTGGGCCGGGTCACGGACCTCGCCGACGAGCATCTCCAGGACGTCCTCCATGGCGACCAGGCCGAGCACCTTGCCCGAGGCATCGGCGACCTGGGCCAGATGCGTCGCCGCGCGGCGCATCACGGTCAGGGCGTCGTCCAGCGGGAGTTCCGCCCGTACGGTCGCCATCGGACGCCAGATCTGCTGCGGGACGGCCCGTTCGCCGTCCTCCAGCTCCAGGACGTCCTTGACGTGCAGATAGCCCATGAACGGACCACCGCCCTCCGCGCAGACGGGGAAGCGGGAGTAGCCGGTCCGCACGGTCAGCTCCTCGATCATGCGCGGGGTGACGGACGGGTCCACCGTCACCAGGGACGACCGGTCGAGCAGCACGTCGGTGACGGGCCGGCTGCCCAGTTCCAGTGCGTCCCCCAGCCGCTCCCGCGCCTCCGGCTCCAGGAGACCGGCCTGTCCGGAGTCCTCCACCAGGCGGTTGAGCTGTTCGCTGGTGAAGACGGCCTCGACCTCGTCCTTCGGCTCGACCTTGAAGAGCCGCAGGACCAGCCGCGCACAGGTGCCGAGCGCCGAGGTGACCGGCCGGCAGAGCCGGGCGAAGCCGACCAGGCCGGGGCTGAGCCACAGCGCGGTCTTCTCGGGGGCCGCCATCGCCAGGTTCTTCGGGACCATTTCGCCGATGACGAGATGGAGGACGACCACGGAGGCGAGCGCCAGGGCGAAGCCGAGCGGGTGGATGAGCCCCTCGGGCACGTGCACGGCGTGGAAGACCGGCTCCAGGAGGCGGGCCACGGTCGGTTCGGCGACCGCGCCGAGGGTGAGCGAGCAGACGGTGATGCCGAACTGTGCGGCGGCCATCATCTGCGGCAGGTTCTCCAGGCCGTGGAGGACCTGCCTGGCCCGGTTCGATCCGCTCGCGGCGAGGGGTTCGATCTGACTGCGCCGTACGGAGACGAGCGCGAATTCGGCGCCGACGAAGAAGCCGTTCGCCAGCACGAGCACCCCGGCGAAGAGCAGGTGTACGAGACTCATCGCACGGCCTCCAGCAGGCCCCGCGCGGCCTGCTCCACCGTCGGTCCCGGCAGGTCCGTCAGCCGGACGAAGCGGACCTGTTCGGCGCGGTAGTGGCCGACCTGGCGGACGGAGATCCGCCAGCCGGGCAGTTCGGCCCGGTCACCGGGGGCGGGGATGCGTCCCAGCAGGTCGGCGACCAGGCCTGCCACGGTCTCGTACGGCCCTTCGGGCACGTCAAGGCCTATCCGGAGCAGGGTCAGGACCCGGCAGCTGCCTTCCACGTCCCAGCCGGGCCGCCCGTCGTCGGCGACGACGGAGGTCAGCTCGGGACGGTCGGCGCCCACCGCGTCGTGCTCGTCGCGCACCTCGCCGACGAGCTCCTCGATGATGTCCTCGAGGGTGACGACACCGGCGGTGCCGCCGTACTCGTCGACCACGACGGCGATCGGCTGGTCGTTGCGAAGCTGTCGGAGCAACTGCTCGACGGGCAGGCTCTCGGGCACCAGGAGCGGCGGGACGGCGATCCGTCCCGCCGGGGTGCGCATCCGGTCCCGCGCGGGGACGGCGAGGGCGTCCTTGAGGTAGACCATGCCGACGACCTCGTCGATGCGGTCCCGGTAGACGGGAAAGCGGGAGAGGCCGGTGGCCCTGGTGAGGTTGAGGACGTCCGCCGCGGTCGCCGACGACTGCAGCGCACTGACCTTCACCCGCGGGGTCATGACGTGCTGCGCGCTCAGTCCGGCCAGGGACAGGGTCCGTACGAAGAGGTCCGCGGTGTCCTGTTCGAGGGTGCCGGCCTCGGCGGAGTGCCGGGCGAGCGATACCAGCTCGCCCGGGGTCCGGGCGGAGGCCAGTTCGTCGGTGGGTTCGACGCCCAGCAGCCGCACCAGCCGGTTGGCGAAGGCGTTCAGTGCGGTGATCACCGGCCGCAGGAGGGTGGAGAAGCGGTGCTGGGGTCCGGCGACGAAGCGGGCGACCTGGAGCGGCCGGGAGACCGCCCAGTTCTTCGGTACGAGCTCGCCGATCACCATCTGGACGGCGGAGGCGAGCAGCATCCCGATCACGACGCTCACCCCGGGGACGACCCCTTCGGGCAGTCCGGTGGCGGTGAGCGGTCCGGCCAGCAGCTGGGCGAGTGCCGGTTCGGCGAGCATGCCGACGACCAGCGAGGTGATGGTGATGCCGAGCTGGGTGCCCGAGAGCTGGAAGGAGAGTTCGCGCAGGGCCGCGACGACGGTGCGGGCCCGGCGGTCACCTTCGGCGGCGGCGCGTTCGGCGTCCGGCCGTTCCACCGTGACGAGCCCGAACTCGGCCGCCACGAAGAATCCGTTGGCGAGGATGAGAAGGAATGCCGCGCTGAGCAGCAACAGGGGGGTGGTCATGCCGCCGCCTCCGGGGAGAGGGCGGCGCAGGTACTACCGGACGATCCGTCCATTGCTGGAGGGAGTCACTCCTTGGGTCGCAGGAATGCCCCGCGGGCCTCGTGGACCTCTCGTGCGGGGCGGGGCGCGCGTGGCGCCTCCGCCCTACAGAGTAATCAAGAAGGGGCGTCGCGGGGCAGAGGGCTCAGCCGTTCTGCGCGGCCTCGTCCACTCCACTGCCGTGGAACTCGACGAGTGCGCGCAATGTACGGGCATCACGGATGGCCTGTTCCCTGGCGATCCCGGGCTGGATGCCGAGGGCGGGGTGGCTCGTGCCGTCGCTGAGGTCGAGGAAGACCCACGGGTCACCGGCCCGCAGGTTGACGCGCACGATCTCCGCCCAGGCAAGCCGACGGGTTCGGGTGATGTTGACCACGGTGATGCCGGCCCCGTCGGCGACGATCCTGGGCCTGCTGAGCAGGGCGAGGACGCCGAAGAAGAGCAGCGCGACGAAGACGAAGCTGGTCCGCTCCCCCGGGCTCAGGTTCTCCAGGATCACCGCGATCGCGGTGATGACGGCGAACATCATCGCTCCCACGGCCAGCAGGACCACCCGGGTGCGGGTGGGCCGGAAGGTGGCCGGAAGGGCGGGGAGGCCGGTCGGCCTGGGCGCGGGGGCGGACATGATGGGCTGTCGTCCTTGTCCTTGGGCGTTCTCGGGTACGGCTGCTACGGATCCGGCGTCAGAGGCGGCAGGCGTGGATGGCCGTCGTGAGGATGGCGCGGGCCCCGAGCTCGTACAGATCGTCCATGATCCGCTGGGCTTCCCTGGCGGCCACCATGGAGCGGACGGCGACCCAGCCCTCGTGGTGCAGCGGGGAGATGGTGGGCGACTCCAGGCCCGGGGTGAGGGCCACGGCGCGCTCCAGGTGCTCGACGCGGCAGTCGTAGTCCATCATCACGTAGCTGCGTGCCACCAGGACGCCCTGCAGACGGCGCAGGAACTGCTGCACCTTGGGCTCGTCGCCGGGGGCGCCCTTGCGGCGGATCACGACGGCTTCCGACGTCATGATCGGATCGCCGATGACTTCGAGGCCCGCGTTGCGCATGCTGGTGCCGGTCTCGACGACGTCCGCGATGACCTCGGCGACGCCCAGCTCGATGGCGGTCTCGACGGCACCGTCGAGGTGGACGACGGAGGCGTTGACGCCGATGTCGGCGAGGTGCTTGGCGACGATGCCCTCGTAGGAGGTGGCGATCGTCATGCCGTCGAAGTCCTGCGGGCCGGAGGCCGTGCCGGGCTTGGTGGCGTAGCGGAAGGTGGAGCGGGCGAAGCCGAGCTGGAGGATCTCCTCGGCCTCGGCACCGGAGTCCAGCAGCAGGTCCCGGCCGGTGATGCCGATGTCCAGGCGGCCGGAGCTGACGTAGATCGCGATGTCGCGCGGCCGCAGGTAGAAGAACTCGACCTCGTTCGTCGGATCGACGAGCACGAGCTCCTTGGACTCCTTGCGCTGCCGGTAGCCCGCCTCATGGAGCATCGCCATCGCAGGCCCGGAGATTGCACCCTTGTTGGGGACGGCGATGCGCAGCATGAGGTCAGGTTTCCTTTGTGCGGAGGGAGTTCCGGGAACGTGCGGGGCCGTGCTCAGAGGTGGGCGTAGACGTCGTCGAGGGAGATTCCGCGGGCGACCATCATCACCTGGACGTGGTACAGCAGCTGCGAGATCTCCTCGGCGGCGGCTTCCTTGCCCTCGTATTCGGCGGCCATCCAGACCTCCGCGGCCTCCTCGACGACCTTCTTGCCGATCGCGTGCACGCCCTTGTCCACCAGTTCGGCGGTCCGGGAGGTGGAGGGGTCGCCGTCGGCGGCCTTGAGCTGCAGCTCGGCGAAGAGCTCTTCGAAGGTTTTGTTCGCCATGATGGTCCTTAGAATACGGGGTCCCGGACCCCCTCTCAGCGCCAGGGTTCGCTGACGGTGCGCAGCGTGGCCGCGGTGGCGACGGCGGCGGTGACCGCTTCGTGCCCCTTGTCCTCGTTGGAACCCTCGAGTCCGGCCCGGTCCAGCGCCTGCTCCTCCGTGTCGCAGGTGAGGACGCCGAAGCCGACGGGTACTCCGGTGTCGACGGTGACCTGGGTGAGGCCGATGGTGACGCCCTGGGACACGTACTCGAAGTGGGGGGTGCCGCCGCGGATGATCACTCCGAGGGCGACGATCGCGTCGTAGCCGCGTCCGGCGAGGACCTTGGCGACCACCGGGAGCTCGAAGCTGCCGGGCACCCGGAGCAGCGTCGGCTCGTCGATGCCGAGGTCGTGCAGGGCACGCAGGGCCCCGTCGACGAGCCCGTCCATGACCTTCTCGTGCCACTGGGCGGCGATCACCGCCACCCGCAGGTCACCGCAGTTGCGTACGGAAAGTTCGGGTGCGCCCTTGCCGCTCATGTCTCTCCTACTTCGTGGGTTCGTGCCGGTCCGCGCGGGCGGTCCGTGCGGGCCGCCCGCGGTGCTCACTGGTTGACGCAGGTCGACGCGGCGGTGGCGTCGAGCCAGGGCAGGTCGTGCCCCATGCGGTCCCGCTTGGTGCGCAGGTACCGCAGGTTGTGCTCCCCGGCCTGTACGGGCATGGGTTCGCGCCCGGTGATCCCGAGCCCGTGCCGTACGAGCGCGGCGGTCTTGTCCGGGTTGTTGGTCATGAGCCGCACGCTGCGTACGCCGAGGTCCTGGAGGATCTGCGCGCCCGCCGCGTAGTCCCGCGCGTCGGCCGGCAGGCCGAGTTCGAGGTTGGCGTCGAGCGTGTCGGCGCCTCGCTCCTGGAGCTCGTAGGCGCGCAGCTTCGACAGCAGTCCGATGCCGCGGCCCTCGTGACCGCGCAGATAGACGACGACGCCGCGGCCCTCGGTGGTGATGCGTTCCATGGAGGCGTGCAACTGAGGGCCGCAGTCGCAGCGCTGGGACTGGAAGATGTCGCCGGTCAGGCACTCGGAGTGGACCCGGGCCAGGACGTCCTGGCCGTCGCCGATGTCGCCGTGGACGAGCGCGACGTGCTCGACGCCGTCGACGGTGGAGCGGTAGCCGTAGGCGGTGAACTCGCCGAACGAGGTGGGCAGCCGGACCTCTGCCTCGCGGCGGACGGTCGGCTCGGAGCTGCGCCGGTAGGCGACCAGGTCCTCGATGGAGATGATCGTCAGGCCGTGCTTGCGGGCGAACGGCACGAGCTCGGGCAGCCGGAGCATCACCCCGTCCTCGCCCGCGATCTCGACGATGGCACCCGCGGGGCGCAGTCCGGCGAGCCGGGCCAGGTCGACGGCCGCCTCGGTGTGGCCGTTACGGACGAGGACGCCGCCGGACCGGGCGCGGAGCGGGAAGACGTGTCCGGGCCGGACGAAGTCGCCGGGGCCCGCCCGGCCGCCCGCCAGCATCCGGAGCGTGGTGGCCCGGTCCGCGGCGGAGATTCCGGTGCTCACCCCGTGTGCGGCGGAGGCGTCCACGGAGACGGTGAAGGCGGTCTTCATCGACTCGGTGTTGTGCGTGACCATCTGCGGGAGTTCGAGGCGTTCCAGCTCGTCGTTCTCCATGGGTGCGCAGATCAGGCCGCGGCACTCGCTCATCATGAACGCGATGATCTCGGGGGTCGCCAGCTCGGCGGCGATGACGAGGTCGCCCTCGTTCTCCCGGTCCTCGTCGTCGACGACCACGACGGGCCGTCCGGCGGCGATGTCGCGGATCGCCTGCTCGACGGGGTCCAGGGACAGGTCTTCGACCGCACGGTCGTGCAGCCAGGTGGGCTGGGCAGTCATGCCGTGGCTCCTTCCAGAGCGGGTGTCCGCGTACGCAGCCACCAGTCGCGCATGCCCCACAGGACGAGGGCGCCGTAGACGACGTAGACGAGACCGGAGAAGGCGAGGCCGCTGTGGAAGTTGAGCGGTACGCCGACGAGGTCGACGAGCAGCCACGCGAACCAGAACTCGACCATGCCGCGGGCCTGGGCCAGCATCGCGACGAGCGTGCCGGCGAAGATGTACGCGTCCGCCCACGGGCTCCAGGAGAGCGAGGGGAAGGCGGTGAAGAGGCCGCCGACCGCCAGGGTGCCGACGACGGCGCCGCCCAGCAGGTACGCCCGCTCGCGCCAGGTGGCGAAGCGCACCGCGATGGAGCCGTCCTGGGCCTGCTGCCTGCCGCGCGTCCACTGCTGCCATCCCCAGACGGCGACGGCGATGACGATCAGCTGCTTCCCGACGCTGCCCGCCTGCTGCACGGAGACGTTCGCCGCGACCAGGACGACGCCGGACAGGAGCTGGGCGGGCCAGGTCCAGACCGAGCGGAGCCAGCCGAGGGACAGGGCGATCAGACCGATCGTGTTGCCGAGCATGTCCGACCAGATGATGTGCTGCCCGAAGGCGGTGAACGCCTCCGAGTTCAGCCAGTCCAGGGCGTTCACGCGACCGGCTCCCCGGAATCCTGCGCGGCCGTCGCGCCGAGCAGTCGCTCGACGTACTTCGCGATGACGTCCACCTCGAGGTTGACCGGGTCGCCGGGCTCCTTGATGCCGAGCGTGGTCAGCGCGAGGGTGGTGGGGATGAGGCTGATGGTGAAGTAGTCGCGACCCGCGTCGACGACGGTCAGGCTCACCCCGTCGACCGTGATCGAGCCCTTCTCGACCACGTAGCGGGTCAGCTCGGCGGGCAGGGAGATCTTCACGATCTCCCAGTTCTCGGAGACCGTGCGCTCGATGATGCGGCCCGTGCCGTCGACGTGACCCTGGACGATGTGCCCGCCGAGCCGGCCGCCGAGCGCCATGGGGCGCTCCAGGTTGACCCGGGAGCCGGTCGCCAGGGCGCCGAGGCTGGAGCGGCTCAGCGTCTCGGCCATCACATCGGCGGTGAACTCGTGTTCGCCGAGGTCCACGACGGTGAGGCAGACACCGTTGACGGCGATGGAGTCGCCGTGTCGGGCGCCCTCGGTGACAACGGGGCCACGCAGTCGGAAGCGGGAGGCGTCGTCGAGCTTCTCGACGGCGGTGACCTCACCCAGTTCTTCGACAATTCCGGTGAACACTCAGTTTCCCTTCCGAGCAGGGACGGGGACGGCGGTGATGCGCAGATCGGGGCCGATACGGACGGTCTCGGTCACATCGAGGCGCAACGCCTGGGAGATGGTGGAGATTCCGGCGTCGGCGAGGGCTGCCGGGCCCGCGCCGAGGAGGACCGGAGCGAGATAGCCGACGACGGTGTCGACTGCTCCCGCGGCGACGAAGGAGCCGGCCAGGACCGGACCGCCTTCGAGGAGTACGGAGCGGACGCCGCGCCCGTACAGGGCGGCGAGCAGGGCCGCGACGTCCAGGCCGGGGCCGGTGGCGGCGCGTGGCAGGCGCAGCACGGTGTCCTCGGGGAGGTGCGCGCCGTCGGCGTCCTCGGCGACCGCGATCAGGGTGGGCGCCGTTCCGTCGAGGACCCGGGCTCCGGGGCGGACCGCGGTGGCGCCGGTGTCGACGACCACCCGCAGCGGCTGGGTGGCGCCCTCGATGCCGCGTACGCCCAGCTGGGGGTCGTCGCTGCGGGCCGTGCCGGAGCCGACCACGACGGCGTCGGCCTCGGCCCGCAGCCGGTGGACGTCGGCACGGGACTCGGGCGAGGTGATCCAGCGGCTGGTGGCGTCGGCGGCGGCGATACGGCCGTCGAGGGTGGCCGCGTACTTCCACAGGACGTACGGGCGGCCCAGCCGTACCGAGGTGAGCCAGGCCGTGTTGCCCGCCTCCGCCTCGTCGACGAGGAGGCCCTGCTCCACCTGGACACCTCCGGCACGCAGAGTGTCCGCACCACCGGTGGCCTGCGGGTTCGGATCGCCGACGGCGTACACGACGCGGCGGACGCCGGCGGACAGGAGCGCCTGGGCGCACGGGCCGGTGCGCCCCGTGTGGTCACAGGGTTCGAGGGTGACGTAGGCGGTGCCGCCACGGGCCCGTTCACCGGCCGCGCGCAGGGCGTGGATCTCGGCGTGCGGCCCTCCGGCGCGCTGGTGGAAGCCCTCACCGGCCTGCTGTCCGGCGGCATCGAGGATGACGCATCCGACGACCGGATTGGGGCTGGTGGCGCCGAGTCCGCGGGCGGCGAGCGTGATCGCCCGCCGCATGGCGTCCATGTCGGCTGCGGTGGCCACCGGGTCCTCCTGCCTCTTCGGGCACGGACTCCGGGGCCTGTCGATGACGACAGATGAAGCGGAACGCAACAGGGGAACGCCGCGACCGAGGACACGGATGCGACCGTCCCGGGAGATCCCGGAACGCATCCGCCGACGGCGGCGTACCTGTGACGGCCCGCCGCGCACTGCCTCCCATCCGGACTTTAACCGTCGGTCCAGGAATCCCACCTGGTCAACCGGCCGCTGGATGCGGACGGGTCGCGGACTATAACCGCCGGTTCGGAATTGCACCGACCCCGGAGTGCGCTGCTACTGGTACAGGACACATTGTGCCACGACCGCACTTGGGCCGAACGGACGTCTTCTGTGGCTCCGCTCACAGCGTCGGCGGCCCGGGGCGGGGACGGCCCCACTCCACCGGTGAGTCACGGGGCACCGGTGGCGCGGCCCTTCGGCCCGACGGTGATCCCGCGTCCGCCGGTCACGCCGGGGATCTGCCGCTCTCCGCACGCCCCCCGGCTCCGCCCGGTGCGAACAGCGCGTCCTGTGCGGCCTCGCGGGCGGCGAGCAGCGCGCCGCGCAGGACGGCGCCGCCGCCCAGAGTCCCGGCCCTGACCTCCGTACGCAGCGGTGACATGCGGGCGAGCCGCTCCTCGACCAGGGCGGCGAGTGCCTCACCACCTGCGCGGCCGACCTCGCCGGCCAGGACGAGGCAGCCGGGGTCGAGCACCGCGACGACGGCGGCGGCGCCGAGCGCCAGGCGGTCGGCGAGGGCCGCGAGGAACGCCTCGCCGTCCGGCCCTTCGTCGGCGAGCGCGGCCCGGACGGCGAACGCGGCGGCGGGGTCCTGCTCCTGTCCCCCCTCCCCCGCGGGTCCGTGCGCCTTGATGCCGTGTCCGGCGGCCAGTTCACAGACGGCGGCGGAGCCCACCAGTGAGTGGAACCCGCCGTCGCAGTTGAGCGCGGAGGGCACTCCCGCGGTTCCGGGCACCGGCAGGAAGCCGATCTCTCCCGCTCCTCCCGAGGCACCGCGGCGCAGCCTCCCGTCCAGCATCACGGCGGCGCCGATGCCGTGCCCGAGCCAGAGCAGGACGAAGGTGTCGCGGTCGCGGGCGGCCCCGACGCGGTGTTCGGCGACGGCGGCCAGATTGGTCTCGTTCTCGACGAGCACGGTGGCGGGCAGCCGCTGCTGAAGCTCCTTGACCAGCCCTCGGTGCCAGGCCGGGAGTCCGGTGGTGTCGCGGAGTTCGCCGGAGACCGGATCGATCAGGCCCGGAGCGCCGATGCCGACGCTGTGCAGGGGGGCCGTGCCCGCGCCGCGGGCGGTGCGCTCCAGGAGCGCGACGGCCTGCTCGACGGCCGGCCGCGTCCCCGTGTCGCCACCGATCGGCAGGGTGGCCTCGGCGAGCGTGACGCCGAGGAGGTCGGCGACGACCACGGCGACGCCGTCGGTACGTACGTCGAGGGCGGCCAGGTGCGCCCGGTCGGCGACGATCCCGTACAGCCGCGCGTTGGGGCCGCGCCGGTCCGAACCGCTCTCGCCGACGACCCGGACCAGTCCGGCCTCCTGGAGCCGGTCCACCAGGTCGGCGACCGTGGGGCGCGACAGACCGGTCAGGGATTTCAGCTGGGTGGCCGTCAGCGGGCCGTCCTGCTGGAGCAGTCGCAGGGCGAGCCGGTCGTTGATGACCCGGGCGGTGCTCGGGGATGCGGGCATGCCGGGATCCTTCCAGATCACTGGGGAACCGCCTTCCTGCGCTATTTATCAGGCAGGGTTCCTGATAGTTTACTGCGCGCACCGGGAACACGGTCGCCGGAGACACCGGCCGACCGCCACTGCCAGGGGAGGGCACGGCGTATGACGACGAAACCCACGGTCACGGACTTCGGCACGGAACAGGTCCGGCGGGCGCGCCATGCCGTCGCCGCGGTCTTCGCCGTGCACGGCGCCGTCACCGGCAGCTTCGCGACCCGGGTCCCCTGGATCCAGGACCATGCCTCGGTGAGCGCGGGCCAGCTCGGTCTCGCCCTCGCCTTCCCCGCCATCGGCGCCTCGCTGGCCATGCCGCTGGCCGGCCGGGTCAGCCACCGGTTCGGCGCCCGTACGGCTCTGCGCGGTCTGCTCGCCCTGTGGACGCTGGCGCTGGTCCTGCCGGCGCTGGCACCGAATCTGCTGACGCTCTGCGCGGCGCTCTTCGTGTACGGGGCGGCGGCGGGGATGTCGGACGTGGCGATGAACGCGCTGGGCGTCGAGGTGGAGAACCGGCTCAACAAGTCGATCATGTCCGGACTCCACGGCATGTGGAGCGTGGGCGCCCTGACCGGTTCGGCGGCCGGCACCGTCGCCGCCCACGTCGGGGCGGACGCCCGGCTGCACCACACGGTGGCCGCGCTCGTGCTCACCGTGCTCGGCCTGATCGTCTGCGGGGGCGTACTGGACCTGCGCAGCGAACCGGACTCCGAGCCGCCGCCGCGCTTCACCCTGCCGCCCAGGTCGGCGCTGGCCATCGGCGCGGTGGGCTTCTGCGCGGTGTTCGCCGAGGGGGCCAGCATGGACTGGTCGGCTGTCTATCTCAGGGATGTCATGGGCAGTTCCGCCGGGCTCGCCGCGGCGTCCACCACGGCGTTCGCCCTGATGATGGCTATCGCCAGGATCGCCGGCGACAGGGTCGTCGACCGCTTCGGCGCCGTGCGGACCGTGCGGGTCGGTGGCGTCCTGGCCACCGCCGGCGGGCTGCTGGTGGTCCTGGCGCCCGGCCCGGCGACGGCGCTCTGCGGCTTCGGGCTGCTCGGGACGGGGGTCGCGGTCGTCGTGCCGCTGGCGTTCGCCGCGGCCGGGCGCAGCGGGGACGACCCGAGCCGTGCCATCGCGGGCGTCGCCACCATCACGTACACCTCCGGGCTCATCGCCCCGTCCGCCGTCGGCTCCCTGGCCGAGGCGACCTCGCTGCTCGCTTCGTTCGGCCTGGTGACGGTGCTGGCGTTCGGGCTGGTGCTGGGCGCCGGGGTGCTGCGGGCGGGCGACCGCAAGGTCGCGGAGGGGAGCATGCCCGCGCCGGCTCGCACCGGCAGCCCGACAGGGAGCTGACACCTGCCGGAGAGGAGGGCGGTACGACAGCCGCAGGAAGGGGCCGGGCAGGCCGTCGCGGGGCCGCACGCGAGGCCACGGCCGGGCGGCACTAACATGGCGCTGACTTTTTCCGCGGTTGGACACGCGGGTGGACACACGCGGGTGGACCTATCCGGACACCCCCGTGGGCACACCGCACACAGAACAGGGAGCGACCATGGGCGGCCTCGGCGTGCGCTGGACCTTGCACGGCGACGGGAAGACCCCCGCACCGGGGGCTGTCGTGCGCCCCGACGAACGGCTCTCGTGGCCCCGTACGTTCGGGCTCGGCGCCCAGCACGTGGTGGCGATGTTCGGTGCGTCCTTCGTCGCGCCGGTGCTGATGGGCCTGGACCCGAACCTCGCGATCATGATGTCCGGCGTCGCGACCGCCATCTTCCTGCTGGCGACGCGCGGCCGGGTGCCCAGCTATCTCGGGTGCTCGCTCTCCTTCGTGGGGGTCGCCGCAACGATCCGGGCCAGTGGCGGCAGCAGCGCCACGATCACCGGCGCGGTGCTGGTGGTCGGCGCCGTGCTGTTCCTCGTGGGCCTGCTCGTGCAGCGGTTCGGCGCGCGGATCATCCACGCGGCGATGCCTCCCGTGGTCACCGGAGCCGTCGTCATGCTGATCGGTTTCAACCTGGCGCCGGTCACCGCGTCGACGTACTGGCCCCAGGATCAGTGGACGGCCCTGCTGGTGATGCTGTTCACCGGGCTGGCCGTGGTATGCCTGCGGGGCTTCTTCTCCCGGATCGCGATCTTCCTCGGACTGGTCTTCGGGTACGTCCTGTCCTGGGTGCTCGACCTGGTCCTCGGGAAGATCCACTCCCCGGCCGGCGACGCCGAGGCCGTCGACCACTGGCGGCTCGACCTGTCCGCCGTGGCGGACGCCGACTGGATCGGGCTGCCGTCCTTCCACGCCCCGGCCTTCGAGTGGTCGGCGATCCTGGTGGCACTCCCGGTTGTCATCGCCCTGATCGCCGAGAACGCCGGGCACGTCAAGGCCGTCGGCGAGATGACCGGGGAATCGCTCGACGACAAGCTGGGCACCGCCATCGCGGCCGACGGCGCCGCGTCCATGCTGTCCACCGCGGTGGGCGGGCCGCCCAACACCACGTACTCCGAGAACATCGGTGTGATGGCGGCGACCCGGGTCTACTCCACCGCCGCGTACTGGGCCGCAGCCTGCTTCGCGCTGCTCTTCGGTCTCTGCCCCAAGTTCGGCGCGGTCGTCGCGGCGATCCCCGGCGGTGTGCTCGGCGGGATCACCGTCATCCTGTACGGCATGATCGGCCTGCTGGGCGCCCAGATCTGGCTGAACGCGAAGGTCGATCTGCGCAACCCGCTCAACCTCGTACCGGCCGCGGCGGGCATCATCATCGGCGTCGGCGGGGTCAGCCTGAAGGTCACCGACAACTTCGAGCTGGGTGGTATCGCGCTCGGCACCCTCGTCGTGATCACCGGCTACCACGCGCTGCGGGCGTTCGCCCCGGCGCACCTCAAGACCCAGGAGCCCCTCCTGGACTCGGGCACGTCGGCGTACGACGAGGCGCCGCCGGCCGGGAAGTCCTGACCTGGGGCCGTTCCTCAGCCGGTGGCCGACGCGTAGGCGTCGTCCGGGGCGGCCGGACCGGCCCTGCCCGGTCCGGCCGTCGGACCCCCCGGGCAGTTTCACCCGGAGGTACGCGTCGGTCCCGGGAACGGCGGCCCCGGAGCAGCGGCCCCGGGAGCCCGCGCCTGCCCGCTCAGTCCTCCGGGAGTTCGACCGGGGCGATCTCGTCGAAGACGTCACCGGGGCCGGGGTTGGTCGGATCCGTGCTGCCGCCGAACTGGCTCATCACGCCCCACACGGCGTTGAGCGCGGTCTGCACGGCGCCTTCGGCCCAGCCGGCCGTCCACGAGATGTCGTCCCCGGCGAGGAACAGGCCCCGCTTGTCGGCGGGCAGGCGGTCCTGCATGAAGTGGGTGAACAGGCGCCGCTGGTAGCGGTAGTGGCCGGGCAGGTTGGCCTTGAACGCGCCCATGAAATAGGGCTCGTTCTCCCAGGAGACGGTGACCGGGTTGCCGATGACGTGCTTGCGGATGTCGACGTGGGGATAGATCTCGCCGAGCGACTTGAGCATAACGTCCATGCGCTCGTTCGGGGAGAGCGGCAGCCACTTCAGGCTGTCGTCGCACCAGGTGTAGGAGAGGCAGATGACGGCGGGCCGGTCCGGGCCGTCGTCCAGGAGGTACGTGCCCCGGGTCATCCGGTCCGTGAGCGTCATCGACATCGTGTCGCGTCCGGTCGTCGCGTCCTTGTCCAGCCAGAACGGCCGGTCGACCGGCACGAACAGCTTGGACGACTCCATGTAGTGGGTGCGCTCCATCGCGGTCCAGTGGTCGATGGGGAAGAGCGCGTCGTCGCAGGCGATCTTGGAGAGCAGCAGCCAGGACTGCCCGGTGAAGACGGCGGCGCGGTAGGTGCGGATGTCCCCGGTGGCGTCGGTGACCGTGATCCGGTTTCCCGTGGTGCGGTCGAGCCGGGTCACGGCGGAGCGGGGCCGCCCGTCGTGCAGCGAGGCCAGCGACGTACCGAGGGGCCAGTGGACGATCTTCTGCGGTTCGCGGTCCCACAGGCGCAGCGGCAGCTGCTGGCTTCCGCCGACGATGCCGCGGTGGTGGTCGTCGGCCTCGGTGTACACGACCCGGAGAATCTCCAGGATGGAGTTCGGGAAGTCGGTGTCCCAGCCGCCGGTGCCGAAACCGACCTGGCCGAAGATCTCGCGGTGCCGGAAGGACTTGAAGGAGTCGGAGGCGCAGAGGAAGCCGTAGAAGGTCTGGTTGTCGAGCTTCTCGACGAGCTTCGCCCAGATCTCCCGGATGCGCGGTACGTCGCGCTCGCGCATGGCACGGTTCATGTCGGAGAAGTCGGCGCCCTCCTCCAGACAGGCGTTCCAGGCGTCCATGACATCGCGGTACACCTGCGGCAGGTCGTCGATGGACGTCGCGTAGTGGGACTCGCCCTTGAGGTCGACGACGGTGGAAGGGGCGGCCGGGGAGAGCGGGTTGGGGAACGGCTTGGTCTCCAGGCCCACCAGGTCGATGTAGTGCTGGAGCGCCGTGGACGAGGGCGGGAAGCGCATGGCGCCCATCTCCGCGGTCAGCGAGGGGTCGCAGCCCTCGAAGCCGACGGTGCGCAGCCGGCCGCCGATGCGGTCCGCCTCGTAGACGACGGGCTTCAGGCCCATCTTCATGAGTTCGTACGCGGTGATGATCCCGGAGAGCCCGCCGCCGATGACGGCGACCTCGGATCCGTGCTCGGTGGCGGGTATCTGCCCGATGCCCGCGGGGTGGGCGAGGAAGTCGTCGTAGGCGTAGGGGAAGTCCGGCCCGAACATGGTGATCGGCGGATGCGCGTCGGTGTGCTGGACGGCGTTGGGCACCGTGGACGTCATGGGCTGCGGACTCCTTGGAGGAAAGCGCGGAAGAAGGGGCGGAGGGCTCAGACGAGGGAGCCGTACAGACCGGGGCGCCGGTCGGTGAGATACGGGTTGGCGGCGCGCGATTCGTTCAGGAACGCCGGGTCCACCTCGCCCATGACGAGTTCCTCGCCGCGTCCGGCGCGCGCCCGGACGGTGCCGTCGGGTCCGGCCAGGCAGCTCAGTCCGGTGAACGCGAACTCGCCTTCCACACCAGTCCTGTTGACGTAGGCGATGTACATCTGGCTCTCGAACGCGCGGACCGGCACGAGGGATTCGGCGACGAACGGGAAGGGGTGCATCAGCGCGGTCGGCACCAGCAGGAGGTCGGTCCCGGCCAGGGCGTGCGCCCGGACGTTCTCCGGGAACTCCACGTCGTAGCAGATCAGCAGGCCGATCCGGACGCCGTCCAGTTCGGTCTGCACCACGGCCTGCTCGCCGGGGGTGAACCACTGCTGCTCGAAGCAGCCGAAGAGGTGGGTCTTGCGGTAACCGGCGAGCGTCGTCCCGTCGGGGCCGATGAGCTGGGCGGCGTTGAAGACCGCCTCGCCCGCGCGCTCCGGGTAGCCGTAGTGGACGGCGATGCCGTGCCGTAGGCAGAGGTCGGCGACGGCCTGCGCGCCGGGGCCGTCCGCGGGTTCGGCGAGCTCGGTGACGGCCTCACCGATGGCGTATCCGGTGAGGAACAGCTCCGGGCAGACCAGCAGCCGGGCACCCGCGGCAGCGGCCCGTCCGGCGGCCTCGTCGAGCACCTTGATGTTCTCGTCCGGGGAGCCGGGGCGTCCGGAGCTCTGGAGCAGGGCGGTACGCAACGGCGGCATGGCTGACCTCGGGCGGGGCGGGCGGGGCGGGGACGTATTGACGGTACGGGGCGTCCGCCGGGCCCGACAAGGCACGAGTGTTGCGCGTGCACCGTCGATCCGTTGCGCACGAGGCCGTCGGGGCGGCGATTTGTTGCGCAGCGCGTCCTTGCAGGTCAGGAGGGTGATTTCGGTCTCGGGCCGGAGACGCGCACCGTCGTGCGAGGCGCCGTGACACCGGGGCGGGACGGGTGTCCCGCGCTGTCAGCCCGGTGCGCCGGACGAGTACCGGCGCAGCAGCGGGGACAGGACGAGCACCGACTTGGTCCGCTCGACATACGGCTCGCCCGCGATCCGTTCGAGCACCTGCTCGAAGTGCCGCATGTCGGCGGCGAAGACCTGGACGAGCGCGTCGGCGTCGCCCGTCACCGTGGAGGCGGATACGACCTCGGGGTAGCGGGCGAGGCCCTTCCTGATCGCTTCGGGGGCGGTGTTGCGGCTGCAGTAGATCTCGATGAAGCCCTCGGTCGCCCAGCCGAGCGCCGCCGGGTCGACCCGCACGGTGAAGCCCGTGATGGCGCCCTCGGCGCGCAGCCGGTCCACCCGGCGTTTCACCGCGGGTGCGGAGAGGCCGATGAGCGCGCCGATGTCGGCGTAGGAGCGGCGGGCGTCTTCGGCAAGGGCGTGGACGATGCGTTCGTCGAGGTCGTTCAGGCGCACGTCAGGTGGATCACTTCTCTGCGACGGACGGATTCGGGGGCGGCGCGGGCCGCCCCCGAAGTAGACCATGACGCCCCGGGGGGCGCGCTCACCGCAGAGGGCGCGGCAGGTCAGAAGGGGAACTGCGAGCGGCCGTGCTGCACCGAGATCCACTTCTGGGTGGTGAAGGCCTCCACGGTCGCCTCGCCGTTCAGCCGCCCGAAGCCCGAGCTCTTCTCCCCGCCGAACGGGACGATGGGCTCGTCGTGGACCGTGCCGTCGTTGATGTGGATCATGCCGGTGTGGATCCGCCGCCCCACCCGCACACCGCGTTCGATGTCGCCGGTGTGGACCGCGCCGCTCAGCCCGTACGGGGTGTCGTTGGCGATCCGGACCGCCTCGTCCTCTCCGTCGAAGGGCACCAGCAGCGCCACGGGGCCGAAGATCTCCTGGTGCAGGACGGGGGAATCGGAGGCGATCCCGGTCAGCACGGACGGACTGACCACGTTGCCCTCGGCGCGGCCGTGCAGCAGTGCCGTGGCGCCGTCCTCGACGGTCTGGTCGACGAGCCGGGACACCGCTTCCGCCTGCGAGGAGTTGATCAGCGGGCCGATCTGGGTCGAGGGGTCGGCGGGGTCGCCGACCCGCAGGGAGGCGACCTTGGCGACGAACTTCTCGGTGAACTCCTTCTCGACCGCGCGGTCGACCAGGATCCGGTTGGCGGCCATGCAGACCTGGCCCTGATGGACGTAGCGGCTGAAGACGGCCGCGTCGACGGCGTAGTCCACGTCCGCGTCGTCGAGGACGATCAGCGCGCTGTTGCCGCCGAGTTCGAGCACGGTCTGCTTGAGGTGCGCCGCACACACGGTCGCGACGTGGCGGCCCACCTTGTCCGAACCGGTGAAGGAGATGAGCTGCGGGATGGGGTGCTCCAGCAGCGCGTCGCCGATCTCGGCGATGTCGGTGACCACGACGTTCAGCAGCCCGGCGGGCAGCCCGGCGTCCTCGAACACCTTGGCCAGCAGCGTGCCACCGCAGACCGGGGTGTTCTGGTGCGGCTTGAGGACCACGGCGTTGCCGAGGGCCAGCGCGGGCGCGACCGACTTGAGGGACAGCAGGAAGGGGAAGTTGAAGGGGCTGATGACGCCCACGACGCCGACCGGCACCCGGTAGACGCGGTTCTCCTTGCCCTCGGTGGGCGACGGGAGGATCTGACCGGCGGGCCGCAGGGCGAGCTGGACCGCCTCGCGCAGGAATTCCTTGGCCAGGTGCAGTTCGAAGGCGGCCTTCAGCCGGGTGCCGCCGAGCTCCGCGACGATCGCGTCGCCGATCTCGGCCTCGCGCTCCTCGACGATCCGCAGCGCCTTCTCCAGGACGGCTCGGCGCGTGTACGGGTTGGTGTCGGCCCATGCCCGCTGGGCGGACTCCGCCGCCCGGTAGGCCTGGTCCACCTCGTCGGCCGTGGCGACGGTGATCGACGCGAGCTTCTCACCGTTGTACGGGTTGAAGTCGATGATGTCCCAGGATCCCTTTCCCGGCCTCCACTCGCCGTCGATGTACTGATGGGCCAGATCGGTGAAGAAGGAGGACATGAGATCCCTTACCGCAGAGAGGCAGGCAGCTGATTGCGATTCATATTACTTACAATGGAACCGAGTTGAAGTCGATCGAAACGCTCGACAGCTAACTGCAAACGGACGCACACGGTCATCCTTCTGCCGGCACGCGCGGGCCCCTCCCGGAACGCACACCCGGAAGGGGCACCGAGGACGCGAGGACCGCGGGGTCAGTTCCAGCTGGCGTGCAGCGGCTTGCCCTCCGCGTAGCCGGCGGCGCTCTGGACACCCACGACCGCCTTCTCGGCGAACTCCTCGAGCGAGGCCGCGCCCGCGTACGTGCAGGAGGAGCGGACACCGGCGATGATCGAGTCGACCAGGTCCTCGACCCCGGGGCGGGCCGGGTCCAGGAACATCCGCGACGTGGAGATGCCCTCCTCGAACAGCCCCTTGCGGGCCCGGTCGTAGGCGGACTCCTCCGAGGTGCGGTTCTTCACCGCGCGCGCCGAGGCCATCCCGAAGGACTCCTTGTACGAGCGGCCGTCGGCGGACTGCTGGAGGTCGCCGGGCGACTCGTACGTACCGGCGAACCAGGATCCGATCATCACGTTCGACGCACCGGCGGCGAGCGCCATGGCGACATCGCGCGGGTGCCGGACGCCACCGTCGGCCCAGACGTGCTTGCCGTGCTTCCTCGCCTCGGCGGCGCACTCCAGGACGGCGGAGAACTGCGGCCTGCCGACGCCGGTCATCATCCGGGTGGTACACATCGCGCCGGGACCGACACCGACCTTGACGATGTCGGCGCCCGCCTCGATCAGGTCGCGCACGCCCTCGGCCGCCACGACGTTGCCCGCGACGACCGGCACCCCCGCGTCGAGCGCCCGGACCGCGGCGACCGCGCTGAGCATGGATTCCTGGTGACCGTGCGCGGTGTCCACGACAAGGGTGTCGGCACCCGCCGCGATGAGCTGCTCGGCCTTGCCGGCGACGTCGCCGTTGATGCCGACGGCCGCGGCGACGCGCAGCTTGCCGGCGGAGTCCGTCGCGGGGGTGTAGAGCGTCGCGCGCAGCGCGGCCTTCCGGGTGAGGATGCCGACGAGCCGTCCGTCCGCGTCGACCGCGGGGGCCAGCTTGCGGTTGGCGCCGTCGAGCTTGTTGAACGCGTCGCGCGGGTCGATGTCCGCGTCGAGCAGGACCAGGTCCTTCGACATGACCTCGGACAGCTGGGTGAAGCGGTCCACGCCCGTCAGGTCGTGCTCGGTGACGACGCCGACGGGCCGGTACTCCGCGTCGACGACGACGCCCGCCCCGTGGGCCCGCTTGTGCAGCAGGGACAGGGCATCGGCGACGGTCTGGCCCGGGGCCAGCACGATCGGTGTGTCGAGCACGAGGTGGCGCGTCTTGACCCAGCCGATGACCTCGGTGACGACCTCGATCGGGATGTCCTGCGGAATGACGACCAGGCCGCCGCGCCGGGCGACGGTTTCAGCCATCCGGCGGCCCGCGATCGCGGTCATGTTCGCGACGACGAGCGGGATGGTGGTGCCGCTGCCGTCGGGCGAGGACAGGTCCACGGCCTGCCGGGAGCCGACCGCGGAACGGCCGGGGACCATGAAGACATCGTCGTACGTGAGGTCGTAGGGGACCGAGGGGGCGGCCGTATGACGACCGGTGCCGGGCTCAAGAAAACGCATATCACTCATGTTTTCATACGAAACGGTGCAGGTCGTTTCCACGAAGACACAGCAATGGACCCCGGCATTCGTTCGTTCCTCCAGGGAGGCGCTCGGGGCCCGGGCAAGTGGAACCTGCCTTACCCAGGGACCCTACCCGAACAGGGATTCAACCCATGGGTGATCACGATCCCTGGACCGGGTGACGAAGTGTCAGGTAGCTTGAAAATTTGCAGGTCGCCGTGATAGCCACCGCGCTGCTCATGAGCGCCAGGAACACCCGTCACACGTTTGACCGGAGAGGACCCGGGATCCGCCTGTGGAGAGCGAACTGCCGGACATCTACTGCCCGTTCCCGCAGCGGAGCAATCCGCATGTGGGGCACACCCGCGAGCACCTCACCACCTGGACACGACAGACCGGCCTGGTACACCGCCAGTCCGCCAGGCGCCGCTTCGAGCAGGCCGACTTCGGCGCGTTCGTCGGGATGGTCTATCCGACGGCGGACGCCGAACACCTCGACCTGGTCGCCGACTGGTTCGTCTGGCTCTTCCTCGTCGACGATCAGCTGGACGACGGACACCTGGGCCGCAGTCCGGAGCGAATACGGCACGTGGTGGCGCGGATGCGCTCCGTCGTGGAGGGAACGGCTCCCGGCCCGCTGCCGGGCGAGGAGCTCCCCACCGCCGTCGTCGCACTGGCCGACCTGTGGGAACGTACGGTTCCGCGGGCCGCCCCGCACTGGCGCACGCGTTTCGCATGGCACCTCATGACGTATCTGACGACGGCCACCACCTGGGAGGCGGGCAACCGGGCCGACGGCGCCGTGCCGTCCGAGGAGGCGTACATCGCCAAACGCCGGCACACCGGGGCCATCCATGTGTGCATGGACCTGATCGAGATCGTGGCGGGCATCGAGGCACCCGAGTCGGTCCACAACGACCCGCGGTTCATCACGGCTCTGGAAGCCTCCTGCAACGTGGTGTGCTGGGCCAACGACGTCTACTCCTTCGAGAAGGAGCAGGTACTCGGCGAGATACACAACCTCGTGCATCTGGTCCGCCACCACCGCGGCTACGGGGAGCAGCAGGCGCTCGACCACGTCTGCGCCGAGATCGCCGCCGAGACCGAGCGGTTCCTCAAGGCCGAGAGGGAGCTGCTCGGCATGTATCCGCAGCTGTCCGGCATGCTCACTCCCTATCTCGACGGGATGCGGAGCTGGATGCGCGGCAATCTGGACTGGTCGCGTCAGACGCCCCGCTACAAGGCGGCGGACGTCGGTCAGTACGCCCGGCCCGGGGAGTACCTGGAGGAGACGGTCCTCGGCGTGGCCGCCGACCGGGTGGTCCTGGGGCGGGGGCCGGCCGGGGCGCGCCGGGGCTGAACACGACGGAGGCCGGGCACCGGTGCGGTGCCCGGCCTCCGTCGTGTCCGCTCCCGGTCAGTCGTCGGGATCGGCCCGCTCCAGCGCCGGGCGCTGTCCGGCGGCGGACTCCGTCAGCAGGTAGTCGGCCGCCGCCGTGTCCGTGACGAGGCTGGTGACGAGACCGGAGCGCAGCACGGCACCGATCGCCGCCGCCTTGCGCTGTCCGCCCGCGATGGCCACCACCTCGGGGATCCGGCGCAGCCGGTCCGCCTCCACGGTGATGCACCGCTCGCCCAGGTCCCGGCCGACCCGGCGGCCGTCGGAGTCGAAGAGGTGCGCGGACATCTCGGCCGCGACGCCGAGCGACGCGTAGTGCGCCCGCTCCTCGTCCGAGAGCATGTCGTGCACGGTGGAGATGCCCGGTTCCCAGGAACCGATGGAAACCGCGGCGACGGTCACCTTGTCGAAGTACTCGAAGGCGCGGGCGATGCCCGTCTGGTGCCGCAGCGCCGCCGCCGTAGCCGGATCGGGCAGCAGCATCGGGGCGTAGATCGGGTGCGCCTCACCGCCCGACACCTGGGCCGCGCGGCGGACCGCCTCGACCGAGCCGCGTTCGGCCGTCCCCGCGTCGTAGACCCCCGTCAGCTGCACGACCGTGCAGGGCGGCAGCCGGTCGAGCGCCGCAGCCATGTGGATGGTGGACCGGCCCCAGGCCAGGCCCAGCACATCGCCCTCGTTCACCAGCTCGCCGAGCAGGTCGGCCGCCACCTCACCGAGGTTCTCCGGATCGGCGGCGTCGTCCTGCTCCTCCGCCGGTGATTCGACCACGACCGCGTTCCGCAGGCCGTAGCGGGCCCGGAGCGCGTCCGAGCGCTCCGCGTCCAGTTCCGCCGGAACCCGGATCTCGATCCGTACGAGATCACGTTCGAGGGCCGTCTCCAGGACCCGGGCCACCTTGAAGCGGCTCACGCCGAACTCCTCGGCGATCTGGATCTTCGACTTTCCCTCGAGGTAGAACCGGCGGGCCATGGCCGCCGCCTGCACCAGCTCCGCGGGTCCCATCCGCATGGCTGACCGACCCGCCGAGATGCCAGACACCGCGATCTCCTCACTGCTGTTCACGCGCTCCGTACGCCGACCATCCTGTCAGATACGGCGATCCTTGATCCGGCCCGTCGGGCCGCGTTCATCCGACCTTCGTTCAGTGGCCGCAGGCCCAGGGGGCAGCGGCGGTGACCGCGTCCGCCCGCGCGCGCAGCGCCCGCACCGCCTCGGCGGGGTCCTCGGCCCCGTACACCGCCGATCCGGCGACGAAGACGTCCGCGCCGGCCTCGGCGCACCGCTCGATGGTGGTGGCCGAGACCCCGCCGTCCACCTGGAGCCACAGCTCCAGCCCGTGCTTGGAGATCAGCTCACGGGTACGGCGGATCTTGGGCAGCATGATGTCGAGGAACGCCTGGCCGCCGAAGCCCGGCTCCACCGTCATGATCAGCAGCATGTCGAGCTCGGGGAGCAGGTCCTCGTACGGCTCGATGGGCGTCGCGGGCTTGAGCGCCATCGAGGCGCGCGCACCCTTGGCCCTGATCTCGCGTGCGAGCCGTACGGGCGCCGCCGCGGCCTCCGCGTGGAAGGTGACGGAGCCGGCCCCGGCCTCGACGTACTGCGGCGCCCAGCGGTCCGCGTCCTCGATCATCAGGTGGCAGTCCAGCGGGGTGTCCGTGGCCTTGCTCAGCGCCTCCACGATGGGCACGCCGAGCGTCAGGTTCGGGACGAAGTGGTTGTCCATCACGTCGACATGGAGCCAGTCCGCGCCATCGACGGCCTTCGCCTCCTCGGCGAGACGCGCGAAGTCGGCGGACAGGATGCTGGGGTTGATCTGGGCCATGCACCCAAGCCTGCCATGCCCGGCGCCACTTCCTGGCCCCGGTGCGCCCCAAAGCCTCACGGGATCATTACGGTTCGCACAATCCCGACCATTTCGCCCCACGAATCCGTCGCTCGGTCCTGGCCCGGGATGCCCGCCCTCCGGGCAGTTCGCCTCCGCCCCGTGGCTGCGGCCGCCCTCGGCCGTCCGGGACGCGCTCGTCGGGAGACTTCCGGCACCGTTGACGGGTGCGCGGCCACCAGGGCCGCACCCCGGTCGAGCACCTGGGCATCAGCCCGCTCCGGCTCGCGAAGGTGCGGGCGCCGGCGTCCCGGCCGGGCTGGTGGCCCGGGGTGCTGACGGGCACGCCGCGGCCCGGCCCGGCCCGGCAGGAGCATGTGCCCGGGTGGCAGGCGCGCTTCACCTGGCGCGCGGGTGCGGTCGCGTTACGGGACGACCGGGCGACGCGGCACCGCGCGGAGCACGGCCGCGGCCCCGTACCGCAGGGTGACCGTCCGCGCTGACGGACGGCCCGCGGGGCTACGGCGCCGGGCGGTCAGCCCGTGCGGCGCAGCAGGGCCAGATACATCGCGTCCGTGCCGTGCAGGTGGGGCCACAGCTGGACGTCGGGCCCGTCGCCCAGCGCGGGCACCCCGGGCAGCAGCGGACGGGCGTCGACCCACTCCGCCTCGACCGGTGCCCCGCCACGCCCCTTGAGCACGTCCTCGACGACGACGCGGGTCTCGGCCAGATGCGGCGAGCAGGTCGCGTAGCCGACGACCCCGCCGATCCGTACGGCCTTCAACGCCTCGCGGAGCAGGCCGCGTTGCAGGGGGGCGAAGCTCTCCAGGTCCTCCGCGCGACGCCGCCAGCGGGACTCCGGGCGCCGGCGCAGCGCGCCGAGGCCCGAGCACGGTACGTCCATCAGGACCCGGTCGAAGGAGCCGGGCTGCCAGGGCGGCCGGGTGCCGTCGGCGGTGATCACCTGGTAGGGGCCGGGGTTGCCGGCCAGCGCACGCTCGACGAGCCGGGCGCGGTGCGGCTGCTTCTCGGCGGCGAGCAGGGTCGCGCCGCGACCGGCGGCGAGCGCGGCCAGCAGGGCGGCCTTGCCGCCCGGGCCCGCGCAGCCGTCCAGCCACCGGGTGTCCTCACCTTCGACGGGTGCCAGGGCCAGGGCGGTCGCGACGAGCTGGCTGCCCTCGTCCTGCACGCCGGCGCTGCCGTCCCGCACGGCGGCCAGGGCACCGGGCTCGCCGCCCTCGGCCATCCGCACGGCATACGGGGACCACCGGCCGGGAAGACCGCTCTCCTCCCCCAGTGCGTCCAGCAGCTCCTCGGTGGTGCAGCGGCCGGGGCGGGCGACCAGCGTCACCTCGGGCCTTTCGTTGTCGGCCTCCAGCAGGTCCTCGATCCCCGCGCGGCCACCGCCCAGGGCATCCCAGAGGGCGGAGACGATCCACCGGGGGTGCGAGTGCACGATGGACAGATGCTCCTCGGCGTCCTCGTCGTACGACGGGGCGACGCGCTCCACCCAGCCGTCGAGGTCGTGCGCCGTCACCTTGCGCAGCACCGCGTTGACGAATTTGGCGCGCCCCTCGCCCAGCACGACCCGGGCCAGCTCCACGCTGGCGGAGACGGCCGCGTGGGTCGGGATGCGGGTGCCGAGCAGCTGGTGGACGCCCATGTCGAGGACGTCGAGCACCGGCGGATCGACCTCGCGCAGCGGCCGGTCGATGCAGGCGGCGACGATCGCGTCGTACGTACCCTGCCGTCGCAGGGTCCCGTAGACCAGCTCGGTCGCCAGCGCCGCGTCCCTGCCGTCGAAGTCGCCCTTGGCGCGCGCCTTCTTCAGCAGCGGGGGCAGGACGAGGTTGGCGTACGCGTCGCGTTCGTCGACGGCCCTGAGCGCCTCGAAGGCGAGGAACCGGACGGGGTCCTTCTGGGGACGGCGGTGCGGCTTGGCGGGACGGCGACGCTGCTGGTCGTTCACGTGAAAGGTGCTCCGCTGAGGGTGAGGGGGCGAACCGGACCAGCCTACGTCGCCCGCCCCCGCTCCGGCTCCGGACCGCCCGGGGCGGCTCAGAGGCCCAGCAGCTCCCCGTGGACGATGCGGACGCCGCGGGCCCAGTCGGCGGCCTTCATCGGCTTCTTGCCCTGGGGCTGGACCCAGAGGAGCTCCACGGCGTGCGAGCCCGTTCCCACGTGGACGTTGTTCTTGCCGACGGCGAGCTCACCCGGTGCCAGATCGGCACGGTCCAGGACGGGCACGGCCTGCACCAGCTTGAGGCGTTCCCCGCGGAACAGGGTCCATGCGCCGGGGGCGGGGGTGCAGCCGCGCACCAGGCGGTCGACCCGCAGCGCGGGCGCGGACCACCGCACCTGGGCGTCCTCGACGGTGATCTTGGGTGCCAGGGTGACGCCCTCGGCGGGCTGTGGGACGGCGTGCAGGGTGCCGTCCTCGATTCCGTCCATGGTCGCGGAGAGCAGCCCGGCGCCGGCGAAGGCCAGCCGGGTGAGCAGATCTCCGCTCGTGTCGGTGGGCCGGACCTCCTCGGTCAGGACGCCGTAGACCGGTCCGGAGTCCAGCCCCTCCTCGATCAGGAAGGTCGACGCGCCGGTGACCTCGTCCCCGGCCATCACCGCGTGCTGCACGGGTGCGGCGCCGCGCCAGGCGGGGAGCAGCGAGAAGTGCAGGTTGACCCAGCCGCGGGCGGGGACGGCGAGCGCGGCCCCGGGCAGCAGCGCGCCGTACGCGACGACGGGGCAGCAGTCCGGCGCGATCTCCCTCAGCCGGGCCAGGAAGTCCTCGTCCCGGGGCTTGACCGGCTTGAGGACCTCGATCCCCGCCTCCTCGGCACGCTCGGCCACCGGGCTGGCGACCAGCCGTCGTCCCCGCCCTGCGGGCGCGTCGGGACGGGTGACGACGGCGGCCACCTCGTGGCGGCCGGAGGCGATCAGGGCGTCCAGGGCGGGGACGGCGACCTCGGGGGTGCCTGCGAAGACGAGCTTCATGGGTGGCGGACTGCCTCTCGGGCCGGAACGTACGGTGGCGTGGCGAGCAGCACACCAGTCTAGGCGGTGCCGCGGGACCGCGGTGGTCCGCCCGCCGCGGCCCGCGCCGCCTGGGGCGTACGCACGCATGTGCGCCCTGCGCACATACACATACGCCCCTACAGCGTGACCACATCGACGGGTGAGGCGTTGGTCAAGTGAGATTGACCGAAGTGGGCCGCCCCCAGCGCGGTCCGATCCCTTTCAACTTCAACGCCGGTTCGAGAGGCTTGTTCATGGCCGACCACGCAACCCACGACGCCCAAGCGCGTGCCAGTCTGCACCTGTTGGTGCGGGACATCGAGCGGGTCCGGCGGCAGGTGGACGCGCTGCGCACCCTCACTGCGCAGCTGGGCAACGTCTACCGTCCGCGCCGCTCCGGCCCGTCCGCGGGCTTCGTCGTCTACGGCAGGGCCCCGGCCCCTACGGTCCGGCTCGCCCAGGAACTGCGCGACAGCGTCGAGACGCTGGTCACGGCGGCGGTGGACTTCGACCGCTCGCTGGGCTTCTCCTGGGACGCGGTGGGTTCGGCACTCGGGGTCACCAAGCAGGCGGTGCACCGCCGTTACGGCACCCGCCGCAACACCCCGCAGCCGGCGGCCGAGGTCGCCGAGACCGTGGCCCGTCCGCTGCCCGCGCCCTCCGGATCCTCCCCCGCGCCCGTCGTGCCCGCGGCCCGCTCCATGCCGCCGCAGCCGTCGGCCGACCGTCCCTCACCGCGCGAGGAGCTGCGCCCGGGAGCCTTCCCGGGCCCGCGCAACGGCTGACGCACGACCGGCCGGACCGGCGGTTGCGACCGGGTGTGCCCGCCGTACGCGCAGCCGTCGGGCCACGTCCCGCCCGGGCCCGGCGACCGCGGCGGCGGAGAGCCGGCACCGGACGGACCCGGTCGGTGGCCGAGGGCGGTGTCCGGCCGCCGGCACCCTTCCTCCGCTCAGCCGATGTCCGGCGGATCGATCCTGATCCGGACCGGATCGCCGCTCCCCCGGGCCGTCCGCGCGGCCTGCGCCGCCTTCAGGGCGGCGGCGAGCGCCGCCCCGCGTCCCGGCGGCACCCTGACCAGCGCCCGTTCCCAGGTCTCGCCGGGCGGGGCGTCCCCCTGTCTGCGGGGTCTGCCGGGAGCCGCCCCCGGCAGCGGGACCGGGCCGAGGACCTCAGCCTCGGGCGGCAGCTCGGTGGCGGCGAGGTATGCGGCGATCGCCTCCGGCGGGCCGGTCACCGAGGCCATCCGGGAAACGGGCGGGAAGCCGAGCTCGGCCCGTTCCGCGAGCTCGCGGCGGGCGTGGCCGACCGGGTCCCAGCGGACCAGGGCCTGGACGGGGCGCAGGGCCGGCTCGGCCATGATCACCACCGTGCCGCCCTCCGGCCGGCCCCGCACGAGTGCGGCGGCGGCCGTCCAGCGGCGCAGTGCCTCCTCGCCCGCCCGCAGGTCGGGCCTGCCGACCATCGCCCAGCCGTCCAGCAGCAGCGCGGCCGCGTAGCCGCCCTCGGCCACGGGCTCGGCCCCGGGGGTGCTGACGACGAGGGCGGGCTGACCGGGCACGGAATCCAGCATGTGGTCCCGGCCGGACGTCCGCACCGGAACGGCGGGAAACGCGCGGCCCAGCTCCTCGGCGGTCCGGCGGGCGCCGACGATCTGCGCCCGCAGCCGCCGCCCTCCGCAGGCGGCACAGCTCCAGGAGGTCTCGGCGCGTCCGCACCAGGCGCAGTTGAGATCCTGCTGGTCCGGGGCCTGGAGCGACCCGGCGCAGTGCCGGCAGCGCGCGGGCTCGCGGCAGCGCTCGCAGGCCAGCCTGGGCGCGTAGCCGCGGCGGGGCACCTGGACGAGAACCGGACCGCTGCGCAGCCCGTCGCGTACGGTCTGCCAGGCCAGGCTGGGCAGCCGCGCCGAGCGCGCCGCGCCGTCCCGCGCGAGCTCCCCGTCGCCGACGGTGCGCACGAGGGGCGCGGCGATCCGCAGCTGCTCGCGGTCCGCGCGCAGGGGCAGCGCCCAGCCGCTCTCGACGAGCTGGGCGGCCTCCACCGTGCAGTTCGTGCCGCCGAGCAGGAACGCGCACCGGCCGTGCGTCGCCCGCAGCTCCAGCACCTCCCGGACGTGCGGGAAGGGGGCGTTGTCGTCGCTGTGGCTGGAGTCCCCGTCGTCCCAGACGGCCACCAGCCCGAGGTCGGTGACGGGCGCGAACATCGCGGCCCTGGTCCCGACGACCGCGCGCACGGAACCGCGCCGGACGGCCAGCCACTCCCGGTAGCGCTTCTCGGGCCCGGAGTCGGCCGTCAGCAGTGCGTGGCGTCCCTGGCCCAGCACCTCGGTGAGCGCGGCGTCCACCCTCCCGGCGGTCCGCCCGTCCGGTACGACGACGAGCGCTCCGCGGCCCGAGGACAGGGTCGCGGCGACGGCCCGGGCGATCTCCTCGGGCCAGTGCGGCCCCGGCAGCGCGGTCCATACGGCTCTGGGAGCGCCGCCCTCGGTCAGCGCGCGCAGGAACGCCGGTCCCTGGGTGTACCGCTCCCAGGTCCCGGGGGACGGGGCGTCAGGCGGCGGCAGGGGCGCGGGCGAGGGCCTGGTCTCCGCCCTGCCGTTCCTGGGCGGCACGGCGAGCTGCAGCACATCGGCGAGGCTGCCCGCGTAGCGGTCGGCGACGGCCCGGGAGAGCGCCAGCAGCTCGGGCCCGAGCACCGGCTCGGGCGAGACGACGTAGGCGAGGGCCGCCAGGGCCCCTTGGTAGTCCGACTCGGCGCGCCGTTCGATGAGGAATCCGTCGATGAGGCCGCCGCCCTCGCGCCGGCCGCCGCGGACCTGCCGCCCGCCGGCCCCGAACCGCACCCGCACCCGCACACCCGGCTGCGCCTCGGCGTCGAGCTCCTCGGGGACGGCGTAGTCGAAGTACTGATCGAGGTGGAGTGCGCCCTTGTTCACCAGGACGCGGGCGACCGGCAGCTCCCCGGCGAGCGTGGCGCCCCGCCAGGTCCGGGGCTTGGCCCGCGGCACCTTGGCCCGGCGCACCGTCTCCCGGATGAGCGCAAGCTGCTCCGGAACCCCGGCGTCGGGCTCGTCGGACCGCTCGTTGTCGCTGCTCACAGCCAAATTCCTACCAGACCGCACTGACAGGGGCCGCGGCCCCGGCAGCACAGAAGCCGGGGCCCGGACACCGCGTGCGGCATCCGGGCCCCGGCCTACGGGCTGACGACGGCGTCCCTAGAGACCCGCGGCCCTGCGCAGCGCGTCCACACGGTCGGTGCGCTCCCAGGTGAAGTCGGGGAGCTCCCGGCCGAAGTGGCCGTACGCCGCGGTCTGGGCGTAGATCGGACGGAGCAGGTCGAGGTCGCGGATGATCGCGGCCGGGCGGAGGTCGAAGACCTCGCCGATGGCGTGCTCGATCTTCTCGGTGTCGACCGCGGCGGTGCCGAACGTCTCGACGAACAGGCCCACCGGCTCGGCCTTGCCGATCGCGTAGGCGACCTGGACCTCGCAGCGGGCGGCGAGGCCGGCCGCGACGACGTTCTTGGCGACCCAGCGCATCGCGTAGGCGGCCGAGCGGTCGACCTTCGACGGGTCCTTGCCGGAGAAGGCGCCGCCGCCGTGACGGGCCATGCCGCCGTAGGTGTCGATGATGATCTTGCGGCCGGTCAGCCCGGCGTCACCCATCGGGCCGCCGATCTCGAATCGGCCGGTCGGATTCACCAGGAGGCGGTAGCCCTCGGTGTCCAGCTTGATGCCGTCCTCGATGAGCTGCCCCAGGACGTGCTCGACGACGAACTCGCGGATGTCGGGTGCGAGCAGCGAGTCCAGGTCGATGTCGGACGCGTGCTGCGAGGAGACGACGACCGTGTCGAGACGGACGGCCTTGTCGCCGTCGTACTCGATGGTGACCTGGGTCTTGCCGTCGGGGCGCAGGTACGGGATGGTCCCGTTCTTGCGGACCTCGGACAGGCGGCGCGAGAGCCGGTGCGCCACGTGGATCGGGAGCGGCATCAGCTCGGGCGTCTCGTCGCAGGCGTAGCCGAACATCAGGCCCTGGTCGCCGGCGCCCTGCTTGTCGAGCTCGTCCTCGTCACCCTCGACCCGCTGCTCGTACGCGGTGTCGACACCCTGGGCGATGTCCGGGGACTGCGACCCGATGGACACCGACACGCCGCAGGAGGCTCCGTCGAAGCCCTTCTTGGAGGAGTCGTAGCCGATCTCCAGCACCTTGTTGCGCACGAGGTTGGGGATGTCGGCGTAGGCCTTGGTCGTGACCTCACCCGCGACGTGCACCAGTCCAGTGGTGATCAAGGTCTCGACGGCGACGCGTGAGGAAGGGTCCTCACGCAGGAGCGCGTCGAGAATCGTGTCGCTGATCTGGTCAGCGATCTTGTCGGGGTGGCCCTCGGTGACGGACTCCGAGGTGAAGAGACGGCGGGACACATCGCTCCCTGGGGTTGCAGCGGCTGCTGGCTGATCATGGGTGGACCGCCCGGGAGCTGCGCCCGGCACGTTCCGTCGACCAGTTTATCGGTCGCTTCCGGCGAATAGGTCACGCGTCTCGCCCCTTGGAGGCTGTGTGACCGGCGGCACTGTTGACGGCGGTACGACAATCCCTCCTTCCGGGACGAGCGGTGACCGGACATCCTGAGGTTTCTTCCCGCCGGAGCGGCGCTTACGCAATCTAGCGGAACCGGACCGCCACCAGGTCCCAGACCGTGTCGGCAAGCGCCTCTTTCGGCCCGTACGGCACAGCCGTCTCGCTGCCGTCGGCCCCGAGCACCACGGCCTCGTTCTCCTCGGAGCCGAAGGTCTTGCGCTCTCCGACCTCGTTGACGACGAGAAGGTCACAGCCCTTGCGGCGGAGCTTCTCGCGGCCGTTGGCCAGCAGGTCGTCGGTCTCGGCGGCGAATCCGACGACGATCTGTCCCGGGCGCGCCCGGTCCTCGGCGACCTCGGCCAGGATGTCTGGATTGCGGACCAGAGCGAGGGGGGCGGGTTCCTGGCCGTCCCTCTTCTTGATCTTGCCCGTGGCGTAGTCGGCGGGACGGAAGTCGGCGACCGCCGCGGCCATCACCACCACATCGGCGTCGGCCGCCGCCTTCAGCACGGCCTCGCGCAGTTGTACGGCCGTTCCGGCGCGCAGCACGTCGGCACCCGCGGGATCGGGAAGTCCGGTGTTCGCCTCGATCAGGGTCACCCGGGCGCCACGGGCGACGGCGGTGCGCGCCAGCGCGTACCCCTGCTTGCCGGAGGAGCGGTTGCCCAGGTAACGGACGGGGTCCAGGGGCTCCCGGGTGCCGCCCGCGCTGATCACCACATGGCGCCCGGTGAGGTCGGGGGCCACGGCGCCGCGGGCCAGGACGCGGCGGCAGACCTCGAAGATCTCCCCCGGATCCGGCAGCCGGCCCTTGCCCGTGTCGACGCCGGTGAGCCGGCCGACGGCGGGCTCGACGACGACCGCGCCGCGGCGGCGCAGGGTGGCGACGTTCTCCTGGGTGGCCGGGTGCTCCCACATCTCCGTGTGCATCGCCGGGGCGAAGACGACCGGACAGCGGGCGGTGAGGAGCGTGTTGGTGAGGAGGTCGTCGGCGAGGCCGTGGGCCGCCTTGGCGAGCATGTCGGCGGTGGCGGGTGCGACCACGACGAGGTCGGCCGCCTGGCCGATCCGGACGTGCGGGACCTCGTGCACGCTGTCCCAGACCTCGGTCGAGACGGGGTGTCCGGAGAGCGCCGACCAGGTGGCGGCGCCCACGAAGTGCAGCGAGGCCTCCGTCGGGACGACCCGTACGTCGTGGCCGGACTCCGTCAGCCGGCGCAGCAGCTCGCACGCCTTGTAGGCGGCGATGCCCCCGCTGACCCCCAGGACGACCTTCGGCTTGTCCACTGCGTCTCCCCGCACTCGTCACTCTGCGCACTCCACCGGTGCGCAGCCCTCTTGCGTACGCGCTCCATGCTGCCTCACGGCACCCGGCGGCCCCCGGCGGGCCCGGGCCCGGACACACCGCAGGCCCGGCGGATACCGACCGCCGGGCCTGTGGTGAAGGTGCATCTCCTGCTACTGCGCGGGGCCCTCGATGGCCTCGGAGGTCAGCAGGCCCGCGTTGATCTCGCGGAGTGCGATCGAGAGCGGCTTCTCGTGCACGTGGGTGTCGACGAGCGGACCGACGTACTCGAGGAGGCCTTCACCGAGCTGCGAGTAGTACGCGTTGATCTGGCGCGCGCGCTTGGCCGCGTAGATGACAAGGCTGTACTTCGAGTCGGTGGCCTCGAGGAGCTCATCAATCGGCGGGTTGATGATGCCCTCGGGCGTGGTGATGGAAGAGGACACTCTCTGCCTTCCGAAGGGGATAGAGATCAAAGAGATCTTTGATCGTGCTGGTTCCGCAGTGGTGATGCTCTGCGTCCGCGAGTCCGGCGAGGTCAGTCGTCGGTGCCACGGAGGCCGGAAGCCTGCAGCATCAACGTTAGCAGCTCACGCGCCACGTCCTCGACGGAGGTGTTGACGAGCGTCGTATCGAACTCCGCCTCGGCGGCCAGTTCGACCTTCGCCGCCGTGAGCCGGCGCTCGATCACATCGGGCGCCTCCGTACCGCGGCCGGTGAGCCGGCGCACCAGCTCGTCCCAGCTCGGCGGCGCCAGGAAGACGAGCTGCGCCTCGGGCATGGACTCGCGGACCAGCCGGGCGCCCTGCAGATCGATCTCCAGCAGCACCGGCTCGCCCGCCTCCAGGCGGTCCAGCACGGCCCGGCGCGGGGTGCCGTAGCGGTTGCCCGCGAACTCGGCCCACTCGAGCAGCTCGCCGTTGGCGATCAGTTTGTCGAACTCCTCGTTGTCCACGAAGAAGTAGTGGACTCCGTTGCGTTCGCCGGGGCGAGGCCTGCGCGTCGTCGCCGATACCGAGAGCCAGACCTCCGGGTGAACCTTGCGCATATGAGCGACGACCGTGCTCTTGCCGACCCCTGAGGGGCCGGAGAGCACGGTCAGCCGCGGACGTACGTCCGGGGGTACGGGGGACGTCCCCCGGGATGTTGCAGCCATGGAGCGATTATCCAGGTTCTCAGGAGTGCCTGAGAACGTCAGGCGGCGCTGCCGCCGAACTCACGCTCCAGGGATGCGATCTGGTTGGAGCCGAGACCCCGGACCCGGCGGCTCTCGGAAATGCCGAGCCGCTCCATGATCTGCTTGGCGCGGACCTTGCCCACGCCCGGCAGGGACTCCAGTAGGGCGGAGACCTTCATCTTGCCGATGACGTCGTTCTCCTGTCCCGACTTGATGACCTCGTGGAGGGAGGCGCCGGAGTGCTTGAGTCGATTCTTGACCTCGGCCCGCTCCCGGCGAGCCGCGGCGGCCTTTTCGAGCGCGGCTGCGCGCTGTTCAGGGGTAAGGGGCGGAAGAGCCACGCCTACGTCACCTCGGATGTCGATCTGTCGGATACGGACCGGTGAGGGACCTGATGGCCCCACACCTGGTGAGCAACGAACAACCTGCTCGTTGGCTCTCGACGGAGACTAGCGGCCAAGGCCGCCCGAGTCAGCGAGAACAGACGAAAAGTCCTGGTCAGCCTCAGCCGACCAGGACATTTCAGTCATAACAACCCGGATTTTTGGTCAGGATTACGTCAACGCGTTGTTACGTGGCATCGTCAGCCGTCCGAGACGGCCGCGCGGACCTCGTCCGCGAACCGTCCGGCGGCTTCGCGCAGCCCTGACGCGTCCGGTCCGTGGCGCAGCACGCCCCGGCTCACGCTCGGCACCACGTTGCCGGCCGAGGCGCCGAACACACCGGG
Source organism: Streptomyces sp. NPDC025273 (assembly GCF_040638585.1). Lineage (NCBI taxonomy): Bacteria > Bacillati > Actinomycetota > Actinomycetes > Kitasatosporales > Streptomycetaceae > Streptomyces > Streptomyces sp. NPDC025273. The sequence goes on from NZ_JBEZYP010000009.1 coordinate 83,169, forward strand.
AAGATCCGCGGGCGTGGCGCCCTGGGCGCCGATCCCGGGAGCGAGCAGCGGACCGTTGATCGCCAGGTTCGCGCCCGCGTCCCCGAGCGTGGCGCCGACGACCGCCCCGACGGAGCCGAGCGGAGTGGCCCCCGCGTTCTCCGCGGCCATGTGGTCGAGCATCACCTGGGCCAGCGACCGGCCGTCCGCGGCGGTGGCACGCTGGACCTCCGCGCCCTCCGGGTTGGAGGTGAGGGCGAGCACGAAGACGCCCGAGCCGGAGACCGCGGCCGCGTCGAGCGCCGGCCGCAGCGAGCCGAAGCCGAGGTACGGCGAGACGGTGACCGCGTCGGAGTACAGCGGCGAGTCCTTGTCCAGGTACGTGGCGGCGTAGGCCGCCATCGTGGAGCCGATGTCCCCGCGCTTGGCGTCCATGAGGACGAGCGCCCCGGCGGCGCGCGCCTCTTCGACGGCCTTCTCCAGGACGGCGATGCCGCGCGAGCCGAACCGCTCGAAGAACGCGGACTGCGGTTTGAGTACGGCGACCCGGTCCGCCAGTGCCTCGACGACCGTGCGGGTGAAGCGCTCCAGGCCCGTGATGTCGTCGTTCAGGCCCCAGGAGGTGAGCAGCGAGGCGTGCGGGTCGATGCCCACGCAGAGCGGTCCGCGGGTGTCCATGGCGTGGCGCAGGCGTGCGCCGAAGGGTTCGAGGGTCATCGCATGACCTTCCGTGTCTCGGCGCCGACGGCTTCGGCGAGGGTGGCGTACGGGGAGGCCGCCAGGCGGGCGGCCAGGCCCTTGTGGATCGCGCGGGCGTAGCACGGGCCCTCGTAGATGAAGGCGCTGTAGCCCTGGACGAGCGTGGCACCGGCGAGGATGCGCTGCCAGGCGTCCTCGGCGTTCTCGATGCCTCCGACACCGACCAGGGTCATCCGGGTCCCCACACGGGCGTACAGGCGGCTCAGGACCTCCAGGGAGCGCTCCTTGAGGGGTGCGCCGGAGAGCCCGCCGGTCTCCTCGACCAGCGGGGCCGCGGACTTCAGGCCGAGGCCCTCGCGGGCGATCGTGGTGTTGGTGGCGATGATGCCGTCCAGACCGAGCTCGACCGCGAGGTCGGCGACCGCGTCGACGTCGTCGTCCGCGAGGTCGGGAGCGATCTTGACGAGCAGCGGGACGCGCCGGTCCGTGACGGTGCGGTCCGCGGCCTCGCGCACCGCGGTGAGCAGCGGACGGAGCGCCTCGGTGGCCTGGAGGTTGCGCAGACCGGGCGTGTTCGGCGAGGAGACGTTCACGACGAGGTAGTCGGCGTGGGCGGCGAGCCGCTCGGTGGACTTGACGTAGTCCCCCACGGCCTCGGCCTCGGGGACGGCCTTGGTCTTGCCGATGTTGACACCCACGGTCGTCCGGAAGACCGGGGTTCGGGCGGCGAGGCGCTCCGCCACGGCCGCGGAGCCCTCGTTGTTGAAGCCCATGCGGTTGATCAGCGCCCGGTCCGCGACGAGGCGGAACAGCCGCTTCTTGGGGTTGCCGGGCTGCGGCTCGCCGGTGACCGTGCCGATCTCGATGTGGTCGAAGCCGAGCATCGACATGCCGTCGATCGCGACGGCGTTCTTGTCGAAGCCGGCGGCGAGCCCGAACGGGCCGTGCATCCGCAGGCCGAGCGCCTCGGTGCGCAGCTCCTGGTGGCGGGGGGCCAGCGCGGCGGCGACGAACGTGCGCAGCACGGGGACGCGGGCCGCGAGGCGGATCCAGCGGAAGGCCAGGTGGTGGGCCTGCTCCGGGTCCATCCGCTTGAAGACCAGCTGGAAGAAGAGTTTGTACATCACACTGTCCTCATGAAGAGGGGGACACCGTTTCCGGTGTCCCCCTGCTGGGCTTCTAGTCGCGGGCCGCGGTCAGATGTTCCGCGTGTTCCTGGAGGGAACGCACGCCGACGTCGCCGTGGTTGAGCGCGTCGATGCCCTGGACGGCGGCGGCGAGCGCCTGGACCGTGGTGAGGCAGGGCACCGACCGGGCGACGGCCGCGGTGCGGATCTCGTAGCCGTCGAGCCGCCCGCCCGTCCCGTACGGGGTGTTGACGATGAGGTCGACCTCGCCGTCGTGGATCAGCTGGACGATGGTCTTCTCGCCGTTCGGGCCCTCGCCCTCGGACTGCTTGCGCACGACGGTGGCGTTGATGCCGTTGCGCTTGAGGACCTCGGCGGTACCGGAGGTGGCCATCAGCTCGAAGCCGTGGGCGACGAGCTCCCGGGCCGGGAAGATCATCGAGCGCTTGTCGCGGTTGGCGACGGAGATGAAGGCGCGGCCCTTGGTGGGCAGCGGGCCGTACGCGCCGGCCTGCGACTTGGCGTACGCCGTGCCGAAGGCCGAGTCGATGCCCATGACCTCACCGGTGGAGCGCATCTCCGGGCCGAGGACCGTGTCCACGCCGCGGCCGTGGATGTCGCGGAAGCGCGACCACGGCATGACGGCCTCCTTGACGGAGATCGGCGCGTCGAGCGGCAGGGTGCCGCCGTCGCCGTGCTTCGGCAGCAGACCCTCCTCGCGCAGCTCGGCGACGGTCGCGCCCAGCGAGATGCGGGCGGCTGCCTTCGCCAGCGGGACCGCGGTGGCCTTCGAGGTGAAGGGGACGGTCCGCGAGGCGCGCGGGTTCGCTTCGAGGACGTAGAGGATGTCGCCGGAGAGCGCGAACTGGATGTTGATGAGGCCGCGGACCCCGACGCCCTTGGCGATGCCCTCGGTGGAGGCCCGGAGCCGCTTGATGTCGTGGCCGCCGAGGGTGATCGGGGGCAGGGCGCAGGCGGAGTCGCCGGAGTGGATGCCGGCCTCCTCGATGTGCTCCATGACGCCGCCGAGGTAGAGCTCGGTGCCGTCGTAGAGCGCGTCGACGTCGATCTCGATCGCGTCGTCGAGGAAGCGGTCGACCAGGACCGGCCGGGTGGGGCTGATCTCGGTGGACTCGGCGATGTACGAGGAGAGGCGGGCCTCGTCGTACACGATCTCCATGCCGCGGCCGCCGAGCACGTACGACGGACGTACGAGCACGGGGTAGCCGATCTCGTCGGCGATGGCCTTGGCCTCGGCGAAGGTGGTGGCGGTGCCGTGCTTCGGGGCCGGCAGTCCGGCCTCGGCGAGGACCCGGCCGAAGGCGCCGCGGTCCTCGGCGGCGTGGATGGCCTCCGGGGAGGTCCCCACGATTGGCACGCCGTTGTCCTTGAGCGCCTGCGACAGGCCGAGCGGGGTCTGGCCGCCGAGCTGGACGATGACTCCGGCGATCGGGCCGGCGAGCGTCTCCGCGTGCACGATCTCCAGGACGTCCTCGAGCGTGAGCGGCTCGAAGTAGAGCCGGTCGGAGGTGTCGTAGTCCGTGGAGACGGTCTCCGGGTTGCAGTTGACCATCACGGTCTCGTAGCCCGCGTCGCTCAGCGCGAAGGAGGCGTGGACGCAGGAGTAGTCGAACTCGATGCCCTGGCCGATGCGGTTCGGACCGGAGCCCAGGATGATCACCGCGGGCCTGGTGCGGGGCGCGACCTCGCTCTCCTCGTCGTAGGAGGAGTAGAAGTACGGCGTGTTCGCGGCGAACTCCGCGGCGCAGGTGTCGACCGTCTTGTAGACCGGGCGGATGCCGAGGGCGTGCCGGACCTCGCGCACGACGTCCTCGCGCAGGCCGCGGATCTCGCCGATCTGGGCGTCGGAGAAGCCGTGCCGCTTGGCCTCGGCGAGCAGTTCGGTGCCGAGGCGCTCCGCGGCGGCCAGCTCGTCGGCGATCTCCTTGATCAGGAAGAGCTGGTCGACGAACCAGGGGTCGATCTTCGTGGCGTCGAAGACCTCTTCCTGGGTGGCGCCGGCCCGGATCGCCTGCATGACGGTGTTGATGCGGCCGTCGGTCGGGCGGACCGCCTCCGCGAGCAGCTCGGCCTTGTCGCCGGGTTCGCCGGTGAAGGCGAACTGCGAGCCCTTCTTCTCCAGGGAGCGCAGGGCCTTCTGGAGCGCCTCGGTGAAGTTGCGGCCGATCGCCATGGCCTCACCCACCGACTTCATGGTGGTGGTGAGGGTGGAGTCGGCGGAGGGGAACTTCTCGAAGGCGAAGCGCGGGGCCTTGACCACGACGTAGTCGAGGGTCGGCTCGAAGGAGGCCGGCGTCTTCTCGGTGATGTCGTTGGGGATCTCGTCGAGCGTGTAGCCGACGGCGAGCTTGGCGGCGATCTTGGCGATCGGGAAGCCGGTGGCCTTCGACGCGAGCGCCGAGGAGCGGGAGACGCGCGGGTTCATCTCGATGACGATGATCCGGCCGTCGGCGGGGTCGATGGCGAACTGGATGTTGCAGCCGCCGGTGTCGACGCCGACCTCGCGGATGATCGCGATGCCGATGTCGCGCAGCCGCTGGTATTCGCGGTCGGTGAGCGTCATCGCCGGGGCGACGGTGATCGAGTCGCCGGTGTGGACGCCCATCGGGTCGAAGTTCTCGATGGAGCAGACCACCACGACGTTGTCGTTCTTGTCGCGCATCAGCTCCAGCTCGTACTCCTTCCAGCCCAGGATGGACTCCTCCAGGAGCACCTCGGTGGTCGGCGAGAGGGTGAGGCCCTGTCCGGCGATCCGGCGCAGCTCCTCCTCGTCGTGGGCGAAGCCGGAGCCGGCGCCGCCCATGGTGAAGGAGGGGCGGACGACGACGGGGTAGCCGCCCAGGGTGTCGACGCCCTTGATGATGTCGTCCATGGAGTGGCAGATGACGGAGCGGGCGGACTCGCCGTAGCCGATCTTCGCCTTGACGGCCTCCACGACACCCTTGAAGAGGTCGCGGTCCTCGCCCTTGTTGATGGCCTCGACGTTGGCCCCGATGAGCTCGACGCCGTACTTCTCCAGGACACCGTTCTCGTGCATGGAGATCGCCGTGTTGAGCGCGGTCTGACCGCCCAGCGTCGGCAGGAGCGCGTCGGGGCGCTCCTTGGCGATGATCTTCTCGACGAACTCGGGGGTGATCGGCTCGACGTACGTGGCGTCGGCGATCTCCGGGTCGGTCATGATCGTCGCCGGGTTGGAGTTCACCAGGATGACGCGCAGGCCCTCGGCCTTGAGGACGCGGCAGGCCTGGGTGCCGGAGTAGTCGAACTCGGCGGCCTGGCCGATGACGATCGGACCGGAGCCGATGACCAGGACGGACTGGATATCGGAGCGCTTAGGCACGCTGGTCCTCCATCAGGGATACGAAGCGGTCGAAGAGGTACGCGGCGTCGTGCGGGCCGGCGGCTGCTTCGGGGTGGTACTGGACGCTGAAGGCCGGCCGGTCCAGGAGCTGGAGGCCTTCGACGACCTGGTCGTTCAGGCAGACGTGGGACACCTCGGCGCGGCCGAACTCCGTGTCGGAGACCTTGTCGAGGGGCGCGTCGACGGCGAAGCCGTGGTTGTGCGCGGTGACCTCGACCTTGCCGGTGGTGCGGTCCTGCACGGGCTGGTTGATGCCGCGGTGGCCGTACTTCAGCTTGTAGGTGCCGAAGCCGAGGGCGCGGCCCAGGATCTGGTTGCCGAAGCAGATGCCGAAGAGGGGGGTCCTCCGCTCCAGCACGCCCCGCATGAGGGCGACGGGGTGGCCGGCGGTGGACGGGTCGCCGGGGCCGTTGGAGAAGAACACTCCGTCGGGCTTCACCGCGTAGACCTCGTCGAGGGTGGCGGTGGCCGGCAGGACGTGGACCTCGATGCCGCGCTCGGCCATGCGGTGCGGGGTCATCCCCTTGATGCCGAGGTCGACGGCGGCGACGGTGAACTTCTTGGTGCCGACCGCGGGGACGACGTACGCCTCCTTGGTGGCGACCTCGGCGGAGAGGTCGGCGCCGCTCATCTCGGGTGCCTGCCGCACCTTGGCGAGCAGTATGCCCTCGTCGGCGATCGCGTTGCCGGAGAAGATGCCCACGCGCATGGCGCCACGCTCCCGCAGGTGGCGGGTCAGGGCACGGGTGTCGATGCCGCTGATCCCGACGACGCCCTGGCTGACGAGCTCCTCGTCCAGTGAGCGGCGGGAGCGCCAGTTGGAGGGGGTGCGGGCGGGGTCGCGCACGACGTAGCCGGCGACCCAGATCTGCTTCGACTCGGGGTCCTCGTCGTTCACCCCGGTGTTGCCGACGTGCGGGGCGGTCATCACGACGACCTGGCGGTGGTAGGAGGGATCGGTCAGCGTCTCCTGGTAGCCGGTCATGCCGGTGGAGAACACCGCCTCGCCGAAGGTCTCCCCCACGGCCCCGTAGGCGCGGCCGCGGAAGGAGCGGCCGTCCTCCAGGACGAGTACGGCGGGAGCCTTGTCGGCCCCCCGGGTGGAGATCGTCATCGTGCGGTGCCTTCCGTAGTGCTGGTGAGGTGGTTGACGGCGTCGACCCAGGCCTGGTGCTCGGCCGCGTGGTCGGAGCGGAATCCGGAGTCGATCAGCTGGTCGCCGTGCGCCCAGGTGATGACCAGGAGGCCGCCCTCGGGCAGGACCTTGCCCGCGAGCGCCTTGTCGAGCCGGGCCTCGCGGAGTGCGGCGGCCGGGACGAAGAAGTCGGCCGCGCCCGGGCGTACGACGTCCAGGCCCTGCTCGGTGAGGGTCAGCTCGACCCGGCTGCGGGTGCCGAGGCCGTGGGCGACGATCCGGTCGAGCCACTGCCCCGCCGTCGTCGACGCGTGGTAGCGGCCGGTCAGCCTCAGCGGCTCCGCCCCGTCCGCGAACCCTTCCGGGGTGGTCGCGAGCTCGGGCAGACCGGACTGGAGGCTCGCCCGCCACTTCCATCCCTGGCGCATCAGCCAGTAGACGAAGGCGATGAGGACGAGCAGTCCGAGGACCCAGCTGATGCGGGCGGACCAGTCCGTCACTTCGGCCGACTTCTGCTCGGCGGCCAGCTGGTACAGCTGATAACTGGGGTTGAGTGTTGTCACGCGAGCTTCCCGTCGACGACCGTGGCACGGCCCCGCAGGAAGGTGTGGGTCACTCGGCCCGGCAGCTCGCGACCCTCGTAGGGAGTGTTGCGGCTGCGGGAGGCGAAGCCCGCGGGGTCCACGGCTCCACGGTATGACGGATCGACCAGGGTGAGGTTGGCGGGCTCACCCGCCGAGACGGGGCGGCCGTGTCCCTCGAGCCGGCCGATGGCCGCGGGCCGGAACGACATGCGGTCGGCAACGCCCGCCCAGTCGATGAGTCCGGTGTCCACCATCGTCTGCTGGACCACGGAGAGCGCGGTCTCCAGGCCCACCATGCCCATGGCGGCGGCGGCCCACTCGCAGTCCTTGTCCTCGTGCGGGTGCGGGGCGTGGTCGGTGGCGACGCAGTCGATCGTGCCGTCGGCGAGCGCCTCGCGCAGGGCCATGACGTCGGCCTCGGTGCGCAGCGGCGGGTTCACCTTGTAGACGGGGTCGTAGGACCGGACGAGCTCGTCGGTGAGGAGCAGGTGGTGCGGGGTGACCTCGGCGGTGACGTTCCAGCCCTTGGACTTGGCCCAGCGGACGATCTCCACGGAGCCGGCCGTCGACAGGTGGCAGATGTGCACCCGGGAGTCGACGTGCGCGGCGAGCAGGACATCGCGGGCGATGATCGACTCCTCGGCGACGGCGGGCCAGCCGCCGAGTCCGAGCTCGGCCGAGACGACGCCCTCGTTCATCTGGGCGCCCTCGGTGAGGCGGGGCTCCTGGGCGTGCTGGGCCACCACGCCGTCGAAGGCCTTCACGTACTCCAGGGCACGCCGCATGATCACGGCGTCGTCGACGCACTTGCCGTCGTCGGAGAAGACCCTCACTTTGGCGGCGGAGTCGTGCATCGCGCCGAGCTCGGCGAGCTGCTTGCCCTCGAGGCCGACGGTGACGGCGCCGACGGGCTGCACGTCGCAGTAGCCGGACTCCTTGCCGAGCCGCCAGACCTGCTCGACGACGCCCGCGGTGTCGGCGACCGGGAAGGTGTTGGCCATGGCGTGCACGGCGGTGAAGCCGCCGGACGCCGCGGCCCTGGTGCCGGTGAGGACGGTCTCGGAGTCCTCGCGGCCGGGCTCGCGCAGATGGGTGTGCAGGTCGACGAGGCCGGGCAGCAGGATCTGGCCGGCCGCCTCGATCACGGTGGCGTCGCCGGCCTCGATGCCGGTGCCGACCCGCGCCACGGTCTCGCCGTCGATGAGGACGTCCTGCGGCTCGCCGCCGAGGACCTTCGCGCCGCGAATAAGGATCTTGCTCATGATTACTTGTTCTCCTCGGTGCGTGCGGCGGACGGCAGGGCGGTCTCGGAGCCGCCCAGCAGCAGGTACAGGACGGCCATGCGGGTGGAGACCCCGTTCGCGACCTGCTCGACGGCGGTGCACCGGTCCGAGTCGGCGACCTCGGCGGTGATCTCCATGCCGCGCACCATCGGTCCGGGGTGCATGACGATGGCGTGCTCGGGCATCCGCGCCATGCGCAGGCCGTCCAGGCCGTAGCGGCGGGAGTACTCGCGCTCGGTCGGGAAGTACGCGGCGTTCATGCGTTCGCGCTGCACACGGAGCATCATCACCGCGTCGGACTTCGGCAGCACCTCGTCGAGGCTGTAGCTGACGTCGCAGGGCCACCGCTCGACCCCGACGGGCACCAGGGTGGGCGGGGCCACGAGGGTGACGTGCGCCCCGAGCGTGGTGAGCAAGTGGACGTTGGAGCGGGCCACCCGGCTGTGCAGGATGTCGCCGACGATCGTGATCCGGCGGCCTTCGAGGTCCTTGCCGATCCCGGCGTCGGCCCCGACCAGCCGTCGGCGCATCGTGAACGCGTCCAGCAGGGCCTGGGTGGGGTGCTCGTGCGTGCCGTCACCGGCGTTGACGACGGCGCCGTCGATCCAGCCGGACGTGGCGAGGCGGTAGGGGGCGCCGGAGGCCCCGTGGCGGATGACGACGGCGTCGGCGCCCATCGCCTCCAGCGTCATGGCGGTGTCCTTGAGGGACTCGCCCTTGGAGACGGAGGAGCCCTTCGCGGAGAAGTTGATGACGTCGGCGGAGAGACGCTTGGCGGCGGCCTCGAAGGAGATGCGGGTACGCGTCGAGTCCTCGAAGAAGAGGTTGACGACGGTGCGGCCGCGCAGGGTGGGCAGCTTCTTGATCGGCCGGTCCGCGACCCGGGCCATCTCCTCGGCGGTGTCGAGGATCAGGACGGCGTCGTCGCGGGTGAGGTCCGCGGCCGAGATGAGGTGTCGGGGGGTCCGGGGGTTTCCCCCGGGAAGGCACAGCATCTGGGGAGTCTCCGTGGATGGTGGAGGGATCAGGCAGGTGGGCGTGCAGAAGCGGCCGTACGGCCGACGTGGCGTACGGGACGGGAAAGCAGCTACCGCTCGCCTGCCGGGACGCTCTGCCGGAGACCGAGCAGGACGGCGTCGCGGCCGTCCTCCTCGGCGAGCTGCACCCTGACCGTCTCCCGCAGCGACGTGGGGAGGTTCTTGCCGACGTAGTCGGCCCGGATCGGGAGTTCGCGGTGACCGCGGTCGACGAGGACCGCGAGCTGTACGGCGCGGGGCCGGCCGATGTCGCCGAGCGCGTCGAGGGCGGCGCGGATCGTGCGGCCGGAGAAGAGCACGTCGTCGACGAGGACGACGAGTCCGCCCTCGATGCCCTCCCCGGGGATCTCGGTACGGGCCAGGGCGCGCGCGGGGCGCATCCTCAGGTCGTCGCGGTACATCGTGATGTCGAGCGATCCGACCGGCGTCTTTCGGCCGGTGATCTCTTCGAGTTTCCCGGCCAGCCGGCGGGCGAGGTAGACCCCTCGCGTCGGAATGCCGAGCAGCACCACGTCGTCGGCACCCTTGGCGCGTTCGACGATCTCGTGGGCGATCCGGGTCAGAACCCGGGCGATGTCGGGAGCCTCGAGAACGGGGCGTGCCGCATTGCCGGTGTGGTCGTGCTGTGCGTCCATAAGAAACGGACCTCCTTCTCCGCCTCACTGGACGGACGTTAAAGGACGTCGGATTTGCGTCATCCACGTTACCAGGGCTTGCACGGGCCCCGGTCGCACCCCTGGGAGGTGTGAGTCCGGACCTTTCAGCTTGACGCATCCAAGTAACGCTGCGTAACCTCACAGTGAGTTACCAGCCACGCGGCGGAGCCGCAGAATGTTCCAGCGTCCGGGGAGCCTTATGTCCAGCGAATACGCAAAACAGCTCGGGGCCAAGCTCCGCGCCATCCGCACCCAGCAGGGCCTTTCCCTCCACGGCGTGGAGGAGAAGTCCCAGGGCCGCTGGAAGGCCGTCGTGGTCGGTTCGTACGAGCGCGGCGACCGTGCCGTGACCGTGCAGCGGCTTGCCGAGCTGGCGGACTTCTACGGCGTCCCGGTGCAGGAGCTCCTGCCCGGCACGACGCCCGGCGGGGCCGCCGAGCCGCCGCCGAAGCTCGTCCTGGACCTGGAGCGCCTCGCTCATGTCCCGCCGGAGAAGGCCGGACCCCTGCAGCGTTACGCGGCGACGATCCAGAGCCAGCGCGGCGACTACAACGGCAAGGTGCTGTCGATCCGCCAGGACGACCTGCGCACGCTGGCCGTGATCTACGACCAGTCGCCGTCCGTGCTCACGGAGCAGTTGATCAGCTGGGGCGTGCTGGACGCCGACGCGCGTCGCGCGGTGGCCCACGACGAGGGCTGAGCCGCCCCACGCAGAAACGTACCGCCGGGTAGGCGGGGCCTGAGCCCCGCCTAGCCCGGCGTTTTCCTTGCCCGCCCCCCGACCGCCACCGGGAGCCGCGACCTGCCGGCCCGGCCCCGTCACCCGCTCGGCCTCAGCACGGCGGTGCGGGTCCGTCCCGGATCACGGGTGGACGCCGAAGGCCCACGGTCGCATCGACCGTGAGCCTTCGTTCGGCTGAAAAACGCCGGATCACTGCTCCCGGCGGAGGTTCGGCTTGAGATCCTTGAACCGGGCCAGCAGGCCGTTCACGAAGGACGGGGAGTCGTCCGTGGAGAACTCCTTGGCGAGCTGGACCGCCTCGTCGATCACCACGGCGTCCGGGGTCGAGTCCATCCAGATCAGCTCGTACGCACCGAGCCGCAGGATGCTCCGGTCGACGACCGGCATCCGGTCGATCTCCCAGTCCACCGCGTAGGTGACGATGAGGTCGTCGATGCGGTCCGCGTACTGCGCGTACCCCTCGACGAGCTCCATCGTGAATTCGCCGACCGGCGGCTGACGGTCGTCGGTCCGCGAGAGCCGGACCCAGTCCGCGAGGACCGTCTGCACGGACTCACCGCGCTGGTCGGCCTCGAAGAGGATCTGGAAGGCGCGCTTGCGGGCCTTGTTCCGGGCAGCCACGGTTAGCTGTTCACCCGGCCGAGGTAGTCGCCCGTACGGGTGTCGACCTTGATCTTCTCGCCGGTGGTGATGAAGAGCGGCACGCCGATCTCGTAACCGGTCTCCAGCGTGGCGGGCTTGCTGCCGCCGGTGGAGCGGTCGCCCTGGACACCGGGGTCGGTGTGCTGGATGGTCAGCTCGACCGCGGCGGGCAGCTCGACGTAGAGCACCTCGCCCTCGTGTTGGGCCACGGAGGCGGTGAAGCCCTCGATCAGGAAGTTGGCAGCGTCGCCGACAGCCTTGCGGTCGACCATGAGCTGGTCGTACGTGTTCATGTCCATGAAGACGAAGTACTCGCCGTCCATGTACGAGAACTGCATGTCCCGGCGGTCGATGGTGGCCGTTTCGACCTTCACACCGGCGTTGAACGTCTTGTCGACGACCTTGCCGGAGAGCACGTTCTTGAGCTTGGTGCGCACGAAGGCGGGGCCCTTGCCGGGCTTGACGTGCTGGAACTCGACGACGGACCAGAGCTGGCCTCCGTCGAGCTTGAGCACCAGGCCGTTCTTGAGGTCGTTCGTGGAAGCCACGGTTGCGGAATCTCCTGGACTGAAGCTGGTGGACGACAAAGGATGCGCGCTAGAGCGCGAGCAGCTCCTTGGTCGTAATGGTGAGTAGCTCGGGTCCGCCGTCCGCCTCGGGGCGTACGACGAGCGTGTCATCGATCCGGACACCGCCCCGGCCCGGGAGGTGGACCCCGGGTTCGACGGTGACCGGCACGCAAGCGTCCAGTTTACCCATGGCTGTAGGTGCCAGCTGCGGGTCCTCGTCGATTTCGAGCCCGACCCCGTGCCCGGTGCAGGCCTGGAGGCCGTCCGTGTGCCCCGCCGAGTCCAGCAGATGACGGGCCGCGCGGTCCACGTCGCGGTAGGCGGTCCCGGGGACGAGCGCCTCCCGGCCGGCCCGCTGAGCGGCGAAAACAAGGTCGTACAGCTCGATCTGCCAGTCCGCCGGAGCGGTCCCGATGACGAAGGTCCGCCCGATCTCGCACCGGTATCCGCGATAGTTCGCGCCGAGGCAGACGGAGAGGAAATCACCTTCCTCGACCCTCCGGTCCGAGGGCCGGTGACGGCCTTGTCCCGAATTGGGCCCCGTCCCCACGGAGGTGGGGAAGGCCGGGCCGTCCGCCCCGTGGTCCACCAGGCGGCGCTCCAGCTCCAGGGCGAGATGCCGTTCGGTGCGGCCCACCAGGATCGATTCCAGGAGCTCCCCGAGGGCCTGGTCGGTGATCTCGGCGGCGATCCGCAGGCAGGCGATCTCCTCCTCGTCCTTGACGAGGCGCAACTGCTCCACCGTGAGACCGAGGTCGGCCAGGCGCAGGTGGGGGGCGACGGAGGCCATGGCGCGGTGGCGGGCGACGGTCAGATCGTGTTCCTCGACGGCGAGTGAGTCCGCGTCCAGGGAGCGGACCAGGCCTGCGGCGGCGACGACCGGGTCGCCGTCCGGCGCGGGCAGCACGGTCAGCCGCAGCTGTTCGTCGGGGCGCCCCTGCGCGGGATCACCGGCCGGGGGGCGGGGGCAGAGCAGGACGTCCTCGTCGGGTCCGAGCAGCAGCACGGCTCCTGGCGGGGCCGCGCCCGCGAGATAGCGGACGTTGGCGGGGCGGGAGACCAGGGCGGCCGCGGATCCGGCGGCGGCGTACCGGTCGCGCAGCAGCCCGCGTCGGACGGCGTACACCTCTGACATGTTCCGAGCCTACGAGCGCCCGCGGCTGCCCGCCCGGTCAGCGCAGCCGACCGGGGACCGCGATGCTGCGCTACCAGGCCGGGGGGCTGGCTATGGAGCGGGCCAGGACGTCGTCGAGGACCCGGGCCGTCGTCTCGACGTCGTACGTGGAGTTGTCGATGATCGGCAGGCCGGAGCCGTACCAGCCGGCCATCCGCCCGTGGATCCGGGCGACTTCCTCGTCGGAGAGACGGCGGTTGCCGCTGCGGGCCGCGTTGCGCTCCAGGACGATCTCCAGTCCGGGCAGGAGGACGACGGGCAGCAGTCCGGGGCCCACGTGGCGCTTCCAGCCGCCGAGGCCGACGACGGGCCTGTCCGGGAAGACCGCGTCGTCGAGGATGCAGGAGATGCCGTTGGCCAGGAAATTGCGGGCGGCGAAACCGCAGGTGCGGCGGGCCAGGCGGTACTGGGCCTCGGAGTGGTCGTTCCATCCGGCCTGCGGGTCGGCGAAGCCGGAGCAGACCCACTCGCGGACGTCGTCGAGCGAGACGTGCGCGGTGGGGACGCGGCGGCGGCCCGCCCAGAGCTTGGCGACCGTGGTCTTGCCGGCCCCGGCGGGACCGATCAGGAGCACGGCGAGGGTCGCGGTGCCGGTCCCGGGCTCGGCGGGCGGCGCGGGCAGGGGGACGGGACCGCCCGGTGGGAGCTGTACGTGCCCGGTGGTCTCCCGTGAGGGCGGAGCGGGGGCGTGCTGGGACACGGGGCCGGCCCAGCCCTGCCCCTGGGGCGCGGGAGGTATCGGTGGCGGCGGTCCCGGCGGACCGGGGTGGCCTGGGTGCTGGGCCTGGTGCGCCCACGGTCCGTTCCCGGGACCCTGGGGCGGCGGCAGCGGGGCCCCCACTGCGTGCTGCATCCGGTGCCACTCCGTCTCGTACAGGCAACTGGCGCTGGTCGACGGCAACCGTACCTTCCCCGGCCGCCATGCGGTGAACGCCCGGGGGAGGTACGAAGTGCCCGCTGTCGGTCCGTCAGCGCTCCAGCTCGTCGGCCAGGGCCCGCAGCGCGAGGCGGTAGGAGCCGATGCCGAATCCGGCCACGGTCCCGGTGGCCACCGGGGCGACCACGGAGGTGTGGCGGAATTCCTCCCGCGCGTACGGATTCGAGATGTGCACCTCGATCAGCGGTGCGGTGCGCTGGGCTGCCGCGTCGCGCATGCCGTACGAGTAGTGCGTGAAGGCACCCGGGTTGAGAACGACCGGAATCGCACCGTCGGCGGCCTCGTGGAGCCAGCGGATCAGCTCGCCCTCGTCGTTGGTCTCGCGGACGTCGACGTCGAAGCCGAGCTCCTTGCCCAGGGTCCGGCAGGTCTCGACGAGTCCGGCGTAGGACGTCGCCCCGTACACGTCGGGCTCGCGTGAGCCGAGCCGTCCGAGGTTCGGGCCGTTGAGGACGAAGACCCTGCGGGTCGTCACGCGGAGACCTCCCCGTACGCGGCGAGCAGCACGGCGGGGTCGGGGCCCTCCAGCACGGTGGGCTTCCCGATGCCGTCCAGGACGATGAAGCGCAGCAGGTCGCCGCGGGACTTCTTGTCGACCTTCATGTTCTCCAGCAGCTTGGGCCACTGGTCGCCGCGGTAGGTGAGCGGCAGTCCGACGGACTCCAGGACTGCGCGGTGCCGGTCGGCCGTGGCGTCGTCCAGGCGTCCGGCGAGCCGGCCCAGCTCGGCGGCGAAGACCATGCCGATCGAGACGGCCGCGCCGTGGCGCCACTTGTAGCGCTCGTTCTTCTCGATGGCGTGGGCGAGGGTGTGCCCGTAGTTGAGGATCTCCCGGAGGCCGGACTCCTTGAGGTCGCTGGAGACGACCTCGGCCTTGACCCGGATGGAACGCTCGATCAGCTCCGCGGTGTGCGGTCCCGCCGGCGTACGGGCACCCTGCGGGTCGGCCTCGACGAGGTCGAGGATGACCGGGTCGGCGATGAACCCGGCCTTGATGATCTCGGCCATGCCCGAGACGTAGTCGTTGACCGGCAGCGAGTCGAGCGCGGCCAGGTCGCAGAGCACTCCGGCCGGCGGGTGGAAAGCGCCGACGAGGTTCTTGCCCTCGGCGGTGTTGATGCCGGTCTTGCCGCCGACGGCCGCGTCGACCATCGCGAGCACGGTCGTCGGCACGGCGATCCAGCGCACCCCGCGCAGCCAGGATGCGGCGACGAAGCCCGCCACGTCGGTGGTGGCGCCGCCGCCGACGCCGACGATGACGTCGGTGCGGGTGAAGCCGGTCTGGCCCAGCGCCTTCCAGCAGTACGCGGCGACCTCGACGGTCTTGGCCTCCTCCGCGTTCGGCAGCTGGATCGCGATGGCCTCGTAGCCCTGGGCCGCGAGGTCCTCGCGGACCGCCTCACCGGTCTCGGCGAGCGCCTCGGGGTGCAGGACGGCGACCCGCTTGGCCCGGTCGCCGATGAGGTTCGGCAGCTCGCCGAGGAGCTGGCGGCCGACGAGCACCTCGTACGGGTCGGTGCCCGCCGTGCCGGCGATCTGGATGGTCCTGGTGCCCTGCTCGCTCATGTCTGTGTTCTCCCGGCCGGCCGGTACGGGCTCGCCCGTGCGCTCCGGCAGTTCCAATGCGTCGAGGACCGCCTGGGCGACCTCTTCGGGGGTGCGTTCGTCGGTGGCGACGGTGACGGACGCCACCTCTTCGTAGAGGGGGCGCCGGGCGTCCATGAGCTCGCGCCACTGCCGCCGCGGGTTGACGGCGAGGAGGGGGCGGGCGGTGTTCAGCCCGACCCTCCGTACCGCCTCGTCCACGTCCATGGCGAGGTAGACGACCGGCCGGCCGGTGAGCAGGGCGCGGGTCTCCTTGTCGAGGACCGCGCCGCCGCCGAGGGCGAGGACGCCGGTGTGGCCGGCGACCGCGTCCCGCACCGCCTGCCGCTCCAGGGCGCGGAAACGCTCCTCGCCGTCGTCGAAGAAGATCTCGGGGATCTCCTTGCCCGCGGTGGCCACGACGTCGGCGTCGGTGTCGCGGTAGGCGCATCCCAGACGGCCGGCGAGGATCTCCCCCACCGTCGACTTGCCGACCCCCATGGGGCCGACCAGGACGATCAGCGGGCCGCTCACCGGATCTGGAGGTGGGAGAGGTACGACTGCACGTTGCGGCGTGTCTCGGCGACGCTGTCGCCGCCGAACTTCTCCGCGACCGCGTCGGCGAGGACCAGGGCGACCATCGCCTCGGCGACGATCCCGGCCGCCGGCACCGCGCACACGTCGGAACGCTGGTGGTGTGCCTTGGCCGCCTCACCCGTCACGACGTCGATCGTGGCGAGCGCGCGGGGCACCGTGGCGATGGGTTTCATGGCGGCACGGACCCGCAGCAGCTCACCGGTGGTCAGCCCGCCCTCGGTGCCGCCGGAGCGGCCGGAGGTGCGCTTGATCCCGTCGGCGGTGGCCACGATCTCGTCGTGCGCCTTCGAGCCGGGCACCCGGGCGAGGTCGAAGCCGTCGCCGACCTCGACGCCCTTGATGGCCTGGATGCCCATCAGCGCGGCAGCGAGGCGGGCGTCGAGCCTGCGGTCCCAGTGCACGTGCGAACCGAGGCCGACGGGCACGCCGTAGGCGAGCACCTCGACGACGCCGCCGAGGGTGTCGCCGTCCTTGTGGGCCTGGTCGATCTCCGCGACCATCGCCTTCGACGCGTCGGCGTCCAGGCAGCGGACCGGGTCGGCGTCGAGCCGCTCGACGTCGGAGGGCTTGGGGTGGACGCCGTAGGGCGCCTTGGCCGCGGCCAGCTCGACGACGTGCGAGACGATCTCGATGCCGGCGGTCTCCTTGAGGTAGGAGCGGGCGACGGCCCCGAGGGCGACACGGGCGGCGGTCTCCCGGGCGCTGGCACGCTCCAGGACCGGCCGGGCCTCGTCGAAGCCGTACTTCTGCATCCCCGCCAGGTCGGCGTGACCGGGCCGCGGCCGGGTCAGGGGGGCGTTACGGGCCTGCTCGGCCAGCACGTCGGGGTCGACCGGGTCGGCCGACATGACCTGCTCCCACTTGGGCCACTCGGTGTTGCCGACCATGACGGCGACGGGCGAGCCCATGGTCAGACCGTGCCGGACACCGCCGAGGAAGGTGACCTCGTCCCTCTCGAACTTCATCCGGGCGCCGCGCCCGTAACCGAGTCGTCGCCTCGCGAGCGCGTCCGCCACCATCTCCGTGGTGACGGGGATACCGGCGGGAAGACCCTCCAGCGTCGCCACCAGTGCGGGGCCGTGCGACTCTCCGGCGGTCAGCCAGCGCAACCTGCTCAACGGTGCTCCTCATGCTCGCGCCTGTAACTGCATCGGCGCGACCGGGTGCGCGGCCCTGGCCCGCCGCCCCCGATCCTCCCACGGCCGGGAGGGCCTGCCTGCCGCCGGTCCAGCAGACGGACGGCCACCGCCAGGGCCCACGCGAAGTAAAAGCTACAAACTGACACCATGAATCATTCGCGGGACAACTGCACGCCACCACCAACCGGCCAACTCGGCAAACCACATCTGGCCGAAACACGCCTCCATGCGCAAGCACATATGATGGAAATCAACAAAAGAGCCGCCACACAGGAAATAGGTTATGCGAAAGTCTCTCATACCATTGAGCCTATGCGCCGCATTCATTACGCTTTTCGCAGCCTCGGGAACAGCCAACGCAGCCACGTCCGGCACAAGGTCTTGCACAACGACCGGCGCCCGTGGAGAACTCACATTCAGCGGGCACAACTCCACGCACGCGACAATAAATGTTTCGTTGACTGTCTTTGACACAAATTCGGATGGCCATCATGTCAGAATTCGCATGATCACTGAGGACGTTGCCGGTGACCGCTATTTCTGGTCGTGGCATCCATTTTACGACGGAGCCGTCGCCGGTCGCCAATGGGATACCACAGCGCAACTCTCAGACGGAATACTCCTGATCGGAGTCCAGGTGGCCCGAGCCGAAGGAAGTACAATACTCAATTCCTGTGTCGACTGGTCGTGACACGCGCTGAAAGTTTCCCTGCAAGGCCTCCAGCATTCACCGCGTGAGTGCTTCTCTCATGGGCGGGATGAGCTAGGGATTGATAGAAGAGGCGAAGCTCCGGTAACGCCAGGCGTCCTACCAAGGACGCCCGGGACCGGAGCTTTGCGTTGTCCCAGTGTCTGCCTGCTGCCCACAATATCGACGAGGATTGGACTGGTCGGCGTTAGTATCCGCGCTCGAACAAAGTAGCCCGCGGCGCAGACTTGAAATCAAATGCTAGGTCACCGACCTCAAGGGCAAGTCCCTGTCGAACATCGCCGCCCTGAGTGTCACTAACCTCACCGTAGCCCGGGCCGACGCCGCCGGGGTTGCCGAGTCACCCTCGGCCAGTGGGCGCACTGGCCCGCAACACCCCCTACCGCAAGGACGAGTCCAAGGTCCACACCCACTCTGGCGCCCGCACCATGGCCGACCTGCCGCCGGTCCACCAGGCGGATGGCCGCACCGCCCCTCCACGACCGGGCCTACCGGCGTTCCCGCGCCGCCAGAGCCTGCTCGCCAGCCATCCTCATGGCCCCGACCGGGGCCGGGCTCCGACCGGTCATCTGCTCGACCTGGCGGACCGCTTGGTGGACGAGAAGGTCGAGGCCCCCGACGACGGTCCCCCCTGCCGACGACCAGCGCGAGGCCAGCGCGGTCGGCCACGGCTCGTACAGGACGTCGAACAGGGTGCCGGGTGCCGCGGGCAGGGCGTCCGCCAACGCGTCGGTGGTACCGGCCGGTGTCGTGGCGATCACCAGGGGGGCGTGCAGGGCCTCTGTGGCCTCCGCCCAGTCCGCGATCCTGACGTCCACACCGAGGCTCTCGCCCCAGCCGCGCATCTCGTCGGCCCGGGCGGCACTGCGCACATAGGCGGTCACCGGGCCGGTGCAGATCACGGAGAGCGCGGCCAGTGCGGAGGACGCCGTGGCGCCGGCGCCCAGGACGGCGGCGGTCTCGGTCTTCTCCACGCCGCGTTCGTGCAGGGCGGCGACCATGCCGGGGATGTCGGTGTTGTCGCCGACCCGCCGGCCGTCCTCGGTGAACACGACGGTGTTGACCGCCTCGACCGAGGCCGCCGTGTCGCTGATGCCGTCCAGCAGCGGGATGACCGCCCGCTTGAGCGGCATGGTCAGCGAGAGCCCCGCCCAGGACGGGTCCAGGCCCTCGACGAAGCCGGGGAGCGCCCGCTCGTCCACGTCGAAGCTGTCGTACGTCCAGGTGTCGAGTCCCAGCTCCGCGTACGCGGCCCGGTGCAGGGCCGGGGACAGGGAGTGCGCGATGGGCGAGCCGAGGACCGCGGCCCGGCGGCGCCCCTCAGTCGAGGCCATGCTGCTCCTTGAACTTCTGGTTGAGCTTCTCGTGCTCGGCTGCCGTCTTCGTGAAGTCGGTCTTCTTGCCGTCCAGCGAGATGAAGAACATCCACCCGTCGCTGGTGGGATTGAGCGTGGCCTTCAGGGCGTCGGCGCCGGGATTACCGATCGGCCCCGGCGTGAGACCTGCGTGGTAGTACGTGTTGTACGGGTCGTCGTTGCTCCGGATTTCCTTCGACGTGATCTTGATTTCGCTCTGCTTCTTCAGGTAATTGAACGCGGAGTCGAATTCAAGCTTCCGGTTGGTGACCGTGTTGTCCGGCTTGAGCCTGTTGTAGACGACCTCGGCCATCTTGCGGAAGTCGTCGTGCGTGAGCCCTTCGGCCTGGACGAGGCTGGCCACGGTGACCACCTGCCAGGGTCCGTCGAGGTTGTGCGCCTTGGCGGCCTCTTCGAGGTTGAGCTTCTCGTACTCCGTGTTCGCCCGGGCGACCATCTTCTTGAGCACGGCCTCGGGTTTCGCGTCCTTGGGAACCGCGTACGTGGCGGGATAGAGGAATCCCTCGAGCGGATCCTTTATGACCGGACCCTCGTCCGCCCAGTCGGGGAGGCCCATGCTGCCGGCATGGGTCTTGGCGACGTCCTCGGTCGTGCCTTCCTTGAGCTTCAGCCTCTTGTCGAGATCCGCGTACACCGTGGCATTGCGTGTTCCCGGAGTCACCATGAAGCCGTTCTGGCTCTTCGGGCTCAGCATCAGCTCGACGGCGCTGTCACCGGACATCTCCTTTTTCAGGATGTAGACGCCGGCCTGAATGGACTTCCCCTTGGGGTTTCCGTTCTGCGCGGAAATGAAGGCGTCGACCGATTTCACGACGCCGGCCTTCTTGAGGATGTTCGCGATCTCGTTGCCGAACGCACCTTCGGGGATC
Organism: Streptomyces sp. NPDC025273; assembly: GCF_040638585.1. NCBI lineage: Bacteria > Bacillati > Actinomycetota > Actinomycetes > Kitasatosporales > Streptomycetaceae > Streptomyces > Streptomyces sp. NPDC025273. Next base: position 103,389 of record NZ_JBEZYP010000009.1, read on the forward strand.
TCGACCTCGACCGTGCCCGTGCCGTCACCCGCGTAGTCGGGGGCCGCGCCGAACTGGCTCTGGTAGTACGAGTAGCCGAAGTAGACCGCCCCGCCGAGGCCGCCGACGAGAACCGCCGCGACGCCCAGGCACGCGCAGCCGTTGCGGCTCTTCTTCTTGCCCTTGCCGCGGCGCTCGCCGCCGCCGCGGGACTCGCCTGGGTCGTCGTCGTACGCGTCGTCCTCGCGGGAACGGGTCCGGGAGTCACGGCTGTCGTCCGGCTCGTCCGCGCCCGTGAAGAAGGGATGCGTCTCTTCCTGCGGCACCTCGGGGTCCCAGTCCGGACTCTGCTGCCGCGCGGGCTCCTCGCGGCGGCCCGGGGGCTGCGGCGGGGGGTAGGCCTCGGGGGTGCCGTAGTAGTCGGCCTGTTCGCCGTAGCCGCCGGTGTTGTTGTCGTACGGGGGCTGCGGGGCCCCGCCGTACGGCATCGCCGCGTGCTGGCCGGTGTCCCAGCCGCCGTCGTACTGCGGCTGCTGCTGGGCGTACGAATCCTGCGGCGCGCCGTACGGGTGCTGCTGGTGCTGTTGCTGCTGGTACGAATCCTGCTGCGGGTGCTGCTGCTGGTACGGGTCCTGCTGCTGCTGGTGCTGCTGGTACGGGTCCTGCTGGTAGCCCTGCTGGGCGTACGGGTCCTGGGCGTAGGGCTGCTGCTGGCCGTCGTACTGGCCCTGGCCGTGGGCGGCCTGCCGGCCTTCCCATCCCTGGTCCCCGTACAACGGGTCCTCGGGATGCCACGGTTCGGAGCCGGGGCCCCGGCCATACTCAGTCATCGATCCCCTTGAGCCGCGAGACGACGCTCCGTCTCTTCGCTTTGCTGTGCGGTGTCTGTTCGAATCACCGGCGCATCGCGCGGAACGTTACCGTATCGCGATCAGACAACCACTTCGACGCCCTCGCCCGGGGCGGTGCCTGACGCCCGTTCGGACTCCAGAGCGTTCTGGAGGATCACCACAGCGGCAGCCTGGTCGATGACAGACCGGCCCTTCTTGGACTTCACGCCCGAAGCGCGTAGTCCCTGAGTGGCCGTCACTGTGGTCATCCTCTCGTCCAGAAGACGTACGGGAACCGGTGCGATGCCACGGGCGAGCACCTGTGCGAAGGCGCGCACCTTTGCCGCCGCCGGGCCCTCACCGCCGCCCAGGGAGCGGGGAAGGCCGACGACGACCTCGATCGGCTCGTACTCCGCGACGATCTGCCCGAGCCGCCGGTGGGCGGCCGGGACGTCGCGTCCCGGCACGGTCTCCACCGGCGTGGCCAGGATCCCGTCGGGGTCGCACGAGGCGACCCCGATGCGGGCGTCCCCGACGTCGACGGCGAGCCGACGGCCACGGCGCATCTGCGTCATGTGCGACGTCACGCCGTCTCGGTGACGAGGCGTTCGACAGCGGCGACGGCGTCGCCGATGGCGTCCGGGTTCTGGCCGCCGCCCTGGGCGACGTCCGGCTTGCCGCCACCGCCGCCGCCGAGGGTCTTGGCGGCGGTGCGGACCAGGTCACCGGCCTTGAGACCGCGCTCGCGGGCGGCCTCGTTGGTGGCGATGACCGTCAGCGGGCGGCCGTTGGCCGTGGTGAACAGGGCCACGACGGCCGGCCGGCCGCCCTGGATGCGTCCACGCACGTCGAGGACGAGCTTGCGCAGGTCGTCGGCCGAGGTGCCGTCCGGCACCTGTCCGGTGACCAGGGCGACGCCCCGTACGTCCTTGGCGGAGTCGACCAGCCCGGCGGCGGCCTGGAGGACCTTTTCCGCGCGGAACTTCTCGATCTCCTTCTCGGCGTCCTTCAGCTTGCCCAGCATGCCCGCGATCTTCTCCGGGAGCTCCTCGGCGCGTCCCTTGACCAGCTCCTGGAGCTGGGCGACGACCGTGTGCTCCTTGGCGAGGAAGTTGTACGCGTCCACGCCGACCAGGGCCTCGATGCGGCGCACACCGGAACCGATGGACGACTCACCGAGCAGCTTCACCAGGCCCAGCTGGGAGGTGTTGCCGACGTGCGTGCCCCCGCACAGCTCCTTGGAGAAGTCACCGATGGTGACCACCCGGACCCGCTCGCCGTACTTCTCGCCGAACTCGGCGATGGCGCCCTGCTTCTTGGCCTCGTCGATCGACATGACCTCGGCCTGGACGTCGAGTTCCCGGGAGAGGACCTCGTTGATCTTCTGCTCGACGTCGGTGAGGACCGTGCCGGGTACGGCGGCGGGCGAGCCGAAGTCGAAGCGGAAGCGGCCGGGCGAGTTCTCCGAACCGGCCTGGGCGGCCGTGGGGCCGAGCGCGTCGCGCAGCGCCTGGTGCGTGAGGTGCGTGGCGCTGTGGGCACGGGCGATGGCACGGCGTCGGGTGTTGTCGATGGCGGCGTAGGCCGAGGCACCGACCGTCACCTCGCCGACCTGGACCGAGCCCTTGTGGACCGATACGCCGGGGACGGGCTGCTGCACGTCCCGGATCTGGATGACGGCCCCGGTGTCGAGCCGGATGCGCCCCTGGTCGGCGAGCTGGCCGCCGCCCTCGGCGTAGAACGGGGTGCGGTCCAGGACGACCTCGACCTCGTCGCCCTCGGTGGCGGCCGGCGAGGGGACACCGTCGACCAGAAGGCCGACGATCGTCGACTCGCCCTCGGTGGAGGCGTAGCCGGTGAACTCGGTGGTTCCGGAGTTGTCGGCGACCTCGCGGTAGGCGGACAGGTCGGCGTGACCGGTCTTCTTGGCCTTGGCGTCGGCCTTGGCCTTGGCCCGCTGCTCCTGCATCAGCCGGCGGAAGCCCTCTTCGTCGACCGAGAGGCCCTGTTCGGCGGCCATCTCCAGGGTGAGGTCGATCGGGAAGCCCCAGGTGTCGTGGAGCAGGAACGCCTTGTCGCCGGCCAGGACCTTGCCGCCGGCCTCCTTGGTCTCGGTGACGGCGGTCTCGAGGATGTTCGTGCCGCCCTTGAGGGCCTTGAGGAAGGCGGCCTCCTCGGCGAGGGCCACGGTCTCGATGCGCTTGCGGTCGGTGACGAGCTCCGGGTACTGCTCGCCCATCGTGTTGATCACGACGTCCACCAGCTCGTTGACCACCGGACCCGTGGCGCCCATGAGCCGCATGTTGCGGATGGCGCGGCGCATGATGCGGCGCAGGACGTAGCCGCGGCCCTCGTTACCGGGCGTCACGCCGTCACCGATGAGCATCACGGACGTGCGGATGTGGTCGGCGACGACGCGCAGGGAGACGTCGGAGCCCTGCTCGGCGCCGTAGCGCACGCCGGTGAGCTCGGTGGCCTTGTCCATGACGACGCGGAGGGTGTCCGTCTCGTACATGTTCTGCACGCCCTGCAGGATCATGGCGAGGCGCTCGAGGCCGAGACCCGTGTCGATGTTCTTCGACGGCAGGTCCCCGAGGATCGGGAAGTCCTCCTTGCCGTCGCCGGCGCCCCGCTCGTACTGCATGAAGACCAGGTTCCAGATCTCCACGTAGCGCTCGTCGTTGACGGCGGGGCCGCCCTCGACGCCGAACTCCGGGCCGCGGTCGTAGTTGATCTCGGAGCACGGGCCACAGGGACCGGGTACGCCCATGGACCAGAAATTGGGGCCCATCCCCAGGCGCTGGATGCGCTCGGCCGGGACGCCGATCTTCTCGCGCCAGATCTGCTCGGCCTCGTCGTCGTCGAGGTAGACCGTGATCCACAGACGCTCGGGCTCCAGGCCGTAGCCACCGTCCGCCACGGAGCTGGTGAGCAGCTCCCAGGCGTACTTAATGGCATCTTCCTTGAAGTAGTCCCCGAAGGAGAAGTTCCCGCACATCTGGAAGAACGTGCCGTGCCGGGTGGTCTTGCCGACCTCTTCGATGTCCGGCGTACGGACGCACTTCTGCACACTGGTGGCCCGCGAGAAAGGCGGCTTGACCTCGCCGAGGAAGTACGGCTTGAAGGGCACCATGCCCGCGGGGACCAGCAGCAGAGTCGGGTCGTCCGCGATGAGCGACGCCGAAGGCACGACGGTGTGACCGCGCTCCTCGAAGAAGCTCAGCCAGCGGCGGCGAATCTCAGCCGACTCCATCAGTGGTCCTCATTCCGGTTGTCCGACGTGTAGGGGAGCGTGCGGTAGGTGGGGGTGCGGCCGGTCCTTGCCGCCTCGACGGCGAGGGGTCCGGTGACCGGGAACTCGGGGTCGACGGGTGCCCGGAGGCCCAGGGCCCCGCCCAGTTCCGCCTCGCGCCTGACCATGCCCTCGCGCACGTCGAGGGCGAAGTCCTTCAGCTTGTGACCCGCCTCGATCGCCTTGTCCGCGGCCTGTGCCGCGAGGCTCTCGGGGGTCAGCTGCCTGAGCTTGCGGTTGACCTTGGTGGTGGCCCATACACCGGCGGCTGCGCCGGCGGTGAACCAGAACGTACGGCGGAACATCCTTGCGTCAGTCCTTCTGTCCGCGGGAGCTTCGGCCGTTCCGCTTCTTGCGGGCGGACGGCACGGTACGGCCGACGATCACGGTCCGGCGGGAGGTCCGGGGGGCCGGCTCCGGTTCGGGGGCGGTCCGGCGGCCGAGCGCCTGGCGTACCCCGTAGCCGAACGCCGCGACCTTCACCAGCGGCCCGCCGAACGTCGACGCGACGGTGGTCGAGAGCGCGGAGGCGTTGGAGGTGACCTCCTGGACGTCACTCGCGATGGCGTCGACCTTGTCGAGCTGGGTCTGCGCGGAGCGCAGGGTCGCGGAGGCGTCGGCGAGCAGCGGCACGGCCTGCTCGGTCACGTCCGCCACCAGCGCGGTGGTCGCCCTGAGCGTCTGGGCCAGCCTCACCAGCACCACGGCGAGGAAGGAAACCAGGATCGCCCAGAAGACGGCCACCAGGATTCCGGCCACCTCTCCACCGGACACAGTGCACCGCTCTCTGCTCGTCGCTCGCCCCGGCCGGGGCTCGGTCTCTGCCTGTCTCGGACCGGCCGGTGCGCACTGCCACCACAGCCGATCCTCGTCCCTCGACCCTATCGCGCCGGGCGTCGGACCCCGTACCGCATTACGGGCGGGCGGGCAGTACCCGGTACGGGGGTGACCGTACGGAAAGCTCATGTGCCGGCACTCTGCGTGTTCCACGCGAGCACCCAGCACCCCTTCTCCCCCGCACCCGGCGAGCCGGAACCCTCACGGACACGCGAAGGCCCGCCGCCTCCGGACAACGGAGGGGCGGGCCCGAGCTCGGACAGCAGCTACGCCTGGATCAGCGGGCGTAGTACTCGACGACGAGCTGCTCGTCGCAGATGACCGGAATTTCCTTGCGGTTCGGGTCACGGTCCAGGCGGAAGGCCAGGGCCTTCAGGTTCACCTGGAGGTAGCGCGGGGTCTCACCGTCGGTGTCGTAACCACCCTCGCGGGCCACCTGGAAGGGGACCTTGGAGCGGCTGCGCTCGCGGACCTGGACGACGTCGTCGGGGCGCACGCGGAAGGACGGCTTGTCGACCTTGCCACCGTTGACCTCGATGTGGCCGTGGACGACCATCTGGCGGGCCTGGTAGATGGTGCGGGCGATGCCCGAACGCAGGACCAGGGCGTCGAGACGGCGCTCGAGCTCGACGACCAGCGCCTCGCCCGTCTTGCCTTCGGCCTTCTTGGCGCGGTCGTAGGCACGCGCCATCTGGCGCTCGCTGATGTCGTACTGCGCACGCAGACGCTGCTTCTCCAGCAGACGGACCTTGTAGTCCGAGTTCTGCTTGCGGCCACGGCCGTGCTCGCCCGGCGGGTACGGACGAGCTTCGAAGTACTTGACAGCCTTCGGCGTCAGGGCGATGCCGAGGGCACGCGACTTCTTGACCTTGGGACGCGACTGGTTAGGCACGTTCTCCAGACCTCCATTGTAGTTAGGCTTACCTTACTCAAGGAGATCGCATGTCTCGCCCTGGGAACACCACTCACGTCACGGACAGCACAGACAGCGGCAGCACACCAGAAGGTGCTGCTACGACGGAAGGCCGATCTGATCGTGGTCAGCCGCGTCCCAGCGGGCTTGAAAACACTCGGTTGCCGTCAGCAGCCGAGCGCACACGAACTCTCGTACAGAGTACCTGCTCCGCCGCGCTGCTCGTACCGGGGCTGGTCGTCACCCGTCCCGGCCTGCTGATGCCCGAGACCCTGAGCGTGAGTCCTGAGGGGGATCTGCTCCTCCGGTTCCCCGCCGATTCCCCGGTCGTACGGGCCGCGGCCCGCGCCCGGGGCGACGAGCCGACCGCTGTGCTGCACATCACCGATGTCGCTCCGGTCTCCGTTCCGCACCGGATCCGCAGCCGTGCTCGGGTGGCCGGCCGGCTCACTTCCGTGCCCGGACGGGCGGAGCCCGGCCGGATGCTGCTCGGGCTGGAGATCGCGGAGGCGTCCGTCGACGACCTGTGGGGAGCGCAGGAGGTCGGACCGGAGGCCTTCCGGGACGCCGCCGCCGACCCGCTCGTCACCCATGAGGCGGAGTTGCTGCAGCACCTGCACACCGCCCACAGCGAGGAGATGGGGACCCTGTCGGCCCTGCTCGGTGACCTGTCCGAGCGGCCCGAGCGCACCTGCGGCGCGCACCGGCCCGCGGCCGTCCCGCTCGCGCTCGACCGCTTCGGCCTGCGGGTCCGGTTCGTGGAGAGCGACGGCGGCTGCTTCGACGCCCGCTTCGAAATCCCCTGTCCCGTAAGCGACATGGGTGAGCTGCGGCGTGCCGTGCGCACGCTCTTCGAAGCGGCGTCCCGCTGAGCGCAGCCGGTCACTACGGCGCCGTACCGCCCGGTTCGCCGCGGCCGAGTCGCTCACGGACCCGGTCCGCCACGTCCGCGTAGCGCGCTTCCGCGCCGTACCGCGTGGGTTCGTAGTAGCGCCTGCCGCGGACGGCGTCGGGAGCGTACTCCTGGGCGGCGATTCCGCCCGGCACGTCGTGCGGGTAGATGTAGCCCTGGGCGTGGCCCAGCTTGGCGGCGCCCTTGTAGTGGCCGTCGCGCAGATGGGCCGGAACCGGGCCTGCCAGGCCCCTGCGGACGTCTTCCTGCGCGGCGGAGATCGCCAGCGTCGCCGCGTTGGACTTGGGTGCGAGCGCCAGCGCGATCGTGGCGTGGCTGAGGGTGAGGGCCGCCTCCGGGAAGCCGATCATCGCCACGGCCTGGGCAGCCGCCACTGCGGTGGGCAACGCCGTCGGATCGGCGAGTCCGATGTCCTCGCTCGCCGAGATCATCAGCCGCCGGGCGATGAAGCGCGGGTCCTCCCCCGCCTCGATCATCCGGGCCAGGTAATGCAGGGCCGCGTCCACGTCGGACCCGCGGATCGACTTGATCAGGGCGCTCGCCACGTCGTAGTGCTGGTCGCCGTCACGGTCGTACTTCACGGCCGCGCGGTCGACGGTCTCCTCGAGCGTCGTGAGCGTGATCTCCGCATCGTGCTTGGCCAGTGCCGCGCCCGCCGCCGCCTCCAGCGCGGTCAGCGCACGCCGGGCGTCGCCGCCCGCGATCCGCAGCAGATGCGCCTGGGCGTCCTCGGCCAGGGTCACGGCGCCGCCCAGTCCCCGCTCGTCGGTCAGGGCCCGGCGCAGCAGTGCGCGCAGGTCCTCGTCGGTGAGCGGCTCCAGGGTGAGCAGGAGGGAGCGGGACAGCAGGGGGGAGATGATCGAGAAGTACGGATTCTCCGTGGTGGCCGCGATCAGCGTCACCCAGCGGTTCTCGACGGCGGGGAGCAGGGAGTCCTGCTGGGCCTTGGAGAAGCGGTGGATCTCGTCGAGGAAGAGGACGGTCTCCTTGCCGAAACCGCCCGTGGCACGGCGCGCGCCCTCGATGACGGCCCGGACCTCCTTGACGCCGGCGGTGATCGCGGAGAGCTCGACGAAGCGCTTGTTGGTGGCTTTGCTGACCACGTACGCCAGGGTCGTCTTCCCGGTGCCGGGCGGACCCCAGAGGATCACCGAGGAGGGGCCCGCGGGACCGCCGCTCCCCTCGCCTACGAGCCGCCGCAGCGGTGATCCCGGCTTCAGCAGATGCTGCTGGCCGACGACCTCGTCCAGCGTGCGAGGACGCATCCGGACAGCTAGGGGGCTGCTGGACGGATCCTTCTCCTGGCGGTCTTCGGCTGCTGCGGTAAAGAGGTCGGGCTCCACTCTCGAAGCCTATGCCACCCCACTGACAACGCGGCCCGGACCGCCGGGGTCCGGGACCGGTCAGCTGGTCCAGAAGTCCCACCAGCGGGTCAGGATCAGCATGCCGATGATGCCGATCCAGAGCACCGGCGGCACCCAGTGGAATTCGGTGAGTCCGTTCCGCAGCCAGGCGGGTGCGGGCAGGATGCGGTGCTTGATGTTGTGCGTGGTGACGTAGCAGAACATGAGGATCGTGGCGACCCAGGCCAGGCAGCACCACAGGCAGAGCGAGTTGATGCTGTACAGCGACTGGTACTGCAGCCAGGTGCAGAAGCCGACCCCGAACAGCGTGCCCGCGTTGAGGCCGAGCCAGTACCAGCTGCGGAAGCGCGCGCCCGCGAGGAGCGCCATGCCGATGCCGATGACCACCGAGTAGGTGGCGATTCCGAGCATCGGGTTGGGGAATCCGAAGGCGGACGCCTGCTCGCTCTTCATGATGTTGCCGCACGCGACCACCGGGTTCAGGCTGCAGCCCGGGGTGAAGCCCGGGTCCTCGAGCAGCTTGAACTTGTCGATCGTGATCACCCAGGCGGCGAGCAGTCCGGCCGCTCCGGTGATCACCAGCAGCAGTGCGAACGCGCGACTGCCGCCGATGGTCCTCTTCCCGCCGTCCTCGTCCTGGTCGGATGTGGGGTGATCTACCGCTGCAGTCGTCATATCGCCGTTCCATCACTGAGTAGCCAGCCGGGCAGGGTCATTCTGCCGCACCGGTAGGTCGGTCAACCGTTCGATGGACATAAAGGTGTGCGGAGGCGAGGTCCGGAGTGCGGGGCTCGGCGGGACGTACGCAGCCGGGAGGGAAGCCGCGCCAAAAGCCCGCCTCCCGCGCGCGCGATGCGGCGTTCCGGCCGTGCCGGAGGTCCGCGACCTGCGGCTCCGGCCCCTGGAGGCGATCGGGACACCAGGGCCCGGACAGGCGGCGGAGGAGTACCGCGGCGCAGATCCGCAGCGCGCCCCCGGCCGCGACGAGGGCAGGGCCCGCGTCCCCGGGCAGGCCCCGCCGACGCGGGCCGCCGGTGGCGTTCCCGTATCGGGGTCGTCCGACAGGATGAAGCCACTGACGCCGCGTTGACGGGAGTCGCTCACGCGCCGGCGGGAGCCGCTCGGCCGGCCGCGTTCCACGGCCTGCGGGGGCGGACTGCGGCCGTGGAACGCGCGGTGCCCGCCCGGGCGGACCGGGCGGGCACCGTGCGGAACGACTGCGGGATCAGGCCGTCCTGGCCCGCACCACGGCCACGAGCTCGTCAAGTGCGACCGCCTGCTGCTCGCCGGACTCCATGTCCTTGAGCTGGACCGTGCCCTCGGCGAGGTCACGCTCGCCGGCCACGATCGTGAAGCGGGCGCCGGAGCGGTTCGCGCTCTTCATCGCACCCTTGAGACCGCGGCCGCCGAACGCGAAGTCGGTGGCGACGCCCACCCTGCGCAGCTCGGTGACCAGGCCGAAGAGCACGCGGCGCGCCTCCTCGCCGAGCGGGACCGCGTACACGCTGGTGGTGGCGGGGATGTCGAGCTCGACGCCCTCCGCCTCCAGCGCGAGCACCGTACGGTCCACGCCGAGTGCCCAGCCGACGGACGGCAGCGCCGGGCCGCCGATCATCTCGGACAGCCCGTCGTAGCGACCGCCGCCGCCCACCGCGGACTGGGAGCCCAGACCGTCGTGGACGAACTCGAAGGTCGTGCGCGTGTAGTAGTCGAGGCCGCGGACCAGCTTCTCGTCGTCCTCGTACACCACGCCCGCCGCCGTCAGCAGGTTCCGGACCTCCTCGTGGTAGGCCTTGCAGGCGTCGCAGAGATAGTCGCGCAGCATGGGCGCCCCGACGAGCTGCTTCTGGACGTCGGGCCGCTTGTCGTCGAGCACCCGGAGCGGGTTGATCTCGATGCGACGGCGGGTCTCCTCGTCCAGGTCGAGGTCGCGCAGGAAGGCCTGGAGCGCCTCCCGGTAGACGGGGCGGCACTCCTTGTCGCCCAGCGAGTTCAGCAGGATCCGGAACTGTGTGAGGCCGAGCGAGCGGTACGCCTGGTCGGCCAGGATGATCAGCTCGGCGTCCAGCGCCGGGTCCTCGGTGCCGATGGCCTCCGCGCCGACCTGCGAGAAGTGCCGGTAACGGCCGGCCTGGGGACGCTCGTAGCGGTAGTACGAGCCGGAGTACCAGAGCTTGACCGGGAGGTTGCCCGCCTTGTGCAGGTTGGCCTCCAGTGCCGCGCGCAGTACGGAGGCGGTGCCCTCGGGGCGCAGCGCGAGCTTGTCGCCGCCCTTGGTCTCGAAGGCGTACATCTCCTTGGACACGATGTCGGTGGACTCACCGACACCGCGCGCGAACAGGGCGACGTCCTCGAAGCCCGGGGTCTCGATGTAGCCGTAGCCGGAGTTCTTCAGGGGCGCGGAGATCGCCGCTCGGACCGCGAGGAACTTGGCGGAGCGCGGCGGGGTCAGGTCGTACGTGCCCTTGGGGGCCTGGAAGGTACTCAAAGGATTTCTCTCGTCACATTCCTCGGCGGGGCGCGTCCATGCCGTGCAGATACGGGTTGGAGGCGCGCTCGCGGCCGATGGTCGTCTGGGGGCCGTGTCCGGACAGCACCACGGTCGAGTCGTCGAGCGGCAGGCACACACGGGCCAGCGACTCGAGCAGCTCGGTGTGGTCGCCGCCCGGCAGGTCGGTGCGTCCGACGGAGCCGGCGAAGAGCAGGTCGCCCGAGAAGAGAACCGGCGGAACATCCGCGGCCTCGGGCATCCGATACGTCACCGACCCCTTGGTATGGCCGGGCGCGTGCGAGACGCCGAACTCCAGGCCCGCCAGCTTCAGCAGGGCTCCGTCGGTCAGCTCCTTGACGTCGTCCGGCTCGCCCACGGTGAGCTCCCCCATGAGCGGCATCCCGATGGAGCGGCCCAGGGACTTCTCCGGATCGCTCATCATGTACCGGTCCTCGGGGTGGATCCAGGCAGGGACGTCATGGGCGCCGCATACGGGGACGACCGAGGCGACGTGGTCGATGTGGCCGTGGGTGAGCACGACGGCGACGGGCTTGAGCCGATGCTTCTTGAGCGTTTCCTCGACGCCCTGGGCGGCCTGGTGGCCGGGGTCGATGATCACGCACTCCTCGCCTGCGGCGGGGGCGACCAGGTAGCAATTGGTCCCCCAGGCCCCGGCGGGGAACCCGGCAATGAGCACGATCGTCCTTAGTGTTCGTCCGACGAGGGAGGGCCGCGGAGACAGTCGCGGCAGATCAGAGCCTACCGGCGCTCCTCATTCCACAGCTAACCCATATACCGTACGGGGCAACCCAGGCCCGATCACACGACGTACAAGGAGACCAACCGGTGGTCAGCAGCGATCAGCGGCGGCGGCAGCTCGCCCGGGAGAAGTTCGAGCGGCAGCAGCAGCGTCGGGAGGAGGCGCGCCGGAGGACCAGGCGTCTCACGGTGATCATCGCGTCCTCGGTGGCCGTGGTGGCGGTCATCGGTGCGGGCGCGTACGTCTCCCTCGACGGTGAGGACACGAAGGGCAAGGCGGACGCCTCGGCGAGCGCGAGCCCTTCCCCGTCGGCGAGCGAAAGCGCGGTGCCCGAGCCCGCGATGAAAATCGACAAAAAGGCGAAGTACTCGATGTCGATGAAGACCAGCCAGGGCGACATAGCGATCGCGATGGATGCGGCGAAGACCCCGCACACCACGAACTCGTTCAAGGCCCTCGCGGACAAGGGGTACTTCGACGGTACGAAGTGTCACCGGCTGACCACGGACGGGATCTTCGTCCTGCAGTGCGGTGACCCCAAGGGCGACGGCACGGGCGGTCCCGGCTACACGATCCCGGACGAGAACCTGACCGCGCTGGGCAAGCCGGGCGACGACGGCGCGGTGACGTATCCGGCGGGCACGGTCGCGATGGCGAACACCGGCCAGCCCGGCACCGGCGGCAGCCAGTTCTTCCTGGTCTACAAGGACACCAAACTGCCGCCCAGCTACACGCCGTTCGGCACCATGGACGACGCGGGCCTGAAGGCGGTCGAGAAGATCGCCGCGGCGGGTGTCACCGGTGGGGCGGCCGACGGTGCTCCGAAGAAGGCCGTCACGGTCGAGAAGGCCGCGGTCGACAAGGCCTGACGGGCCGGGCGGCCGGTCCGCCGCGGGCACCCGGTGCGGACCGGAGAATCTCGGCCGCGCGGAGTGCGGACAGCCGGGTGGCCGGTCGCCTAGATTGGCGTTGTGCAGGGCGGGCGCTGCCCGCCCCAGGAAACTGTGGACGATGCACGAGGGGGTGAACCCCCCTCGGCATCAGGTGGAGGAGGCGCTGTGAGCAGCGACCCGTGGGGCCGTGTCGATGAGACGGGCACCGTGTACGTGCGTACGGCCGAGGGCGAGCAGGTCGTCGGATCGTGGCAGGCCGGTTCCCCCGAAGAGGCTCTGGCCTATTTCGAGCGCAAGTACGAGGGCCTGGTGGTCGAGATCGGCCTCCTCGAACGGCGGGTGAAGACCACCGATCTGTCCGCCAAGGACGCGACGGCGGCGATCGAGCACCTTCGCCGGCAGGTCGACGAGCACCACGCCGTCGGCGACCTCGCCGCGCTCGCCGAGCGGCTGGACGCGCTGGTCGCGACGGTCGACGCCCGGCGCGAGGAGCGCAAGGTCCAGAAGGCGAAGCAGACGGACGAGGCCCGGCAGGCCAAGGAGGCGCTCGTCGTCGAGGCGGAGGAGCTGGCGCAGAGCGAGCAGTGGCGTTCCGCGGGTGAGCGTCTGCGGGCGCTCGTCGACACGTGGAAGGGTCTGCCGCGCCTCGACCGCAAGGCGGACGACGAACTGTGGCACCGCTTCTCGCACGCACGTTCCGCCTTCTCCAAGCGCCGCAAGGCCCACTTCGCCTCGCTGGACGCCCAGCGCGAGGAGGCCCGCAAGGTCAAGGAGAAGCTGGTCGCCGAGGCCGAGTCCCTCTCCGGGTCGACGGACTGGGGCACGACCGCTGCCCGTTACCGCGACCTGATGACGGAGTGGAAGGCGGCGGGCCGGGCCCAGCGCGAGTCCGAGGACGACCTGTGGAACCGCTTCCGCGGCGCCCAGGACGTGTTCTTCGAGGCTCGCAGCGGCGTCTTCGCCGAGCGTGACGCGGAGCAGGGCGAGAACCTCAAGCTGAAGGAGGAGCTCGCCGTCGAGGCCGAGAAGCTGGTTCCGGTGACGGATCTGAAGGCGGCCCGGGCCGCGTTCCGCGCCGTCAACGAGCGCTGGGAGGCCATCGGCCACGTGCCGCGTGACGCCCGCCCGAAGGTCGAGGGCCGGATGCATGCGGTGGAGCGGGCGCTCCAGGAGGCCGAGGAGTCCGAGTGGCGCCGGACGAACCCGGAGGCGCGGGCCCGCGCCGAGGGTCTGACCGGCCAGCTCCAGGCGGCCGTGGACAAGCTGCGTACGCAGATCGACACGGCACGCGCGTCGGGCAACAACGCCAGGGCGGACAAGCTGTCCCGCGAGCTGGAGGGGCGGCAGGCGCTGCTGGACCAGGCGCTGAAGGGCCTGGAGGAGTTCGGCGGCTGACACCCTCCTGATTCCCGCGAGGGGCTTCGCTGCGTACCGCGCAGGGGAGCCCCTCGCGCGTGCCCGGCCGGACAGGGGCGCAGGAGCGTGCGGACGGTGATGAGGAGTCGTGACCTGCCGCGCGCCGCCGGGATCACCACGTCCTCGGCGGGGCGGGCTCGGACCCGTGCTACGGCCGGCGGGCCGAGGTGACCCGGTAGACGTCGTAGACGCCCTCCACGCCGCGTACGGCCTTCAGGACGTGTCCGAGGTGCTTGGGGTCGCCCATCTCGAAGGTGAAGCGCGAGGTGGCCACCCGGTCACGGGAGGTCTGCACGGCCGCCGACAGGATGTTCACGTGCTGGTCGGACAGGACCCGGGTGACGTCGGAGAGCAGCCGCGACCGGTCCAGTGCCTCGACCTGGATGGCGACGAGGAAGACCGACGACTGGGTGGGCGCCCACTCGACCTCGAGGATCCGCTCCGGCTGCTGCGAGAGCGAGTCGACGTTGACGCAGTCCGCGCGGTGCACGGAGACTCCGCTGCCACGGGTGACGAATCCGATGATCGGGTCACCGGGAACGGGTGTGCAGCAGCGGGCCAGTTTGACCCACACGTCCTCGACGCCCTTGACGACGACGCCCGGGTCCGCCTTGGCCCGGCGCTTGTTGCGTCCGTGCGAGGGCGGCGAGCTCTCCGCCAGGTCCTCGTTCGCGGCGTCCTCGCCACCGAGTGCCTGGACGAGCTTCTGGACGACGCCCGCCGCGGCGACGTGCCCCTCACCGATCGCCGCGTACAGCGACGAGATGTCGGGGTAGCGCATCTCGTGGGCGAGGGTGACCAGGGAGTCGCCGGTGAGGATGCGCTGGATCGGCAGGTTCTGCTTGCGCATGGCCCGCGCGATGGCGTCCTTGCCCTGCTCGATCGCCTCGTCGCGGCGTTCCTTGGAGAACCACGCACGGATCTTGTTCCGCGCCCGGGGCGACTTGACGAACTGGAGCCAGTCACGGGAGGGTCCGGCTCCGGCCGCCTTGGAGGTGAAGACCTCCACCAGGTCGCCGTTGTCGAGCGTCGACTCCAGCGGTACGAGCCGCCCGTTGACCCGTGCTCCTATCGTCCGGTGGCCGACCTCCGTGTGGACGGCGTACGCGAAGTCCACCGGCGTCGCACCGGCGGGCAGCGCTATCACGTCGCCCTTCGGCGTGAACACGAAGACCTCGTTGCGCGACAGGTCGAAGCGCAGGGACTCCAGGAACTCGCTGGGGTCCTCGGTCTCCTTCTGCCAGTCCAGGAGCTGGCGCAGCCACGCCATGTCGTTGACGGTGTCCTGGCCGCGGCCGCCCGTGTTCCTGGGGACGTCCGTGCGCACCTTGGAGGCGCCCGCGACGGCCTCCTGCTTGTACTTCCAGTGCGCGGCGATGCCGTACTCGGCGCGGCGGTGCATGTCGAACGTGCGGATCTGGAGCTCGACGGGCTTGCCGCTGGGGCCGATCACCGTGGTGTGCAGCGACTGGTACATGTTGAACTTGGGCATCGCGATGTAGTCCTTGAACCGCCCCGGCACCGGGTTCCACCGGGCGTGCACGGTCCCGAGCGCCGCGTAGCAGTCGCGGACGGTGTCGACGAGGACCCGGATGCCCACCAGGTCGTAGATCTCGGCGAAGTCGCGACCCCGCACGATCATCTTCTGGTACACGCTGTAGTAGTGCTTCGGGCGCCCGGTGACGGTGGCCTTGATCCGGGCGGCGCGCAGGTCGGACTGGACCTCGTCGGTCACTATGGCGAGGTATTCGTCGCGTTTGGGCGCGCGCTCGGCGACGAGACGGACGATCTCGTCGTACATCTTGGGGTAGAGGATCGCGAAGGCGAGGTCCTCCAGCTCCCACTTGATGGTGTTCATGCCCAGGCGGTGGGCCAGCGGCGCGTAGATCTCGAGGGTCTCGCGGGCCTTCTTCTCCTGCTTCTCCCGCTTGAGGTAGCGCATGGTGCGCATGTTGTGCAGCCGGTCGGCGAGCTTGATGACCAGGACCCGGGGGTCCTTGGCCATGGCGACGACCATCTTGCGCACGGTCTCGGCCTGCGCGGCCTCGCCGAACTTGACCTTGTCGAGCTTGGTGACCCCGTCGACCAGCAGCGCGACCTGGTCGCCGAAGTCCTTGCGCAGCGTGTCGAGGCCGTACTCGGTGTCCTCGACCGTGTCGTGCAGCAGTCCGGCCATCAGCGTCGCGGGGTCCATGCCGAGCTCGGCGAGGATCGTCGTGACGGCGAGCGGATGGGTGATGTAGGGGTCGCCGCTCTTGCGCTTCTGCCCGCGGTGCCAGCGTTCCGCGACCTGGTAGGCGCGCTCGATCTGGCGCAGCGTGGCGGTCTCGATCTTGGGGTCGTTGCCGCGGACGGTGCGCAGCAGCGGTTCGAGGACCGGGTTGTACGGGCTGGAGCGCTGCACGCCGAGCCGGGCGAGGCGGGCCCTGACCCGGTTGGAGGAGCCGCCGGTCCGGGCGGCCGGGGCCGGCGGTGTGGCGGCGGGCCTGGCCGGGGGCTTCGCGGCGGGAGCCGGAGGCTTCGGCGCCGCCTGCGGCGCGGGGCTCACCGGGGTGGCGGATTCCGGCGCCGGCCCGGCCGGGGTCGCGGGGGCCTGCTTCGTCCCGGGCGGCGGCGTCGGCCTGGCCGGAGACGGAGCAGCGGCGGGAGCGGGTGCCGGTTTCGTGGGCCCGGACGCGCCCGGTGCCTCGGAGGCGGAGGCGGAAGCCTTGTCCGGGCCGTCCGCAGGCTCGCGGGCACCGGACCCACCCGCCCGTGCGGGCTGCGCCTTCCCGGGCGTGGCGGGGACCGCCGCGGGCTCGTCGGGCTGCGGGGCGGCGACTGGCTGGGCCTCGTCTGGCAAGTGCGCTCCTCGTGCGGATCCGGGCTACCCGGAGAACCCATGGTATCGATCCCCCGGCAGGTCCTCGCCCGGGGACGGGTGAACCCCCGACAACACGGGACGGGCACCCGGATGTTCCCGGGTGCCCGTCCTGTACGGCCTCACGTCGCCGCTGCCGCGACGCGGCGCAGGTCAGAGGGTGATCAGAGCCTCCAGCGGAGCGCCCCGCAGTGCTGCCTCGAGCCTGGTCCGGCCCGCGAGGAAGCCGAGCTCCATGAGGACCGACACCCCCGCGACCTGGGCGCCGGCCCGCCGGATCAGCTCCAGCGATGCCTCCGCGGTCCCTCCGGTGGCCAGCACGTCGTCGATGACCATGATCCGGTCGTCCGAGGACAGGTCCTCGGCGTGGATCTCGATCTCCGCCGTGCCGTACTCCAGCTCGTACGCCTGCCCGAGAGTCGCGCCGGGCAGCTTCCCGGCCTTGCGGACGGGTACGAAACCGAGCCCGGCCCGGACGGCCACGGGTGCCGCCAGGATGAAGCCGCGTGCCTCGAGACCGACGATCTTGGTGGCTCCGTGCCGCACGCACAGCTCCGCGAGGGAGTCGGTGAGCGCGGTGAAGGCCACCGGGTCCGCGAGGAGCGGGGTGATGTCCTTGAACAGCACCCCGGGCTTCGGGTAGTCCTGCACGTCGCGGATGCGGCTGAGCAGGAGTTCCCGGGTCGATTCGGCGGTGCGGGTCATCGGCGGTTTCCCGGGGTCCGGCCGTGGCCCCTGGGCTGCCGGGGCCGACCGACGACGGCTCCGGCGGTCTCGGTGTCCTCGGCGAGGTCCTGCGCACGGTCGTCGCGCTCGTCCTCCTCGACGGACTCGCCCTTGGCCGCCGCGGCGGCCCGCTTGGCGAGGATCCGCTTCTTCAGTGCCTTTATCTGCGGCTCGCGTTCCTTGAGGTCGGCGACCAGCGGCGTGGCGATGAAGATCGAGGAGTACGCACCGGCCGCGAGGCCGACGAAGAGCGACAGCGAGATGTCGTTCAGCATGCCCGCGCCGAGCACACCGCCACCGATGAAGAGCAGACCGGCGACCGGCAGCAGCGCCACGACGGTGGTGTTGATGGAGCGCACCAGCGTGCCGTTGATGGACCGGTTGGCGATCTCGCTGTACGTCCACCGGGTCTGCTTGGTGATCCCCTTCGTGCCCTCCTTCAGGCTGTCGAAGACGACGACCGTGTCGTAGAGGGAGTAACCGAGGATGGTCAGCAGACCGATCACGGTGCCCGGGGTGACCTCGAAGCCGACGAGCGCGTAGACACCGACCGTGATGGTGATGTCGTGGATCAGCGCGATGAGGGCGGCGATGGCCATGCGCCATTCGAAGGCGATGGCCAGGTAGACCACCACGAGGACCATGAAGATGCCGAGGCCCGTCCAGGCCTTGTTGGCGATCTGCTCACCCCAGCTGGGGCCGACCAGGTCCGCGTTGATCTTCGCCTCGGGGATGCCGAGCTCGTCGGAGAGCTCGGTCTTGATCTGGTCGGCCTTGGCCGTGTCGACCTCGGTGATCTGGATCCGGAGCCCGCCGTTTCCGAGCTCCTGGACGATGGCCTCGTGGCCGGAGGCCTCGACCGCCACCTCGTGGGCCTGCGAGACCGAGATCTTGGCCTTGGTGTCGGTCGTGAAGACCGCGCCGCCCTTGAACTCGATGCCCATGTTGAGGCCGCTGACCACCACACCGAGGATGGCCGTGATCGTGATCAGGATGGAGACGCCGTACCAGATCTTGCGCTTGCCGATGAAGTCGTAGCCGACCTCGCCTCGGTAGAGCCGGGCGCCGAGATTGCCGAGTCGCGACATCTCACGCCTCCTTCGGGTGGTCGGTGGGGGCGTTGACACGGCGCGTGCGGCGCAGCGGCGGCTTGGCGCCGAGCCGCGTCGGGTCCAGACCGGACCAGGCGTTGCCGCTCGCGAAGAACTTCGTGCGGGCCATCATCGTCATGACGGGCTTGGTGAAGAGGAACACCACCACCACGTCGAGCAGGGTCGTGAGACCCAGCGTGAAGGCGAAGCCCTGGACCTTGCCGACCGTGACGAGGAACAGCACGGCTGCGGCGAGGAACGACACGAAGTCGGAGACGAGGATGGTGCGCCGGGCCCGGGGCCAGGCGCGCTCGACGGCCGGGCGGAGCGTACGGCCTTCGCGGATCTCGTCCCGGATGCGTTCGAAGTACACGATGAACGAGTCCGCCGTGATACCGATCGCCACGATGGCGCCGCAGACGGCCGGCAGGTTCAGCGCGAAGCCGATGGCCGGGCCGAGGAGCGACATGATCGTGTAGGTCAGGATGCCGGAGGCCAGGAGGCTCAGGAGTGCGATGAACGCCAGACCGCGGTAGTAGGCCACCAGGTAGATGACGACCAGGGCCAGTCCGATGGCGCCGGCGATGAGGCCGGCCTCCAGCTGCTCGCCGCCGAGGGCGGCGGTGACGGTGGTGACCGTGTCCTCGCTGAAGGACAGCGGGAGCGCACCGTACGAGAGGACGTTGGCCAGGTCCTCGGCGGACTGCTGCGTGAAGCTGCCGGAGATCTCGGCGCTGCCGCTGAGGGTCTCGTTCACCTGGGGTGCGGAGACGACCTCGCCGTCGAGTGAGATCGCGAACTGGTTCTGCGGGGACTGCTGCGCCGACAGCTTCTTGGTGATCGCCTGGAACTTCTTGGAGCCCTTGTCGGTGAACTCCATCGAGACGAGCCAGATGCCGCGCTGCTGGTCGAACTGCGCCTTGGCGTCGTCGACGTCCGTGCCGGAGACCTCGGCCGGGCCGAGGAGGTACTTGGCGTCGCCCTCGGAACTGCACGCGACCGTGGAATCCTCGGGCTTGACGCCGTCGCCGGCCTTGGCGCGGGCGGCCGGGTCGGTGCAGTCCAGCGCCGTGAACTTCTTCTCCAGCGCCGCGGTGGCCGCGTCGGGCGTCCCGGTGGCCGCGGGGGTCTCCGCTGCTCCGGAACCGCTGGGGGTGGGCGTCGCGTCCTTCTTCAGGGCGCCGGTGACCGCGCGGCCCTGGGTGGTGGCGCTCGCCGAAGGCGTGCTGTCCCCGTCGGAAGCGGTGTCCGGGCTGCTCGCCTTCACACTGGGCGTGGCGCTCGGCTCCCCGGAACCGCTCGCGGTGGGACTCGCGGAACCGGCGGGCGTGGGTGCGCCGCCGGTGACGGTGAGTACGGGCCGGAAGTAGAGCTGGGCGGTCGTGCCGACCTGTTCCCGCGCCTGCTTCGAGTTCGTCCCCTTGGGGATGTTGACGATGATGTTGGACTTGCCCTGGGTCTGGACCTCGGCCTCGGAGACACCCAGACCATTGACACGGCGTTCGATGATGCTGACCGCGGTGTTCATGTTGGTCTCGTTGATCGCCTCGGGCTTGCCGGGCTGGCTCTTCGCCTTCAGGGTGATCGACGTGCCGCCTGCCAGGTCGATACCAAGCCGGGGCGTGGTGTGACCGGACAGGAACATCCCGCCGGTGAGCGCGACCATGGCAATGAGGATCAGAGCCAGGGCACGGCCCGGCTTGCTCTGTCCACCGGAAGATCCCCGGCCCTTCTTCGGTGCTGCCACCTTTTTGCTTCTCCCTGTCCAACCGCCCCGCGCCGGGTACACGCCCGAGCGGCCATGAAGTGTAGTGGGGACCCGCCCCCGCAGAGGACCTCACGGCCCATGAGACGCCGGACCCCTGCGGGTGTCCGGCGTCTCATGGATCGTGGAACTACTTGGTGTCGCCCTTGCCGTCCTTGGTCTCGGCGTCCTTCGGCTCGGCGTCACCCTCGGCCTTCTTGCCCAGGTCGATCTTCGCGTCGTCGGCCACTTCGCCGTCCTTGTCCGCGGCCTCGGCGGCGGTGAGCGAGGAGGCGTCGTCGGGCACGACCGCGCCGTCGACGTCCAGGCCGTCGTCACCGTGGACGATGCGGTTGTACTCCGCGTCGTCGAGGACGGCACCGATCGAGTTCTTGGCGTAGACGGCGTGGACGCCGGGCGCGACCTCGAGGAGAACCGTGTCGTCCTGAATCTCCTTGACGGTGGCGTACATGCCCCCGATCGTGCGGACGCCGGTGCCCGGCTGCATGTCGTTGCGCATCTGCGCAGCCGCCTGCTGCTTCTTCTTGGCGGACCGGGTCATCAGGAACATGGCCCCGATGAGCACGATGAAGGGGAGGAGGGTCACGAGACTCACGGGACGGAACTTCCTTCGCACGACCGCGCTGACAAGCGGCCTGGTCTACGGGGGTGGGCACACCGACCTGTACGGGCGGCATCGGCGGAGTCTAAGCGAGTCCGCATCATTGGAACAACGCCCAGCATGGCACCGTGGTTCCCCTCGGCGCCAACATGTGACGCGTCACGCCCCGAACAGGCCCTGTTGTCCCTTTGCGCCGTGCTGCGGCGGTACGAGGCCGAGGTGGGCCCACGCCGCGGGGGTGGCGACCCTGCCCCGCGGGGTCCTGGCGAGCAGTCCTTCCCGTACGAGGAAGGGCTCGGCGACCTCCTCGACCGTCTCGCGCTCCTCCCCCACCGCGACCGCGAGGGTGGACAGGCCGACGGGGCCCCCGCCGAAGAGCTTCAGCAGGGCCCCGAGCACCGCGCGGTCCAGACGGTCCAGGCCGCGGGCGTCGACCTCGTACACCCGGAGGGCGGCGGCGGCGATGTCCCGGTCGATCCGTCCCTCGGCCTTGACCTGGGCGTAGTCCCGGACGCGGCGCAGCAGCCGGTTGGCGATACGGGGCGTGCCCCGGGAGCGCCCCGCGATCTCGGCCGCGCCCTCCGTGTCTATGGCCACGTCGAGGAGGCCCGCGGAGCGGTGGATGACGCGCTCCAGCTCGGTGGGGGCGTAGAACTCCATGTGGCCGGTGAAGCCGAAGCGGTCGCGCAGCGGGGGCGGCAGCAGTCCGGCCCGGGTGGTGGCGCCGACCAGGGTGAACGGCGGCAGTTCCAGCGGGATCGCCGTGGCTCCGGGGCCCTTGCCGACGATCACGTCGACCCGGAAGTCCTCCATGGCCATGTAGAGCATCTCCTCGGCGGGCCGTGACATGCGGTGGATCTCGTCGAGGAAGAGGACCTCGCCCTCCTGGAGGGAGGAGAGGATGGCGGCGAGGTCTCCGGCGTGCTGGATGGCGGGGCCCGAGGTGATCCTGATCGGCGCGTTCATCTCCGCCGCGATGATCATGGAGAGGGTCGTCTTGCCGAGGCCGGGGGCGCCGGAGAGCAGGACGTGGTCGGCCGTGGCGCCGCGGGCCCGCGCCGCCTTGAGCACCAGGTCGAGCTGTTCGCGGACCTTCTCCTGGCCGACGAACTCATGGAGGTCCTTCGGGCGCAGGGCGGCCTCGACGGCCGTGTCCTCCCCGTCCACGCCGGCGGCGACCAGCCGGTCCTCCAGCAGTTCGTCCGCCAGGTCGCCCGTACCGGCTCCGGTCTCGTCCCAGTTCATCTCGTCAGTCCCGCCTCGGGTGTTTCGGTGCCGGGCCGTGGCGTGCTCCGGCCGGCGTACGGGGCGTCATGCCCCTGCGGTCAGCGTGCGCGGTTGAGGGTCTGCAGGGCCGCGCGCAGCAGCTGCGGCACGGGCGGCTGGGCGCCCGAGGCGATCGCCGCCTCGGCCTGCGGCGCCACGGCGGTCACCGCTTCGTCGGCTTCGCGCGTCGCGTAGCCGAGGCCGATCAGGGCTGCCTGCAGCTGGTCGCGCCAGGAGGAGCTGACCGCCGTGCCGACGCCCTGCTGTCCGATGTGCGCCCCCACCGGCTCGCCGAGCCGGTCCTTGAGCTCCAGGAGGAGCTTCTGGGCGCCCTTCTTGCCGATCCCGGAGACGGCGGTGAGCGCCTTCTCGTCCCCGGTGGCGACCGCGATGCGCAGGGCGTCCGGGCTGTGGGTGGCGAGCATGGCCTGGGCGAGCCGCGGGCCGACGCCGCTGGCGGTCTGGAGGAGCTCGAAGACCTGCCGCTCGTCGTCGTCGGCGAAGCCGTAGAGCGTGAGCGAGTCCTCCCGTACGACGAGGGAGGTGGCCAGCTTGGCCTCCTGGCCGATCCGCAGGCCCGCCAGCGTGCCGGGGGCGCACTGGACGGCCATCCCGATGCCGCCGACCTCGATCACGGCCGTGGTCGGAGCGAGGGCGGCCACCGGGCCGGAGACGAAGGCGATCATGCGGTACGGCCTTTCAGCGTGCGGTGGGCGGCGACGGCCTGCTGCAGTCGGTTCTGCGCGGGTGCGCGCCAGATGTGGCAGATGGCGAGGGCGAGGGCGTCGGCGGCGTCGGCCGGTCTGGGCGGCGCGTCGAGCCGCAGGAGCCGGGTCACCATGGCGCCGATCTGTGCCTTGTCGGCGCGCCCGGAGCCGGTGACGGCCGCCTTGACCTCGCTGGGGGTGTGGAGGGCGACCGGAATTCCCCGGCGGGACGCGCAGAGCATGGCGACCGCGCTGGCCTGGGCGGTCCCCATCACCGTTCGCACGTTGTGCTGGGCGAACACCCGCTCCACGGCGACGAATTCGGGGCGGTGCTCGTCGAGCCACCGCTCGATGCCCTGCTCGATGGCGACCAGCCGGTGGCCGAGCTCCGCGTCGGAGGGGGTGCGTACGACGCCGACACCGAGCATCGTGAGCGGCCGGCCCGCGACGCCCTCGACGACTCCGACACCGCACCGGGTCAGCCCCGGGTCCACGCCGAGTACCCGCATGGAGCCCCCCTTGTCCTCACTGCCCGCACCGCTCGGTCAACTGTTCCCGCAGGCTATCGGCTCCCACCGACAATGCGGCGGGCCGACGGGGTGTGTCCCCGTCGGCCCGCCGCGGCCGTGCCGTTCGCCTCAGGCGTCGACCTTCTCCATGACCTCGTCGGAGACGTCGAAGTTGGCGAAGACGTTCTGCACGTCGTCGCTGTCCTCCAGCGCGTCGATCAGCTTGAAGATCTTGCGCGCGCCCTCTTCGTCGAGGTCCACCTGCATGGTGGGCAGGAAGTTGGCCTCGGCCGAGTCGTAGTCGATGCCGGCCTCCTGGAGCGCGGTACGGACCGCGACCATGTCGGTGGCCTCGCTGACGACCTCGTAGGTCTCACCGAGGTCGTTGACCTCCTCGGCACCCGCGTCGAGCACCGCGCCGAGGACGTCGTCCTCGGACAGCTCGCCCTTGGGGACGATGACGACGCCCTTGCGGTTGAAGAGGTACGAGACCGAACCCGGGTCGGCCATCGAACCGCCGTTGCGGGTCATCGCGACGCGTACGTCGGACGCGGCACGGTTGCGGTTGTCGGTGAGGCACTCGATGAGCACCGCGACACCGTTCGGGCCGTAACCCTCGTACATGATCGTCTGGTAATCGACGCCGCCCGCTTCGAGACCACCACCGCGCTTGACCGCGGAGTCGATGTTCTTGTTCGGGACGGAGCTCTTCTTCGCCTTCTGAATGGCATCGACGAGGGTCGGGTTCCCCTCGGGGTCCACACCGCCGGTGCGGGCCGCGACCTCGATGTTCTTGATCAGCTTCGCGAAGAGCTTGCCGCGCTTGGCGTCAATCACGGCCTTCTTGTGCTTCGTCGTAGCCCATTTAGAGTGGCCGGACATCTGCCTTCTCCTTCGCGTCACCAGAATCGATCCGAACCCGAGAGATCCTACCGGGATCGGGTCAGCCCACGGCGCGCACCATGTCGACGAAGAGGGCGTGCACCCGGTGGTCCCCGGTCAGTTCGGGGTGGAACGAGGTGGCGAGGGCGTTTCCCTGGCGTACGGCCACGACATGGCCGCCGTACACCGCGATGACATCCGCCCCGGCGCCCACCGACTCCACCCAGGGAGCCCGGATGAAGACGCCCTCGACGGGTCCGCCGGGCACTCCGTCGACCTCGACGGAGGCCTCGAAGGACTCGTTCTGCCGTCCGAAAGCGTTACGTCGCACGATCATGTCGATGCCGCCCACGGTCTCCTGGCCGGAGCGCGGGTCCAGGATCTTGTCGGCGAGCAGGATCATCCCGGCGCAGGTGCCGTAGACCGGCATCCCGGCGGCCACCCGCTCGCGCAGGGGCTCCAGCATGCCGAACAGGACCGCCAGCTTGGACATCGTGGTGGACTCGCCACCGGGTATGACGAGCCCGTCGACCTCGGCGAGCTCCTCGGGCCGCCGGACCGGCCTGGCCACGGCGTCCGCCGAGGCCAGGGCGATCAGGTGTTCCCGTACGTCGCCCTGGAGAGCCAGGACTCCGATGACAGGGGTGTCGGTCATCAGTGGTTACCAGCCGCGGTTGGCGTAGCGCTCGGCCTCGGGCAGCGTGTCGCAGTTGATGCCGACCATGGCCTCGCCCAGGTTGCGGGAGGCGTCCGCGATGACCTTCGGGTCGTCGTAGAAGGTGGTGGCCTTCACGATGGCGGCGGCGCGCTTGGCGGGGTCGCCGGACTTGAAGATGCCGGAGCCCACGAAGACGCCCTCGGCGCCGAGCTGACGCATCAGGGCCGC
Organism: Streptomyces sp. NPDC025273; assembly: GCF_040638585.1. Lineage (NCBI taxonomy): Bacteria > Bacillati > Actinomycetota > Actinomycetes > Kitasatosporales > Streptomycetaceae > Streptomyces > Streptomyces sp. NPDC025273. Next base: position 128,370 of record NZ_JBEZYP010000009.1, read on the forward strand.
GTCCGCGGGGGTGGCCACGCCACCGGCGGAGAACAGGACGACGGGCAGCTTGCCGAGCTCGGCGACCTCCTTGACCAGCTCGTACGGGGCACGGAGGTCCTTGGCGGCGGCGTAGAGCTCGTTGTTGTCGTAGCCGCGCAGCCGGGCGATCTCGTTCTTGATCTGGCGCAGGTGCCGGACGGCCTCGACGACGTTGCCGGTGCCGGCCTCGCCCTTCGAGCGGATCATCGCGGCGCCCTCGGCGATGCGCCGCAGGGCCTCGCCGAGGTTGGTGGCGCCGCAGACGAAGGGGGTGGTGAAGGCGAACTTGTCGCTGTGGTTGACCTCGTCGGCCGGGGTGAGGACCTCGGACTCGTCGATGTAGTCGACGCCGAGGGACTGCAGGACCTGCGCCTCGACGAAGTGGCCGATGCGGGACTTGGCCATGACGGGGATGGAGACGGCCCCGATGATCTCTTCGATCATGTTGGGGTCGGACATCCGGGCCACGCCGCCGTCCTTGCGGATGTCGGCCGGGACCCGCTCCAGGGCCATGACGGCCACGGCGCCCGCGTCCTCGGCGATCTTCGCCTGCTCGGCGTCGACGACGTCCATGATCACGCCGCCCTTGAGCTGCTCGGCCATGCCGCGCTTCACTCGGGCGGTGCCGGTGGCCGGGGACTCGGTGGACTGGTTGCTGGGAAGCGTGGACACGGATCGACCTCACTGGGGTGAAAAGACGCTGGGACACTGCAGCCCTGAGCAAACGCTCCGGAACCAGTCCACAGCAAGGGCCAATGGACACCCCGTGGATCGTTCTGCCCGCCCGCCCGCGGGCGCCGGCACCCCTCGGGGCGCCGCCGCCTCAGGTACCGGGCCGGTCCGCCAGGGCCACCGGCGGCTCGTCGTCCATCTCGAACGCGAGCGGGAAGGGCGCGTGCCCGGCGAGCCGGAACAACCGCACCGTCCGGTGCCTGCGCAGTGCCCGGGCGGCGCGCACCGAGTCGTTGTGGAAGCGGCGCGCCATCGGCACGCGTCGTACGGCGGCGGCGAGTTCCCCGGCCGCGTCCTCGCCTCCGGGGAACTGCTTCACCGCCTCGACCTGCGCCGTCTCGCCGAACACGGCCCGCAGCGCGGTGCTCAGCTCGCTCTCGGCGACCTCGCGCTGCTCCTCCTCGGCCTGCCGGGCCGCGTGCGCCGCCTCGTACAGCACGATGGAGGCGGCGGGGTCCAGGACTCCGGACGTGGCCAGTTCCTGGGTGACCGAGGCTCGGCGCAGCAGCTGCGCGTCCAGGGCCGCGCGGGACGCGTCGATACGGGCGTGGAGCCGGTCGAGCCGCCCGGCGGTCCAGCTGAGATACAGGCCGATCGCGAGGAGCGCGACGGCAATCCAGATGAGGGTTTCGATCACGGGCGGCAAGGCTACCGTCGGCGGGAGTGCCGCCGGGCCCCGGTCCACCGCCGGGGGGCCGCGGGCCCCCGGCTCAGTCCTTGGCGAGGCCGAAGCGGGCCCGCAGGCCCGTGCGTTCGTCGGTGTCCACGGACGCGGCCCCCTCCGTCACCGTCTCGTACACCCCGAGGATGTCCGCACCGACCGTCGCCCAGTCGAAGCGCCGCACGTGCGCGCTGCCCCGCTCCCGGAGACCCGCTCGCCGCTCCGGGTCGCCGAGCAGCCGGATCGCGGCCGCGGCCAGCGCGTCCGCGTCCTCGTTGGCGAAGAGGTCGCCCGCCGCACCCTGGTCCAGCACCTGCGCGAACGCGTCCAGGTCGCTGGCCAGCACGGGGGCCCCTGCCGACAGGGCCTCGACCAGGATGATGCCGAAGCTCTCGCCGCCGGTGTTCGGCGCGACGTACACGTCGACGCTGCACAGAAGCCGTGCCTTGTCCTCGTCGCTCACCATGCCGAGGAACTGGACGCGCTCGCGCAGCTCCTCGGGCAGCGAGGCGACCGCTTCCTCCTCGTCACCGCGGCCCGCGACGAGCAGCCGGGTGTCCGGGCGGGCGGCCAGGATCGCGGGGAGCGCCTTCATGAGGACGGGCAGCCCCTTGCGCGGCTCGTCGATGCGCCCTATGAAGCCGAGCGTGCCGCCCTGCCACTCCGCCTTCGGCTCCGCCCCGGCGAAGAAGCCCACGTCCACACCGTTGGGGATGACCACGGCGTCCCCGCCGAGGTGTTCGACCAGCGTCCGCCGCGCGTACTCACTCACCGCGATCCGCGCGCTGATCTTCTCCAGCGCCGGCTGGAGGATCGGGTACGCGGCGATCATCGCCCGGGAGCGCGGGTTGGACGTGTGGAACGTGGCGACGATCGGCCCCTGCGCCGCCCAGCAGGTGAGCAGCCCGAGCGAGGGCGCGGTGGGTTCGTGGATGTGGATCACGTCGAAGGTGCCGTCGTGCAGCCAGCGGCGTACCCGCGCGGCGGACAGGAACCCGAAGTTCAGCCGGGCCACGGAGCCGTTGTACGGGACGGGCACGGCCCGGCCCGCGGAGACCACGTACGGCGGCAGGGGCGTCTCGTCGTCGGCGGGCGCCAGGACCGAGACGTGGTGCCCGAGCCGGATCAGGTGCTCGGCCAGGTCCCGGATGTGGAACTGCACGCCGCCGGGGACGTCCCAGGAGTAGGGACAGACGATGCCGATCTTCACGGAGCTTCCCCCTGGGGTTCCAGATCGGAGAGCCAGAGCCGCTGCAGCATGTGCCAGTCCTCCGGATGCTCGGCGATCCCGGTGGCGAAGGCATCGGCCAGCGCCTGTGTCATGGAGGACGTCTTCTCGGCGCGGCTCCCTGTCCGTGGTACGGGGACCGGCGGATGGATCCGCGCCTTCATCACCGGGGTGCCGTCGTACCAGAGCGTGACGGGCAGCAGCAGCGCGCCGGTCTGCTGGGCCAGCAGCGCCGGCCCCGCGGGCATCCGCGCGGTGTCGCCGAAGAACGTCACCTCGACGCCGGAGGCCGACAGGTCCCGGTCGGCGACGAGGCAGACCAGCCCGCCCGCGCGCAGCCGCCGTGCGAGGGTCCCGAAGGCGGCCCCGCCACTGTGCGGCAGGACCTCCATGCCCAGACTCCGGCGGTAGGCCACGAACCGGTCGTACAGGGTCTCCGGTCTGAGCCGCTCGGCGACGGTGGTGAACGGCACCTTCAGGTCGGTGGTGACCCAGGCGCCCGCCAGGTCCCAGTTCCCCAGGTGCGGCAGCGCGACGATGACGCCGCGCCCGGCGTCCATGCCCTCCGTGAGCCGGTGGACGTCCTGGACGTCGATACCGGCCTTGATCCGCTCCGGGGTCCACGTCGGCAGCCGGAACGACTCCATCCAGTAGCGCATGTACGAGCGCATGCCGGCCTTCGACAGTCCGGCGAGACGGGCCGGGCTCGCGTCGGGCACCACCCGGGCCAGATTCGACTCCAGCCGCAGCACGGCCTTCCCGCGCCGCTTCCACACCTGGTCGGCCAGGGTGCGGAAGAGCGCCCGGGCCGCCGGCTCGGGCAGCTTCTTGACCGCGCCCCAGCCGAGCCCGTAGAGCCCGTCGGTCAGCCGTCCCCTCAGATCCGCTCCGGTGCCGCTCACCGCGCGGCCTCGCTCCCCTGTTCCGCGATGCCGCCCGCGGAGGCGGCAGCCGCCGCGTCGGCCTCGGCCGACTCCCTGCGCACGGTCACCACCCGCTGGACCAGCGTCACCAGGCTGCCCACGGCGACGATCCACAGCGCGATCGGCAGCAGGACCTGGATCCCGGGCACGCCGAAGGCGTGCAGCCCGGCCAGCCCTGCCGCGACCAGCGAGATCACCAGCCGTTCGGCGCGTTCCACCAGCCCGTTCACCGCGACCGGCAGGCCGATCGACTCACCGCGCGCCTTCGTGTACGAGACCACCTGGCCGCTGGCCAGGCAGAAGATCGACACGGCGCACATCATGGTGTCGTCGCCGCCGCCCGCGTACCAGAGCGCGAACCCGGCGAAGATCGCCCCGTCCGCGACCCGGTCGAGCGTCGAGTCCAGGAACGCGCCCCACCGGCTGGAGATCCCTGCCTGCCGGGCCATGTTGCCGTCGACCAGGTCGGAGAAGACGAACACCGTGATCACGATCGTGCCCCAGAAGAACTCCCCCGTCGGGAAGAAGACCAGCGCACCTGCCATCACCCCGGCCGTGCCGACGAGGGTGACCGCGTCGGGGCTGACCCCGAGCCGGAGCAGCAGAGCGGCGAACGGTGTGAGGACACGCGTGAAGAATGCACGCGCGTACTTGTTCAGCATGGCCTTCCCGAGGTTCGGCGGGCCGCGCGACCCCGTCGGTCACCGGCTGGCCCATCGTAGTCACGAGCCGGACGCTCCCACGGCGGGCACCCCCGTCCCGGCGGATGTCCCGGAAGTCATGCCCGGCCGTACACCACGTGTGGACGGCACCGGGCGTCGGTGGAAAGCTCGAATGACCGCGGGCGTCGCCGGAGCCGCCGGGGCGGCTCCCCGTCGCCCGTACACCTTTCTCCCCCACCGCGCCGGTGTCCGTCCGGCACCGCGCCACCCACCGGGAGGCACGCATCATGGGCGACAGGACACACGCACACACCGGGGCCGCCGGCAGGGCGACGACGGCCGACGGGCCCGCTTCCGTACGGAACGTGGTGCTGGTCGGCCCCAGCGGCTCCGGCAAGACCACCCTGGTCGAGGCCCTCGCACTGACGGCCGGGGCACTCAACAGGGCCGGCCGGGTCGAGGACGGCGGGACCGTCTCCGACCACGACGAGATCGAGCAGCGGCGGCAGCGCTCCGTACAGCTCTCCCTCGTACCCGTCGAATGGGGCGGCTACAAGATCAATCTGCTGGACACCCCCGGCTACGCCGACTTCGTCGGGGAACTCAGGGCCGGTCTGCGGGCGGCGGACGCGGCCCTCTTCGTCGTCTCGGCCGCCCAGGAGGCCGACGCCGTGGCGGTCACCGCCCGCCCCGTGTGGGAGGAGTGCGCGGCCGTGGGGATGCCACGCGCCGTGGTCGTGACGCATCTGGACACCGCGCGCACGTCCTTCGACGAGATGACCAGGGTCTGCGGCCGGATCTTCGGGGGCGACGACCCGGACGCCGTGCTCCCCCTCCACCTGCCGGTGCGGGGCCCCGAGGGCCCGGACGGGCACGCCCGGCTCACCGGTCTCGCCGGCCTCCTCACGGGGCGGATCTCCGACTACTCCTCCGGGGAACGGACCGAGCACCCGCCCGTCGGCGACCGGCGGGCCCCACTCCTGGAGGCCCGCGACCGGCTCATCGAGGGGATCATCGCCGAGAGCGAGGACGAGACCCTGATGGACCGCTACCTCGGCGGCGGCGACATCGCCGTCGGGACCCTCGTCGAGGACCTGGAGCGCGCCGTCGCACGCGGCTCCTTCCATCCCGTGCTCACCGCCGCACCCGCCCCCGACGGCGCCCGCCAGGGTGTCGGCACCGTCGAACTCCTGGACCTCGTCACCCGCGGCTTCCCCTCTCCCCTGGAGCGCACCCTCCCCGACGTCACCACCCCCGACGGCTCCCCGCGCCCCGCCCCGGTCTGCGACCCGAAGGCCCCGCTGGTCGCCGAGGTCGTGAAGACGTCGTCCGACCCCTACGTCGGGCGGGTCTGCCTGGTCCGCGTCTTCTCCGGCACCCTGCACCCCGAGGACACCGTGCACGTCCGCGGCCACGGCCTCGCCGACCCCGGACACCCGGCACGCCCCTTCCACGACGCCGACGTGCGCGTCGGAGCGCTCTCCTCCCCCTTCGGCGGGCGGCAGCGCCCCGTGGACGCATGCGTCGCCGGAGACCTGGCCTGCGTGTCGAGGCTGGGCGCAGCCGAGACCGGGGACACCCTCTCCCCCGCCGGTGACCCGCTGCTGATGGAGCCCTGGACCATGCCCGATCCGCTGCTGCCCCTGGCGGTGCGCGCCCACAGCAAGGCCGACGAGGACAAGCTCTCCCACGGCCTGGCGCGGCTGGCCGCCGAGGACCCCACCATGCGGCTGGAACAGAACCCGGACACCCACCAGGTCGTCCTGTGGTGCATGGGCGAGGCACACACCGACGTCGCGCTGGAGCGGCTGCGCAACCGGTACGGCGTCCAGGTCGACGCCGTGCCCCACCTCGTCCCCCTCCGCGAGACGTTCGCCTCCCGGACCGTGGGGCGTGGCCGGCACGTCAAGCAGTCGGGCGGCCACGGCCAGTACGCCATCTGCGAGATCGAGGTCGAGCCCCTGCCGTCCGGCACGGGCATCGAATTCGTCGACAAGGTGGTCGGCGGATCGGTGCCCCGGCAGTTCGTCCCCTCCGTCGAGAAGGGCGTACGCGCCCAGGCGGCCCGGGGCGTCGCGGCCGGCCACCCGCTCGTCGACGTGCGGGTCACCCTGCTCGACGGGAAGTCGCACTCGGTGGACTCCTCCGACGCCGCCTTCCAGACCGCCGGCGCACTCGCCCTGCGCGAGGCCGCCGCCGACACCCGCGTCCAGCTGCTCGAACCGGTGGCCGAGATCCGTGTGCTGGTGCCGGACGACTACGTGGGTGCCGTGATGAGCGATCTCGCGGGGCGCCGCGGCCGGGTGGTCGGCACCGAGCAGGAATCCGGGGATCGCACACGCATACACGCCGAGGTACCCGAGATGGAGATCGGCAGGTACACCGTCGATCTGCGCTCCCTGACGCACGGCACCGGACGGTTCGACCGGGCGTACGCCCGGCACGAACCCATGCCTCCCCAGCTCGCCGACCGCCTGCGCGAAGCGGAGGAAAACCACACGAACGGAACCTAGTTGTCCGGATTTGACACCCGCCGCCCGCCCGGGAGCCCGACGGCGGGCGGCGCCGCGCTGCGGACGATAAGCTGTGGCCCCAGCTCAGAAGGTGTGCGACGTACGGTAGTTGGGAACAGCCGCAGGAGCAGACCGTGCGGGCGAGTGGGGGCGACAGTGGCCAACGACGGATTCGATTTCTCTCCTGGAGCGCAGATCCCGCTCCAGGGTTCCGGCGGGCAGGCGGTGGCGACCAACGCCCTCGCCTCCGCCGCGTACCGGGACAGCGACGTGGCGGAGATCCTCAAGGCCAACAGTGAGTGGCACAAGTCGGAAGTGAAGCCGGGCAGCTCCAAGCTCTTCAAGTCCGACTATTTCAAGCCGAATCTCGGCGAGGCGTTCTCCCGCGCCGTCCAGGAACGCACGCTCGGCGGCGGCCGCGGCGCCCTCATCCAGTCCTTCGGCAGCGACCCGCAGACCGTCGTCGAGCACTGCCTCTCCGCGACCCGGCTCCGCAAGGCGCGCGACAGCAAGCTGACCATGATCACCGCGGTGTTCGGCATTCTGTTCCTGCCCGGGCTCATCCTCTGGGTCCTGGCGTTCCGGCTGCGTGACTTCCTCAACAATTCCACGGACAAGGCCTTCCAGGCCCTGGGCGGGGTCCTGCTCGTGGCCGTCGGCGGCGTCGCCGCCTTCTTCCTGATCACCATGCCCCTCACCGGATTCCTGGCCCTGTACCTGCGCGCCATGGTCGTGGCCCCGCTGATCGGATGGGTGCTCGCCAAACGCGTCGCGGAGGCTTCCGCCAAGGACATGCGGGCCCGCTGGGAAGGTCTCCTCTCCGGCAGCGGCGTCAGCGCCAAGATCCCCGAGGCCGTCCCGAAGAACCCCAACGAGACCGCCCGCGAGGCCCTGCGCCAGGGCCTGGAGAAGCTCTCCGCCGAACAGCAGTCGAACTCGGTCTTCTACGCGGGCGCCAAGGGCGTCCTCGGCATGGGCACCCGCTGGGGCAGCTGGCAGCTCGCCGAGGAACTGGTGCCCAAGGACCCCACCAAGGAGATCCACCAGTTCCGCAGCTGGGACGTGGTGCGTGCCATCCACGACCAGCTGAAGATGCTGGAACGCGGCCCCCTGAACACCGGCGGCTTCCCCACCCCCTCCGTCAAGCACTGGATCGTCTCACCCGTCGGGGAGAACGCGGACTCGGTCTCCCGCCCCTCCGGCGAGGACGTGGCGACCTTCCAGATCAAGCCCCACGAGATACAGCGCATCTGCAACCACCAGCAGTTCAGCAGCGGTGACCGGCACTACCTCGGCGTCCAGTTCACCCTCTGGGACGGCCAGCTGGTCATCACCATGCTGATCACCGTCACGGTGCTCCACGAGACCCTGCGCGTCGAGGTCACCGGACACGCGCTCGGCCCCGTCCACTCGCTCTTCCTGTCCAAGCCCGCCGCCGAGACGAAGACCGTGAAGAAGTCCGTCCGCTTCTGGGAGACCCGCACCATCACACTCCCCCTCGTCAAGGCGAACGAGGTCGTCAGGCTCTCGCTGCGCGCGCCCCTCACCTGGTACCCGCCGCTGCTGGACTACTTCGGCGGCAAGATCGTCCTGCCCGAACCCTTCGGACTGCGCCACGCCTGGGCCGCCAAGCCCTGGGGCCACCGCTTCATGGCCGACGACGCCATGCGGGCGGCCACCCCCGTCCTGCGCGTGGTGCACTCCGCGGCCATGCGGGTCCTGGAGGACCACGGCGTCGACACCGAACGCTTCAACAGCCGCTCCATGGCCCTCAGCGGCATGGTCCAGGACGCCGCACCGAAGAAGGCCGACGTCTACGACGCATGACACAGCGGGTGGGCCGCCCCGTCCAGGGCCGCCCACCCGCCGCGATGATCCGCTCAGACGGCCGGCGACTCCGCCGGCCACGCGTCGGCCAGCATCGCCCGGGTGTCCCCCAGCAACTGCGGCAGCACCTTCGTGTGCCCGACCACCGGCATGAAGTTCGTGTCCCCGCCCCAGCGCGGCACCACGTGCTGGTGCAGGTGGGCGGCGATCCCCGCGCCGGCGTCGGCGCCCTGGTTCATCCCGATGTTGAAACCGTGCGCCCCGGAGGCAGCACGCAGCGCGACCATCGCCCGCTTCGTGAGATCGGCCAGCTCGGCCGTCTCCGGACCGTCCAGCTCCGTGTAGTCGGCGACGTGCCGGTACGGCACCACCATCAGGTGCCCGCCGTTGTACGGATACAGATTCAGCACCGCGTAGACCTTCCGGCCACGCGCGACGACGAGCCCGTCCTCGTCCGACTTCGAGGGAATCACGCAGAACGGACAGCCGTCCCCGGACTCCGGGCCGCTCGGCTTGTTCTCACCCTGGATGTAGGCCATCCGGTGAGGTGTCCACAGGCGCTGGAACGCGTCGGGCGTCCCCACTCCGATCTGCTGCTCCGGCTCACTCGTCATGTCCGTCAGCATATTGCTTCGCTCCCGCCGCGCGTGTCGCCGGGTCCTCACCCGGCGGCACACCGCGATGCTGACGCCATGAGCGACCGCCCCACCGATCCCGTACCCCTCCGGCTCACGCGATGGGAGCAGCGCACGGAAGTACCGCTCCTCGCGGCGTCGCTGCTCTTCATCCTCGGCTACGCGGTCCGCGTCCTCGCCGCCCACGACACCGAGCCCTGGCGGGACGTCGCCCTCGGCCTCGTCGCGGGCACCTGGTCGGTCTTCGTCGTGGACTACTGCGTACGGCTCCGCCTGAGCGGTCTGGGCGGACGCTTCGTGCGCACCCACTGGCTGGACACGGTCGTCCTCGTGCTCCCCCTGCTGCGCCCGCTGCGCGTGGTGCAGGTCTACGCGGCGGTCCAGAAGCGCCAGGAACGGCCACGGCTGAGCCTGTACGCCCGGGTGATGTCGTACGCGGGCCTCTCGGCCCTGCTCCTCGGCTTCTGCGCCGCGCTCGCGGTGTACCAGCAGGAGAACGGGGCGCCCGGCACCTCGATCCGCACGTTCGGCGACGCGGCGTGGTGGGCGTGCGCGACGCTCACGACGGTGGGGTACGGGGATGCCGTACCGGTCACGCCGGCGGGGCGGGTGATCGCGGCGCTGCTGATGGTGTGCGGCCTCGCCCTGCTGGGGGCGGTGACGGGGTCGTTCTCCTCGTGGCTGGTGCAGGTGTTCGCCCGGGAGGACGAGAGGAGGCCCCCGGGGAGCGGGTAGCTCTCCGGGGACCTCCTCCTTCCTGCGGGTCAGACCTGGACGCGGTCCTCGACGGCCTTCGCGATCTTGGCGATGGCCTCGTCGACCGGGACGCCGTTCTCCTGCGAACCGTCGCGGTAGCGGAAGGAGACGGCACCGTTGGCCATGTCCTCGTCACCCGCGATGATCATGAAGGGCACCTTCTGCTTCTGCTGGTTGCGGATCTTCTTCTGCATCCGGTCCGAGGAGGCGTCCACATCGACCCGCAGCCCCTGCTTGCGCGCCTTGGCGGCGAACTCCTGGAGGTACGGGATGTGGGTGTCGCCGATCGGGATACCGATCGCCTGGACCGGGGCCAGCCACACCGGGAACGCGCCCGCGTAGTGCTCGAGGAGCACCGCGAAGAAGCGCTCGATGGAGCCGAACAGCGCGCGGTGGATCATGACCGGGCGCTGCTTGGTGCCGTCCGGACCGGTGTACTCCAGGTCGAAGCGCTCCGGGAGGTTGAAGTCGAGCTGCACGGTCGACATCTGCCAGGTACGGCCGATGGCGTCCTTGCACTGCACCGAGATCTTCGGGCCGTAGAACGCGGCGCCGCCCGGGTCCGGGACCAGCGGCAGGCCCTGCTTCTCGGCTACGTGGCGCAGCGTCTCGGTGGCCTCTTCCCAGACCTCGTCCGAGCCGACGAACTTCTCCGGGTCCTTGGTGGACAGCTCCAGGTAGAAGTCGGTCAGACCGTAGTCGCGGAGCAGGTTCAGGACGAAGGTGAGCGTCCTGTCGAGCTCCTCGGCCATCTGCTCCTTGGTGCAGTAGATGTGCGCGTCGTCCTGCGTGAAGCCGCGCGAGCGGGTCAGCCCGTGGACGACACCCGACTTCTCGTACCGGTACACCGTGCCGAACTCGAAGAGGCGCAGCGGCAGTTCACGGTACGAGCGGCCACGCGCGTCGAAGATCAGGTTGTGCATCGGGCAGTTCATCGGCTTGAGGTAGTAGTCCACCCCGTCGTCGAGCTGCATGGGCGGGTACATGCCGTCGGCGTACCAGTCCAGGTGGCCGGACTTCTCGAACAGCTTGCCCTTGGTGGCGTGCGGGCTGTAGACGAACTCGTAGCCCTCCTCCTCGTGGCGGCGCCGCGAGTAGTCCTCCATGGCACGGCGGATGACGCCGCCCTTGGGGTGGAAGACGGCGAGGCCGGGGCCGATCTCGTCGGGGAAGGAGAAGAGGTCCAGCTCGTTGCCGAGCTTGCGGTGGTCGCGCTTGGCGGCCTCCTCCAGGAACTCCAGGTGCGCCTTGAGCTCGTCCTTGGTGGGCCAGGCGGTGCCGTAGATGCGCTGGAGCATCGGGTTCTTCTCGCTGCCCCGCCAGTACGCCGCCGCGTTCCGCATCAGCTTGAACGCGGGGATGAAGCGGGTGGTGGGAAGGTGCGGGCCCCGGCAGAGGTCCTTCCAGCACAGCTCGCCGGTCTTGGCGTCCAGGTTGTCGTAGATGGTCAGCTCGCCGCCGCCCACCTCGACGTCCGCGCCGTCGCCGGCGCTCGCGACGGAGTCGGAGCCCTTGATGCCGATGAGTTCCAGCTTGTACGGCTCGTCCGCGAGCTCCTCGCGGGCCGCGTCGTCGGTGACGACCCGGCGCGAGAACCGCTGCCCGCGCTTCTGGATCTCCTGCATCTTCTTCTCGATGGCCTTGAGGTCCTCGGGCGTGAACGGCTTCTCGACGTCGAAGTCGTAGTAGAAACCGTCCTTGACCGGCGGGCCGATGCCCAGCTTGGCGTCGGGGTGCAGCTCCTGCACGGCCTGGGCCATCACATGCGCGGTGGAGTGCCGCAGGATGTTGAGCCCGTCCTCGGAGGAGATCTCGACCGGCTCGACGACTTCGCCGTCCTTGAGCTCGTACGCGAGGTCCCGCAGCTCGCCCTCGACCCGTGCGGCGACGACGGTGCGCTGTCCGGGGAAGAGCTCGCCGGCCGTCGTGCCCGTCGTCACCACGCGCTCTTCCCGCTCGGAATCGCGTTGGATGATCACACGGACGTCTGACACCGGTCTCTCCTGACTGAGGGGGTGCGTCGCTTTCCTCTGCGCGCGCAAGAGGAATCGTACCGAGCCGGAGGCCCCGGACGCGAAAGGGATACCGCGGGGGGCCACCCCTCGCCCCCGCGCGGGCCTCCTCGAAGGCGCCCACGTTCTGCGGGAGCGGCTCCATGAGCCGGTGCCGCTCCGCCTCGCCGACCCGGACGGGCGCCGGCTCCGAGGCGCCGGCGGGACGCCTCGGGCCGCTGCTGTTCTCCAGCCGGCCCTCCGCCCCCGGCGACAGACCGGCGAGGCGGACGTGGCCCGCGGTCCGGTACGCCTCCTCGTCCGGCTCCGTCCGTACGTGCGGGCCCGTACCGGGACGGCGGGCTCGTCTTCGAGGTGGCGCACCCCTGCCAGGCGCGGGACGGGCGGGTCGCCGGGAGCGGATCCGGCGGGTTCGGGCCGTGCGGGGCGGGCCTCGGGGGTTCCGGCGGGAGCGCCCCGGTCCGGCGTGGTCCTGGTGCCTTCCGGTCCCCGGCCCGGGGCGACGAACGCCTCGGTCCTCTCGCGGCCGGCCCCAGGCGGCGACGGCGCTGCCGAACGCCTCGGTGGCCCGGTGTCCGCCGACGGGCCGGCCGGCCTCGTTTCCCGCCGACTCCGTCGTTCACTCCAGGAGGGAGGCCGCAAACGGCGTATCAGGCAAAGGGCGCGGGTATCACCGAATCGGGCAGAGGGTACCGCCATCTGCCAAGCTGGTGCGAGGAGTTCAGGGATGATGCACTGGTTCGAGGGGCCACTGGCCGCTTTTCACACCGAGACAACAGGCGTGGATGTCGAGGAGGACCGGATCGTTTCGGCGGCTCTCGTCGTCCAGGACACCGCGGGCGGACGGCCCCGCGTCACCCGCTGGCTGGTCAGTCCGGGGATTCCCGTGCCCGTCGGGGCCACCGAGATCCACGGTCTGACCGACGACCATCTGCAGCGCAACGGCCGGTGGCCCGCGCCGGTCGTCGAGGAGATGGCCCGGGCCCTGGCCGAGCAGTGCGCGAAGGGGCGTCCGCTCGTCGTGATGAACGCGCCGTTCGATCTGACGCTGCTGGACCGGGAGCTGAAGCGCCACCGGGCGTCGTCGCTGGCCGCGTATCTGGTGAACGCGCCGCTGTGCGTGCTGGATCCGCGAGTCCTGGACAAGCATCTGGACCGTTGCCGCAGTGGCCCTCGCACACTGACGGATCTCTGCGAGCTGTACGGGGTGGTGCGGGACGGGACGCGTGACGCGGCAGCCGAGGCGGCGGCCTCGCTGGAGCTGGTGCGCGCGGTGGGGCGGCGGTTCTCCGCCCGGCTGGAGCGGCTGAGTCCGGCGGAGCTGCACTCGCTGCAGGCGGTGTGGCACGCGGCGCAGGCACGGGGTCCGCAGGCGTGGTTCGAGGAGGGCGGTACGCCGGAAGCGGTGGATCCGGCGTGGCCGCTGCGTCCTGAGCTGCCGGCGGCGGCCTGATCCAGGGCGGGTACGCGAAAGCCGGTCCGTCGGTGATGCTGACGGACCGGCCTCTCCCGGGTGGGCGATACTGGGTTCGAACCAGTGACCTCTTCGGTGTGAACGAAGCGCTCTCCCACTGAGCTAATCGCCCGGGAACGGGTTGAACCATACAGGGCCCGGCGGGGTACGTTCAAACTGCCGGGAACCCTGCCCGCGGCCTCCGGCGCGCATCCTGAGCGTGTGGCGGGCGCGGAAGCCGAGGCGTCCGGGCCCGGCGAGGCGGCGCGGGAGCGGTGCGCGGACGTCGGCCCCCGTACAGGGCCGGACCTACTCAGTACCGGAACTGAGTATCCGAGCGCATGTACGAGCGTGTGGTCGCCGCCACACTCCCGTACATGGAACATGTGCCGCCACCCGCCGAGGAATTGGCGCTCCTCGACCAAGAACTGGTCCGGCTGGACGCCCGCAGGCTGCAGCTGCTGAACCGTCGTGCCTGGCTGCTGAGCGTGCTGCGGCCGCCGGTCGCGGCTCCTGCCGCGCGGCCCCCTGCCGGGCCGTTCGCCTGGGGACCGCCGGGCGGGGCCGCCGCGCCCGCCGCCGCCTCGTCCGGTGTGCAGAACGTGCTGCTGCTCCTCGGTGGTCTGCTGCTGACGATCGCGGCGATCGCGTTCACCCTGTTCAGCTGGGGCGAGATGGGGATCGGGGGGCGTTCGGCAGTGCTGGCGGCGGTGACGGTGGGTGCGCTCGTGGCGCCCGCTCCGCTGCTGCGCCGGGGGCTGTCCTCGACGGCCGAGGCGCTGGCCGCGCTGGCCTTGGTGCTCACGGTGCTGGACGCGTACGCGCTGCACGCGGTGGCGGCGCCGGACACGGACGGGCTGGGGTTCGCGGCCGTCGCGTCCGCCGTGCTCGCGTCGGTGTGGGCGGCGTACGGCCTGTGGCTCGGGCGGCTGCGGCTGCCGCTGCCCGCGGCCGTGGCGGCGGGCCAGTTGCCGCTGCTGCTGGGGGCGTGGGCCGCGGGTGCGCCCGCGGAGGGCTTCGGGTGGGCGCTGCTGGTGACGGCGGCGGCGGATGTGGCGGTGGCGCTGTGGGGCCGGGGGCTCGCGGTGCGGGTGACAGCGGCTGTCGGGGCGTCGGCGACCGGGGCGTTCGCACTGCTGATCGGTCTGGGGCTGTCCGTGTCGGCCGGTGGTCCGCTCGCGGCCGTGGGCCCGGGGGCGCTGCTGCTGGCGGGTGCGGCGGTGGCCCTGGCCGGGGCGTGGCGCGCGCCGAAGGAGTGGGCCGTGGCCGCGGGTGCCGTGGCGGGTCTGGCCTCGGTGGCCGCGGTGGGTGGTGTGCTGCGTACGGGGCTGCCCTGGAACTGGTCGGTCGTGGTGTATCTGCTGTGCGGCATCGCGTTGCTGCCGGTGCTGCGGCTCCGGGTCCCGCGGCCGGTGGGCCGGGGTGTGCTGGGGGCGTCCGCCGCGGTCACGGCGGGTGCGCTGGTGTGGGCGCTGCCTGTGGTGGCCGCGGTGCTGCTGGGGCCGGTGTCCGTGCTGACCGATGTGTGGTCCGGTGCGCCGGAGGGGTTCCGGGCCGCGCTGGGACCGTCGATGTCGTGGCCGGCGTCGGTCGCGTCCCCGATGGTGCTCGTGGTGGTGGCGGGTGTGTCGGCCGGGCTCCGTCTCGGGTGGGCGGGGGTCCGGGGGACGTTCGTGTCGCCCCGGCCGGGGTGGCGGGTCGCCGTGGGGGCCGGCGCGCCGGTCCTGGCCTGGGGTGCGGTGCTGGCGCTGCTCGCGGTGGCGGATGTGCCGTACGGGGTGGCGGTGGGCGTGGAGCTGCTGCTGGTGGCGGGGCTGCTGGGGCTCGCCGTGCGGCGGGGGTCCGGTGGCGTCTCGCTGACCGCCCTGGTGTGCGGGCTCGTGGGTGCGGTGAGTGCGGGGCTGCTCGCGCTGGCCGCCGAGCCGGCCACGTACGCGGTGTTCGGGGGTCTGCTGGTGCTGTTCGCGGGTGCGGCGTCGCGGTCGAGGGCGGTCGTGGCGCAGTCGGTGCTCGCCGTCGGCTCGGTACTGTGCGCGATCGTGATGGCGTGGGCGGCCGGGGCGTCGCTGGGGTGGAGCGCGCACCAGTCTGCTCCGGTGGTGCTGGTCGTCCCGGCGGTGACCGTGCTGCTCGGGGCCCGGCTGCGGGTGGCGGCGGTGGCGTTGTCGCTGGAGGTGGCCGGGGCGTTCGGTGCGCTGGTGGCCGTGGGGCTCGCGGTGACGGACGCGCCGTTCCTCGCGCTGGTGCTGGCGTCGTGCGGGGTACTGGCCGCGGGGACCGCGGTGCGGCCCGAGCGCCGGCCGGCCGCGGGGTACCTGGCGGGGGCGCTGTTCGTGCTGGCGGCGTGGGTGCGGCTGGCGGCCTCGGAGGTGTCGGACCCGGAGGCGTACACCCTGCCCGTGTCGGTGGCCGCGTTCGCGGTGGGGCATCTGCGGCGCCGCAGGGACCCGGCCGCGTCCTCCTGGGTGGCGTACGGCCCGGCCCTGTCGATGACGTTGGTGCCGAGCCTGATGGTGGCGTGGAACGATCCCGGCTGGCTGCGGCCCCTGCTGCTGGGCGCGGCGGCGCTGGTGGTCACGCTGGTGGGCGCCCGTCTCCGGCTTCAGGCCCCGTTGGTGCTGGGCGGTGCGGTCCTGGCGCTGGACGGGCTGCACGAGCTGGCGCCGCATGTGGTCCAGGTGTTCGACGCGCTCCCCCGGTGGGCGTTCCCGGCGCTCGCCGGGCTGCTGCTGCTCGCGGTCGGCGCCACGTACGAGCAGCGGCTGCGCGACGCGCGCCGGGTGCGGGAGACCCTGAGCCGGATGCGTTAGGGCATCCTGTCGCCGACGAGCGCGAGGTTCTGGATCGCGGCGAGTCCGTACAGGGCGGTGGAGTTGGTGCTCACCCAGGCCGCTTCACCGCCCTCGACGAGCCCGGTCGGGCCCTCGATCTTCTTGGTGCTCCAGTCGGTGCTCTCCTTGTAGTCCCAGGCGTCGTTGCTGCTGTAGAACTGCTTCCAGGCCCGGGTAGCGAGGGTGACGTCGCCGGTCTGGGCGGCCGCGTAGGCGTCCTGCCGTGAGTGGCCCTGGAACAGCAGCAGGGTGCCGAAGTTGCTTCCGTAGCGTGCGGCCTGTTCGGCCTTGGTGGCGTTGAAGTAGCGGCAGTAGTCGATCCAGGCGGCCTTGAAGGCCGGCATGTCGATCATGTCGATGAGTTCGGCGTTGAGTTCGACGAGGCCGAACATGGCCGACAGGTGCGAGACTCCGACCTCCGGCTTGTCGGCGATGGCGAACCTCCCGGTGTCGAGGTCGTAGAGGCCGACGCCCTGGACGAAGCCGTTGGGCTGCGCGGCGATGGTCTCCATGGTGGAGAGCACCCGGTCCCGGGCCTTCTCCCACTTGGGTCCGCGGCGCTCCCACTCGGTGAGCCACGCGGAGACGAGGCCGCTCCAGTCCGTGCCGAAGCCGATGGACAGGGCGTGGCGGTCCGGGGTGTACGGCGCGGTCCGGATCTTGCGGATGGGGTCGAGTGCCAGGAAGGTCTCGTCGGAGTCGACGTTGGCGTGCATGAGGTCGCCGACGCGCTCGTCCGCGGTGAGGAAGTAGAACATGCGGCGGTAGGTGGTGTTGGCGATGCGCTGCTGCTTGGCGCTGTCGGCGAAGTGCTGGACACCGTGGCGGGTACCGAGCCCGGCCCATCTGCCGAGGTGGTAGACGTCCACCTCACCGGTGTGCCGGGTCATGGCCTCGGCGAAGCGGTAGATGTCGGCACGGCCGGAGCGCATGTACGCGTACCAGAGCCAGAGGTCGGGCGAGAGTTCGGAGTTGTCCCAGGCGTAGCCCCCGACGTCGTAGCACCACTGGTGCCGGCTGGGGTCGTAGGTGTGCATGATGTCGCCGTAGTCCCAGAAGCCGTACCAGCGGCGCATCTCCACCTGGTCCTTGTAGTACGTGAAGAGGAAGTCCAGGTGGTCCTCGATCTTCGACTTGGCGGCGGTGGACCGGTCGGGTTCGGCGAAGAGCCCGCCGAAGACCCTTGCCTTGACGAGCTGCTTGGGCGGGGCGGCGAGCTGGGGCGGTGTGCGGACGGCGTCGACCTGCCGGGCGAGTGTCTCCGGGGCGGGGGTGGACGCGTTGGCCCAGAAGAGGAGTTCGCTGGTCCTGGCGATGCCGTACGGGGTGCCGAAGCCGGGTTCGTAGTCCTCGTAGGTGATGTTGAGGCCTTCGAGCTGCTCGGCGTAGGTGTCCTGGTCCATGCCGTCGTGGTAGAAGCGCAGGTCCATGGGCCGGGCCTCGGGTGACCAGAGCCAGAGGGTGACCTGGGCCGTGTCGGTGTGGGCGTCGCGGATGTCGAGCTGGGCGGGGTGTTTCTCCCAGAAGTCGCGGAGCCCGAAGGAGAGTCCGCCGGTGGGCCCGCCGACGTATCCGAAGCCGGAGGCGCGCCTGCCGCCTCCGGCGGGGATCCAGCCGTGGCCCTTCTTCGTGCGCTTGCGCAGTCCGAAGCCGTCGGCGGACAGCTGCGAGAGGGTGTAGTCGCCCCACTCGGGGATGTACTGGAGCCGCGTGGTGACCCGCTGGTCCCAGGTGGCCGGGTCGGGGAGCTTCCGGCCGGCGAACTGGGCCTCGCGGACCGCGGCGCCGGGGTCGCGGCGCAGTCCGGTGACGCCCTTCACCGCTTCGCGCAGGAGCCCGGTGCCGTCGCCGCCGATACGGATGTGGCGGTCGTGGGCGGCGTCGCGCATCGGGACGGTGAAGCGGACGCCGAGGCCGCGGATGAAGTCGCCGCTCGCCTTGCCGGGTTCCTGGGTCCCGTCGTAGGTGACGGTGTGCATCATCCGGAAGGAGTCGGCGCCCGCGTAGAAGTAGAAGCGCACGGAGAAGGGCATCCAGGAGCGGGAGCCCTTGCGGTGCTTGCCGTCGATGCGGACGACGGCGCGGACGGGACCGTCCTGTTCTATCGCGGCCTCGTCGATGACGCTCTCGAAACGCTCGTACTTCTCGTAGCCCTGGTCGCCGTCCTCGATCTCGTTCTGGCGGAGCAGGACGAGCCGGCCGTTGCCGGCGATCTCGGTGGAGCCCCGGGTGACGGTCCTGACGAGGGCGGAGCCGCTCGTGCCGAGCTTCGCGGTGATCACGCCGGTGGAGACGGTGATGTGGCCGCCCGAGCGTGTGGCGGTGACCTTGTTCTTCGGGGCGGCGGGGCTCCCGGCGGTGAGGACGAACTTCTCGGCGGTGACCTCGGGGCCGACCGCGTGCGCGGTCCACTTGAGCGAGCCGTCCGGCCAGTAGCCGATCGGCCAGGTCTGCACGGGGACGTCCTTGCCGTCCTCGGTGGCCAGTGCGAAGGTCTGGTCCTTGGCGTGCTGCCCCTGGGGCCAGGGCACGCCGAGGGTGGATCCGGGGGCGGCGCCGAGGCCGCCCGGCTCGAGCCAGGTGAGCGGGACGGGGCCGACGGCGCCGTCCGCGTTCCGGGCGGCCGTGGCGGTGGTGGAGCCGAGGGACCAGCTGAGCTGTGCGGCCGCGCCGGCCGCAGCTGCTGCCTTCAGGAGTGTTCTGCGGGGCATCCTGGACATGGTTGTGCCTCTCTCCGTACGGATCGGGGACAGCGAGAAGGTGGTGCGAGGGGATCAGCGGGCGGGCCGGCGCGCCTCTACGGCGGTGGCGGCGGCCGCGACGGCCCCGATGACCGGTACGGCCAACGGCAGCACCAGAGCTCCGGAGAGCACGACGACGGCCATTCCGCAGACCAGCAGGAGCGAGCCGGCCGGGTCGAGGACCGTGCGCCGGCCGGCGTCGGCCAGGAGCGAACGCCAGGTGGCGCCGGGTTCCCAGCACGCGGCGGCGCGTGCCACGGCGACCAGGAAGCCGATCAGGGCGAGGATGCCGACGGCACCCACGAGCGGGCCTCCGGGCAGTCCGGCCCGTACCGCCGCCAGGTCCAGCCGGAGCAGCGCGCCGGCGGCCCACACGAAGACGCCGACGAGCCAGCCGCCGCGGGCCGCGGCGAGGACGTCGGCGGAGAACTCCCGCACGCCGCCGCGCTCACCGGCCAGATGGCGGCGCAGGTGCCGTGTCCCCGCGGCGAACGCGGCGGGGAACGTGAGGAGCGGCAGGGCCGCGACGGCGATCCACACGCCGGTGAGCAGGCATTCGGAGAACAGACCGAAACGGTCCATGGCATGCGAACGCCGTTTCGCGGTACGGGTCTTCGTCGTCACGGCGCGCCTCAGCCCTTCAGGCCGGAGGTGGCCATGCCGTCGATCAGGTAGCGCTGGAAGGCCAGGAAGAAGGCCAGCACCGGCAGGAGGGCCACCAGCGACATGGCGATCATCCCGCCGTAGTCGGCCACGGTGTCCTGGTCGATGAACATCTTCAGGCCCATCGAGACGGTGTACTTGTCGGGCTCGTTCAGATAGAGCAGCGGGCCCATGAAGTCGTTCCAGGCGTTGATGAAGGTGAAGATCGCGCTGGTGATGAGCGCCGGCCGGCAGAGCGGCATGACGATCGACCAGTAGATCCTCAGGTGCCCGCAGCCGTCGAGCCTCGCCGCCTCGTCGAGCTCCTTGGGCAGGCCGCGCATGAACTGCACCATCAGGAAGACGAAGAACGCGTCGGTGGCGAGGTACTTGCCGATCAGCAGCGGGGTGAAGGTGTTGATCAGCTCCAGCTTCTGGAACAGCACGTACTGCGGGATGATCAGCACGTGGTACGGCAGGAGCAGGGTGCCGATCATGATGGTGAACATGGCGTTGCGGCCGGCGAAGCGGACCTTCGCGAAGGCGTAGGCCGTCAGCGAGCAGGACAGCACCACTCCGACCACCGAACCGACGGCGATGTACGTGGAGTTCAGGAAGAACGTCGAGATCGGGATGTCGGCGATGCCCTCGGTGAGCCGGGTGTAGTTGTCGGTCACCGGGTCGGCCGGGAACAGGTCCAGGGCGCCGACGATCTCCGCGCTCGGCTTGAAGGACGCCCCGAACGTCCACACCACCGGGTAGAGGACCACCACGAGGAGGACCAGGGCCCCGAGGTGCCAGGCCAGTGCGCCGGGACCCCGGCGTCGTACAGCAGCTGCCAGGAGACTCATCGGCCGCCCTCCTCGTAGTGCACCCAGCGCTTCTGGGACCGGAACAGCACGGCGGTGACCAGGCCCACCGCGACGAGCAGCAGCCATCCCATGGCGGAGGCGAAGCCCATGCGGCTGTTCACGAAGCCCTGGTCGTACAGGTAGCAGGTGTAGACGAGCGTGGCGTCGGCCGGTCCGCAGGAGCCGTTGCTGACGATGTAGGCCGAGCCGAAGATCTGGAAGGAGTGGATGGTCTCCAGCAGGACGTTGAAGAACAGCACCGGCGAGATCATCGGCAGGGTGATGTGGAAGAACCTGCGCCAGCGCCCGGCTCCGTCCACCTCGGCCGCCTCGTACAGTTCCCGCGGGACCTGCTTGAGGCCGGCCAGGAAGATGACCATCGGGGCGCCGAACTGCCAGACGGTGAGGGCGACCAGCGCATAGATGATCATCTCGGGGTCGCCGATCCAGCCCCCGGACCCGACGCCGAACAGCTTCTGCGTACGGTCGACGACGGCGTCGTCGGAGAAGAGGGCGCGCCAGACGATGGCCGCCGACACGCTCGCGCCGATCAGCGACGGGGCGTAGAAGGCCGCCCGGTAGAAGGACTGGCCCCACCGCTTCTGCGCGAGCAGCATCGCGACGGCGAGCGCCGCGGCCAGTTTGACCGGGGTGCCGATCAGTACGTACCACGAGGTGACCTCGACCGACTGGCGCCACCGGGGGTCGGCGAACATGTCGGTGAAGTTCCGCAGGCCGATCCAGCGTGGCGCGTCGAACAGGTTGTACTCGGTGAACGAGAGGTACAGCGAGAACACCATGGGCCCGGCGATCAGGAACAGGAAGCCCGCGATCCACGGCGACATGAACAGATAGCCGGCCAGGTTGTCGCCGCGCCCGGACCGCTTCGGGCCGACGGGCGGCGCGCTGTCCCCGGGACCGTTGCGCCGCTCGGCGCAACGGTCGCTCCCGGGGGCGAGAGCGCCCGGGGAGGTCTGGATGTGAGTCACCGCGTTCCTCTCAGTTCGAGGCGAGGGCGGTCTTCGCCTCGGAGAAGAACTGCTTCACGGAGTCCTTCGGCGAGGCCTTGCCCAGGGACAGGTCACCGGCGATGCGCAGGAACGCCGCCTCGATCACGTCCGCGCCCGCGGGATGCGGGGTGATGGGCTCCAGGACGCCCGCGTCGGCGATCTCGGTCTCGTACGCCTCGATGGCCTTGCTCGGCGCGTCGGTGGGCCGGTACGCCTCGAACTGGGCGGTGGTGGCAGGCACACCGCGGTCGTAGCCCATGATCCGGGCGACCTCGGGCTCGTGCGTCATGAAGCCGATGAAGGTGGCCACTTCGGCGGGGTGCTTGGTGCGGGCGGATCCGCTGAGCATCAGCGACCCGAGGTACTGGCCGGTGCGCCTGCCGTCGCTGCTGGGGATGGGGGCGAGCCCGTAGCGGCTCTTGCCCTCCGCGCTGTAGCGGATGGAGAAGTTGTCCCAGGTGAACTCTCCGGAGGCGATGCCCCGGGCGAGGGCGGAGGCGGGCTTGATCTGTTCGACCTTCTTGGGGTCGGCGTAGATGCCGGACTTCACCCGGGCGAGGGCCTCGGTCCAGTACGGCAGCAGCTCGGCCTCGCCGAAGCCCATGCCGTCCTCGGTGAAGAAGGCCTTGCCGTTCTGGCGGAGGATCAGGTCGTAGAGGTACATCACGCCGTGCGGACCGACGTCGCCGGCGACCTTCTGGCCGTCCCGCCTTCAGCATCTGCCGCCGGTCGATGCCGTTGTTCCGAGACATAGCTCGCCCCACCATTCGCGATTGAATCGTTTTAGAAAGCGCTTGCTGGGCAAAGTTAAGGAGCCGCACCGGGCACGTCAACGGTTCGGACGAAATTTGGCAGCGGGGCCGCGGCGCGGGGGTGGCTGCCGACTACGGCGGAGACACGCGAAAACACCGATGGCCCGGAAGCTTCGGTGAAGCTTCCGGGCCATCGGTTCGGGGTGGGCGATACTGGGTTCGAACCAGTGACCTCTTCGGTGTGAACGAAGCGCTCTCCCACTGAGCTAATCGCCCCGGCGCATCGCAAACATTACCCCATGTCAGCGGTGCGTCCGGACCACTTCCGGGTCAGCGCCGGGTCACTGCTCGATCGCCCACGGCATGGTGATCCCGAACTTCCAGACGTACACCCCGACCAGCACGGCGACGATCACGAGCCCCACCGTGGTGAGGATGATGTTGCGCCGCCGGACCTTGGGGTCGAGGGCCCGCTGGGCGGCCTCGGTGACCTTGCGCCTGGTCCAGCGCAGGACGAGCTGCGCCCACACGAACTCGGTCGCCCAGATCGCCATGCCGCCGAAGATCACCAGCCATCCGGGGCCGGGCAGCGGCAGCATCACGACGCCCGCCCCGACCACGGCGAGGCCGACGACGAAGATCCCGACCTGCCAGCTCAGGTGAAGCACCCTGGACGCCCGGATGAACCCGGGCGCCCGCGACCCCAGCTCCCGCTCCGCCTTCTGCCCGTCCCCCGTAGCGGAGTCGGCGGCCACCGATGCGGCGACCCCTTCCCGCTCGTCACTCTCCGCATTCATGGGCCCAACCTACCCGAACGGCGTTCGTCACCGGAATGGACGCATGACCCAAAGTTACACACCGCCGCACGAGCGACCCGAAGCATCACAAATAGGTCAGAGGGGTTTACAACACCACCGTAGGTGGCATGTCGATTTCGCCGACGTGCGAATCCCCGAGCGCACACTGAGCGAAAGGCCCTGGCGCTTATGAACACCACGGTCAGCTGCGAGCTGCACCTGCGCCTCGTTGTGTCGAGCGAGTCCTCACTGCCTGTACCCGCGGGCCTGCGGTATGACACGGCCGACCCCTATGCCGTGCACGCCACCTTCCACACCGGAGCGGAGGAAACGGTCGAGTGGGTTTTCGCCCGTGACCTCCTGGCCGAGGGGCTGCACCGGCCCACCGGCACCGGAGACGTCCGCGTCTGGCCATCACGTAGTCACGGCCAGGGCGTCGTCTGTATCGCACTGAGCTCCCCGGAGGGCGAAGCCCTGCTGGAAGCGCCGGCCAGGGCCCTGGAGTCGTTCCTGAAAAGGACCGACGCCGCGGTCCCGCCCGGCACCGAGCACCGTCACTTCGACCTCGATACGGAGCTCTCACACATCCTGGCCGAGAGCTGAGCCAGGCCGAGAGCTGCGGGACGCCGTCCGACTCGGGGAGACGGCGTCGCGCGGGAAACCCCGTACGGCAGACACCGACGCCGTCGCCGCGGAACCCACCGCGGCGACGGCGTCGGCGCGCCCGCGGCAAGCGGGGCGGCGGCCGGCCCCCGTCGCGGCTCGGCGACGCGTAGAACCGCGCCGCCTGTGGCATGACGTCATGCCACAGGTGCCTCATCCGCACCACGGGCACCGGGGCGGGGACGCCAGGACAGCCACAGGAGCCACCAGGCGGCCACCTCGAGCTCCAGCGATGCGTCCAGCCGACAAAGTGCCACCCTCTCCCCCATAAGCCCGCACCCGGCCCCAGGCGCCTTCGCCGAGCCAGTAGAGTCAGCCGGCATCGGCGGGCACCCGTCCGCCGGAGGCCAGGGAGCGAAGCGTGCTGATCCCACACGACACCCGGATCGCCCTCGACACGGTGGTCGATCTGGTGAACACCGCGCCGGAGAGCGAGCCGGGCGACGGACTCGCCGACACCGGCGCGCTCTACGCCTTCGCGGAGCGCCATCTCATCAGCGGCGTGGGCGTGCTCGGCGAGAAGGACCTGAGCGCCGTGAAGGACGTACGGAGCCGTTTCGCGGACATATTCGCGGCGCCCGACGCCCGTACCGCCGCGGACCTCGTCAACGGGCTGGTGGCCGCCGCGGGCACCACGCCGCAGCTCACGAACCACGACGGCTACGACTGGCACGTCCACTACTTCGCACCGGACGCCTCGATCGCGGACCACCTCGCCGCGGACTGCGGCATGGCCCTGGCCTTCATCGTCGTGGCCGGCGAGCAGGAGCGGCTGCGGCGGTGCGAGGCGCCGGACTGCCGGCGCGCCTTCGTCGACCTGTCGCGCAACCGCTCCCGCCGCTACTGCTCCAGCCGCACCTGCGGGAACCGCCTGCACGTCGCCGCGTACCGGGCCAGGCGCAAGGAGGCGGCCGGCTGACGGCCGACCACGGGGACGCGGGAGGCGGCGAGGGGCCTGTGCGGCACGGGGCCACGGTCCACCGGGCCGGGCGCGCGTTCACAGCAGGAACAGATCATGCAGCGCGGCCATCAGCAGCAGGCTGCCGATCACCGTCAGGAAGATCATCAGGGGTGGCTGGGACAGCGCGAAGAGGCAGCCACGCGGCTCTTCGGCAGGGGATACGGGGGCCTCGCCCCGGGATACGTCCACCATCTCGTAGTGATCATGACGCAGAGGCACCCCTGTTGGCGATCAACACTCCTTTTCGCGCGGTGAGTTCACCCCCCGTGGGCTGCAAGGATTCGCTCCGGCGTCCGGTCGTCCCCCACGTTTTCGGCTCGGACCCGGCCACGGGCCGGGCCCTCGGCCCACCGGGTCAGCGCGGGGCGGCGCTGGACGCGCGGACGACGAGCTCCGGCTGAAGCACCACGCTGCGGTGCCGGTGGGTCCCGTCCTCGTCGTCCGCCTCTTCCAGGAGGAGCTCCGCCGCCATCCTGCCCATCACCATGGCGGGCTGCCGCACGGAGGTGAGCGGCACGGCTGCGGCGGCGGCGAACTCGATGTCGTCGTAGCCGACGATCGCGACGTCCTGCGGCACCCGTACACCCGCGGCGTACAGCGACTGCAGGACACCCAGCGCCAGCAGGTCGTTGGCACAGAAGACGGCGGTCGGCCGCGGCACGAGCCCGAGCAGGCGGGCGCCGGCGTCCCGTCCCGCCGCCACGTCCAGACGGTCGGAGGGAATCTCGACGAGGGCCTCGGGGCCGAGCCCGGCCCCGGCGAGTGCGGCCAGGGCTCCCTGCCGGCGGTCCCTGATCTGGTGCAGGTCTCCGGGGCCGCTCACGAAGGCCACCGTGCGATGGCCCGCCGAGACGAGGTGTCCGACCGCGAGCATCCCGCCGCGCACGTCGTCCACGGAGACGGCACAGGTCTCGGTGCCCGCCGCGACCCGGTCCACCAGCACGTACGGGATGCGGTGGCGGGCGAAGGCTTCGAGGTTGCCCCCCGTGGCGTCGGCCGGAGTGACCAGGACGCCGCAGACCCGCTGTTCGGCGAACAGCCCGAGGTATTCGGCCTCCTCCTCCTGGCTCTGACCGCTGTTGCAGACCATGACGCCGAGACCGGCCTCCCGGGCCGCGCGCTCGGCGCCGCGGGCGATGTCGACGAAGAAGGGGTTGCCCATGTCGAGGACGAGCAGGGCCATGATCCGGCTGCGGCCGGCCCTGAGCTGCCTGGCCGACTCGCTGCGTACGTAGCCGAGCTCCTCGATCGCCGCCAGCACCCGGGCGCGGGTGTCCGGGAGCACCGCCTCCGGGCGGTTGATCACGTTGGACACCGTGCCCACCGAGACTCCGGCCTGCCGGGCCACGTCCTTGATCCCTGCCACACGCGCCACTTGCCCTGCCCCACTGATGCACTCGGCCGCCGCGCGTCGGCACGGCGTGTCCCCAGGTCGTACGGACGGAGCCGTTCGGACGTCCGGCGAGGTCCGTCACGCGTCGTCCTCCAGGCTCCACGCCTCGGGTTGAATTGTTTCAATCCGTCCGGGACGCTAACCCCGCCCCCGGGATACCGTCAAGATCGAGGGGACGCGAACCGAATATACCGAGACGCGACACCCGAGGGCCGCCCCCGGGCACGCGGGTCAGGGCGGGAATCGGCATGAATCGATTCACCCCAAGGCCTCGGCCGAGCCGCCCGGACCGGGACGGCGTCAGATGCCGTGCTTCTTCAGGATGGCCTCGATGTCGCTGAAGTCGTCGCCGGCCGCGGCCTGCCGCTTCTTCGCGGGCCTCCCCTCGGACTGCGGGGCCGCTGCGGCGGCACCGGGTGCCGGCAGGGGCGCCGACGCCGCAGGGGCGCCGACGCCGCAGGGGCGACGGCGGAATCCCGCGACGCCGCCCGCGCGGCCCGCCGTTCCTTCCGGGTGCCACCACCGCGGCGCTCCACGGCGCGGGTGGTCACCAGGAGCAGCCAGGCCGACGCCAGCAGGCCGAACCCGATCCAGACGCTCGGCTTGAAGGCGATGTCGGTCACCCACGCGACGACACCCGTCATCACGAGTCCGACCGGCACGAGCGAATAGGCGGCGATCCGCGTGGCCGCGAGGAAACGCCTGCGGTACGCGGTGATCGCGGCGATGCCCAGGCCGGCGGCCGACACCGCGGAACAGATGGTCTCGGCGAGCATCGGGGCCTCCCGCAGTCGGAACGTGTCCCTTCCATCCTGCACGGCCGCCGCCACGGAGGCCACGGCCGGGGGCCACATCGGGGACATTTCAGGGGTGTCCTCCTTCCCAGGTGCCGATTGGGACGCGCCGGTCCGGCCTGAAAGACTGATTCCATGAGCGATTCCACCTCCGCAGCGCCGGTCGTCCTCGACATCTGGTGCGAGCTCGAATGTCCCGACTGCCATCAGGCCCTCTCCGACGTCCACGCCCTGCGCGCCCGCTACGGCGACCGGCTGGAGGTCCGGCTGCGCCACTTCCCGCTGGACAAGCACAAGCACGCGTACGCCGCGGCACAGGCCGCCGAGGAGGCCGTCGAGCAGGGCAAGGGATGGCCGTACATCGAGGCCGTGCTGGCCCGTACCGCCGACCTCTCCCGCGCCGGTGAGCCGTTCCTGCTCGATGTGGCACGCGAACTGGGTCTGGACGCCGAGGAGTTCGACACGGCGCTGATCGACGGCCGGCATCTGCTGATCGTCGACGCGGACCAGGCCGAGGGCAAGGCGATCGGTGTCACCGGAACGCCGACGTACGTGATCGGCGACGAGCGGCTGGACGGCGGGAAGAGCCAGGTGGGGCTGCGCGGACGGATCGAGGAGATCGCCGACCGGCTGCTCGCCGGCCGGGACTGACCTCCGCGGGGTCGGCGCGGGCGGAGACCGCCTAGAGCGCCTTCGCCAGGTTGTACTGGGTCGTCCGGTAGCCGAGCGACTCGTACAGCCGGAGCGCGGGTGTGTTGGACGCGAAGACGTGCAGGCCGAGCAGGCCGAGGCCCGCGTCGAGCGTGAGGTCCTCCGCGTGGTGCATCAGCGCCCGCCCGTGACCGCGGCCCCGGTGCTCCTCGCGTACCTCGACGTCGAAGACGTAGCCGGTCGGCCGGCCCGCCGGGGTCTCGTGCCGGGCCACCCAGACATGGCCGACGACGTCGCCGCCGTGGACGAGGACCTCGAAGCGCATCCCCGCGGTGGCGAGGCCGTCCGGCAGTTCCGCGGCGTGGTCCGTCTCGGACTTGCGCCGGGCCTGGTCCTCCGGGACACCCTGCTCGATCCAGTCCTGCGCGTACGCCTCGACGCAGGTGGCCTCCCACGCGGCGAACTCCTGTTCCGACATCGGGCGCCCGATGGACCCGGCGGGCAGTGCGGGGGCGGTCCGGCGGAGCGTCTTGAGCATGTTCCGGCTGCGCTCGGTGTAGCCGAGTACGCCCGCGAGGGCCCGGGCGGCCTCGTTGTCCGCGGGCGCCACCAGGCGTACCTGGGTGCAGCCCCAGTCGCGCAGCACCTCCTCCGCTGCGAGGGCGGCGATGGTGCCGCGGCCCCGTCTGCGGTCCGGCTCCTCGATCCGCAGCGAGTGCAGGACACCCGCCGACGGGCCGAACAGCGGGTCGGTGTTGATGCCGACGGCGCCGACGGCACGCCCGTTGTCGCACACGTCGTACGTGCGTGCCCGCGCGCCGTCGGCGCCTTGCTGGATCGGCCCGGTCGGCCGGAGGGTCGTGGTCATCACGGGTGTTCTATCCGCTGGGCGGCGCTCCGTCACCCGCTTTTGCGGATCGGGTTCAGGGATCGAGGTCGTCGTCGGCGCGTTCGTCGAAGATCCGCATGGCCTTCGCCGTCACCGGCCCGGGTGCGCCCGGCAGTTCCCGTCCGTCGACCCGGTGGACGGCCTGGACGTCGCGGAGCGTGGAGGTCAGGAAGATCTCCTCGGCACGTTCCAGGACGTCCAGCGGAAGATCGGTCTCCTGTGCCCCGGTCCACTCCACGGCCAGGGCACGGGTGATCCCGGCGAGGCAGCCGGAGGTGACGGGCGGGGTGTGGATCCGGCCGTCCAGCACGACGAAGACGTTGGAGCCGGTGCCCTCGCAGAGCTGCCCGACCGTGTTCGCGAAGAGCGCCTCGGTCGCGCCGTGCTCGTGGGCGCGTGCGAGGGCGACGACGTTCTCCGCGTACGAGGTGGTCTTGAGCCCGGCCAGTGCGCTGCGTTCGTTGCGCGTCCAGGGCACGGTGATCACCGCGGTGCTGTCCGGGCGGCGCGGGGCCTCGCCCAGGGCGACGACCAGGCTGGGCCCGGCGTCGCCGCGGTCGGAGCCGAGCGGGGAGAGGCCGCCGGTGTAGGTGATCCGCAGCCGGCCGAGGGGCATGGGGTTGGCCTCGATGACGGCGGCCACGGCACGGCGGACCTCGTCGAGGCCGGGGTCGGGCAGCCCCAGGCCCCGGGCCGAGCGGGTCAGCCGGTCGAGATGCCGGGTGAGGGCGAAGGGGCGGCCCCCGGACACCCTGACCGTCTCGAAGATGCCGTCTCCCACGGTCAGTCCGTGATCGAGCACGGACACCCGCGCGTCATCGGCGTCGCGCAGTTCGCCGTTGACCCAAATCCTCATGACGCGGTCCTTCCTGTCACCCCGTAGGTGTCCTCGTAGGCACCAGACGCTACCGCGAGCAGCCGGGACGCCTTGAGCTCGGTCTCCGCCCACTCGCGCCGGGGGTCGGAGCCCCAGGTGATTCCGGCTCCGGTTCCGAAGCGCAGCAGGGGCGCGGGGCCGGTGCGGTCGATCCAGAACGTCCGTATGCCGACGGCCAGTCCGGCGGTGGCCCGGTCGGCGTCCACCCAGCCGATTCCTCCGCAGTAGGGCCCGCGGGCCGATGTCTCGAGCGCTTCGATGATCCGCAGCGCGCTGGCCTTGGGGGCGCCGGTGACGGATCCGGGCGGAAACGCCGCACCGAGCAGTTCCGGCCACCCGACGCCATCGGCGAGACGGCCTCGCACGGTGGAGACGAGGTGGACGAGCCCGGGGTGCTTCTCCACCACGCAGAGGTCGGGGACGCTCACGCTGCCGGTCGCGCAGACGCGCCCCAGGTCGTTGCGGACCAGGTCCACGATCATCACGTTCTCCGCGTGGTCCTTGTCCAGCAGGTCCGCCTCGGTGCGTCCGGTGCCCTTGATCGGCCCGGACTCGACGGTCCGGCCGTCGCGCCGCAGGAAGAGTTCGGGGGACGCGGTCGCGATCTCCACCCCGTGCGACGGCAGCCGGATCGTTCCCGCGTACGGGGCGGGGTTGCCGCGGGCGAGCAGGGCGGTGAGGGCGTCCACGTCGGCGGCGGGGCCGGGCAGCGGCGCGGACAGCACCCGGCAGAGATTGGCCTGATAGACCTCACCCGCCGCGATGTGTTCACGGATCCGCCGTACGCCGGCCAGGTAGGCGGCTTCGTCGAGGGACGACGTCCAGTCCCCCGGCATCGGCCCCTGCCAGGCGCCGGGCACGGGGAGGGGAACCCGCTCGGTCCGTACGGTGGCGAAGCGGGCGCAGACGAGACGCCCTTCGAAATCGGCGGATACCGCCCAGAATCCGGATGAGTCGAGCGCCGCAGGATCGCTGGTCACATCCTGCAGACCGGAGGCGACGAGGCCGCCGAAGCGGGCCATGGGGGCGAGGTCGTGCACGCTGATGAGTCTAGGACGGTACGCGGTGACCTGCGGCGGGGCGGAGGTACCGCAGCACGCTGCACAAACGCGTTTTTGTGCTGGCCCGGGAATCCGCTAGAGTTCAACACGTCGCCGGGACGCGCAAGCCGATCGGGAATGACAAGCGGACGTAGCTCAGTTGGTAGAGCGCAACCTTGCCAAGGTTGAGGTCGCCAGTTCGAACCTGGTCGTCCGCTCGCAGAAGGTGGGGGATCTTCCCGAACCCCCATCCCTGGTGGAGTGGCCGAGAGGCGAGGCAACGGCCTGCAAAGCCGTCTACACGGGTTCAAATCCCGTCTCCACCTCCAAGGACGATTAGCTCAGCGGGAGAGCACTTCCCTGACACGGAAGGGGTCACTGGTTCAATCCCAGTATCGTCCACCGGTCCGCAAGGACCCCCGCGCGATTAGCTCAGCGGGAGAGCGCTTCCCTGACACGGAAGAGGTCACTGGTTCAATCCCAGTATCGCGCACGCAGTACACGCAGGGTCACCCTGCGCGATTAGCTCAGCGGGAGAGCGCTTCCCTGACACGGAAGAGGTCACTGGTTCAATCCCAGTATCGCGCACCAGCCGAAGCCCCCGGTCGTCTCGACGACCGGGGGCTTCGTCGTGCTGTGCGCGGGACTCCTACCGGTGCCCCGTGGGTCGGGCGTGCCCACCGACCGGGAGTGAGGGCGGCGATGCCGGCCGTCGTCACGGGGGCGGTCGGGGAACTCCTGGACGAGGGGGACCCGCGGACCGCCCCCCTGGGGT
Source organism: Streptomyces sp. NPDC025273 (assembly GCF_040638585.1). Classification (NCBI taxonomy): domain Bacteria; kingdom Bacillati; phylum Actinomycetota; class Actinomycetes; order Kitasatosporales; family Streptomycetaceae; genus Streptomyces; species Streptomyces sp. NPDC025273. The sequence goes on from NZ_JBEZYP010000009.1 coordinate 159,460, forward strand.
GGGGGCGGCCCGCCCCGGTCAGGAGGAGAAGAGCATCCGGCCGAAGCTCTTCTGACGGTGGTGGCCCCCGTAGTGCCCGCCCTGGTGCTGCGGCGCACCCCAGGCCGGAGCCTGGGCGGCGGGATAGGCCTGCGGGGCCTGGCCGGGGTAGGCCTGCGGGGCGGGCGGCGCGGGCGGGGCCTGCTGCGCCCACTGCGACTCCAGACGGGTCAGCGACTCCAGCTCGCCGTAGTCGAGGAATATCCCCCGGCAGCCGCTGCACTGCTCGATCTGGACCCCGTTGCGGTTGTACGTGTTCATCTGGGCGTGGCACTTGGGACACTGGATCATCGGGTCGGCTCCTCACCGTCGTTACGCGTCGCCGGAATGCATGCCCGGCGGCCGTCGGTTCACCCTACGACGCGTGTTCGGCCGTCAACTCGGGCGGGAGGGACGCAATTCGGACACAGGCGTCGATCATCATCTGCTCCACCTCGTCCGGACCACGCCCCTGCACGGCGGACTTGGCGAGAGCCAGTGCGGCGGTCTGCACCGTGAGGGCGCGCGCCGGGACGTCCAGGTCGGGCCAGGGGTCACCCGTGGCCCGCACGGCGGGCCCGCCCGCGCTCCGGTAGCCGTCCAGGAAGCGCAGCCAGACCTGGGGGTCCAGGAGTCCGGCCGCGTACCAGGCGGCGGGCCGCGCGAGGTCCCAGGCCGGGTCGCCGAGGCCCGCGTCGTCGATGTCGATCAGCACCCAGGGGCCGTGCGGGGCGGGGTGCCGCACGAGCTGGCCGAGGTGCAGGTCGCCGTGGCAGAGGAAGCCGGACCGGGCGTGCGGGGGTGCTCCGTCCTCTCCGCGCGCCCAGGCGGGCAGGCCGCGCCAGGCGGCGAGCACGGGAGCGGTGTCCGGGTCCCCGGGCCGGGCCTCGCACATCCGCGCGACGGCCCGGGCCGCCTTGGCCGGTCCGCGCATCGGCGGGAGCGGATGGGGCGGCGGAGTGCGGTGCAGCCGTGCGAGGAGGAGTGCGGCCTCTTCCCAGGGGGCGGCATCGGGGTCCGAGGGGTCGACGGGTTCGCCGTACGGCCAGAGGCTCACGGTGCGGCCGTCAGCCGTGAGGCCGTGGGCGGTGCGGGCATCAGCCGTGTGTGCGTCGGTGCTGGGTGCGTACGCACCACCCGTCCCGGGGCCGGTCACGTCGGAAGGCCCCCCTCGGCCGGCCGGCGCTGCGGCGCCGAGCGGGGCGAGCAGGATGCCGGCGAGCCCGGGCGCGGCGGCGAGGGCCCGGCGGGCCGCCAGGGCCGGGGCGTCGGTGTCCGGCGCGTGGGCCTTGGCCACCACCGGGCCGCTGCGGACCACCGTGCCGTCGGGGCGGTCCGCGAGGACCAGGGGCGGGGCACAGTCGCACCGGACGGTACGCGCGTGGGCGCTGTCGTGCGCGAGCTCGCCCAGCACGCGTACGACAGGGGTGGTGGTCATCGGCTCTGCTCCCCCGGCGGTGATCGGCCGACTCCACGGCCGGCCCTGGCGACGAGCGTACGCGGCACCGCCAGGAGGGCCCGCCCGCCGGGAGGACCGCCCGGCCTCGCCCGCCGGGAATCTGCCCCGGACAGCGCGATGTCCGGCCAGCTCCCCAGCTGGCCGGACAATCGCTGCCGTCCGCCGCACCCCCGTCCCCACGGGGCTGTTGGCCGGATGTCCCGGTCCGGACCGCTCTTCCGGACCCGGGGCGCCGCTCAGCGCCCCAGCATCACGCCCACGGACGACGCCTGTGTGACCACCGCGTCCCAGCCGCCGAAGACGACTACGAGCAGGGCCGCCAGAGGAAGGACCATGGCTGTCGCCACCAGGGGGTGACGACGCGACGGGCGGGTGCCGAACGAGGCGTACACCCTGCGTCCCCGCGTACGGATCATGGTCCGCGCAGCCGTGTCCGCCATGGTTCCTCTCCTGACCTGTTCCGGAGCGGCGGGCGTGTGACCTCGGGGGACGAGTTCTGCGCCCGCCGCTTGACTTCAACATTAGGGAGGCGGGAGGCGTCCGGCGTCATGCCCGCGTACCGATTGCCGGGCCTCCCGGAGGATGAGCCGGCTGCCTCCGGCGTACTCCCCTGGGTGGAGACGCGCTGCGGGGAGGACGCCGAAGACCTCGGTCCGGTCAGGGAGCGGCGTCCCGCGTGCGCGGCCGCGAGGGGCGCTGTCCGTCCCGTGCCGGACGCGCCCGGCCGGTGCTGGAGGGCGGTGGAACACGGGCCCCTCCCCTGCTCCGGCGGGGAGCGGCGCCCGGGAAGGTCCCGGGCGCGCGGGTCAGGGTGCCGCGGGCCGGCGGGACTCCGCGGACACGGTCCAGGCCTCGGGGTCGACCCGTAGGGGGCGCTCGGAGGCGTCCTCCCGGGGGACCGGCTGTTCGACCAGGGCGAGCACCCTGGTCGCCATGAAGCGGGCGGTGCGGACAACTGATCCACTTCGGGTGACTTCACTCACTTCCACCACCCCGCGACGGACCGCTGTCTCCACCCGGCGGCCTGCCCTGGAGGCCACCACCTCGTACGTCCGCGTCGTGTCTCCCGCGTCCACCACTATCTCCACGCGATCGCCCTTCACTGATCCAATCCCCCTTCTGCGACGGTCCTTTGAGATCTCGCACGGGCCACAGGGCCTGGATCCCCGGCTCTCTGACCACTCCTCAATTCTCCCACCGGGCACTGACAATCGAAGGGCCGGCGAGGGCGCGGCCTGAGAGCGCGCCGCGCCGCGGGTACGTAAGCTGTGCCTCGTCAGGCGGACCAGGCAGCGGGGATGGGCAGACGATGGCGATGATGCGGCTCCGGCGCGAGGACCCGCGTGTCGTCGGCTCGTTCCGGCTGCACCGCCGGCTCGGCGCGGGCGGCATGGGTGTCGTCTATCTGGGTTCCGACCGCAGGGGCCAGCGGGTCGCGCTCAAGGTGATCCGTCCGGACCTGGCGGAGGACCAGGAGTTCCGTTCGCGTTTCGCGCGCGAGGTGTCCGCCGCCCGGCGGATCCGTGGCGGCTGCACGGCACGCCTGGTGGCCGCTGACCTGGAGGCGGACCGCCCGTGGTTCGCGACGCAGTACGTGCCCGGCCCGTCGCTGCACGACAAGGTCGTCGAGGAGGGTCCGCTGTCGGCGGCCGAGGTGGCCTCGATCGGCGCGGCACTGTCCGAGGGGCTGGTGGCGGTGCACGAGGCCGGTGTCGTCCACCGTGATCTGAAGCCGTCGAACATCCTGCTCTCGCCCAAGGGCCCCCGGATCATCGACTTCGGCATCGCCTGGGCGACCGGGGCCAGCACGCTCACCCATGTCGGTACGGCGGTCGGGTCCCCCGGATTCCTGGCGCCGGAGCAGGTGCGGGGCGCGGCCGTGACGCCGGCCACGGACGTGTTCTCGCTGGGCGCGACCCTGGCGTACGCGGCGATGGCCGACTCGCCTTTCGGGCACGGCAGTTCCGAGGTGATGCTCTACCGCGTGGTGCACGAGGAGCCGCATCTCTTCGATGTGCACGATGCGCTCGCTCCGCTGGTCCGGGCCTGTCTGGCGAAGGATCCCGAGGACCGGCCGAGCACCCTTCAGCTCTCCATGCGGCTCAAGGAGATCGCGGCACGCGAGGCGCAGGGACTGCAGGAGCGCCGGCCTCCCGCGCAGCGGACCGAGCCGGATCCGGACCGGCCCACCGGGCGGCTCGAAGGCCCGCCGTACGCCGAGCAGCACACCCGGCGGGCCGGTGGTCCCACTCCCGCGCCGCGTCCTTCGGCCAGGCGTGCCTCCCCGTCTCGCTCGGCCGCGCCCCGCACCGGCGGTTCGCGATCCCAGGCCGCACGGTCCGGGAAGCGCCCGCACGGAACGAACGGCGCGAACGTGACGAACAGCCGTCCGGGGACCCGTCCCGGGGTACGGACGACGTCGGCGGGCCGGAGCGGGATTCCCCGCCCGGCGAATCCACGGCTCCTGCGTCAGCGGCTCGTGGTCTTCGTCGTGGTGACGCTGCTGGTGGCGCTGGGGATCGCCGCCGCCCAGGGCTGCCAGGGACCGGCGCAGGGGCTGGGCGCCGGCACCTCCCGGACGACGCTCGACCTGCCCGGGCAGTATCCGCACGGGCCGGGGCTGTAGGCGTCAGCCGGCCGTGATGCGCGTCGCGTAGAAGGCGACGGCGGAGGCGGCGGCGACGTTGAGCGAGTCGACTCCGGCGTCCATCGGGATGCGGACGTGCTCGTCGGCCGCGGCGAGTGCCTCGGGGGTGAGACCGTCGCCCTCCGTACCGAAGACCAGTGCCAGCTTCTCGTGCTGCCGTGCGACGAGTTCGTCCAGGGTGATCGACTGATCGCTGAGGCAGAGTGCCGCGGTGGTGAAGCCGGCCTCGCGGAGCAGCCCGACGTCTCCGGGCCACGCATCGAGCCGGGTCCAGGGGACGTGGAAGACGGAGCCCATCGAGACCTTCACCGCCCGCCGGTACAGCGGGTCGGCACAGCGCGGTGTGAGCAGGACGGCGTCGACGCCGAGTGCGGCGGCGTTGCGGAAGGCGGCGCCGAGGTTGGCGTGGTCGACGATGTCCTCGAACACGGCGACCCTGCGGACGTTCCCGGACTCCGGGGACAGCAGCGCACGGACGTCGGGCAGCGGCTGGCGCTGCATGGACGCGAGGGCTCCGCGATGCACGTGGTAGCCGGTGACCCGCTCGGCGAGCTCCGGTGCGACCAGGTACACCGGGGCCGTGGCCTCGTCGATCACGTCGCGCATCACGTCGGTCCACTTGGCGGAGAGCAGCATGGACCTCATCGCGTATCCGGCGTTCGCCGCGCGCCTGATCACCTTCTCGCCCTCGGCGATGAACAGGCCTTCCGCGGGCTCGCGCCGGCGCCGGAGTGCGACGTCGGTCAGGCCGGTGTAGTCGCCCAGACGCGGGTCGTCGGGGTCGTCGACGGTGATGGGTTCAGCCATGGGGGGCACTGCCTTGTCCGGTGTGCGGGTTGCCGGGGTGCGGATATCAGCTGTCCGGGGCTACTGGGCGGGGCGCCCGGAGGGCTCCGTGCCGACGGCCACGACCTCACCGATGACGATCACGGCCGGGGGGCGTACGTCTTCCGCGGCGGCACGTTCCCCGACGGTGGCGAGGGTCGCGTCGACCCGGCGCTGGGCGGCCGTGGTGCCCTCCTGGACCAGGGCCACGGGGGTGTCCGGCGACTTGCCGTGCGCGATGAGGGCACGTGCGATGGCGCCGATCTTGTCGACGGCCATCAGGAGGACCAGGGTGCCGCGCAGCTGTGCGAGGGCTGCCCAGTCGACCAGGGAGCGCGGGTCGTCGGGGGCGACATGTCCGCTGACGACGGTGAACTCATGGGCGACGCCGCGGTGGGTGACGGGGATTCCGGCCGCTCCCGGCACGGAGATCGAGCTGGAGATCCCGGGCACGACGGTGCAGGCGATGCCCTCGGCGGCCAGTGCCTGGGCCTCCTCCATGCCGCGGCCGAAGACGAACGGGTCGCCGCCCTTGAGCCGGACGACGGCCTTGCCCGCCTTGGCGTGGTCGATCAGCGCCTGGTTGATCGCCTCCTGCGCCATGTAGCGGCCGTACGGGATCTTCGCGGCGTCGATCACCTCGACGTGCGGGGGGAGCTCGTCGAGCAGGTCACGCGGGCCGAGCCGGTCCGCGATGACCACGTCCGCCTCCGCGAGGAGGCGGCGGCCCCGGACCGTGATCAGGTCGGGGTCGCCCGGACCGCCGCCCACCAGGGCGACGCCAGGGGCACGGGTGCGGTGGTGCGGGGCGGCGAGGGTCCCGTCGCGCAGGCCCTCCACGATGGCGTCGCGGACCGCGGCGGAGTGGCGGGGGTCGCGGCCCTGCGAGGTGGTGGTGAGGACGGCGACGGTGATCCCCTCGCTGCGGCCGGTGGCCGGCGTCCACGCGGTAGCCGCCTCCGCGTCGTCGCTGCGGACGCACCAGGTACGGGTGCGCTCGGCCTCGGCCGAGGCGGCGTCGTTGGCCTCGGCGTCGGAGGACGCGACGAGGGCGTACCAGGTGTCGGTGAGGTCGCCCTCCTGGTACCTGCGGCGCTCCCAGCGGATCTCGCCGGTGTCGGCCATCGCCTCGACGGAGGCGGTCGCGGACGGGGAGACCAGGGTGATGTCGGCACCGGCCGCGATGAGCGCGGGCAGCCGGCGCTGTGCGACCTGGCCGCCGCCGACGACGACGACGCGGCGCCCGTTCAGGCGCAGTCCGACGGGGTAGGCAGGGTGATCGTCGTACTCGGCCATGGTCGCGCGGACTCCTCGTGCGGGGTGCGGTGTGCTGCGGGCCGCTGCGGCGGTGGAGCGGCGGTGACGTACGGCTGGCTGGGTGAAGCGTGGGACCACGATACGGGGTGGTGGGGGCGGGGGCGGGTGCGGGCCTGATCCCCTGCCCGCCCCCTCCCGTGCCGGACGGGCCTGATCTCGTGCCCTCGCACCCGTACCCCGGTGCCCGCTACTTCTCCGTCACTCCTGCCGAGTCGAAGGTCGCCACGTCGTGCATCGCGCGGGCCGCGCTCTGCACGATGGGGAGCGCGAGCAGCGCGCCGGTGCCCTCGCCGAGCCTGAGGTCCAGGTCGACCAGGGGGCGCAGGCCCAGCTTGTTGAGGGCGGCGACATGGCCGGGTTCCGCGCTGCGGTGCCCCGCGATGCAGGCGGCGAGCGCCTCGGGTGCGATCGCCCGGGCGACCAGGGCCGCCGCGCCCGCGCTCACACCGTCCAGGATCACGGGGGTGCGGAGGGACGCGCCGCCCAGCAGGAAGCCCGCCATGGCGGCGTGCTCCAGGCCGCCGACCGCGGACAGGACCCCGATCGGGTCGGCGGGGTCGGGCTGGTGCAGCTCCAGGGCGCGGCGGACCACGTCGACCTTGCGGGCGTGCATCTCGTCGTTGATCCCGGTGCCGCGCCCGGTCACCTCCGCCGGGTCCATGCCGGTGTACACGCAGATCAGCGCGGCCGAAGCAGTGGTGTTGGCGATGCCCATCTCGCCGGTGAGCAGCCCCTTGTTGCCGGCCGCGACCAGGTCCCGGGCGGTGTCGATGCCGACCTCGACAGCGGCGAGCACCTCCTGGCGGGTGAGTGCGGGGCCGGTCGTGAAGTCGGCCGTTCCGGCACGGACCTTCCGGGGCAGCAGGCCGGGCGTCGCGGGCAGATCGGACGCGACACCGACGTCGACCACGCAGACCTCGGCGCCGACCTGGGCGGCGAAGGCGTTGCAGACGGCGCCTCCACCGAGGAAGTTGGCGACCATCTGGCCGGTGACCTCCTGCGGCCACGCGGTCACACCCTGGGCGTGCACCCCGTGGTCACCGGCGAACACCGCGACGGCCGCGGGCTCGGGGATCGGCGGCGGGCACTTCCTGGAGAGGCCGGACAGCTGGGCGGAGATGATCTCCAGCATGCCGAGCGCCCCGGCCGGCTTCGTCATCCGCTTCTGGCGCTCCCAGGCCTCGCCGAGCGCCTTGGCGTCCAGCGGCCGGATGTTGGCGATGGTCTCCTGGAGGAGGTCGTGCGGCTCCTCTCCGGGCAGGGCGCGGCGGCCGTACGTCTCCTCGTGGACGACCCAGGACAGCGGGCGCCGCTTGGCCCAGCCCGCCTGCATCAGCTCGGGCTCGTCGGGGAACTCGTCGACGTAGCCGACGCAGAGGTAGGCGACGACTTCCAGGTGCTCGGGCAGGCCGAGCGCACGGACCATCTCGCGCTCGTCGAAGAAGCTGACCCAGCCGACGCCGAGGCCCTCGGCCCGGGCTGCGAGCCACAGGTTCTCGACGGCGAGCGCGGAGGAGTACGGGGCCATCTGCGGCTGGGTGTGCCGGCCGAGGGTGTGGCGGCCGCCGCGGGTGGGGTCGGCGGTGACGACGATGTTCACCGGTGTGTCGAGGATGGCCTCGATCTTCAGTTCCTTGAACTGCTTGGCCCGGGCCTTGGGGAGCGACTTGGCGTACGCCTCACGCTGGCGCTGTGCCAGCTCGTGCATGGAACGCCGGGTCTCCGCCGAGCGGATGACGACGAAGTCCCAGGGCTGCGAGTGGCCGACGCTCGGGGCGGTGTGCGCGGCTTCGAGGACGCGCAGGAGGACCTCGTGCGGGATGGGGTCGCTGCGGAAGCCGTTGCGGATGTCGCGCCGTTCACGCATGACCCGCAGGACCGCTTCACGCTCGACGTCGTCGTAACCGGGGGCGGGCGGGGAGGCGGGCGGGACCGGTGCCACGGCCTCGGGTGTCTCGATGATCTCGGGGCCGGTGCCGGGCTCCGGCTCGGCGGGGGCCTCGGCCTGCGGTACGAGGCCGGGCTCGGGCCCGGGCTGTGCCGGGGCCTCTACCGCCACGGGAGCGGCACCCTCCGGGGACTCCGGGACCTCAGGTGTCTCAGGAGCCTCGGCTGCCACCGGCTCCGGATCCGCCGGAGCGGGCTCGGGCTCGACGACGACCGGGGAGACCGGGGCCGCGACCAAGGGCTCGGACTCGGGCTCGGGCTCGGGCTCGGGCACGACGACCGCATCCGGCTCGGGGGCCGCAGCAGTTTCGGGCTCGGGCACGACGACCGCACCCGGCTCGGGGGCCGCAGCCGTTTCGGGCTCGGGCACGACGACCGCTTCCGGCTCCGGTTCCGGTGCGACGACCACTACCGGCTCCGGCTGGGCAGGGGCCACCTCGGCCGCCTCCGGCTGTGCGGCCTCGGCGGGAGCCGCCGGTGCCTCGGACACAGGTTCCGGGGCGAGGTACGGAACGGTCGGTAGGGCGCCTTCCGGGACAAACTGTCCTGCGGCCACGGCCGGATCAGGTGCCTCGGCGGGCACGTCCGGATTCAGGGGCGTCTCGGCGACGGGCGGCGCCAGGGGGGCCTCGACGGCAGCCTCGGTCGGAGCGTCCGCCGGTACCTCCACCGAAATCTCCTCCGCGACTGCCTCCGCGAGCGGCTCCGCCACGGGCGGTTCCACCGGCGCTGCGGGCTCTGCGGGCGCCTCCACGGCGACCTGCTCCGGGACGACCGTTTCTGCGGGCGCCACCGGCTCGGGAAGAAGGTCGGCCACCGGCTCGGGAACGAGGTCGGGCGCCGGGGTGGGAACGGGCGCGACCACGGGCTCGGCCTGAGCGGCAGGTTCAGCCTGGACCACCGGCTCCGCCTGAACGGCAGGTTCCGCCTGAGCGGCAGGTTCCGCCTGGACCACCGGCTCCGGTGCCGGAGCGCCCCACGGCGCGGCGCCCTGCGGCGGGATCTCCCCCAGCTGCGGGCCGGGAAGCCGGGCCGGGTCCTCCGCCGGGATGTCGTAGTACTCGGGCCCGGTCGTCGGCGGCCCCGCCTGCCGTACGGGCCTCGGGTTGTGCGGTGCCCCGGCCGGACCCCGGTCCGCGAGCGAACGCACCACTCCGCCGCTCGGCGTCCCTCCGTAGGAAGGGGCCTCGGGGGACGCGGGACCGCGGTGCAGCGGGCGCCGTGTCGGGGCGGCGGCCTGGGCGGCCACCGGGACCTGGGCGGAAGCGTGCGCCGGGACCCGTACTCCGCCGAGGTCGACGGAGCCGGACTCGTGCGTCCCGCTCGTGACCGGTCCCTGCGCGGAGGGCTGCGGCTGCTGCTCGGGCGCGAGCGGCGCGTCGCTCCAGGCGCCCTGGGGCGCGGGCATCAGCAGGAGGTCGTCGTCCTCGGGGGCGGGGGCCTGCTCGGAGGGGTCGAGGAAGGTGTAGGAGTCCAGGGCGGGGACGCCCGGCTGCTCCACCATGCCTGCGTTCTCCGGCAGTCCCTCGCCCGGGATCTGGCCGGTGTCAGTCATGCGTACCCCTCGCCCATCGTCAGTGCTCCTTCGGCCCTTAGCCGGGATGCCCGAACCACGGCACGCCGGTGCTCGTCAACAAGAACGAGCAGGCTCTCCGCGCGGCACGAAACGCGCGCGGAGCTATACATTGTCGCGGTCGTTCGCCGCCGCGACAGACAGTTCCGCCACGGCTCGCTGTGGACTGCGCCACGTTGCGCGTCCCCCGGTTGCGCTGTACCACATCGCGGACCAAAACGGTCCACTTTTCCGGACATTGACGAACGAACCGTCGAACGGCCAGGCGCGGTACAACAATCGGTCAGCCTACCTCGCGCTCGGCCGCGAGCGGCTCAGGGGGCGAGGTCGGAACGCACCCCGGAGAGCAGGAACACGACGGATCGTTCCCGCTCCGCCCAGGCGGAGGTGTCCAGTTCGACCGACTGGAGCAGCGCGCACTCGACGGTGTAGCCGTTCTCGGTGAGCGCCGCGCCCAGGGACTCGGCCTCGTCCCTGTTGGAGGCGTGGGTGACGATGCGTTCCGGACGCCGGTCGGCGACAGCCGTCACGACGGGGGCACCTCCGCCGCCGATCCGTACGACATCGGGTTCGGGCAGGCGCTCCAGTACATGCGGGGCCCGGCCCTGGACCACCTGGACCGCCACCTGGAAGGTACGGGCGGCGGCCGTCGTGCGGGCGCAGGCGTCCGGATCGCTGTCCACGGCCAGCACGGCCGCGCCGAAGCGGGCCGCCTCCACCGCGAAGGCGCCGCCGCCGGAGCCGATGTCCCACACCAGGTCGCCGGCGCGCGGTCCGAGACGGGCCAGCTGTGCGGCGCGCAGACCTGGAGCCTCCCCCTCGCCGCCTTCCGCCCCGTACGCCCCGGTGGGCAGGGCCCAGCCCCGGACGCCTCCGGGGGAGGCGGGGGTACGCCCGGCGATCCAGGCACCGGTGGCGGTGGTCTCGGGTCCGCTGCCGATGACGATGACGACGTTCGGGTCGCGCCAGGTGTGGTCGGCGGTCTTGTCGGAGGTGAGGACCGTGACCCTCTCGCGTGCGGTGCCGAGCTCCTCGCAGATCACGAAGGTGCGGTGGACGTCGTCGAGGAGGAGGGCGAGTTCGGCGGGACCCGCGCCCGGGGAGGTGAGGACGGCGACCTTGTGGTGGGCGCGGCAGACGTTGACGGCGCGGCGCAGGGTACGCGGGTGGGCGACGACGACCTGGGCGTCGTCCCACGGCATTCCGGCGCGGGCGAAGGCGGCGGCCACGGAGGAGACGGCGGGGACGACTTCGACCTCGAGGCCGTGCTCGGGCGCGCGCAGGGCGCGTACGACGCCGAAGAAGCCGGGGTCGCCGTCGGCGAGGACCACGGGGCTGCCCCGGTGGCCGGCGATCCTGCGGGCCGCCAGGTCGACGCTGCCGAGGCGGATGCGTTCGGCGCTTCCCGGGATCTCCGGGAGCGCAAGGTGGTGGGCGGCTCCGGCGACGAGCGTGGCGGCCGAGAGCGCCGCCGTGGCCGTTCCGGTCAGTGGCGAGCCGTCCCACCCGATCACCGTGACCCGGTCGGCCATCTTCGTCAGTCTCCTGGGGGTGTAGCAGGCGGGACTCTCCGCGGGGTGGGCGGAGCAGGGTGAGCGTATCCGGTCCGTACCCGGGGCCGGCCAGGGGCTCCTGGAGCCAGGAGGAGGCGCTCAGTTCCAGTCGTCGTAGGAGCCGTAGCCGCCCGCGTCGGCCAGCTGTTCGGCGACGCCCTCCAGGTCCTCGGGCAGGAGTCCCCAGACGATGAGGTCGGTCCTGATGTCCGTCCAGCCGCCGTCCGTGCCGTTGTCGGTCCGGGTCCGGGCTATCCGGGCGTTGCGCAGGACGCCCTCGCTGATGCAGCCCAGTTTCTGGGCGACCTGCTGGGAGGAGGTGTTGTCCGCGGGGGTACGCAGCTCGATGCGCTCGAACTTCTGGTCACGGAAGAGCCACTCGGCGACGGCGAGCACGGACTCGGTGGCGTATCCCTCGCCGCGCGCCCAGGGGGCGGTGATGTAGCCGACCTCGGTGGACAGGGTGCGCCAGTCGGTGTTGAGGAGCCGGACGGAGCCGACGAGGCGCTGGGTGAGGAATTCGGTGACGGCGAAGACGATCCCGTGGCCCTGGGTGCGTTCGGCGGGGGCGATCCTGCGGACCCACCGTTCGGCGTCGACCTGGGTGCAGGGGTGCGGTCCGTCGATCCAGGCGGTGACGAGTTCGTCGTTCATCATCTCGATGTACGCCGGGACGTCCGCCATGTCGAAGGGGCGCAGCACCAACCTGTCCGTGCTGATGGAGATGGACGGGAAGGTGTGAGTCATGCGCAGCTCCATGCCGAAGACCGTGTAAACACACAGCATGCAGCATGGGGCCGGGGATGTGCATGACCGGGTCCGGCACGGCGGAACCCCGCACACCGTCCTGCGGGTGTACGGGGCTCGTCGGGCAAGTGCCTTGTGGAGGTCAGGACTTGGCGGGCTCGCCGAAGGCGGGGATGATCGAGCCCTGGTAGGTGTCCTCGATGTGCTTCTTGACCTCGTCGGAGTTGAGGAGCTTCGCCAGCTTCTGGACGCGGGCGTCCTTCTCGTTGCCTTCCTTGACGGCGAGGAAGTTGGCGTACGGGTTGCCGTCGGCGCTCTCCAGGACGAGGGAGTCCTTGCCCGGCTGGAGGTCGGCCTCGATGGCGTAGTTGCCGTTGATGACCGCGGCGTCGACGTCGTTCAGGGCGCGGGGCACGGTCGCGGCCTCCAGCTCCTTGAACTCCAGACCCTTCTTGTCCGTGATGTCGCTGAGCTTGGCGTCGGTGCCGACGCCGTCCTTGAGCGTGATCAGCCCGTTCTCGGCGAGGAGCTGGAGCGCGCGGCCCTCGTTGGTGGTGTCGTTGGGCACCGCGACGGTCTGGCCCGCCTTGAGGTCCTTGATGTCCTTGACCTTCTTGGAGTAGAGGCCGAGGGGCTCCAGGTGCACGTTGACGACCGGGACGATGTGGGTGCTGTTCTTCTTGTTGAAGTCGTCCAGGTACGGCTTGTGCTGGAAGAAGTTGGCGTCGACCTGGCCGCTCTCGGTGGCGGTGTTCGGCAGGACGTAGTCCGTGAACTCCTTGACCTCCAGCTTGAGGCCCGCCTTGTCCGCGAGGTTCTTCCTGACGTAGTTCAGGATGTCGGCGTGCGGCGTCGGGGACGCGGCGACGACGAGTGCCTTGGAGGTGTCGGCAGCGGCGCCGGTCTCGTTCTTGGCTGCCGGGTCGGAGTCCGTGCCGCAGGCGGTGAGGCCGAAGGCGAGGGCGGCGGTGGCGGCGGCAGCGGTGATCTTGATGTTCTTGCGCACGAAGAGTGCCTCTTTCCGATGGTGATGGTGGTGCGCCCGGACAAGGAGTTCGGGCTCGTGAGGGGGACGGTCTCAGGAGGTGGTGCGGCCCCGTCGGGCCAGCAGGCGTACGGCTCCGTCGCCGATCAGCTGGATCACGGTCACGATGACGATCAGCAGCACGACGGTGATGAGCATGAACTGGTTGTCGAAGCGCTGGAATCCGTAGGTGACGGCCTTGGAGCCCAGCCCTTCGCCACCGACCGCGCCGGCCATCGCGGAGTAGCCGATGAGCACGATGACGGTCGTGGTGACGCCGGAGACGATCGAGGGCAGCGCCTGCGGCAGCAGGACCTTGCGGACGATCGTGGGGATGGATCCGCCCATGGACTGGACGGCCTCGACGAGTCCGTGGTCGACCTCGCGGACCGCCGTCTCGACGAGCCGCGCGAAGAACGGGATGGCGCCGACGGCCAGCGGCACGATCATCGCGGACGGGCCGATGAAGGTGCCGACGACCCAGGTGGTGAAGGGGATCAGGGCGATCAGCAGGATGATGAACGGCAGCGAGCGGCCGATGTTCACGATCGCGCCGATGACCTTGTTCACCAGGACGTTCCGGAGCAGCCCGCCCTTGTCTGTGAGGACGAGCAGGATGCCGAGCGGCAGTCCGCCGACGACGGTGACCACTGCGGACCAGAGCACCATGTACAGGGTGTCGATGGTTCCCTGGGTGAGCAGTGGCTGCATTTCGGACCAGGTCACTTCGCCGCCTCCTTGCTGAGCGGGGCGGTAGTCGGGGCGGGGATGCCGGTGGTGCCGGCGGGTTCGCCGTCCACGACCTCGGCCTGCAGGCCCTGCTCGCGCAGGAAGCCGATCGGCACGACGTTCTCCTCGAAGCGGCCGGGCAGCTCGATGCGCATGCGGCCGATCTGATTGCCGCCGACGGTGTCCATCGCGGCGCCCAGGATCGAGATGTCGATGTTGTACGTGCGGGAGAGCTGCGAGATCACCGGGCGGGCGGCGGCCTCACCGTGGAAGGTGACGTCGACGACCGTACGGTCGGGGCCGGAGGCCGTACCGCCGACGGGGAACAGTTCGTGGGCCAGTTCGGAACCGGGGGTGGCCAGCAGGCTGCCGACCGTGCCGGACTCGACGATGCGGCCCTTCTTCATCAGCGCGGCCGAGTCGCAGACGGTCTTGACGACGTCCATCTCGTGCGTGATGAGCAGGACGGTCAGGCCGAGCTCCTGGTTGAGGTCGCGCAGCAGTTGGAGGATGGAGCGGGTGGTCTCGGGGTCGAGTGCGGAGGTCGCCTCGTCGGAGAGCAGCACCTTCGGGTCGCCGGCCAGGGCGCGGGCGATGCCGACGCGCTGCTTCTGCCCGCCGGAGAGCTGGCCGGGGTAGGCCTTCGCCTTGTCGGCGAGACCGACCAGGTCGAGGAGTTCGAGTGCCTTGCGGGTGCGGGCCTGCCCGGAGACACCGAGGATCTCCAGGGGCAGCTCGACGTTGCCCTGGACGGTGCGCGCGGCCAGCAGGTTGAAGTGCTGGAAGACCATGCCGATACGGCTGCGTGCCTCGCGGAGTTCCTTGCCGGCGCGCCTGCCCCGGCCCGCGAGGGCGGTGAGGTCCTGGCCGGCGACCGTCACGGTGCCCGCGGTGGGGCGTTCGAGCAGGTTGACGCAGCGGATGAGGGAGGACTTCCCGGCGCCGCTCCGTCCGATGACGCCGTAGACCTCGCCCTCGCGGACGTGCAGGTCCACGCCGTCCAGGGCGGTGACCTCGCGGCCGCGTGACTGGTAGACCTTCGTGAGGCCCGAAGTGGTGATCACAGGGGGTTTCCGTCACTTTCGAGTGCGCGGCGCGGTGTCCGCCGGGCACGGGGCATTCGTCTTCGTCGGAAGAGGCTGGTTCCCACGGTCTCGGTGACCGACCGGTGGGAGTCCCGGCGCGATCGGCGCAGGGATCGGCGCATGCCCGGTCAGGCTCGATCCGCTGGTGGCGGACGGCGCGGGCACGTTCTCGCTTCGGGGCGCGAGGCTCTGGCGGGGACCCTCAGAAGGCGCGCATTCGACACATACAACGAGCACCGGGCGTCGTGATCGCCTCGGTCGCAGGGCTGCGGTAGCTCGTCGTGGTCATGGGCCCCAGTAAAACAGACGTCTCGTTCCGGCCATCCCGGCTGTCCGTATAGCGGACAGCCGTGGATGGGGGTGCCGCCCGTCCCGCCGTTCCAGGACCGCCACCCTCCGCACCGCTGTGACCTGCGGCGACACGGGGGGTTCGCCTCGCCTGCCCGGCACTCGACCGTCCCTCAGGGCGCGGGCGCTGTGGCCAAGGCCACGATTGCCGCCCCGCCCCCGCATCCGTCCCGGCGCCGTCTCCGAACGGCCGGCGCCGGGCCCGCACGCGGCGTGTCCCCGGGCCCGTAATACCCTCACTGCATGCTTGACGCCCTGACGATCGCGGTCGCCGTGACCGCGCTCGCCCTCGCCGCCTGGTGCGGACTCGCCGCCTACCGGGACCAGCCCACGAAGGACTGGCACTTCATCGGCATGGCGGTCGTCTCCGTCCTGGCGCTGGCGCAGCTGCTGGTGGGAATCGTGCAGCTGGCCCGGGGCGAGCGGCCGGAACAGGGCATGACGGTCTTCATCGCCTATCTCATCGGATCCTTCGCAGCCGTGCCGGCGGCGGGTTTCCTGTCGCTGACGGAGCGGACCCGCTGGGGTTCGGTGACGGTGGCGGCGGGCGCGGTCGTGCTGGCCGTGCTCGAAGTGCGGCTCTACGACATCTGGGGAAGCTGACCGTGACCGACACCGACCGCGCCGGGGCCCCCGCCCCGGCCGCTCCGCGGAAGCAGCAGTTCGAGCTGGGCTCCGGGCCCGGGCGGGTGCTGGTCTGGTTCTACGGGGTGTTCACCGTGGCCGCCGCGTCCCGCTCGATCGTCGAGATGATCATGGATTTCGGCAGGGCTCCGCTGGCGTACGTACTGTCCGCCGCGGCCGCCCTCGTCTACGGCTTCATCACGTACTCGCTGGTGCGGGGCGGGGAAAAGGCGCGCAGGGCCGCGCTGGTGTGCTGTGCCGCCGAGCTCGCGGGCGTGCTGTTCGTCGGCGCCTGGACGCTGGCGGAACCGTCCGCCTTCCCGGACGCCACGGTGTGGTCGGACTTCGGCATGGGTTACCTGTTCATCCCGGTGATCCTGCCGGTCACCGGGATGATCTGGCTGCGCCGCGCACGGAGCGTGTGACCCTTCGGCCTACGGCCGTCCTTCAGGCACTGGCGACGTAGGCCGGTGCCGCGGCGTCCTTCTCCAGCAGGATCAGACGGACGCCGTCCTCGCCGGTGGCGTCGCCCACCCGGGCGTAGCCCGCCTTGCGGTAGAGCCCCAGACCGCCTTTGCCGCGCTCCCCCGTGTGCAGCCGGAAGCGGGTGGCCGAACGCCCGTCCGCCAGGCCCGATTCGGCGGCGCGCAGGAGGCGGGTGCCCAGACCGTGCCCGCGCAGGCGGGGGTGGACACAGAGTTTGCCGATCCGCCCGGTGCCGTCCGCGTCGGTGAAGCCGCGTACCGAACCGACGACTTCCTCGCCGAGCCGCGCCACGAACACCAGGTCCGTGGCGACTTCGCCGCGGACGGATTCGAGGCTCTGGACGAGTGGATCGATCCGGTAATTCCCGTACAGCTCCGCCTCGCTCTGGAAACAGAGGTACTGGAGCCTGAAGATCTGCTCGACGTCCTGTGCCGTCGCCGCCGAGATGGTCACACTCATGCCCATGTGTGCATGCCTCCCGCTCACCTGGTCCGCCGGTTGTCTACCGCTCCTTTCCCCGCGGTTCAGGAGCCACAACCTCCGCCGCGAGCATTCTGCGCAGACATCCGAGGCATCGGGAACGCATCGGTCCCAAACTGCCCTGTGACATACCCAACTCCCCCGCGATCTCCCGGTACGTCGGATCGTGGGGGGCCAGCATCGCCGCCAGCAGCCGGGGACATCTGCCGGGGAGCCGGCCCACCGCGGCGCGCAGCGTCCGGCGTTCGTCGGCGCCCACGGCGATCCGCTCGGGGCAGCCGGTCCACTCGTCCACGGGCCCGCCGGCGGCGTACGTCTGCTCGCGCCGGGCCCGGCGACGGGCGTGGCGCGCCTCGGCCCGGACGACGGTGCGGACCCAGCGGGCGGGGTCCGCGGGCGGGCCCTGGCCGGCGGGACGCTCCAGCAGCCGCAGCCACACGGCTTGTTCCAGGTCCGCGGCGTCGATCCCGGCGGCCGGGGCCTCTGCCGTCGCCTCCGCGTGTACCAGCCGGCTCAGGGCGCGGACGACGGCTCGCCGGGCGGCGTCCGAAGCCCAGGGAGCATGATCGGGAAACGTCATGCCCCGTCAACGCTCCCCGCGCCCGGCCGGTTGCCCTGCGCGGGGAGCTCCACCCGACCGGGGCATCCCGGCAGGGCCGCTGACGACGGTGTGTCAGTCCTTCGCGAAGTCGGCCGCCGCGAGCAGGGCGGTGTCCGGGTTGTCGGAGAAGATCCCGTCGATGCCCGCCTCGAAGTACGTACGGAGGGCACCGAACACGTCGCCGTAGGCGTTCGGGTCGGTACCGCGCCGGAACTCCGCGGGCAGGAAGGCGTTCTCGTTGCGCATCGTGTACGGGTGCAGGACGAGGCCCCGCGCGTGCGCGTCCGCGACCAGCGTGGTGGGCGTCGTCAGCCGGCCCGTGCCGTCCTTGGGGATGACGAGATCGAGGGTCGGGCCGATGCCCTGCGCGAAGGAGGCGATCCACTTCAGCCCCGCGGGCTTCACCAGGTCGGCGACGGTGCGCGGGTCGCCGGACTCCACGAAGTCCCACGGCCGGGACGTGGGTCCGGACAGCAGGACGACCCGCGGGGTGGCGACGAGCTTCGACAGCCGCAGCATGGAGCCCGGCTCGAAGGACTGCAGGATCAGCGGGGAGTTCGCGCGGTGCCGCCCGTAGCGTCGCAGCAGCCGGGCCAGGGGCTCCTCCAGGCCGAGACCGAGACCCCGGAAGTAGGAGGGGTGCTTGGTCTCGACGTAGAGCCAGACGGGCCTGTTGCGCCGGCGTCCCTCCTGGTCGGCCCAGCGCAGGACCTCCTCGAAGGTGGGGATCTCCCAGCGTCCGTCGTAGAGGGTGTTCTCCTGGCGGTTGCCGGGGATGCGCTCCTTGGCGCGGAGGGTCTTCAGCTCGGCGAGGGTGAAGTCCTCGGTGAACCAGCCGGTGAGCGCGACGCCGTCGACCTTCTTGGTGGTCCTGCGGCCCGCGAACTCGGGGTGGTCGGCCACGTCGGTGGTGCCGGTGATGTCGTTCTCGTGGCGGCAGACCAGGTGTCCGTCCTTGGTCGGCACCAGGTCCTGCTCGACGATGTGCGCGCCCATGTCCAGGGCCAGCTCGTAGGCGCCGAGGGTGTGCTCGGGCCGGTAGCCGCTGGCGCCGCGGTGGCCGATGACGGTCGGCACGGGCAGGTCCCGGTAGGAGCCGTGGCCGCTGCCACCGCGGCTCCGCCCGGCCGCGTTCGCCGTTCCGGTCAGTCCGAGGGCCGCCGTGCCGAGCACGGCCGCCCCCAGGAGGGTCCGGCGGCCGGGGCTCGTCTGCGCACGCTCTGTCATGAATGCTCCTCGCATGTGATGTCTGGCACGTGTCGAGCGGGGTTCTTCCGTCCGGACCGGGCAGGATCGGGGAGCGGGTCCGGTGTCGTGCGACGCCGGACGGAGGAGCACGGCGGAGCCGTGCCGGCCGGACGGCGACGCGGCGGAGCACGACACCGGGGCAGGCCGGCCCTGCCCGGGCCGGGCGGGTAGCCCCAGAGCGTGATCGTAGGCAGCTACGCCATCGGAGGGGCGGCTCGTGGACGAACATGGCGGAAACACACGTCAACACTGCGTATCCGGTTCGTGAACCCGATGTGCGATCAGGCAGGACCCGCGAGTATCGTCCTCACCTGCACAGACCCTTACGAGATCCCGACCCGGCCGGCCCGGCCACGACACCGGAGGATGCGTTGTCCCGACTCACCGTCATCAAGGCAGTGCTCGGACCGATCCTGCGCCTGCTGTTCCGCCCCCAGGTGGAAGGCGCCCAGAACATTCCGGGAACCGGGCCGGTGATTCTCGCGGGCAACCATCTGACGTTCATCGACTCGATGATCATGCCGATCTGCTGCGACCGGCCGGTGTTCTACATCGGCAAGGACGAGTACGTGACCGGCAAGGGCCTCAAGGGCCGTCTGATGGCCTGGTTCTTCACGGGCTGCGGGATGATCCCGGTGGACCGGGACGGGGGCCGCGGCGGCGTCGCGGCGCTCATGACGGGCCGCCGGGTGCTGGAGGGGGGCAACGCCTTCGCCATCTACCCCGAGGGCACCCGCTCCCCCGACGGACGTCTCTACCGGGGCCGTACGGGCATCGCGCGGCTGACGCTGATGACGGGTGCGCCGGTCGTGCCGTTCGCGATGATCGGCACCGACAAGCTGCAGCCGGGCGGCGCCGGTCTGCCCCGTCCGGGCAAGGTCACGGTCCGCTTCGGCGAGCCGATGGAGTTCTCCCGCTACGAGGGCATGGACCGTGACCGCTACGTGCTGCGGGCGGTGACGGACTCGGTGATGGCCGAGGTGATGCGGCTGTCCGGCCAGGAGTACGTCGACATGTACGCAACGAAGGCCAAGGCCGCCTGAGCATCGGGCCGCACGCGGCGTGAGAGGGCCCGTACCCCGGATGGCGGGGTACGGGCCCTTTCGTACGCCCGCCGTCCGGATGGACCTACCCGTGTTCGACGCCGTCCTCCAGCTTCTGGCCGCGCAGCAGGAACCAGGCGGCGACGGCGGTCGCGAGCAGCACCAGGGCGCCGACGCCCGCGGCGACCCTCAGCCCGTTGACGAACGCCTCCTGCGCGGCCCAGACCAGTGCCTCCGCCTGCTGGGCCGGGAGCCCATCGGCCGCTTCGACGGCGCCGCCGAGCGATTCGTGGGCAGCCGCGGAGGTGGCCGGCGGTACGCCGTCCGGGGTGGCGAAGCCCTGGTAGACGCCGGTGACGATGGAGCCGAGCAGCGCGATGCCGAGGGCCGCGCCGAGCTCGTACGCCGTCTCGGAGACCGCGGACGCGGAGCCCGCGTGGTGCTTGGGGACGCTGGAGAGGATCACGTCGGCGGTGACGGTGAAGGAGAAGCCCGCGCCGACGCCGACGACCAGGAGCAGGGCGCCGAGCAGCGGATAGCCGGTCTCCTTGTGTACGAGGGTGACCGTGGCCAGTGCCAGGCCGATCGCCCCGAGTCCGCCGGCCACCACGGAGCGCACCGAGAAGCGGCGGGCTGCCACACCCGCCATCAGGCCGGCGGTCACCGCGCCGATCGCCGCGGGCAGTTCGGCGAGTCCGGCCTCCAGCGGTCCGCGGCCCTGGACCAGCTGCAGGAACTGGGAGAGGAAGAAGACCAGGCCGGACAGGCCGAGGATGGTCAGCAGATCGGCGAGTACCGCGCCCGAGAAGCCCCGGTGGTGGAAGAGCCTCATGTCCAGCAGGGGCGCGGGCAGCCGGAACTGCCGCCGTACGAACCAGACGAGCGCGAGGACGCCGCCGACGGCCGCGAGGGCGACGGGCCAGCCGGCCCCGTGTGCCGCCAGGTCCTTGATGGCGTACACGACGCCGATCATGCCGACGAGGGAGAGACCGACGCTGGGGAGGTCCCAGGGCCCGGGGGCGGGGTCCTTGGACTCCGGGATCATCTTGATGCCGACGGCCACGAGCACCGCCATGACGGGCAGGTTGATCAGGAAGACGGAGCCCCACCAGAAGTGCTCCAGGAGGACACCGCCGACGACGGGGCCGACCGCGGCGCCGGCGGAGGCCATGGCGCCCCAGATGCCGATGGCGAGGCTGCGCTCGCGCGGATCGTGGAAGAGGTTGCGGATCAGCGCGAGGGTGGACGGCATGAGGGTGGCGCCCGCGACGCCCAGCAGGGCCCGGGCCACGATCATCATCTCGGGGCTGTTCGCGTAGGCGTTGAGGACCGAGACGCCACCGAACGCGACGGCACCGCACAGCAGCAGCCTCTTGCGGCCGATGCGGTCCCCGAGGCTGCCCATGGAGACCAGGAGTCCTGCGATGACGAAGGAGTAGACGTCTCCGATCCAGAGCAGCTGGGTGCCGGTCGGTTCGAGGTCCTCGCTGAGGAAGGGGGTCGCCAGGCCGAGGACGGTGGCGTCGACGGCCACCAGCAGAACGGCCAGGACGAGGACGGTGAGGGCGATCCACCGGCCCGGGTGGTACAGGTCGTCCGAGGTGTCGGCCTGCTCGTGGGTACTGCTCATTTCTCCACGCTCCGGCGTGCTCCGCCGAGCAGCAACTCGACGATCATGTACTGGAAGTCCTGTCCGGCGACCCGCCCGACCTGCACGGCCCACGCTCCGGTGCCGATCAGCCCGTACAGGGCCTCGGTCAGCCAGGCGGGAGTGAGGTCGATCCGGAATTCGCCACGTTCCTGTCCGCGCCTGAAGAAGGCGGAGACCCGCGCGTCGAGCCGGTCCCAGCCGTCGTTCACCTGGTCGCCCTCGAAGAGCTGGTTCTCGGTGACGAGGAAGGACAGCAGCCCGGCACTCGGCTCGACGGCGGCGACGAGCCGCCGCAGGCCTTCCTCCGCGGTTCCCTCGTCGAGGGCCGCGGTGTCCAGCGCCGCCTCGAATTCCTGGATACCGAGGTCTTCCAGAGCCCTGACCAGGGCGTCGCGCCCGGCGAAGTGACGGTGCAGGGTGGCACGGCCGATGCCTGCGGCTCTGGCGACCTCGTCCATGGTCGCGGTGGATCTGCGGGTCAGCAGGGCGGCGGCGCTGCGCAGCACCTGCTCACGGTCGAGAGTCATGAGACGAACATATCTCAGGTGATACGTAATCGTCTCATTCGCTGCGGTTCACGGCGGCCGGACACCCGACGCCGTCCCGTCCCGTCCCGTCCCGTCGGAGAGTGGCGGCGGGCACCATGAGGCGATGAAGCCGCTGCTGCTGATCGACATCGACGGCCCGCTCAATCCGTACGTGGCGCTGTCCCGTCGCCGGCCGCCGGAGGGCTACCGGCGGCACCGCATGCGGCCGACGGGGTGGACGGCGGGGCCGGCGCTGCCGGTCCTGCTCAACCCGGGACACGGTGACGAGCTGCTGGCCCTCACCGACCGGTACGCACTCGTCTGGGCGACCACCTGGAAGAACGAGGCCAACGAGTGGATCGGCCCGCACCTGGGCCTGCCGCCGCTGCCGTACGTCGACTGGCCGGCGATGCACGCCGACACCGGGGACGGGACGTACTGGAAGACGAGGTACGTCGTCGAGTACGCGGCCGGGAGACCGTTCGCCTGGGTGGACGACGAGATCACGGACCTCGACACGGGCTGGGTGGCGGGACACCACCCGGGGCGGGCGCTGCTGCGTCCGGTCGACCCCCGGGTGGGCCTGGTGCGGGCGGACTTCGACGCACTCGCCGCCTGGGCGTGAGCCGGACTCAGCTCCAGGGCAGCGAGGAGCGGTGCCGCCAGTACGCCTCCGGTTCCTCCACCAGTGCGTCCAGCCGGTCCAGCCGGTCCAGCCGGTCCGCGTCCAGGTCGAGGAGGGGGGCGTGCAGATTGCCGGCGAGCTGGGTGACGGTGGCCGCCCCGGACAGGACGACGCCCGCCCACGGCCGGCGGAGCACGAAGGCCAGGGCGACGGCGTCCGCGCCCAGTTCCGCATCGGCGGCGATCTCCTGGACGACGGCGGGAGCTTCGGAGCCGGCGAGCCTGCCGTTGGCCATGGCCTCCTTGACGATGACGGTGAGCCCGGCGTCGTGCGCCTCGGCGAGTGCCGGTCCCGCGGAGGTCTCCAGGGCGTTGTAGGTGGCCTGGACGGTACGGAAGAGGGGCTCGCCGTCCACCGTCACGGCCAGGGCGGCCCGGATGGCGTCGGCCTGGGCGGGGCCGCTCGTGGAGATCCCGACGGTGGTGCCCTCCGCGGCCAGCCCGGCCAGACGTGCGTGCAGGTCCTTGTCGCCCAGCGCCGGGCTGTCGGCCGTCACCGAGTGGATCTGGTAGAGGTCGAGCCGTTCACCGAGCAGTCCGGCCGTCTCCGCCCGCTGCCGCTCGAACGTGGCCAGGCTGTGGTCCTTCACCTCGTGGTCCTCGGCGTCGACGCGCCAGTCGGCGGTGTAGGTGTAGCCCCACTTGCTGCCGACGACCACGTCCGTCGCGTCGGGGCGGGCCGTCAGCCAGTCGGCGAGGAACTCCTCGGCACGGCCGTAGGAGCGGGCGGTGTCGAAGTAGCGGACACCCTGCGCGTAGGCCGCGTCCAGGAGTTCATGGGTGCGGGCGCGCAGCGCGTCCGCGCTGCGGCCGGCCGGGAGGTCCCGGACGCGGTGCAGATTGATGTAGCCGGGCCTGCCTACGGCGGCCAGGCCCAGCCCGATGTGGGCGGTCGGGGTAGTCGCTCGGTTCAGGCGGGCGAAGGGCATCGCGGGCTCCTCTGGGTCGGTTCCGAACGCCTTCCCGTCAACGTAGCCCGCGATGCCCGCGAATCACCGCCGCGCGGTCGCCCAGGCGTGCTGCGTCACCAGGTCGGCCTTCACCTCGGCCAGCTGGACGGCGACGGCCGACGGCGCCGTGCCGCCGCGGCCGTTGCGGGAGGCCAGCGCGCCGGGCACGTCGAGCACCGTGCGCACCTCGGGGGTGAGGTGCTCGGAGATCCTGGCGAACTGCTCGTCCGTCAGCTCGTCGAGCTCGATGCCCTGCTGCTCGCACACCTTGACGCACTCGCCCGCGACCTCGTGGGCCACCCGGAACGGGACGCCCTGCCTGACCAGCCACTCGGCGATGTCCGTGGCGAGCGAGAAGCCGGCCGGGGCCAGCTCCTCCATGCGCTCCCGGTGGACGGTGAGCGTGGCCATCATGCCGGTGAAGGCGGGAAGCAGGACCTCCAGCTGGTCACAGGAGTCGAAGACGGGCTCCTTGTCCTCCTGCAGGTCGCGGTTGTACGCGAGCGGGAGGGCCTTGAGCGTCGCCATCAGCCCGGTCAGATTGCCGATGAGACGTCCGGACTTGCCGCGGGCGAGCTCGGCGACGTCCGGGTTCTTCTTCTGCGGCATGATCGAGGAGCCGGTGGAGAAGGCGTCGTGCAGGGTGACGAAGGAGAACTCCTTCGTGTTCCAGATGATGACCTCCTCCGCGATCCGGGAGAGGTTGACGCCGATCATCGCGGTGATGAACGCGAACTCGGCCACGAAGTCCCGGGACGCGGTGCCGTCGATGGAGTTGGCGACGGAGCCGTGCTCGAAGCCGAGGTCGGCCGCGACGGCCTCCGGGTCGAGCCCGAGGGACGACCCGGCCAGCGCTCCGGAACCGTACGGGGACACGGCGGTCCGCTCGTCCCACTGCCGCAGCCGCTCGGCGTCCCGGATCAGAGGCTGCACATGGGCCAGGACGTGGTGGGCGAACAGGACGGGCTGGGCGTGCTGGAGGTGCGTGCGGCCCGGCATGGCCACGTCCGCGTGCGCCTCGGCGAGCCCGACCAGAGCGTCCTGGAGCTCGGCGATCAGTCCGCCGATGATCCGGGCGTGATCGCGCAGGTACATCCGGAAGAGCGTGGCGACCTGGTCGTTGCGGGACCGGCCGGCCCGCAGCTTGCCGCCGAGGTCCGGGCCGAGGCGCTCCAGGAGACCGCGCTCCAGCGCGGTGTGGACGTCCTCGTCCGCGAGGGTGCCGGTGAACGAACCGTCGGCGACGGCGGCTTCGAGCGCGTCGAGTCCGGCGATCATGCGGGTCAGCTCGTCCTCGGTGAGCAGGCCCGCCTTGTTGAGCACGCGCGCGTGGGCACGGGAGCCGGCGATGTCGTACGGGGCGAGCCGCCAGTCGAAGTGGACGGAGGCGGACAGCTTGGCCAGCGCCTCGGCGGGGCCGTCGGCGAAACGGCCGCCCCAGAGGCGTACGTCGCTGTTGCCGTTGCCGTTGCTCACTGCGTGCTCCTCGGGAGTGCAAGGGGTGGGTGTGCGACCGCCTCCCCGCACGCGTACGGAGGGGAGGCGGTGGTGACGCCGCGGATCGGACGAGGCCGCGCCCGGCCGCGATCCTCGAGGACAAGGCATAACTATGCATTCCTCTGTATGGTTTGTCAAAGATGCTGGTCACAGCGGTGTGCCAACCCTAGGCTGGACCCATGCGGAACCTCGTCCCCCTGTCCCCCACGCTGTACCTCCCGCCCCAGGACCGTCTCCTCCTGGGCAAGCCCCTGGCCACCGCCCTGGACACGGCCGACCCGGAGGCCTGGGTGGACCTCGACCGGCGGATACCCTCGGCGACCGCGCGGCGCAGGGGGGTCGGGCCGCTGCGCTCCCTGCTCCGGGAGCGGCACGCCGACGGGCACGGGTCGGTCGACTGGGCCGCCGCTCCCCGCTGGGACGAGGAGGCCCACGACGTCACCTGGTCGCGGTTCCCGCCCTCCGAGGCGGAGACCGCACTCGTCCTCTGCCACGACCGCTGGCAGGCAAGGGAGGCCGCGCTGGCCTTCGCTCCGGGACGGCCGGCTCTCCTTCCCCTGTTGCTGGTCCGCTGCGCCGACTCCCGGCCACGGGTACGGGAGCGTGCCCGCCGGGTACTGGGGACGGCCCTGGACGGACCGGGGACAGCGGCGGCGGAGCTGGTTCCCCTGGCCCTGCGTCTGAGCCTGCGCCCGCACGGCGGCTGGGCCCTGGAGCGGGTGCTGGCCGCGGCCGAACCCCTGCCGTCCGCGCTCCCGTCCCGGCTCTGCGCGAGCCCGCTGGCCCGGGTCCGGATCCTCGGGGCGCGGCTGTCGCTGGAGCGGGGGCTCCTCACACCCGCCGGGCTCACCGAGCTCGCCCTCACCGCCCCGGACCGGGCCGTCCGCCACCTGTGCACCGGCGCGTTGCTGGCCAGGGTCTCGGCAGGTGACCCGGAACGGCTCCTGGACCCCCTGCTCGCCGCCCCCTCCGCCGTGGCACGGTCCTCCGCGGTGACGGCGCTGCACCGGGCGGGCCGTGGCGGGGAAGCCGCGTTCCACCTGGCGGACCCGTCGGCCAGGGTGCGTTCCGCCGCCCGCCTGGTCCTGCGGCTGGAGGGCCAGGACACGCAGGACCTCTACCGGGCGCTGTGCGCGGACCCCGTCGCGCCCGGCCTCTCGCCGGGGGCGCTGTTCGGCCTGGCCGAGTCCGGAGCGCCGGATGCGGCGGCCCTGCTGAGGCCACTGGCGGCACACCCGGAAGGCCGGGTGCGGGCCGCGGCACTGGCCGCGCTGCGCATGCGGGACGCGGTCTCCCCCGACGAGCTCATGGCCGCCATGGACGATCCGCACCCACCGGTCGTGCGCACCGCCCGCACGGCGCTCGTGCCGTACGTCCTGCTCGTCCCCGAGGAATGGCTGACCGCCCTGGTGGCCCCGGGCCGCCCCCGGCACGTGCGGCGGTCCGGCCTGCGCCTGCTCTGCGCCCACAGCCTCGCCCTGCGCAAACGCGTGCTGGCCGAGCTGGAGGAGGACGAGGACCCCGAGGTCGCCCACGAGGCACAGCGCGCCCGCTACGAGCCTCTGCCGCCCGCCGGTTCCAGTGGCTGAAACGCACTACCCGCAAGGGCGTTCACCGACGGAGACTGCACCCCATGGGAAAAACGTACGAGCGTATTGACGGACGGCTGCGCACCTTCATCGAGGAGCAGCACGTCTTCTTCACCGCCACCTCGCCCCTGGACGCCGACGGCACGGTCAACCTCTCGCCCAAGGGCGTCAGCGGTTCGTTCGCCGTCCTCGACGAACAGACCGTGGCCTACCTGGACTTCGCCGGGAGCAATGCGGAGACCATCGCCCATCTCCGTGAGAACGGCCGCATCACCCTGATGTGGTGCGCCTTCCAGGGGCCGCCGAACATCGTCCGGGTGCACGGCCGCGGTGAGCCGGTCTTCCGTGACGACCCCCGGTTCCCCGCCCTCCTCGGCCACTTCCCCGCGGTCGACCCCACGTCGCACGGGCTGCGCGCGATCATCGTCGTGACGGCCGGACTGATCCGCGACACCTGCGGATACGGAGTGCCCTTCATGGCGTACGACGAGGACCGGACCCTGCACGCCGACCGCTTCCGGCGCGAGGACGACGCGAGCCTGAGCGCGTACTTCGGGAAGAAGGAGGACATCGCCACCAGCATCGACGGACTGCCGGGTCTCCCCCTGCCGCTGCCCGGCCTGCCCGCGCCGGCGTCCGGGGGGTGAGGCGCTGGGCCGTACGGAGCAGGCGCGGTGGGGCGGTTCCGGCACGGGCCGTACGGTCCGGAGCATGCGCAGATCTCTGGTGACCGCGTCGGTTCTGCTCGTGCTGGCATCGCTCGCGGCGCGGCCGGCGGACCCGCCGCCCCTCCCGGACCGGCTGGCCGACACGGGCGGCGGCAGCCAGCTGATCACCGCCGAGGCCCCCGGCCCGGACTCCACCACGGGCACGATCACCTGGTGGGACCGGCGGCGGGGGGCGTGGGTGGCGGCGGGTTCGGCCCCGGCCCGTTTCGGCGCGAACGGCCTGGCCGAGGGCGCCACCCGTACGCAGGGCACGGACACCACGCCCACCGGCCTGTACGACCTGCCGTACGCCTTCGGCACCGCGGCCGCCCCGGCCGGGACCCGCTATCCGTACCGCCGGGTCAACGACCGTTCGTGGTGGTGCCAGGACAACGCGTCCCGTGCGTACAACCGCTGGGTGGAGCCGCGCCCGGCGCACTGCCGGGCGGGTGAGGCCGAGCACCTGGTCGCGTACCGCACG
This sequence comes from Streptomyces sp. NPDC025273, assembly GCF_040638585.1. Lineage (NCBI taxonomy): Bacteria > Bacillati > Actinomycetota > Actinomycetes > Kitasatosporales > Streptomycetaceae > Streptomyces > Streptomyces sp. NPDC025273. The sequence goes on from NZ_JBEZYP010000009.1 coordinate 187,300, forward strand.
CAGTACGCCCGCGCGCTCGTGATCGGCTTCAACTACGACCGGCCGGTCCGGGGCCGGGGCGCCGGGATCTTCCTGCACGTCAACGGCAAGGGGGCGACCGCCGGTTGCGTCTCCGTGCCGGCCGCCGTCATGGACCGGATCCTCATCTGGGCGGACCCGGCCCGGCGGCCGCACATCGCGGTCGGGACCGAGTCCGGCCCGACCGCGATCACGCGCTACTGACGGGCGCGCTCAGCGGTCGTTCTGGGCGAGCCGCAGCAGGTGGTCGGCCAGGGCCTGGCCGCCGTTCGGGTCGCGGCTGATCAGCATCAGCGTGTCGTCGCCCGCGATCGTGCCGAGGATCGCGCGGAGTTCGGCCTGGTCGATGGCCGAGGCGAGGAACTGGGCGGCTCCCGGCGGCGTACGCAGCACCACCAGGTTGGCCGAGGCCTCCGCGGAGATGAGCAGCTCGGCGGAGAGCCTGCGCATCCGCTCCTCCTTCGCCGACCCGCCGAGCGGTGCCTGCGGGGTACGGAAGCCGCCCTCGCTGGGCACCGCGTAGATCAGCTCGCCACCGGTGTTGCGGATCTTCACCGCGCCGAGCTCGTCCAGGTCGCGGGAGAGCGTGGCCTGGGTGACGCTCAGCCCGTCGTCGGCGAGGAGCTTGGCCAACTGGCTCTGCGAACGCACCGGCTGACGGTTCAGGATGTCCACGATCCTGCGGTGGCGTGCCGTGCGGGTCTGTGGCACCGACGGTCCGCCGTGCTCGGATTCCTGCGCCTCGGTCATCGTCGTCGCCTCAATCTCCGGATCGTCACTCTGCGGGTCGTCCGTCCCCGTGAGCCGCGTCGAGAGCTCCCGGCAGAATCCGCAGGAACGCGTCCACCTCGGCGTCACCGATGATCAGCGGTGGCATGAGCCGTACGACATCGGGGGCGGGCGCGTTCACCAGGAGTCCGGCTCCCTGGGCCGCCTGCTGCACCTGCGGTGCGAGGGGCCCGGTGAGCACGATACCCAGCAGCAGACCGGAGCCGCGGACGTGGGAGACCAGTGGGTGCCCCAGGCCCTGCACGCCGTCCCTGATCTTCTCGCCGAGCCGCTTCACGTTGTCGAGGGCACCGTCTGCGGCGAGGGTGTCCAGGACGGCGAGACCGGCGGCGCAGGCGACGGGGTTGCCGCCGAACGTCGTGCCGTGCTGCCCCGGCTCCAGCAGGTCGGCCGCCGCGCCGAACGCCACGGTGGCGCCGATCGGCAGTCCGCCGCCGAGGCCCTTCGCGAGCGTGACGAGGTCGGGCTCGACGCCCTGGTGGGCCTGGTGCTCGAACCAGTGGCCGCAGCGGCCGATCCCGGTCTGCACCTCGTCCAGGACCAGCAGCGTGCCGGTCGCCCGGGTGATCTCCCGGGCGGCCTCCAGATAACCCTTGGGCGGGACGACCACGCCGTTCTCGCCCTGTACGGGCTCGATGATCAGCAGCGCCGTGCCGGTGGTCACCGCGGCCCGGAGCGCCTCGGCGTCGCCGTACGGCACGTGGGTGACGTCGCCGGGCAGCGGCAGGAAGCCCTCGCGCTTCTTGGGCTGGCCGGTCAGGGCGAGCGCGCCCATGGTCCGGCCGTGGAAGCCGCCGTCGGTGGCGACCATGTGGCCGCGCCCGGTGAGCCGGCCGATCTTGAAGGCGGCCTCGTTGGCCTCGGCGCCGGAGTTGGAGAAGTAGACCCGGCCCGTGCGGCCGAAGAGCTGGAGCAGCCGCTCGGCGAGCGCGAGGGGCGGTTCGGCGATGAAGAGGTTGGAGACGTGGCCGAGGGAGCCGATCTGGCGGGAGACGGCCTCGACGACGGCCGGGTGGGCGTGGCCGAGGGCGTTCACCGCGATCCCGCCGACGAAGTCGAGGTACTCGGTGCCGTCCGCGTCCCACACCCGGGCACCGGCGCCGCGCACCAGGGACAGCTGCGGCGTGCCGTAGTTGTCCATCAGCGCGCCCTGCCAGCGCCGCGAGAACTCCTGGTTGCTCATGACTCCCCCTGGGCGGTCCGTGCGTCGGGCACGACCATCGTGCCGATTCCCTCGTCGGTGAAGATCTCCAGCAGGATCGAGTGCTGGACCCGGCCGTCGATGACGCGGGCCGTCTCGACCCCGTTGCGTACGGCGTGCAGGCAGCCCTGCATCTTGGGGACCATGCCGCTGGACAGGTCGGGCAGCAGCTTCTCCAGCTGGGTGGCGGTGAGGCGGCTGATCACGTCGTCGCTGTTGGGCCAGTCCTCGTAGAGGCCTTCGACATCGGTGAGGACCATCAGCGTCTCGGCGTTCAGCGCGGCGGCGAGTGCGGCGGCGGCGGTGTCGGCGTTGACGTTGTAGACGTGGTTGTCCTCGGCCGAGCGGGCGATGGAGGAGATGACCGGGATCCGGCCGTCGTCGAGCAGCGCCTGGATGGCCCCGGTCTCGATGGCGGTGATCTCGCCGACGCGGCCGATGTCGACCGACTCGCCGTCGATCATCGGGCGGTGCTGGGTGGCGGTGATGGTGTGGGCGTCCTCGCCGGTCATGCCGACGGCGAGCGGGCCGTGCTGGTTGAGCAGGCCGACAAGCTCGCGCTGGACCTGTCCGGCCAGCACCATCCGTACGACGTCCATCGCCTCGGGCGTGGTGACGCGGAGACCGGCCTTGAACTCGCTGACCAGGCCCTGCTTGTCGAGCTGGGCACTGATCTGCGGGCCGCCGCCGTGCACGACGACGGGCTTGAGGCCGGCGTGCCGCAGGAAGACGACGTCCTGGGCGAAGGCGGCCTTCAGCTCCTCGTCGATCATGGCGTTGCCGCCGAACTTGATGACGACGGTCTTGCCGTTGTGGCGGGTCAGCCAGGGCAGTGCCTCGATCAGGATCTGTGCCTTCGGCAGCGCGGTGTGCTTCCTCGCGGCGCTCATGAGCTGTACGCGCTGTTCTCGTGGACGTACTCGGCGGTGAGGTCGTTGGCCCAGATGACGGCCGCCTCGCTGCCCTCGGCGAGGTCGGCGGTGATCCGGACCTCCCGGTAGCGCATGTCGACGAGCGCGCGGTCCTCGCCGACGCTGCCGTTCCTGCAGACCCAGACGTCGTTGATGGCCACGTTGAGCCGGTCCGGGTCGAAGGCGGCCTTCGTGGTGCCGATCGCGGAGAGCACGCGGCCCCAGTTGGGGTCCTCGCCGTGGATGGCGCATTTGAGGAGGTTGTTGCGGGCGATGCTGCGGCCCACCTCGACGGCGTCGTCCTCGGTGGCCGCGCCCACGACCTCGATACGGATGTCCTTGGTCGAGCCCTCGGCGTCACCGATCAGCTGACGGGCGAGGTCCGCGCAGACGGTCCGCACGGCTTCGGCGAACTCCCCCTGCTGCGGGGTGATCCCGGCGGCGCCCGAGGCGAGCAGCAGCACGGTGTCGTTGGTCGACATGCAGCCGTCCGAGTCGACCCGGTCGAAGGTGGTGCGGGTGGCGTCGCGCAGTGCGGCGTCGAGGGCGGGGGCCTCGACGTCGGCGTCGGTGGTGAGGACGACCAGCATGGTGGCGAGGCCGGGCGCGAGCATGCCCGCGCCCTTGGCCATCCCGCCGACGGTCCATCCCTCACCGCCCGCGACGGCCGTCTTGTGCACGGTGTCGGTGGTCTTGATGGCGAGGGCGGCACGCTCTCCGCCGTGCTCGCTGAGGGCGGCGGCGGCCTTCTCGATACCGGGCAGCAGCTTGTCCATCGGGAGCGGCAGACCGATGAGCCCGGTCGACGCGACCGCGATCTCACCCGCGCTGTGGCCGGTGAGGACCTCGGCGGCCTTCTCGGCGGTGGCGTGGGTGTCCTGGAAGCCCCGCGGGCCCGTACAGGCGTTGGCACCACCGGAGTTGAGCACGACGGCGGTCACTTCGCCGCCCTTGAGGACCTGCTCCGACCAGAGGACGGGTGCCGCCTTGACGCGGTTGGAGGTGAAGACGCCCGCGGCGGCGCGGCGGGGCCCGCTGTTGACCACGAGGGCCAGGTCCGGTCCGCCGCTCTCCTTGATCCCGGCGGCGATGCCCGCCGCCGTGAATCCCTTGGCTGCCGTGACGCTCACGGTGCGACTCCGATCGTGGAAAGACCCGTGTCCTCGGGAAGTCCGAGGGCGATGTTCATGCTCTGCAGGGCGCCGGACGCGGTGCCCTTGGCGAGGTTGTCGATGGCGCTGATCACGATGATCCGGCCGGCTGCCACGTCGTGGGCGACCTGGACCTGGACGGCGTTGGATCCGTACACGGCGGCGGTGGAGGGCCACTGGCCCTCGGGCAGCAGATCGACGAACGGCTCGTCCGCGAAGGCCTTCTCGTAGACGGCGCGGAGCGATTCGGCGCTCACGCCCGGCTTCGCCTTCGCGCTGCACGTGGCGAGGATGCCGCGGGGCATGGGCGCGAGGGTCGGCGTGAAGGACACGGTGACCGGCTCGCCGGCGGCGGCGCCGAGGTTCTGGATCATCTCGGGCGTGTGCCGGTGGACACCGCCGACGCCGTACGGGGACATGTTGCCCATGACCTCGGAGCCGAGCAGGTGCGGCTTGGCCGCCTTGCCCGCACCGGAGGTTCCGGACGCGGCGACGACGACGGCCTCGGGCTCGGCCAGGCCCGCCTCGTACGCCGGGAAGAGGGCGAGGGAGACGGCGGTCGGGTAGCACCCGGGGACCGCGATGCGCTTGGTCCCCGCCAGCGCGGCGCGGGCACCGGGCAGCTCAGGGAGGCCGTAGGGCCAGGTGCCGGCGTGCGGCGATCCGTAGAACTTCTCCCAGTCGGCGGCGTCCTTCAGCCGGAAGTCGGCGCCCATGTCGACGACGAGCACGTCGTCGCCGAGCTGCTCGGCGACGGCGGCGGACTGCCCGTGGGGCAGGGCCAGGAAGACGACGTCGTGCCCGGCGAGGACCTCCGCCGTGGTCGGCCGGAGCACCCGGTCCGCGAGCGGCCTCAGGTGCGGTTGGAGCGCGCCGAGCTTCTGCCCCGCGTTGGAGTGGCCGGTGAGGGCACCGATCTCGACCCTGGGGTGGGTGAGGAGCAGACGGAGCAGTTCCCCGCCGGCGTATCCGCTCGCCCCTGCCACTGCCGCACGTACCACCATCGATATCCTCCTCGTCGATGGCATGACTATACGCAGCTATGCACTTTTATGCAAAGGATTTTCGCTCTGCGGGAGTTGGCTCGTGCGCCCGCGCACGCCGCCCCCGGCCGGCGTCCAGGCATGCGGAGGTACCGGCTCGGTCACTGCCTGTCGGACGCCGCGAGGCGGGGACAGGACGGTCGTCCACCTGACGGGGGCGGGGACGCAGGCGCCGCGGCCCTGAACGCGACCGCGCCCGGCGCGGCTTTCCCGCCGGGGCGGGGCGTGCGGGCCTGAAGGCGTACGGGCGGCTCTCTCGGCCCGGCGCTGTTCGCGGCTGCGTTCCGGGCACGCTGTTCGCCGAGGTGGTCCGTACGCGCGGCGGGCGCGCGGGGGACCTGCCTTCCGGCGGCGATGCGCCTGTGGAGCTGGGCGTCGAAGAGACGCCGCACGGAGTCGGCGGCCGGCTGAGGGCTGCGTCTGCGCCCCTCTCCCCGACGGCCGGGCCGGGCGTTGACCCGGAGCGTGTCAGGAAGGGGTGTCGCCGGACTGCTCGGCGCGGGCCGCGTTCTTCTCCTTGATGCGCACCGCTTCCTTGCGGACCTCGGCCTGGGTGGCGCGCTCCTTCTGCAGCCACTCGGGGCTGTCCTTCTTGAGCTCGTCGATCTGCTCGGTGGTCAGGGGCTCGGTGACTCCGCCGCGGGCGAGGCCGGCGATGGAGATGCCCAGCTTGGCCGCGACCACCGGCCTGGGGTGCGGGCCGGTGCGCCGCAGCTCCTGCAGCCACGCGGGCGGGTCGGCCTGCAGCGCGTTCAGCTCGCCGCGCGAGACGACGCCCTCCTGGAACTCGGCGGGGGTGGCTTCGAGGTACACACCCAGCTTCTTCGCCGCGGTGGCGGGCTTCATGGTCTGGGTGGTCTGGTGCGACGTCATGGTGTCAAGGGTATCGAGCATGTGCGCCCCCTCCGACCACGCCCGGTAACCTGGCGGAGTGACAGGCCCGGAAACCCCTCCTCCGTTCCGGCTCGCCTACGTCCCGGGCGTGACCCCGACCAAGTGGGTACGGATCTGGAACGAACGGCTGCCCGGAATCCCGCTGACCCTCGTGGGCGTACCCGCCGCCGGGGCGGCCGCCATGCTGCGCGGCGGCGGCGCCGACGCCGGCTTCGTGCGCCTCCCGGTCGACCGTACGGGTCTCAGCGCCATCCCCCTCTACACCGAGACGACGGTCGTCGTGGTCCCCAAGGACCACCTCGTGGCAGCCGTCGACGAGGTGTCGGCCGCCGATCTCGCCGACGAGATCGTGCTGCACCCCCTCGACGACACCCTGGAGTGGGACCGCCCGCCGGGCCTGCCCGCGCTGGAGCGCCCCGCGACGACGGAGGACGCCGTCGAGCTGGTGGCCGCGGGGGTGGGGCTGCTCGTCGTCCCCCAGTCGCTGGCCCGTCTGTATCACCGCAAGGACCTCACCTACCGGCCGCTCTCGGACGTCCCCGAGTCGCGCATCGCGCTGTCGTGGCCGGAGGAGAAGACCACCGACCTGGTGGAGGAGTTCATCGGGATCGTCCGCGGGCGCACGGTCAACAGCACCCGCGGGCGGGCCCCGACTCCCCCGCAGCCGAAGGCCAAGCGCCCGGAGCGTAAGGGGGGCGGCGCACCGCGCAAGCCCGCCGGCGGCAAGGCTGTGGGCGGCAAGAACCCCCGCGGCGCGTCCGGCGGCGGCAAGCGCGGCAAGCCCCGCCGCCCTTAGCCGACCGGCGGGCGACGCACCCAGGCCGCCGTGTTCGCGTACGAGTCGGGGCCCGGTGCGCCCGGCCGGTTAGCGAACGGGCGGGAGGGCTTCGTACAGGGCGTCGATCAGGGCCATCTTGCGTGGGTCGTCGGCGATGTTCGGGCCCATGCGGTTCATGACGTATCCGAGTGACACCCCGGCCTCGGGGTCGGCCAGGCCGCAGGAACCGCCCGCCCCGTCGTGGCCCACCGCGCGCGGGTTGGGGCCGTACGAGCCGTTGGGGCCGCTCAGCCAGAGGCCGAGGCCCAGCTCGGTGTCATGGGTGAAGCCCGCGCCGAGCACCAGGTCCCGGCAGCTGCCCTGTCCTTCGCGGATCCGTTCGGCAGCCTCCTCGGACAGGACGCGCCGGCCGTGGAGGCTGCCGCGTCCGGCGACGATGCCGTAGAGCGCGGCGACGGCGCGGGCGGTGCCGTGACCGTTGGCGGCGGGGATCTCGGCGGCCCGCCACTCGGGGGTGTTGGCGGCGGCCGTGCCCGTGACGGGGTTGAGGATCGAGGCGATGGCCACCGGTTCCATCCGGGCGAGGAGGGCGGCCTGTTCGCGGGCGTCGGTCCTGGGCTGGACGAGCTCGGCGACCCGGCCAACGTCCTTCTCCGGGAGGCCGACGGTGAAGTCGATGTCCAGGGGCCCGGTGATCTCCTGGCGCAGGAACTCCCCGGGCAGCAGGCCGGTGATGCGGCGGACGACCTCGCCGACGAGGAAGCCGTACGTGATCGCGTGGTACCCGGAGCGGGTGCCCGGCTCCCACCACGGCGTGGTCGCCGCGAGACGGGCGGTGGTCAGCTCCCAGTCGTACAGCTCGGCCAGGGTGTGCGGATCCCGCAGGCCGGCCAGGCCCGACCGGTGCGAGAGCAGATGGCGTACGCGTACGGATCCCTTGCCCGCGGCGGCGAATTCGGGCCAGTACACGGCGACGGGGGCGTCCAGGTCGAGGAGGCCGCGGTCGGCGAGGACGTGGGCGCAGAGCGCGGTCGGGCCCTTGGTCGTGGACCAGACGTTGACCACGGTGTCCCGTTCCCACGGGCGGGTCCGGTCCTTGTCCGCCCAGCCGCCCCAGAGATCCACCACGGGGGAACCGTCGAGGAGGACGGTGACGGCCGCGCCCAGTTCGTCGCGCTCCGCGAAGTTCGCCGCGAAGGCGTCGCGCACCGCCGCGAACCGGTCGTCGCAGTGGCCATGGATATGCGGCACGGTTCTCGCTCCTCGCCTCGGGAGTACGCACCGTACCGACTGGTCGGACCGGCGGGAAGGTGCCGTACGCGCGGTTCCTTCGGTCAGGGCCGCCACCGATCAGCGGGGAAGCGCTTCGAGGCTCAGGCTCCAGCGGCCCCGCAGGCCGGTGAGCGTGATGGTCGAGAGCGGGCGGACGTCCACGTTCCAGTACGCCGACGGCGGGGCCTTCAGGGCGTAGACGAGGGCGGCGCGGACGACGGCGGGTTCGGCGACGGCGACGATGAAGCCGTCACAGGCGGGGCGGGTGTCGAGCCAGCCCCCTATCCGCGAGATGAAGGCGAGCAGCGGTTCGCCGCCGTGCGGGGCGGAGCGGGGGTCGGCGAGCCAGGCGTCGACGGAGGCCGGTTCGCGGGCGGCGACATCGGCGAGGGTCAGGCCGCGCCAGCGGCCCATGTCGCAGTCGCGCAGGGCGGGCTGGGCCATGGGCGCGAAGCCGAGCGCGTCACCGGTGGCGCGGCTGCGGGGCGTGGGCGAGCAGTAGCGCAGTTCGGCGGCGGCGAGTGGGACCAGGGCGTGCGCGGCGAGCCGCACCTCGTGCCGGCCCGTGTGGTCGAGCGGCCGGTCGTCGTCGAAGCGCTCGGCGAGCAGGGCGGAACTGCGTGCTGCGGCGACCAGTGAGACGCGAACACTCATGGGCGCGATCGTGGAGCCGACCGCCGCGCCGGTCAAGAGGGCGGCACGGCGGTCGTCTTCCGGATCAGCCCAGCTGGAGGCACATCCACTTCGCGGGGGCTTCGAGCGGCTGGAAGCCGACCTCGGCGTACACCCCGTGGGCGTCTTCCGTGGCCAGGAGGAACCTGTACACGCCCGTCGGGGCCAGCAGGTCCCGGACCGCGGTGACCAGCCGGGTGCCGAGGCCGAGACCGCGGGCCGGCCGGTCGACGTACACGTCGCAGAGCCAGGCGAAGGTGGCATGGTCGGTCACCACCCGGGCGTAGGCGAGCTGTTCACCGGACGCGCGGTCGTACGCGCCGAAGTTGAGGGAGCCGGCTATCGCGCGGTCCTGGTGCTCACGGCTGCGGCCGAGGGCCCAGTAGGCGTCCGTGGAGAGCCAGTGGTGAATGCGGGCGGGGTCCAGCCGGGACGGGTCGCTGGAGATCTCGTAGCGCTGCTCGAAGGCGTCGGTATCGCTCATGCGCGCAGGTTATCGGCCGGGGCCGGGCGGCCGGACACCTCGTCGCAGGCGGTGCGCAGCCGGTGGACGCCCTCGGCGATCTCGGCAGGTCCGGCGACCGCGGCGAAGCTCAGCCGGATGTGACCGGCCGGGGGTTCGGCGCAGTGGTACGGGCGGCCGGGTGCGACGGCGACACCGGCCCGCAGGGCCGCGGAGACCAGGGCGGGCTCGTCGGCCCCGGGCCCCGGGAGCCGGAGCCAGAGGCTGCCGCCGCCCGACGGCACGTGGGGGAGGGTGAGTTCGGGCAGCCGGCTGCGGACCGCGACGGTGATCGCGGTGCGTCGGCCGGCGAGTTCGGCGGCCACGGCGCGCAGATGGCGCCCCCAGGCGGGGGATCCGACGAGTTCGAGCGCGGCCTCCTGGAGCGGTCGGGGCACGAAGAAGCTGTCGACGACCTGGATGGCGCGCAGGCGTTCCAGGACGGGTCCGCGGGCGGCCAGCGCGCCGACGCGGAGGCTCGGGGACGTGGCCTTGGTGAGGGAGCAGACGTGGACGACGACGCCGTCCCGGTCGTGCGCCACCAGGGGTGCGGGCAGCGGTCCGGCGTCCTCGTGGACGAGCCGGCGGGCGAAGTCGTCCTCGACGACGAAGGCACCCGCCTCCCGGGCGGTCCGCACGACCTGGGCGCGCCGGTCCGGTGCGAGGACCGCGCCGGTCGGGTTCTGGAAGAGCGGCTGGCAGACGAACACCCGCGCCCCGGTGGCCCGGAAGGCCTCGGCGAGCAGGTCGGGGCGTACGCCTCCGGTGTCCACCGGCACGGGTACCGGCCGCAGTCCGGTGGCGCGGGCCGCCGCCAGCATGCCCGGATAGGTGGGGGATTCGACGAGCACGGGTGCGCCGGGCGGGGCGAGGGCCCGCAGCGCGGTGGCCAGGGCGCTCTGGCCGCCCGCGGTGATCAGGACGTCGTCGCCGGTGAGTGTGCCGCCGATCTCGCGGGCGAACCAGGCGCGGAGCTCGCTCAGGCCGTCGGTGGGCGGCCTCCCCCACGCTCCGGGACGGCGGCCGGCCCGGGCCAGTGCGGCGGCCATGGCCCGCTCGGGCTGGAGCGAGGGATGGAGGTAGCCGCCGTTGAATTCGACGACTCCGGGCGGCGGTGCGGCGAGTGTCACCAGGACCCCGGAGGCGTCGACGGTGCGCGGCACCACCTCGGGCCCGCTGTCGCCGCTGAGCGAGACCTCCTGCCAGGAGGTGTCACCGGGTTCGGGGACGTGGGTGCGGGGCTCGGCCCGGAAGGCGCCGGAGCCGGGCCGGGTCACGACCAGACCTTCGGCGGCGAGTTGCGCGAGGGCCCGGGAGACGGTCACGGGGCTCACCCGGAAGCGTTCGATGAGAGCGCGACTGGACGGCAGCTTTCCACCTGGAGAGTAGCGATTCAGCTCATTGCGGAGAGAGTCCGCCAGTTCCCCCACACTGGTACGCTCATTCATGACAGCACAGGATAGCGCTATTCCACTCCGTGCGATAGCGGTCGACAGGCGGGCAGACCGTGGCGGCGTCCTGCTCGCCGGGCTCGGCGTCGTCGCCTTCTCGCTGACCTTCCCGTCCACCGTGTGGGGGCTGGAGAGCTTCGGCCCCTGGTCCCTGGTGGCGCTGCGCAGCCTGCTCGCCGCGCTGCTGGCGGGCTGCTTCCTCCTCGCGGGCCGGGTCCCGGTGCCGGATCGCCGCCACTGGGGCGGTCTCGCGGTCGTCGCGGGCGGGGTCGTGGTGGGGTTCCCCCTGCTGACGACGCTCGCCCTGCGGACCTCCACGAGCTCGCACGCGGCCGTGGTGGTCGGCCTGCTGCCCCTGACGACCGCCCTCCTCGCGGCACTGCGCACCGGCTCCCGCCCGCCCCGCGCGTTCTGGGCCGCGGCACTGGCCGGGGCCGCCGTGGTGATCCTCTTCACGGTGCAGCAGAGCGGCGGCGCCCTGTCCGGCGGGGATCTGTACCTGTTCGGTGCGCTGCTGGTCTGTGCGGCGGGGTACACCGAGGGCGGCAGGCTGGCCTCGGTGATGCCGGGCTGGCAGGTGATCGGCTGGGCCCTGGTCCTCTGCCTCCCGCTCGCCGTGGCGGGCACCGCCCTGGCGCTGCCCTCCGAGCCGGTGCACCTCACCGCGCACGGGATCGCCGGACTGGTCTGGGTCGCGGCGGGGTCCACCTTCCTCGGCCTGTACGTCTGGTACCGCGGAATGGCGGAGATCGGGGTCGCGCGGGCCAGTCAGCTCCAGCTGGCACAGCCGCTGCTCACCCTGGTCTGGTCGTTCCTGGCGCTCGGCGAGCGGGTGTCCGCGGCGGCTCCCGCGGCGGCCGTGGCCGTGCTGGTGTGCATCGCCGTCACCCAGCGCGCGGGGCGGAGGGAGCGGGACGGCGGGCGCACAGGAGACGGTGCGGGCATCGAGTCATAGACTTGTCGACATGGACCGCCACCCGTGAGGAGGTCACTCCAGATGGAGGCACACGCGGGCGACCAGCTGCTGACACACGGCAGGACCGTGGGTCAGCACGACCGGGTCGCAGAGATCATCGAGGTGCTCGGCGACGGGGGCAGCCCCCCGTACCGCCTGCGCTTCAAGGACGGGCACGAATCGATCATGGCCCCCGGCCCCGACAGCGTCGTCCGGCACACCGCCCCCGAGGACCGGAACCGGTAGCGCGCGCCCGCGCCGGAGACCCTCCACGGGTCTCCGGCGCGGCCGTGCGCTCAGCGCGGGGTGCGGACCCGCACCTGGTAGTGATCGGCCACCACCCGGGCCATGGCCCCGATCCGGTCGGCCTTCACATGCTTCGCGGAGAAGAAGGCATGGCCGCCCACCTCCGGGTGGGCGGCCGCGAGGTCGAGGTGGCGGGAGAGTTCGGCCGGGTCCTGCCAGGCGGCCGGCTGGGCCGGGTCGCCTGCTTTGTAGAGCGCCTCCCCGGCGTACAGGTCGACGCCGGTGCCCCGGACGGTCTCGGCCCACCAGGGCAGCAGTTCGGCGTAGTCGGCGGCGGCGAGGCCGATGTTCCAGTAGAGCTGCGGGCAGATGTAGTCGATCCAGCCCTCCTTCACCCACTTCCGGGTGTCGGCGTGGAGGTCGTCGTACGTCTGCACACCGGCCCGGGTGTCCGAGCCGAGCGGATCGGTCGCAACGTTGCGCCACACCCCGAAGGGGCTGATCCCGAACCGGACCCCCGGCTTGACCTCCTTGATCCGTGCGGCGGTCTCCCGCACGAGCCGGTCGATGTTGTCGCGGCGCCAGGCCGCCCGGTCGGGGAAGCCCGCCCCGTACCGCGCGTACGCGTCGTCGTCGGCGAAGACCTGGCCGGCCACCGGGTAGGGGTAGAAGTAGTCGTCCCAGTGGACCGCGTCGATGTCGTAGCGGGTGACCGCGTCGAGCATCGCGTCCTGGACGAACTCCCTGACCTCGGGCAGACCCGGGTTGTAGTAGAGCTTCCCGCCGTACGGCAGCACCCATTCCGGGTGGAGCCTGGCGGGATGGGCGGCGACGAGCCGTGAGGGGTCCGTGTGGTTCGCCACCCGGTACGGGTTGAACCAGGCGTGCAGCTCCAGACCGCGGGCGTGCGCCTCGCGCACCGCGGTACCCAGCGGGTCCCAGCCGGGGTCCTTGCCCTGCACACCGGTGAGGTACTGCGCCCACGGCTCGTACGGGGAGGGCCACAGGGCGTCCGCGGTCGGCCGGACCTGGAGGATCACGGCGTTCAGCCGGAGCTCGACGGCCCGGTCCAGATGGTCCAGCAGCTCCGCCTGCTGAGCCGCCGCGCTCAGGCCCGGCGCCGACGGCCAGTCCACGTTGGCGACCGTGGAGATCCATACGCCCCGCAGCTCGGCCACCCTGGCCCCTCGGCGCCGGGGGACACGCCGCCGGGGCGCCGCGACGGCGTCACCCGTCGTCATCAGGGCGGCCACCGTGGCGGCCGCGCTCAGCACAAACGACCTTCGGCAGTATCGCCGCATCTTTTACACCTTTCGTCTCTCTGCCCTTGTGTGCCACTCCGGCTGCGGTGCGTGACACGGATCATGCCCACCCCGCGACCGCACGACCCGCAGGTCACCGGGGCCGGATCGCGGAGTAACGTCGTGGGGTCGAGGCGGGCACCGGAATCAAACGGGAACTGCCGCACGGAGATCAGCGAAAGGCACGAGGTGACGGACTCTATGGCCGACATTGCACGCGTCGGAGTGGTGGGCTGTGGCCAAATGGGCGCAGGCATCGCAGAGGTGTGCGCCCGCAGCGGCCTCGAGGTCAAGGTGGCCGAGACCACCGGCGAGGCGCTGGAGATCGGCCGCACCCGGCTGCACAACTCCCTCTCCAAGGCCGCCGAACGCGGCAAGATCACCGAGGAGGAGCGCGACGAGACACTCGGCCGCCTCAGCTTCACCACCGACCTCGGCGAGTTCGCCGACCGCGATCTCGTCATCGAGGCCGTCGTGGAGAACGAGCAGGTCAAGACCGAGATCTTCCAGGTACTCGACCAGGTGGTGACCCGGCCGGACGCGATCCTCGCCTCGAACACCTCCTCCATCCCGCTGGTGAAGCTGGCCGTGGCGACCTCCCGGCCGGACCAGGTCATCGGCATCCACTTCTTCAACCCGGCCCCGGTGCAGAGGCTCGTCGAGCTGATCCCCGCGCTGACGACGTCCGACGAGACGATAAAGCGCGCCGAGGCCCTGGTGCAGGACGTGCTCGGCAAGCACCCGATCCGCGCCCAGGACCGGTCGGGGTTCGTGGTCAACGCCCTCCTGATCCCGTACCTGCTCTCGGCGATCCGGATGTTCGAGTCGGGCATCGCCAGCCGCGAGGACATCGACAACGGCATGGAGATGGGCTGCGCCCACCCGATGGGCCCGCTGAAGCTCGCCGACCTGATCGGCCTGGACACCGTGGCCTCGGTCGCCGACTCCATGTACGCGGAGTACAAGGAGCCCCTGTACGCCGCTCCCCCGCTGCTCCAGCGGATGGTGGACGCGGGCAGGCTTGGCCGCAAGACGGGGTCGGGGTTCTACGCCTACTGACCGTCCTGCTGACGGGCCCGGCACTCACGCCGCCGGGCCCGCCGGCGCACGTTCCCCGAGGTCAGGACCGCGTGCGGCCCGAAGAGCCTCGTTACATGCTGCCGACCCGACGCCGTGCCGGAGAACTACGAAGCGACGGCACGGATGCGTGAGCCCGAAGCCCCTGAGCCTTTCAGGACTGTCGCAGCCTTCCGTGCTTGTACTGCGAAAACTCCCTCGGATGTCCCTCCGACAGAGCTGAAAGTCCCTGAAAAGTCCCTGGCGACTCGGACCCGGGACCTACGCATTGCGAGTTGTCCGATCTTGGTCCGCAGCCGTCCATGTACATCCGTCACGCATCCTCCACCGCAGGTCAGCGGCGAATCTGGACTCACGCGGACGACCTCAGACTTTCCCGGATCTGGCGCCAACCGAGACCGCAAGTGGGACCAGCGCCCACTCGCGTGGCGCCGTGGCGAGCGGAGCGCTGTTGCGCCCCAGGGCAGCCAACCAGGACGACGCCAAGTGGGATAGCTAGTGCCGCCTCAGGCAACGTTTGCCTCGTGTGACGTGACGCGCCGTTTGGGTCCTGGTCGGCGTGCGGCCGTCAAGCTGTGCGGGTGGCTGAACGAGTACGCGTCCGTGAGATCGATGACGATGAGGCCGACGGTTGTTGCGGATCGTCCGCCGCGGCACAGGGTCGGTGGTGACCTGGCGCCGGGCCCAGATGGTGCTGCCGTCCGCGCAGAGCATGCCCGTGGTGAAGATCGCCGAGGTCACATTCACCAGCGCGGACCGAGTCCGGGACGTGATCCACAATCTCAACACCGACGGGTTCGCATCGCTCTACCCGAAGTACAGGGGCGGCCGGCCGAAGACGTTCACCCTGCCCGAGCGCCGGGAGATCAAGAAGATCGCCAAGCCCAAGCCAGTCGAGCACGAATTCGGCCCGCTCAACCTCCAGCCCCATCCCGGACGCCAGTGGGCCGAAGTGGGGGCAGTGACCCCAACCGTAAGGGCCAGTTCACCGGCGCCTGCGGAGGTGAGTGGGAGACCGTCAGGCGGCTGACGTGTCCACTATGGAGGTCGGCCGCCGTCCGTCGTCGGTCCATGACGAGCTGACCGGCACCCGCCCCTTCACCACCCCCCGACCACGAGGTTGTCTGCCTGTTGTGCGGTGCTCAGCCCCCGGTGGGGTAGGCGAGGAGCTCACGGTCCACCAGGACCAGGCCCTGGTACTCGTTTACCAATACCGGAGCGACGTCGAGCCCGGCGGGCCTGTCCTTGCCGGTCCGGGCGTCAAGGGCCACCGCGGTGGTCGACGAGGCCCGGGCGTAGATCCTGCCGTGCCAGGATGCTGTGACATCCGGGGCGAAACGGCCGTCGGCCTGGTCGTCCTCCAGCCGCCAGAGTTCCTTGCCGCTGGTGGAGTCCAGAGCAACGAGGCGGTTCTGAGACGCGCAGACAAGAGTCTTGGCCTGGTCGAATGGGCAGCTCAAATTGTCCAGGCCCTCAGGCACGTCCGCCTGTACCTTGCCGGTGCCAGGCTT
Source organism: Streptomyces sp. NPDC025273 (assembly GCF_040638585.1). Lineage (NCBI taxonomy): Bacteria > Bacillati > Actinomycetota > Actinomycetes > Kitasatosporales > Streptomycetaceae > Streptomyces > Streptomyces sp. NPDC025273. The sequence goes on from NZ_JBEZYP010000009.1 coordinate 203,072, forward strand.
CAGGAGCCGGTCGAAGCGCGCCCCGCCGTCGTCGGCGTAGCCCCGCACCCGGACGAGGGACGGGCCGGCAGATTCGACGGTGGTATCGCCGATGCTCTTCTCTGTCCGCCACTTCTCCTTGCCGGTGGCCGGGTCGGCCCCGACCAGCTGGTCGGGGCCGAATCCCCCGAGAATGTCGACGCCTACCGCGGCCTCGGCGGTGACGGCCCGCGTCCGGATGTTCTGTGCTGTCCACCGCACCTGGTGGGTGGCAATGTCGATACCGGCCGTCGCCGCGTTGTAGCCGGTGTACACGGTCACGATGACGTTGCCGCCCGCGAAGCCGACCACGTGAGCCTCGGGCGTGGAGTTGTCCCGCTGTGCCCATGCTCGCGGGATTTTGAGCGATGTGCTCCAGGCGGCCTTTCCTGTCTCTGGCGTGGTGGCGACGACCTCGAGCTCCATCGAGGGAGACTGCGTTCCAGCGCCGGGCTGTCTGGTGACGAACGGCGTCACGACCAGGGAGCCGTCGGCCGACACGAGCGGCGCGGTCGCATCATCGTCCTCGCCCAGGGCCTCCGCGCGCGGGCGCGCCACCGCCACCACCTTCCCGGTGGTCAGGTCCACGGTCTGCATCCGGTCGGCGGAGGCCACATACGCCGACGTACGATGCAGGGCCACCGCGAGGTCACGCACATCGCCCAGCAGATTGGTCCGGCCCGCCGTCGCCTCCGGCGGCAGGGCCACCGCTCCCCGGGCCGTGAACGACTCCGGCGGATCGTGCGGAACGCGCTCCGGCTTCCCCTTTTCTGCGGGCCCCTTCGAGGAAGAATCCGACGGCACCCCGTCTGCCGGACCCCTGTCCGCCGGCGAACCGCAGGCCGACAGGCCAATGGCGAGAAGTGCAACGAAACAGAACCGCCGCGCGCGCATGAACTCCCTTTCCACCCGCAGCGAGGCAACGCTGCCGCTGATGATCAAACCGCAGCATGTCACGCCCCGCACACGGTCGGATGCGGGTGCTCGGACACTGACCGAAAGCCGACGGACGAGCCGCGTGCCCCGCACAGGACGCCGACTGGGACACGCCGGTGGAAGCACTGCCCGCCCAGATCGCTGTCGCGGGCGAAGCTGACGCCCATGGCACCCCCTTCTCGGTCCCCGATCGCCCTCACCCGCCCCTGAACGTGATGCGCCCCAGCCGGCCACGGACATCCCCGGCCCTGACGCCCTGCCAGGCGGAGCGCAGTACACCCCGAAATTGGACGGATTCCGGGCCCTGTCCTTCATCGAGGACGACGGCGTCATCCTGCAGTCCGCAGCGGCCGCAACCTCGCCGCCGAATTCCCGCCCGAGGTCCGCATCGCGATCGTTGCGACAACTTCTCGCCGCACCTGACCACGAGAAAATGCCAGCGGGTCGGCACTTGGGCCGCCGCGAACAACGTCGAGATCGCCTACACCTCGACCAACAGCTCCTGGCTCAACCGTATAGAGGCGCAGTTCACGGCCCTGCGCTACTCCACCCTCGATGGCACCGACCACGCCACCCACAAGGAACAGGGCGGCATGATCCGCCGCTACATCACCTGGCGAAACCGCCACGCTGACGACCAGCACTTACGCGCCGTCATCACCGGCTACCGCTCAGTCCTTCGAGGCCCCATCCCCGAACTCGCCCCCTGCGACACCTGGGACGACGAACTCACCCAACTCGCCGCCACCCTCCACGCCTGGCGCGAGGAACTCACCTCCGGCGACGGTGGCAAGAACCCGCGCCGCGACCCTCGCGGCAATATCGCCGTCTGCGTCGCCGACCGTGACTCCGTTAACCAGGTCATGTTCGACCTCGCCACCGAGCCCGGCAACACGGTAGCCGAGCTCACCAAGGACGGCGTCAAGAGCGACGGCGAAGTTCACGTCGGCACCATGCACCGGTTCAAGGGCCTCGAATACCAGAAACTCGCCATCGTCGGCGCCCGCGACGGTGGCATCCCCCGCACCGCAGTCATCGACCGCTACCGCGAATCCGACCCCCAGCGCTACGCCCGCGAGGAACGCAAGGCCCGCTCCCTCCTCTTCGTCGCCGCCACCCGCGCCCGCGACACCCTTCGCATCAGCTGACACGGGGCGCCGAGCCCTATATTTCCCGATAGCGAAAGATGAAGTCCTACTGGTAGAGGACGCCAAAGGCCTCCGTCTGGATGACCTACGCCCGCACCCGTATCCGCCCGCAGGCTGCAGCTACGACGTCCGACTCTCCGACGCCGTCCCTATTCGCGTACGCCAGGGCACGCCCGGCATCGGATGGAGGCGCGGGCGCCCTGGCGTACGGGCTCAGTCAGGCCGGGCTCTCCAGAACCACCATGACCATCACCGGAAGATCGGTGTCATGCTGGATCACGCCGGCGGTCAGAATCCGGCCGTCGAGGGTCCACTTCTTCAGCTTGATGAACTCGTCCCTGTCCGCCTCCGTCACCTCGGCCTCAATGAGGTGGCCGGCAAGCGGGGACTCCTCGATCTCGGGGAGGAAGTCGGTCAGCGCCTGCTCCCCCTGTTCGTAGACGGCTTCCACGTCGTCGAAGTAGCCCGACTCGTCGACGTCGCGGATCCAGACGAAGAACGAGACGCTGACCGCCTCACCGTCGAACGTCTGGATCCAGCCCCCGACGCTGCCCTTGTCCCACGACGTCTCCACGCCGTCACGGATCTTGCCCCCGGGCGTCCACTCCTGAGCCGCGAACCGCGCCGCCGCAGCCTCAGCGGTCAGCGGGGTGATGTCCCTGAGCTCTTCCAGCATTGCGATTACTTCAGCCATGAACTCATTCCACTCATGCCGTTGCCGGGCACGTGATACGCCTTCAGCTGCCCGCTGGCGTAGGCCTCGGGGAAGGCCTTGGACAGCACTTCGTTCACATGCGCGGCACCCCATTCATTGGACACCATATAGCGGACTCCCTTGCCTCCTAGATCCTCGTCGAGGGCGAGCAGCTTGTCTGCCTGCGCGACGAGCCGGCTCTCGTTGTAATGCTTGAAATCGGGGTTGTACGGGGACTTCTTCCATTCACCGAGGTTGTCACCGCCGGTCCACTTCGCCTCCGTGATCCAGCCGTCCCGCGGGCCTCCGTCGACGTGGACCTCCCGGCCGTCCGGCAGGATCCACTGCTGCTCGTAGCTCTGGTCGGTGACGAGCCGCTGGTACCGGTATGACGGGCGCTCAAGCAGCTTGTCCGTCAGCCAGCCCAGGCCTTTGAACCGCGAGTACGGCGACAGCCCGAGGGGGTCGCAGACCGTGAACGGATTGTGCACATAGGCAACCGGATTCGGCGCGGGGCCGAGGCCGAGCGGGTCCGGGGAGGTGTAGCGACCGGTCTCCGGGTCGTAGTGGCGGAAGAGGTTGTAGTGGAGACCGGTCTCCGGGTCGTAGTACTGGCCGGGGAAACGCAGCGGGGTATAGGCCGTGTTGGATCGGGCCCAGGCGGTGGTGCCCCAGAGGGTGCTCCTGGCCCGCCAGGCTATCTCGCCGGATTCGTCGACCAATTCGGTGGGCGTTCCCACGAGGTCGGTGGCAATGGCGAAGAACCGGCGGTCGATCTCCTCCCGCCGAGTGTCCGGGGTGAGGAGGCGTTCCGTCTGGGACAGCGGGACCAGGCCGCGGTGGTCCCAGGTGAGGGCGACCATGTGTGGCTGGCCCTGTGTGTGGACGGTCTGTTCGCACAGGGTCGTGCCGTCCCAGGAGAAGCGGACCTCCTCTGCGACGCTCTCGCCGTCGTCGGCGAGGCGCTGTTTTGCGGTGCGGCGACCCAAGGGGTCGTAGAGGTAGCGCCAGCGGGTGCCGTCGGGTGTGACCACGGCGGCGAGACGATCCTCCGCATCCCATTCATAGCGCCAGGTGTCGGGCTTACGTGACAGACGGGTTCTTTGGCGCAAGGTCACGCGCCCGAGGGCGTCGTGTTCGAAGCGGACCTTGCCCGCCCTGGTGACGGAGGTTCCGGTGTAGGAGCGGGGGCCGGTGGCGTCGTGGCCGGGGTGTGAATCAGGCCAGGAGGCCGCCGTCTGGTTGCCGGCGGCGTCGTAGGCATAACGCTCGGTCCACCCCTCGGCATGGATCCCGGTGACCCGTCCGGACGCGTCCAGATCGAAGGTGCGGGCGCCTGACAGATCGTCGGTCACGGAGGTGAGGTGGCCGTCGGCGCGGTGGGCGTAGTGCCGGCGGTTGAGGGAACGGCCCCCGACCGTCAGGTGCTGCGCGCAGATCCTTCCGGCCTCGTCCCAGGCGGAGGCCAGAGTGAGGGATCCACCGAAGACACGCTCGAGTTCCCGGCCGGCCGCGTCGTGGGTGAAGGCTATCTCGCGTCCGCCGCTGGTTATCCGGGCGGCACGGCCGGCGGCGTCGTAGCCGTACTCGGTGATCGCGCCGGTGGGGGTGATGCGGCGGGCCCGGCGGCCCAGGGTGTCGTAGGCGTAGTTCATGGCGCGGCCGTCGACCAGTTCGGTCTTGGTCCGGCCACGCCGGTCGTACGCGTAGACGATCTCGCTGTCCGGTCCGGCCGCGTGCAGCAGGCGTCCGGCCCGGTCGTACGCGTAGGTGGTCACCTTGCCCGCCACGTCCTTGCGGACCGCTTGGCCGAGCTGGTCGTAGATGCAGGACACGGTCCGGCCGAGGGCGTCGGACCGGGCGGTGAGCTGCCCGGCGGCGTCGTACCGGTAGCTGAGAGTGCGGCCGTCGAAGTCCGTCTCGGAAGCGAGCCGGCCGGCGGCGTCGTACGTATAGGACCAGGTGCCGTGTGGGCCGGTCACCCGGATCAACCGCAGATCCGCGTCGTGCTCGAACGTGTGGCGGCTGCCGTCGTGTCCGGTGCGGGTGGTGAGCAGATCAAAGTGCGTGTACTCGAAGCGTGATATGCCGCCGGCCAGGCCGGTGTGGCTGAGGGGGTTGCCCTCGCCGTCGTACGTCCACGACTCGGCGGCACCGTCCGGGGCGACACGGCGGGTGAGATTACCGTCCTCGTCCAGGACGACCCGGGTCACGCTGCCCATCGGGTCGACGGTGCGCACGATCCGGCCCAGAGCATCACGCTCCAGGCGGGTGGTGCCACCGGCCGGGTCGGTCACTGCCACCGGCAGCCCCGCCGCGTCGCAGCGCACGGTGGTGGTGGCGCCGAGGGCGTCAGTGACGGTGGTCAGCCTGCCCCGGCCGTCGTAGGCGTACCGGGTGGTGGCGCCGGCCGGGTCGGTGACGGCGGTGCGGCTGCCGTGCTCGTCGAATTCCTGGAGCCAGCGGGCGCCGTCCGGCCCGCGGAATTCCGTGGACGCACCCGACGGGTCGCGCACGGTGCGTAGTTCGCTCCCGTCGGGACGGGTGACGGCGAGCAGGCGGCCGTCCTCGTCGTGGGTGAAGGCGGTGGTGCGGCCCAGCGGATCAGTACGGGCCAGGGTGTTTCCGCGGTTGTCGTAGGTGAAGCGGGTGGTGTGGCCGAGCGGATCGGTGGTGGCCACCACCCGGCAGTGGCGATCGATCCGGTGCCGGGTCGTGTGTCCGCCGGCCGTGGTGAGGGTGGTGGTGCGAAGACCGGTGTCCGGATCGGGTTCGGTGTAAGTGAGGGTGATCTGGATGTGGCCGGCCTGACCGCCCTCGTCGATGACGCGGTCTCGGTCGTCGTATGTGTAGTCGTAGCGGCTGTTGTTGGAGTCGATCCAGGCGGTGACGCGGCAGCGGTCGTCGTGGACGAAGGTGGTGGTGGCGCCGGACGGTTTGACTACGGTGGTGAGGTTTCCGTCCTCGTAGCCGTAGCGCATCAGAGGCAGGTCCGCCCCGTTCTTTCCCGCTCCCGCCAGGGCCAGGGCCGCGACCCGACCGTCGCTCGCCGTGACAGCCACCCGGCGGCCGGCAGAGCAGGTCAGGGCGAGCGGGGTGCCGTTTTCGGTACGTTCCACGGCCCACCAGTTGCCGTGGCGGTCCTCGACCCGGTCCAGCCAGGCGTCGCCGTCGCCGCCCGGTTCGCTGTCGGCCGGGGCGGTGAAGTGACAGACCAAGCCCGTGCCGGGATCGGTGACGGTGTAATCGCCGGTCACGTCACGGGCCAGCAGTGTGCGGGCGGTCCCGGACTCCGGATCGGTCGGGGTGCCTGGGGCGGGGTGCGGATAGGGAATCAGGAGGCCGTCGGCGGTGACGTGGACGACGCCGGCAGCGTCGATCTCCAGGCGCTCGTCGACGGTGGAGGTCCAAGAGGGGCCGAGGAACCGGCCTGCCAGCAGACCGGACTCGGTGCGGCGGGTGAAGACCAGCGGCAGGGTTCCCGGCAGCACCAGGTCGGTCTGGGGCAGGAACATCCGTCCCGATGCGAGGTCGACCGGATCGGTGTTGGCGACGACGCGGCGCCCGTCGGGACGGTTGTGGGTGCCGTTGGGGGCGTTGTCGAGCAACCGGCGGGCGCGGGCGGCCTTCGCCATATCCGCGGCAAGGCGGACACCCTTGGCGACGGCGCCGCCCCCGCCGGTGGCCGCGGTCAGTGCCGCGTCGGGCAGCAGCCGGCCGAACCCTTCCGCGGGGTCCTTCATGAAGTCGCTGATCATCTGCTTGCTGGTGCCGACCGGGTCGTTGGCGGTGACGACCAGTCCGGCGGCCAGGCTGTTGAGGCTGGTGGCGTACTCGGCGGGGTGGGTGATGTTGTACGGGTCCAGCGGGTTGATCCCCCGGACGAAGTTCAGCAGCCCTGCGGTGCCCTTGATGACGCCACCGCGGACGTGGTCGTTGATGATCTGCAGTTCCTGCAGACCGCTGGCCACCTGTTGTGCGTACGTGGGCTTCTCAGGGGCCTTGTCTCGGGCGGCGCGGACGGCGCTGCGGGCGGTCTCCGCGGCAGTGTTCCGCTGTTCGCGGGCCTGGGCGAGGAGTTCCTGCGCGTCCTGCATGATCGATTTGCCGGGGTCGTCGAACGTCGGCGCGGGGCAGGGCGGCAGAGCGCCGGGGTTGCGCTCCTCGGGGGCCTGTGCGTTGTAGCGGTTCACGGCCTTGTTGTAGTCGTCGATCCGCTTGCGGTGTCCGTCGGCCGCGCTCTGGGAGGCTTTGACGCCTTCCTTCCACATGTCGATAGCCGTCTGCGCCTGGTTCTGTGCCCAGGTGACGGTGTAGGCGAACGCCTCCAGCGCGGCAGCCGCCTTCTCACAGGCATCGGCACCGGTGAACCACTTCGGCGGCTGGGTACTCACCGCGGTGCGCAGCGCATTGGCCGTCTCACCCTTCAGCCGCGAGGAGTCGAGGCCCTTCAACCCGCCCCCGGCGTCGTCGAACGCCTTTTGAAAGGAACGGAGTTGTTCCGCCGTGGCGTGGAGCTTGCTGGGGCTGCCGTACACCAGCTTGGCCTTGTCCTCGGTCTGCCCGAGGTCCATTTCCTCGACATCGGCGCCCATGCGGTTCGCAACCGAGCGCGACTTCTCCCGCACCCAGTCCGAACCGGATTCCCAGCCCACGTCGTCCAGCCGGCCCGCCGTCCAGTTCCCGGCGCCCTCGACCCGGTTGCCGGCCCACTCCACACCGTCTTCAACCACGCCCTCGACCGAGTCGGGCGTGATGTCCCTGATGAAATCCTCGACGCCCACGCTCAACCGCCCCCGCCTGTGTTCGTGTCGCCCTGTTGCTGTGCCTGCTGGGCGCGTTCCTCGGGCGACGGCCCGAACGTGTCGTCCAGTGCCCGGTCCCACTGACCGTCGCTGAGGCCGAGCTCGGTCTTGAGCCTCTCCGACTCCCGACCGCCCTGTCCCTCGGTGAGAACAGTGCGGCCGGTGTCCTTCCAGGTCTGCTCCACGTCCTGGCCGGCCTTCTCGAACGACTCGGCACTCCAGTCTGGGTCCAGGTAGTCGGGAGTGAGGATGTCGCCCCAGCCCTGCTGGGAGATGTCCTCCTCGCTGGCGTGTGGGTTGCCACCCATCGCTGCGCTGATACCGACCTTGAAGGAGCCCTCAACGTACTGGTCGTGCTCCCACTGCGTGCCCGCCGCCAGCCCGAGACGGTCCGCGAGCGCGCTCGCGTCGCTCGCGAGGGCGCGTACTCCCCACTCCCACCGTTCGCAGAAGTCCTCGAAATCCACCGACAGCCCTCGATGCCCTGCCTCCATGCCCGTCATGGCCAGACCCGAGAACCCCTTGCCCATCACCGACCCGGTGGCACCGCCGAGTTCGCCGAGTTGATCAATGGTCGCGCCCACACCCTGCGTGAACTTCGCCACCGACGTCTGATCGAAGGCGAGGTCCGATCCGTCACCGCTCACGGCCGCCCCCCTCCTGCGCCGCGCCGGAGTCGACCGCGACGCCGTCCGGGACAACGCCGGTGACCGGCGGGAAGAACATCGCCCCGTCCTCGTCGGCGATGTCCACCGCGAGCCCGGCGGGTTCGCCCAAAGTCGGCACGATCTCATCCACGATCCGCGCCCCGAGCAGCGCGACGTAGTCCATCAGACGATCAGCCGGGCCGTGGTGAACAGCGAAGCGGGCCAGCGCCGTCTCGTCCGTGAACGCGCAGATCCACCGAACACCGCCCGATCGGGCACTCCACAGGCCGGGCTCCGCCGATGGAACCAGAAGAACCGTGCGCCGCATCTCACCCACCAACGCCCGTGGATCACCAACCCCCGCCCGTTGCTCGGATATTCGTTGGGCGAGCATCGTCCTCGGCTGTCCCACGGGTTCCCCCTCGTCCTGGTCGGCTGATGGCACCGTAAAGCAGAACAAGTATGTGGGTGGGCCGGTTCTCGCAGGTCCAAGCGCCCCCGCCCCTTCGCCTCATGGGCCGGGCACCTCCTGTATATCCCGCCGAGACCGTCGAGCGGGAGCGTCACCAGCCTCCGGCGACGGAACGTCCCGTCCCCTTGAGTACGAAGGGAGCCCGGGCCGTGTCCACCGGCGAGCCAGGGCGGGGTAAGCAATCCTCCACGCTGCCGTCCACGGCCGGTATGAAGGCCATGTCCAAGGTGAGGACGAACGCCCCGGGCGCGACTTCCGGGGCAGGCTGCCCAAGAACACCGAACGCGGCTGAACCGTCCCTTGGTCGCCTGCTCCAGACAGATGCCGGCGAAGACGCCGTCGAACCGAGCGCGATCAGGCGGTCCTCGACGCTTGGGTAGGTAGTCTTTCCCCGAGCACCGACCAGGGCGCCCAGCGCCGACCAGTTGAACGCGAGTACAAGGAGCCCCTGTACGCCGCTCCCCCGCTGCTCCAGCGGATGGTGGACGCGGGCCGGCTCGGCCGCAAGACGGGGTCGGGGTTCTACCCGTACGGCTGATCCGGACCGGCGCCGGCGGAGGGCCGGCCGGGGATCCCGGCCGGCCCTCCCTGCGCGCGCTCAGCCCAGCTGCATATGACGGAGCATCAGGAGACCGGCCGCCATGTTGGCCGCCGGGATCTCGCCGCGCGCGATCATGTCGGGCACGAGCTTGAGCGGTATCCACTCCCGCCGCGAGGACTCGAAGCCGTCCGTCGGAGGTCCGGTGCACGTCGCCTCCCGCGCCCAGAAGAGGTGGTGCCGGGCGTCGATGAGTCCGTTGGCCGGTTCGACGGTCATCAGCGGACTCAGCTCGCCGGGGCGCCAGCCCGTCTCCTCCTCCATCTCCCGGGCAGCCGCCGCGGCGATGTCCTCACCGTCCTCGACCACCCCCGCGGCGAGCTCCCAGCCCCAGCTGTCCGTGATGAACCGGTGGCGCCACAGCAGCAGCACCTCGTTGGCCTCGTTGACGACCGTCGCCGCGGCCACGGGCCGGAGCCGGATGACGAAGTGGTCGAGGCGCCTGCCGTCAGGGAGGACGACATCCGCCAGATTGACCCGGAACCAGCGATTCTCGTAGACGGTCTGCTCGTTTAAGTTCACCCACTGCACAGTTCTGCCACCTTCCGACTGGTTGATGGCAACATCGGAGCAGGGCCGACCCCGTAGCGGAACGTGCGACGGCAGGTCGGGTGAGGCTCACAGAGGCACGCGCAGCGCCTCGTCGATGCGGCCGGCCGCCGCTCGTGCGTCGGTGGAGCCACTCGCGGCCAGGTGTTCGCGTACGGAGCGCAGCCGGTCCCGCAGCCGCCGGGACTCCATGCCGCGGGCGCGTTCGGCCATTTCCGAGGCCGTGCCGGCCGCCCTGTCCGCCTCTCCCTGGAGCAGTTCGAGATGGGTGAGCATGGCCAGCCGGTGCACCCTGCCGCGGTCGTGCGCCGGGGAGCGTACGGCCGCCGCCGCGTGCTCCCGGGCCCCGGTGAGATCCCCGAGACTGAGCAGTGCCTCCGCCACCTGGACGTCGACGAGGCCCGGCTGGACGTAGCCCGTCTCGTCGGGCTCACGGCCGGGATGGATCCGGCCCGCCTCCGACTCGGCGCGGCGGATGCGCTCCAGGGCGCTGCGGGGATCGCCGAGCCGGGCGTAGGCCTTGGCCTGCATCGCGTACAGATCGGCGGCCAGGGCCGGGGAGATGTGCGGTCCCGCGGCGCGCAGGGCCGCCTCGGCGAAGGCGACGGACCGGCGGTGGTCGGCCAGGTGCAGCGACTGGTTGACCAGCAGCGCGATCACATAGCCGCCGAGCCCTCGGTCCCCGCTGGCCTTGGCGAGGCGCAGTGCCTGGTGGAAGTAGCGCTGGGCGAGCCCGTGGGCGTCGGAGTCGTAGGCGCAGATGCCGGCGACGGCCACCAGCCCGCCCGCCGCCCGGTGCAGGCGGCGGCCCGCGGCGTCGCCGTACCCGCCGCGCAGCAGCGGGGCGGTCTCGGCGTTGAGGAACCCGATGATGCGGGCCCTGGTCGCGATGCCGCCCGTCCTCCGGTACATCAGTTCGTAGTGGGCACGGGCCTCGCGGAGCATCGCGATGTCGGCCGGGCCGGCCCGGGACGGCCCCGGGCGGGACACATCGGCGTCTTCGGGCGGGTTCTCCCATTCCCAGACCGGCATCACCGCCGACGTACCGGTGACTGCGGGAATCGCGGCGAGGTGCGGGCGCTGCTGCTCGTCGGAGCGCCAGAGCGCCGTGGCGTGCTCGACGAAGCCGGAGAGACCGGCACCGTGCGTCGCCGTGTGCGCGCCGGAGGTCCCCATGCCGATGTCGTCGAGCGTCACCGCCCGGCGCAGCCGGCTCCCGAGGACCTCGCAGATCAGGTCCGGCACCTGACCGCGTGGGCGCTGGCCCTTGAGCCAGCGTGCGACCGCCGTGTGTTCGTACCGCAGGCACAGACCGCGGCAGCGGCCCGCCCGGTTGACGTGGCCGGCGAGCCCCGCACGGGACACACCCGCCTCGTCGATCAGGGATTCGAGCAGGACGTTGGGCTCCATTGCCCCCCCATGTGCGCGTCGCAATGACCCTAGTGGAGCACGATTCACACGGGGTGTGAACGGAATGCCCGAACCGTCCGGCTGTGCGCTCTGCCGCGCCGGGGCGCCCTTCGCTTGAATGAGTGCCTCGCAAGAGGCGGCCGGGTCGTCGGCTCCCCCTCGTACAGTTCGACGACCCGCACCCGCGCCGTCCGTCCTGCCGACCTGCCCGACACTCCGTGGCAGGGCGGACGGCGCCGGATCGCACGACCCACTGCCCCTGTGACAGGAGGGTGGCTACGGGTCCGGGCCGGGACCGGGTTCCCCCGGCGCCGCTCCGGGGCCCGTGTGCGGTCCCAGGGCCGTCCGGCGGGACAGGAGGAAGGGGCGTGTCCGGTGGCCGGACACGCCCCTTCTCGGTGTACGCGAGGTACCCGGCCTCCTACGCGCCGCGCAGCACCGCGCCGGTGCGCTCGGTGGCCAGGACGACCGCGGCGTCACGGGCGGCCGATGCCTCCTCGACGGTCAGCGTCCGGTCCGCGGCGCGGAACCGCAGCGCGTACGCCAGGGACTTCCTGCCCTCGCCGATCTGATCGCCGGTGAAGACGTCGAACAGCCTCAGCGATTCGAGGAGGTCACCGGCGCCGGCGCGCAGGGCCGTCTCCACCGCGTCGGCGGGAACGTCCGCGGCGACAACGAGCGCGACGTCCTGGGTCGCCACCGGGAAGGCGGAGATCCGGGGCGCCTGGAGCACGCCGTCGACGGCCTGCTCCAGGACGTCGAGCTCGACCTCCATGGCGCAGCTCCGCTCGGGCAGGTGGAGGTCCTTGATGACCCGCGGGTGCAGTTCGCCCGCGTGTCCGAAGAGCGTCTCCTCGCCGTTCACCGTGACGTACAGCGCGGCGCAGCGGCCGGGGTGCCACGGCGCGTGCCGGTCGGCGCGGACCGTCAGCTCGACCCCCGCCTCGCGGGCGATCGTGCGGGCCGCCTCGACGGAGTCCGCCCAGTCGGCGGGGCGGCCCCTGCCCCACCAGCCTGCCTGCTCGCGGGCGCCCGCGAGGACGACTGCGGCGCGGCGCGGCTGGCGCGGGAGCGCCGCGTCCAGACCGGCGATCTCCTCGTCGGTGGGACGGCGGTCGACGGGCAGCCGCACGGCCCTGGTCTCCTCGCCCGTGGGCCTGAAGACCAGCCCGGTCTCGAAGAGCGCGAGGTCGTGGCTGCCGCGGCCGTCGTTGCGCCGCAGTGCGCCGAGCAGGCCCGGCAGCAGCGTGGTGCGCAGCGCGGGCTCCTCGTCGGAGAGCGGGTTGACGAGCGTGACCGTACGGCGGCGGGCGTCGTCCTCGTCCAGGCCGAGCTGGTCCAGGACGGCGTCGCCGATGAACGGGTAGCTGAGCGCCTCGACGTACCCGGCGCCGGCGAGTGCCCGGCCGATGCGGCGGTGCAGCCGCTGGCGGTCGGTGAGCCCACGGCCGGACGGCGGCGTCGGGAGGGTGGAGGGGAGATTCTCGTACCCCTCCAGCCGGATGACCTCTTCGGCCAGATCGTTCGGCGCGGCGAGGTCGGGGCGCCAGGACGGCACCGTGACGATCAGCTCGTCCTGCCCGTAGACGTCGCAGCCGACCTGCTGGAGCCGGCGCACGACGGTCTCGCGGCCGTAGGGGACACCGGCCACCCTGTCCGGGTGGTCCGCGGGCATCGCGATGGTGCGGGGCGCGGACGGGGCGCTGAACTCGGTGACGCCCGCCTCCGCCGTGCCTCCCGCGAGGAGGACCAGCAGGTCGACGGTGCGCTGCGCGGCGGCGGCCGCGGCCTGCGGGTCGACGCCGCGCTCGAAGCGCTTGGACGCCTCGGAGCTCAGCTTGTGCCGGCGCGCCGTGCGGGCGATGGAGATCGCGTCGAAGTGCGCGGCCTCGATGACGACCTCGGTGGTGCCGGATTCCTCGGCCTGCACGTCGGCGATCTCGGTGTGGGCGCCGCCCATGACGCCCGCGAGGCCGATCGGCCCGCGGTTGTCGGTGATGACCAGGTCCTCGGCGTCCAGGACGCGCACGGTGCCGTCGAGCGTGGTGAGCTTCTCGCCCTGCTCGGCGCGGCGCACCCCGATCGGCCCGTCGACCCGGGTGCGGTCGTAGGCGTGCAGCGGCTGGCCGAGTTCGAGCATCACGTAGTTGGTGATGTCGACGGCGAGCGAGATCGGGCGCATCCCGGCCTTCTGCAGCCTGCGCTGCATCCAGATCGGGGAGCGGGCCTCCGGCTGCAGTCCGACGACGGTGCGCGCGGTGAAGCGGCCGCAGCCGATCGGGTCGGACACCTCCACCGGGTAGCCGTAGGCGTTCGGTGCGGGCACGTCCAGGAGCGCGGGGTCGCGCAGCGGCAGCCCGTACGCGACGGCGGTCTCACGGGCGACGCCGCGCATCGACAGGCAGTAGCCGCGGTCGGGGGTGACGGCGATGTCGAGGACCTCGTCGACGAGCTCCAGGAGCTCGATCGCGTCGGTCCCGGGCTCGTACTCGGGCGGCAGCACGATGATCCCGTGTGTGCCGTCGTCGCCCATGCCGAGCTCGTCGGTCGAGCAGATCATGCCGTGCGAGGTCTTGCCGTACGTCTTGCGCGCGGCGATCGCGAAGTCACCGGGCAGGACGGCGCCCGGGAGGACCACGACGACCTTGTCGCCGACGGAGAAGTTGCGGGCGCCGCAGACGATCTCCTGCGGTTCTCCGGTGCCGTTGGCGGTGCCGACGTCGACGGTGCAGAAGCGGATGGGCTTCTTGAAGCCCTCCAGCTCCTCGATGGTCAGGACCTGTCCGACGACCAAGGGACCCTTGAGGCCCGCGCCGGTCCGCTCGACGGTCTCGACCTCGAGGCCCACGGCGACGAGCTTGGCCTGTACGTCACGGCCGGTCTCACCCGCCGGCAGGTCGACGTATTCCCGCAGCCAGGAAAGCGGGACGCGCATCAGATCTCCATCCCGAACGGCCGGGTGAACCGGACGTCACCCTCGACCATGTCTCGCATGTCTTCGACGTTGTGGCGGAACATCAGCATCCGCTCGATGCCGAACCCGAAGGCGAATCCGCTGTACTTCTCGGGGTCGACGCCGCAGGCGACGAGCACCTTGGGGTTGACCATGCCGCAGCCGCCGAGCTCGATCCAGCCCTCGCTGCCGCAGGTGCGACAGGGGCGGTCGGGGTTGCCGACGGACTCGCCGCGGCAGACGTAGCAGACCATGTCCATCTCGGCGGACGGCTCGGTGAACGGGAAGAAGTTCGGCCGCAGCCGGGTCTTCATGTCCGGGCCGAAGAGTGCCTGGACCATGTGGTCGAGGGTGCCCTTGAGGTCGGCCATGGTGAGGCCCTCGTCGACGGCGAGCAGCTCGATCTGGTGGAAGACCGGGGTGTGTGTGGCGTCGAGCTCGTCGGTGCGGTAGACCCGACCGGGGCACACCACGTAGACGGGGGGCCTGCGGCTGAGCAGGGAGCGGGCCTGGACCGGCGAGGTGTGCGTACGCAGCACGATGCCGGACTCGTCGCCCGTGGTGGGCTTCCCGTCGGGGGTGGTGCCCTGGACGAAGAAGGTGTCCTGCATCTGCCGGGCCGGGTGGTCGGGCACGAAGTTCAGGGCGTCGAAGTTGAACCACTCCGCCTCGGCCTCGGGGCCTTCCGCGATCTCGTAGCCCATGGCGACGAAGACGTCGGCGACGCGCTCCATGATGGTCGTCAGGGGGTGGCGCGCACCTGCCGGGGTGCGGTCGTAGGGCAGCGTGACGTCCACCGCCTCCTCGACCAGCACGCGGGCGTCCCGCTCGGCCTCCAGCTCCGTCTGGCGGGCGGCCAGGGCCTTGGAGACGGCGCCGCGGGCCTGGCCCACGCGCTTACCCGCCTCGGCCTTGGCCTGCGGCGGCAGGGCGCCGATCTCGCGGTTGGCGAGCGACAGGGGCGAGGTACCACCGGTGTGCGCGGTCTTCGCCTGGGCGAGCGCGTCGAGGTCGCCCGCGGCGGCGAAGGCGGCGAACGCCTCGTCCCGCATGCGCTCGATCTCTTCCGGTTTCAGTGCCTCGACCTCGACTGGGTCGTACGACTTGTTCGGTGCCGACATCTCTTCCCGTGCTTCCGATTGGCTGGTGGCGACCTGGCTCGACGACTGAGGACGCAAAGGTGCCAAAAGTCGAGTCTACGGGCCGCCGGGAGGCGAAGAAGCCCGTGGGCCGCTCAGACCAGGTAGGCCGGGGCGCTCACGGGCAGGATAAATCGGAACTCGGCGCCGCCGGCGGGCCCCCGGTCCACGGTGATCGTGCCGCCGTGCGCCTCGACGATGCCCTTGACGATGTAGAGGCCCAGGCCGGTACCGCCGCGCTTGCTCCCCCGCCAGAAGCGGGTGAAGACACGGCCCATCGACTCCTCGGGGATGCCAGGACCTTCGTCGCTCACGGTGACTGCCGTTCCGATCTCGTCGCTCTTGCCCGGCGCGGGCGCGGGGGCCACCTCGATGGTGACGGTTCCCTCGCCGTGGCGCACCGCGTTTTCCAGGAGGTTGCCGAGGACCTGGTCGACCTTGTCGGGGTCGGCCCACAGGTCGGGCAGCGGCTGCCGGGTGCGTACGAGGAAGCGGTCGGGTGCCTGGCCGTTCGCGGTGAGGGCCTGGACGTGGCGTTCGACGGCGGCGGACACGTCCACGGGCTGGCGGCGCAGTTCCAGCCGGCCGGAGTCGATGCGGGAGATGTCGAGGAGCTCGGCGATGAGCCGGTTGACGCGGTTCGCGTCGGCGTCGACGGTCTCCAGCATGAGCCGCTTCTGGTCGTCCGTGAACCGCTCCCATTTGGCCAGCAGCGTCGCGGTGAACCCCTTGACGGAGGTCAGCGGGGAGCGCAGCTCGTGGGCGACGATGGCGATCAGCTCGGCGTGACTGCGCTCGGTACGGCGGCGTGCCTCGGTGCCACGCAGAGAGACGACGAGCCGGCGGACCGGGCCGGCCGGGGTGTCGCGTACGTAGCGTGCGGAGACCAGGACCTCACGGCCGCCGGGAAGCAGCAGATTCCGCTCGGGCTGGCCGACGCGGGTGGCGAGCCCGCCGTACGGGTCGGTCAGGTCCCACCAGCGGCGGCCCTTGAGGTCTTCGAGGGGCAGCGCGTGTTCCAGGGACCGGCCGAGGGCGGCGGCCCGGGGGGTTGCGGTGATCCTGGCCGCGGCCCTGTTGAAGCAGATGACGCGGCCGGTCTCGTCGGCCACGACGAGTCCGTCGGGCAGGTCGTCAGGGTCGAGGCCCGTGGCCGGGTCCGGGCCGATGACCGGGCTCGTGCGGGCCGCGTCTTCGATGGCGCGCACAGCGGCCGTGTGTGTCCCGCCCGGCCTGCTCATGCTGACAGCCATATTCCCGTACCCCACCTCTCGAACCGGTGCAGTGGGCCCCCGAGTTCGCCACCCTACTAGGCGTCGGACGGCGAGCGACACCCTGCGGGAGCGCACCGGGCGGTGTGGCCGGTATCGATCGGCCGGCGGCCCGGGAGGGTGTCTCAGCCGGTGCGCCGCGGGCGCTGGGCCCGTGCGGAGGCGTAGAGGCACACGGCAGCCGCGGTGGCGAGGTTGAGACTCTCCGCCTTGCCGTGGATCGGAACCCGGACGACGGCGTCGGCCAGCGCCCGCGTCTCCTCGGGCAGGCCCCAGGCCTCGTTGCCGAACACCCAGGCGGTGGGCCCGCCCATGGTGCCCGCGTCGAGTTCGTCGTCGAGGTCGTCGGTGCCCGCGCCGTCCGCCGCCAGGATGCGCACACCGGCGTCGCGCAGTCCCCGCACGGCCTGTTCGACGGGCACCCCGACGGCCACCGGCAGATGGAACAGCGAACCGACCGAGGCGCGGACCGACTTGGGGTTGTAGAGGTCCACGGACGCGTCGGTGAGCACGACCGCGTCGGCGCCCGCGGCATCGGCGCAGCGCAGCACCGTGCCGGCGTTCCCCGGGTCCCGGACGTGGGCGAGCACGGCGACCAGCCTGGGCTTCGCCGCGAGGATCTGCTCGAAGGGCGCGTCCAGGAAGCGGCAGACACCGATCAGACCCTGTGGGGTCACGGTCTGCGAGACGTCGGCGAGCACGTCGCCGTCCGCGAGATGCACCCGGGCGCCCGCCGCCTGTGCGGTGTCGATGATGTCGGCGTACCGGTCGGCCGCTTCGGCGGTGGTGAACAGCTCGATCAGCGTGGGCTCGCCGTCGCTCCCCCGGTGTCCCGCGGCCTCCCGCACGGCCTGCGGCCCCTCGGCGAGGAACCTGCGCTCCTTGCCGCGGAAGTTGCGCCTGGCCAGCCGTCGTGCGGCGGCGACGCGCGGCGACCGCGCGGAGATCACTTCGGGGGTGCCCATGGTCGGCGGCGAGCCTCTCTGCGTAACTCTGCTTCTCTGCGTACGTTTCTCTGCGTACGGGTGGCCACGTACGCAGAGCGTCCTGCAACGCACCGGACCCGCAGACGGCTTGCGCCTGCGGGTCCGGCTGACTACCTGGGGAAGAGCTGCCCGGATCAGGCGGCCTTCGGGGCGTTGACGTCGCTCGGGAGGGCCTTCTGAGCGACCTCGACGAGAGCGGCGAACGCGTTGGCGTCGTTGACCGCGAGCTCGGCCAGGATCTTGCGGTCCACCTCGATGTTGGCGGCCTTCAGACCCTGGATGAGGCGGTTGTACGTCATGCCGTTCTGGCGGGCAGCCGCGTTGATGCGCTGGATCCAGAGCTGACGGAAGTCGCCCTTGCGCTTCTTGCGGTCGTTGTAGTTGTAGACCAGGGAGTGGGTGACCTGCTCCTTGGCCTTGCGGTACAGGCGCGAACGCTGACCGCGGTAGCCCTTGGCGGCCTCGAGGATCGCCCGGCGCTTCTTGTGTGCGTTTACTGCCCGCTTGACGCGTGCCACTTTTGACTCCTTGCAGCGGGGGCGGGTGGTCGCAGTTCAGACTCACCCGACCCGGAAACGAATTGGTCCCGGTCGGATCGAGGTCGCGCCTCCGGGTTCACCGGAGGCCGCGCCTCACTTGCCGAGAAGCTTCTTGACCTTCTTGACGTCGGCCGGAGCCACGACGACCGTGCCGGTCAGCGAGCGGGTCTTCTTGGACGACTTGTGCTCGAGCAGGTGGCGCTTGCCCGCCTTCTCGCGGAGCACCTTGCCGGAGCCGGTGATCTTGAAGCGCTTGCTGGCACCGCTGTGCGTCTTGTTCTTCGGCATCGCGCCGTTCTCTCCTCGTCAGTGGCGCCCCTCTCGGTGCGGGCACCGGACTGCAGGGGCGTCAGATCTTTGGGTGGTTCCCGGGGGACCTGGGGGCGCCTGGATGGCAGCCCCCGGAGGTCACGCCTCGGAAGGTGTCTCGGCCGGAGCCTCGGCCGCTGCGGCCGGGGCCTCAGCGGTGTCACCCTCGGACTCGGCGTCCGGGGTGAGCCCCTGACGCTCCGCCTTGCGGGCGGCCTGTGCCTCGCGGGCTTCGGCCATGGCTTCGGTCTTCTTCTTGTGCGGGCCCAGAACCATGATCATGTTCCGGCCGTCCTGCTTCGGGTTCGACTCGATGAAGCCGAGGTCCTCGACGTCCGAAGCGAGACGCTGGAGCAGTCGGAAGCCCAGCTCGGGGCGGGACTGCTCACGGCCACGGAACATGATCGTGATCTTGACCTTGTCCCCCTGCTTGAGGAACCGGACGACGTGACCCTTCTTGGTGTCGTAGTCGTGCGGGTCGATCTTCGGCCGGAGCTTCATTTCCTTGATGACCGTGTGCGCCTGGTTCTTGCGCGCCTCACGGGCCTTCATGGCCGACTCGTACTTGAACTTCCCGTAGTCCATGAGCTTGCACACGGGGGGACGGGCTGTCGCCGCCACCTCGACCAGGTCGAGGTCGTACTCCTGTGCGAGCTCCAGGGCCTTGGCAAGCGGAACAATCCCGACCTGCTCGCCGCTGGGACCGACAAGTCGCACCTCGGGAACGCGAATCCGGTCGTTGATGCGGGGCTCGGCGCTGATGGATCCTCCTCGGTAGCACCACGCGACCGCCTGGCGGGCAGCCACGTAACGTCTGTTTCGAATGACCAACCGAGCCGGGAACGGAAAAAGCCCCGGACGGGACACAGGCGGGGCTCCTGGAAATACCGGAACACCGCCGCGGTCAACCGCGGGGCGCATCGAGCGGCTCCATCGTCCGTACGGAACGATGGTCGCCACCTGACCGGTGACCTGCCGTCCGTGAGGACAGTCAGGTGGGAGATCGGAGCCTCCACTTGCGGGCCGAGCACATAGGTGTCCGGCCGGTCGTTACACAAGGTTAGCAGCTCCGGAGACCGGCGGCCAACGCGCCGTCCCACCGCGATCCAGGCCCGCCCCTTGCCCGCTCCCGCACACGGAGGCGTCCGGACGTGGCCTTATCGTGTGGGGCATGAGTGACGCGACCACCCCCAGCCCCGAGACCCCCGGCTTCGACGACATGGCCCGCGACATCGCGGAGGTCCCCGCGGTCGAGGTGATCGTGACCGTCGCCGTCAATCTGATGAGCGCCGCCGCCGTGAAGCTCGGCCTGACCGAGGAGGGCGAGCAGCACAAGGACCTGGACGAGGCCCGCAAGCTGGTCCAGGCCCTGGCCGGCCTGCTCGACGCGAGCACCACCGAGATCAGCACCTTCCACGCCTCGCCGCTGCGCGACGGTCTGAAGTCGCTCCAGCTGGCCTTCCGTGAGGCCTCCCTCGTACCGGACGAGCCCGGCCAGGGCCCCGGCGAGAAGTACACGGGGCCCGTCTACGGCTAGTGCCCCCGAGCCCGCCGCCTGCCACAGGCGGCGGGCTCCCGCATGTCTCAGCGGGTGAAGACCGGCTCGCCCGGGGCTTCGGCGTCGGCGGGCAGCAGTGCGAGGTCGATGCCGCGCACAAGTCTGGCGCGGAGCACCTCGCTGGCCGACAGGGCGCCGGCGACCCGGCGGGCGGCCTCGGCCACCACCGCGTCCGGGGCGAGGACCAGGGCCAGCGTGCCGTCGGCCCGGCCGGGGCCGAGGTGGGCGCGGAGCACCGCGGGTTCCGCGGCGACGGCCTCCCGGACGGCCGCGACCACGGCAGGGTCGTCGAGCGGGTCGGCGCTGGTGCGGTTCTCGGCCAGGGCCAGCAGCACCGGACCGGTCAGCTCGAAGGCCACCGGCCCCGCGAGGTCGAGCACCACGGTGTCGGCCTTCTCGTGCGCGGCGGCCTGCAGGGCCTGATGCAGGGGTACGGCGACGGGGCGGGCCTGCGGGTCCCACCTGGCCAGCGAGGCGGTGGAGGTGAAGGCGGGCAGCGCACGCCGGTCACCGGCCTGCAGGGTCGGCACCGCCATGTCGCTGGTCTTCTCACGGCGCAGCCCGTTCTCGTCCTCCTCCACCTCGCCGAGGACGGCGACGACCGGGACCAGCAGCCTGGCGCCGCGCAGCGCCGCCAGGAC
This sequence comes from Streptomyces sp. NPDC025273, assembly GCF_040638585.1. Classification (NCBI taxonomy): domain Bacteria; kingdom Bacillati; phylum Actinomycetota; class Actinomycetes; order Kitasatosporales; family Streptomycetaceae; genus Streptomyces; species Streptomyces sp. NPDC025273. Next base: position 223,745 of record NZ_JBEZYP010000009.1, read on the forward strand.
GGGGCCGACGGCCGTGCGGTCCCCGGACCACGCGGCGAGTGCCGCCGTCAGTTCGGGAGCGGCCGTGCCGTCGTCGTCGGAGTAACCGGGGTCCGGAATGTTCTTGAGCGCCACACGAGGAGCGTAGTGGACCGGTTCTCCCGTCCGGGCGACAGGTCGGGCACAGGCCGCTGCCGGCTGCGGTTCCTGGCCTCCGGAGCATGCCCCGGCACAGAACGAGCGGTTCCGCGCTGTCCGCCTCGGTGACGGCCGTCGCACTGCTGGGCTTCCGCCGCCGGCGGCGGAAGCCTGGTGGGTCGCCCGCCGGATCCCGCGCCCGCCGCCGCGGCATCCGTATCCTCCGCATCGAGCCCGCCGGTCCCGGCGGCTACGAGCGAGGAGCCCGAGGTGGATCTCGACGCGGAGCTGGCCGACGCGCTGGCGCCCCTGGCCGGCGACGCCGATGTGTCGGTGGCGGTGCTGGACGCGGAGAGCGGGGAGGGCGCGGCCTACGGGGACGGGGCGTACGACACCGCGAGCATCGTCAAGGTCGACATCCTGGCGGCGCTGCTGCTCCTGGCCCAGGACGAGGGGCGGGAGCTGAGCGGCGCCGAGCACGCCCGGGCGGACGCCATGATCAGGCGCAGCGACAACACCTCGGCCACCGAGCTCCTGAAGGTGGTGGGCGGCGAGCAGGGGCTGGACGCGGCGAACGGACGGCTGGGGCTGACCGCGACGACGGCCGCGCACGCGTGGGGGCTGACGCAGACCACGGCCGTGGACCAGGTGCGTCTGCTGCAGGCCGTGTTCGGTGCGGAGTCGGAGCTGTCGGAGGCCTCCCGCAGGTATCTGACGGACCTGATGGGGCGGATCGAGGCGGACCAGCGGTGGGGGGTGTCCGCGGCGGGCGGCGGCTGGGCACTGAAGAACGGCTGGATGCCCCGGACGACGACCGGGCTGTGGGACATCAACAGCATCGGGCGGGTGGAGAGCGGTGGGCACGCGTACCTGGTGGCGGTGCTGTCGCGCGGGCACGCGACCAAGGAGGCGGGCGTCGCGCTGGTGGAATCGGTGGCGAAGGCCGCTGTGGACGTGGCCGGCGAGGCGTTGAGCGGTACCCGCTGATGCCCGCGCCGGACGTGCCGGGCGAAGAGCTGTGACGCCGCCGGGCCTGGCCGGCGAGGCGTTCAGCGACGTCCGGTGACGCCCGTCGCGAAGGCGCTGTTCCGGCGTCCGGTGGTGTTCCCGCCGCGCCACAGCACCACGGCCAGGGCGAGCAGCACCGCACCGAGTCCACCGGCCGCCGGGGCCAGCCAGCCGGCCGGGTCCTCGTCCTGCCGCTCCGGCGCGGGGCCGGGACCGAAGTACTGCTTGCGGTGACCCGCCGTGGCGGACGTGGCGCCCGGGCCGTCGGGAGGCAGGTCCGCCCCGGCCTCGATCGCGGCGGCGGGGTCGGCCAGTCCGTAGCCCCGGGCGTCGTCCCGGCCGCTCGGGGGGGAGTTGCGGGCGGTGTCCGCGAGCAGGGCCTTGATCTGCGCGGGAGACAGGTCCGGGTGGGCGGCGCGGACGAGGGCGACGGCTCCGGAGACGAACGCCGCGGCGGCGGAGGTACCCCACTCGATGTAGTAGTTGCGGTCGGGGTTGGCGACGACGATGTCGACGCCGGGCGCGCTGACCGTGGCGTACCAGCGGCGGGTGGAGAACGCGGCGTGCGTGCCGTACTTGTCGACGGCGGCGACCGCGATCACACCGGGGTAGGCGGCGGGGTACGAGACACGGTCGCCCTTCTCCCCGCTGTTGCCCGCCGAGGCGACGACGGACACGCCCTTGGCCAGGGCGTACTGGACGGCGGCGTCCTCGCCGGGCTCGGGGTGGGCGGACTTGCTGTCGTCGCCGAGGGAGAGGTTGATGACGTCGGCGCCCTGGTCGGTGGCCCAGCGGATGCCCTCGGCCAGGGCGGTGCCGCGCGAAGCGCGGGCCTTGGTGCGGGACGGGTCGTTGGACTCGAGGATCACCCGGCCCGGCAGGATCTTCGCTCCCGGTGCCACGCCGAGCACGCCGTCGCCCCGCCCGGGGCCGCTGCCGCGGCCCGCGATGATTCCGGCCATCGCGGTGCCGTGCAGGGCCCAGGACCGGTCGCCGCGTCCGGCGCCGAAGCCGATGAGGTCCTTGCCGGGGAGCACCTGGCCTTCGAGGTCGGGATGGCTGCCGTCGACCCCGGTGTCCAGGACGGCGACGGTGATGCCCTCGCCCCTCGTGGTCTGCCAGGCCCGGTCGGTGTGGAGGGCCTCCAGGCCCCACTGCTGGTCGCGGATGGCGTCCGCGTGGGCGGGTACGGCGGGCAGCAGGGTGAAGGCGGCGGCCATGGCCGCCGCGACGAGGGCGCGGTAGCGGCGGGGCCGGGTCACTCCGGCTTCTCCGTGAGGTCGGTGACCGTCCTGCGCAGTGTGCGTTCCACCCGGTCGGCGACCCCCTCGGCCTCGTGTCCGAGTCCGGCCTGGGCGGGGGTCGTCGTCGCACCGGGAGCCATGGCCGCGGCGGCGGGCTGCGGCTCGGCGACGCCGCGTCCGTCGGCAAAACCGGAGACGGCGACCACGATGACGGGCACCTCGGTCAGTACGTGGACCGTCCAGCTGGCGCGCTGCCGGTCACCGAAGCCCTCGGCGACGGTGCCCTCGGCCGGGTAGGTACGGGGCATGAGGTCGGCCCGCGCGCCCAGACGCTGTTCGGTGAACCGGGTGCTGAGCGCGGTCGTCTTCGCGGCGTCCGCCTCGGTGAAGACCAGGCCGACGGTGGTGACGCTGCTGCGCGTGGCGTCGGTGTAGGTGGCCCGCACCATGCGGGCGCAGCCGACCGGGCGGAGCGTCCTGAGCAGCAGGGGATCCAGGCCCGCCGCGCAACCGCTGTCGGGGGCGACGGCGACCCGGGTCCAGGCCCGGTCGGTGGCTCCGGGTCCCGCTCCCTCGCCCTTGAGGGCGCGGGGGAAGAGGGTGTCGACCGGAACGCTGTGCCAGGCGGATCGGCCCACGGCGTACGCGTCCTCGGCGCCGGGCTCGGCGGCGGAGTTCCCGGTGAGCCAGCTGCCGGTGACGGCGCCGCCGATCAGCCCGAGGCCGAGCACGACGCAGGCCGCCGCGGCCGCCGTCCTGGCCGGGTGCCGGGTCTTCACGGGGCGCAGGCGGGTGGTGGTCTCCGCGGGCGTCTCGGCGTACGCGTAGTACGCGCCTGGAGGGGCGGGGGCCGCACCGGGGCGCGGGGTGAGGTCCACCGCGCCGACGGGCCTGCGCCGGGTGGCGGGCGGCGGAGGTGCGAGGGGGAGGGCGGGGACGGGCGGTGGGGTGGCCGGGCGGGGCGGCACGGGAGCGCGCTGCGCTTCGGTACTCATCCGGCCCCCTGGTCCACGTCCCCGTACCACCTGCGGATCACCGTCCCGGACAGGCCGCCGGTCATCCGCGTGACCGTCACTCTACGGGGTGGGGGGCGCCCCGTGGGAACGGACGGAGGGCCTCGGGGGATCTGCACCGAACGTCCCCCTACCCAGCGGTACGGCCGTCTGGCAGGCTGCGGCCATGACTGCCCGCGCCGCTGACCGGACCCGGTACGACCGGGCCACCGCCCATCTCGACGCCCCTGTGGCGGTGGTCGATCTGGAGGCTTTCGACGCCAACGCCGACGACCTCGTACGCCGGGCGGGCGGAAAGCCGGTCCGGGTGGCGAGCAAGTCGGTACGCTGCCGTGCCCTGCTGGAGCGGGTCCTCGCACGCCCGGGGTTCGCCGGGATCATGTCGTTCACCCTGGCGGAGTCGCTGTGGCTGGCCAGGGCCGGTTTCGATGACGTCCTGCTGGCCTATCCGTCGGCCGACCGGGCCGCGTACGCCGAGCTGGCGGCCGATCCCGGGTCGGCGGCGTCCGTGACCGTGATGGTGGACGACCACGCGCAGCTGGAGCTGATCGACGCGGCGCGGGCCGGCGGGACGGAGGAGATCCGGGTCTGCCTGGAGCTGGACACCTCGCTGCGACTGTTCGGCGGCCGGGTCAGGATCGGCGCGCTGCGCTCTCCGCTGCGCTCCCCCGCCCAGCTGGCCGACCTGGCCCGCTCGGTGGCCCGCAGGCCGGGCTTCCGGCTGGTGGGGCTGATGGCGTACGAGGGCCATGTCGCCGGTGTGGGCGACTCGGTGGCCGGCCGGCCGCTGAGGTCGCGGGCGGTCCGGCTGATGCAGGCGACGGCCCGCAGGGAGCTGGCGGTCCGGCGGGCGGAAGTCGTGCGCGCGGTCCGGGCGGTGACGCCGGATCTGGAGTTCGTGAACGGGGGCGGCACCGGCAGTGTGCAGCACACGGCGGCGGAGGCCGCGGTGACCGAGATCGCGGCCGGGTCCGGACTGTACGTCCCGCGGCTGTTCGACAACTACACCTCGTTCGCGGGCCGTCCGGCCGCCCTGTTCGCGCAGCCCGTGGTCCGGCGGCCGGGCGTGGGCGTGGTGACGGTGCTGGGCGGCGGGTATCCGGCGTCCGGGGCGGCGGGTCCGGACCGGCTGCCGGTCCCGTACCTGCCCGAGGGACTGCGCTACGACCCGCAGGAGGGTCCGGGCGAGGTGCAGACGCCGCTGCTCGGCCCGCCCGCGGACGATCTGCTGATCGGGGACAAGGTGTGGTTCCGGCACGCCAAGGCCGGTGAGCTGTGCGAGCGCTTCGACGAGCTGCGGCTGATCGAGGGCGACCGGATCACGGCGACCGTGCCGACCTACCGCGGCGAGGGTCGTACCTTCCTCTAGTCCTGGTGCGGGATCGCGCCGGCCCGGGAGCCGCGACGCCGCCGGCCGCGGGGAGGCGGTGACCTCGCGGGTGAGCGGACGGCCGGGTGGCGCGCCGCGACCGCCCCGGTGGTGCGGGCGCCCCCGGGGCGGGAGTCCGGGGTCCGGGCACCCGGGGCGCGGGACGGCCGGAGCGCCATGGGGCGCGGGACGGCGGGCGACCGGGTGTGTCCGGTCCATGCCGCGCCGTCCCACCAGCGCTCGGTACGGGCGTGTTCGCGTCCGGGTACCACAGCCGGACGGTGGCGCGTCGCCCTTGCCCTCCACCGTGGGAAGACGTCCTACAGCGGGGTCACGTACGCCCCCGAGATCCCGCCGTCGACGAGGAAGTCCGTGGCGTTGACGAACGAGGAGTCGTCGCTCGCGAGGAAGGCGACCGCCGCCGCGATCTCGGTCGCCTCGGCGAACCGGCCGAGGGGGATGTGCACGAGCCGGCGGGCGGCGCGCTCCGGGTCCTTGGCGAAGAGCTCCCGCAGCAGCGGGGTGTCGACCGGTCCCGGGCACAGGGCGTTGACCCGGATGCCCTCCCGGGCGAACTGCACCCCGAGCTCGCGGGACATGGCGAGCACCCCGCCCTTGGACGCGGTGTAGGAGACCTGGGAGGTCGCCGCGCCCATCCGGGCCACGAAGGAGGCGGTGTTGATGATCGAACCGCGTCCCTGGCGCCGCATGTAGGGAAGGGCGGCCTTGCAGCAGAGGTAGACGGAGGTGAGGTTGACGTCCTGGACGCGCTTCCACGCCTCCAGCCCGGTGGTGAGGATGGAGTCGTCGTCGGGCGGCGAGATGCCGGCGTTGTTGAAGGCGATGTCGACGGAGCCGTAGGTGTCGTACGCGGTCTTGAACAGCGCCTCCACCTGTTCGGGGTCGGTGACGTCGACGTGTACGAAGGTGCCGCCCACCTCCTCCGCGGCCGCGCGGCCCGCGGTCTCGTCGATGTCGCCGCAGACGACGTGGGCGCCCTCGGACGCCAGCCTGCGCGCGGTGGCGAGGCCGATGCCGCTGCCCGCTCCGGTGATGACGGCGGTGCGGCCGGTCAGGCGGCGGCAGATGTTCCCGGGGTCGGTGGTCATGCGTGTTCAGGCCTCCGTGGCGATGAAGACGTTCTTGGTTTCGGTGAATGCCGCGAGGGCGTCGGGCCCCAGTTCACGGCCGAGTCCGGACTGCTTGACACCGCCGAACGGGGTCCAGTAGCGCACGGCGGAGTGGGAGTTGACGGAGAGGTTCCCGGCCCGGACCGCCCGGGAGACCCGCAGGGCGCGGCCCACGTCCCGGGTCCAGACGGAGCCGGCCAGGCCGTACTCGGTGGCGTTCGCCAGCCGGACGGCCTCGTCCTCGTCCTCGAAGGGCAGCACGACCGCGACCGGTCCGAAGACCTCCTCGGTGGCGACGGGCGCGTCCGGGCGGACGTCGGTGAGCACGGTGGGCGGGAACCAGAAGCCGGGACCGTCGGGAGCGCCGCCCCGGATGCCGGCGGCGCCGTCGGGGACGTACGAGCGCACCCGCTCCAGCTGGGCCCGGGAGATCAGCGGACCCATCTGGGTCCTCTCGTCGCCGGGGTCGCCCACGACGACCGAGGCGACTGCGGGGGCGAGGAGGCCGAGGAAGCGCTCGTAGACGGACCGCTGGACGAGGATCCGGGTGCGGGCGCAGCAGTCCTGGCCCGCGTTGTCGAGGAAGGACATGGGGGCGGCGGCCGCGGCCGCCTCGATGTCGGCGTCGGCGAAGACGAGTGTGGGGCTCTTGCCACCGAGTTCGAGGGTCAGCCGCTTCACCCGGGCGGCGCACCCGGCCATGATCCGCTTGCCGACCCGGGTGGATCCGGTGAAGACGATCTTGGCGACTCCGGGATGTTCGACGAGGGCGTTGCCGGTCACCTCGCCCGCGCCGGGCAGCACCTGGAAGAGGTGCTCGGGCAGGCCCGCGTCGAGGGCGAGCCGGGCCAGGTGCAGGGCGGTGAGCGGGGTGGTCTCGGCCGGTTTGAGGAGTACGGCGTTCCCGGCGGCGAGGGCGGGTGCGACACCCCAGGCGGCGATCGGCATCGGGAAGTTCCAGGGGGCGATCACCCCCACGACACCGAGGGGTTCGAGGAAGGTGACGTCGATCCCTCCTGGTACGGGGATCTGACGGCCGGTGAGCCGTTCCACTCCCCCGGCGGCGTAGTCGAGCAGGTCCCGGACGTTGCCGGCCTCCCAGCGGGCGTTGCCCAGGGTGTGGCCCGCCTCCGTGACCTCCAGCCGGGCCAGCCGCTCGGCGTGTTCGTCCACGAGGACGGCGAAGCGACGCAGCAGCCGGGCCCGGTCGGCGGGCGCCAGGGCGGCCCAGGTGCGCTGGGCGGCCGCGGCCAGGGTGACGGCGGTACCGACCTCGGCGACGGTGGTCGCGGGGACGGTGGCGACGAGTTCCTCGGTCGCCGGGTTCAGCACGCGGTGTTCGGTGATCACAGGGTCCGGGCCTCGGGGTCGGGGTCGGGGGTCACGGGGTGCCTCACAGGCGTTCGAAGGAGCGGCGGAGCTCCCAGTCGGTCACCGCGGCGTCGAAGGCCTCCAGTTCGACGCGTGCCATGTTGCGGTAGTGCGCGACGACCTCGTCGCCGAAGGCGTCCCGGGCGGCGTCGCTGTCCTCCCAGAGGACGGCGGCGTCGCGGAGGGACGTGGGGACCCTGTCGTATCCGGCGGTGTAGGCGTTGCCCTCGCACGCTTCGGGCAGTTGCAGTCCGTGCTCGATGCCGTGGAGTCCGGCGGCGACGAGTCCGGCGACGGCGAGGTAGGGGTTGACGTCCCCGCCGGGCAGCCGGTTCTCGAAGCGCATCGAGCGGCCGTGTCCGACGACCCGCAGGGCGCAGGTGCGGTTGTCGTGGCCCCACGCGACGGCGGTCGGGGCGAAGGAGCCGGGCTGGAAGCGCTTGTAGGAGTTGATGTTCGGCGCGTAGAGCAGCGAGAAGTCGCGCAGGACGGCGAGCTGCCCGGCGAGGAACTGCCGCATGACGGGGGACATGGTGCCGTCCTCGCCCGCCATGACGCTCCGTCCGTCGGCGTCCTGGAGCGAGAGGTGGATGTGGCAGGAGTTGCCCTCGCGCTCGTTGAACTTGGCCATGAAGGTGAGCGCGACGCCCTCCTGGGCGGCGATCTCCTTGGAGCCGGTCTTGTAGACGGCGTGCTGGTCACAGGTGACGAGGGCCTCGTCGTAGCGGAAGACGATCTCGTGCTGGCCGGGATTGCACTCGCCCTTGGCGGACTCGACGGCGAGGCCCGCGCCCGCCATCTCGTTGCGGATGCGGCGCAGCAGGGGCTCGACGCGGCCGGTGCCGAGGACGGAGTAGTCGGTGTTGTACCGGTTGACCGGGGTGAGGTCGCGGTAGTTGCGGTCCCAGGCCTGCTCGTAGGTGTCCTTGAAGACGATGAATTCGAGCTCGGTGCCCACATGGGCGGTGAGGCCGTGCCGGGCGAGCCGTTCCAGCTGCCGCCGGAGGATCTGGCGGGGTGCGGCGACGACGGGTGAGCCGTCCTCCCAGACGAGGTCGGCCAGGACCATGGCGGTGCCCTCGTGCCAGGGGACCCGGCGCAGGGTGGCGAGGTCGGGGCGCATGGCGAAGTCGCCGTAGCCGTTGGACCAGGAGGACATCGCGAATCCGTCGACGGTGTTCATGTCCGTGTCGACGGCGAGCAGGTAGTTGCAGCCCTCCGTGCCGTGCTCCAGCACCTCGTCGAGGAAGAAGGCCGCCGCGAAGCGCTTCCCCTGCAGCCGGCCCTGCATGTCGGGGAAGGCGAGCACCACGGTGTCGATCTCGCCGCTCGCGACGAGTGAGCGCAGCTCCTCGGTCCCGAGCGGGGGTGTTCGGTCTGCCACGGGGATACTCCTCGCTCGGCCTGCGGGAAGGCACGGCCGGTCGGTCTAAGGTATGGGAGAAAACCATTGGGGGGAAGGGAATCGGGACGTGGCGGAAGAGACCGAGGACTCCGGGGCCTTCGACCGGCTGCTGCCCGTGCTGCGTCCGGTCCGGGCGGGCAACGGCTTCGAGGAGGCCCTGGAGCAGATCCTCCAGGTGGTCCGGCTCGGCCTGGTGCCCGCCGGCGGCCGGCTGCCGGCCGAGCGCGGGCTGGCCGAGCTTCTCGGCATCAGCCGCGTCACGCTGCGGGAGGTGCTGAAGGTGCTTCAGGACCAGGGCCTGATCGAGGCGAGACGCGGCCGGTACGGCGGTACGTTCGTGCTCCCCCGCACCGGTTCGGCCGACGGCGACGAGCTGCGCCGCCGGGTGGCGGGGGCCGACGTCGAGGACACCCTGCGCTTCCGCGAGGTGCTGGAGGCGGGTGCGGCAGGACTGTGCGCCGCGCACGGCCTCGACGACGAGGGCGTGGACCGGCTGCGCACGGCTCTGATGGCGACACACGAAGCACCTCTGCCCGACTACCGCAGGCTCGACACCCTGTTCCACCTGACGCTGGCCGAGCTCTCCGGCTCCCCCTCGCTCACCGCGCAGTACGCCGCCGTCCGGGCGACCGTGAACGACCTGCTGGACTGCATACCCCTGCTCGTGCGGAACCTGGAGCATTCGCAGCACCAGCACACGGCGCTCGTGGACGCGGTGCTCGAGGGCGACGAGGAGGCGGCGCGCGCGGTGATGCGCGAGCACTGCGCGGGGACGGCCGCGCTGCTGCGGGGATTCCTGGCTTGATCCCGCCCTTCCGGATCATCTCTCTTGCGCGGCGGCCCCGTACGCACAAAGGTATGACGCAACACCATTGCACCGGGCCGGTCCGCAGACCGCCCGCCGGAAGGACCGCACCATGCACGAACCGCTCATCGGCGTCACCACCTATCTGGAGCCGGCGGCTCGCTGGGGTGTCTGGGAGCTCCCCGCGGCGGTGCTCCCCTCGGCGTATCCACGGCTGGTGCAGCGGTCCGGGGGCCTGACGGCCCTGCTGCCCCCGGACGCCCCGGAGCGGGCCGCGGCCGTCGTGGCCCGGCTTGACGGTCTCGTGATCGCGGGCGGCGCCGATGTCGATCCCGGGCTGTACGGCGCGGAGCGCGACTTCAGGACCGGACCGCCGGCGCACGAGCGTGACGCCTGGGAGCTGGCGCTGTTCCGCGCCGCGCTGGAGGCGGGCACCCCGGTGCTCGGCATCTGCCGCGGAATGCAGCTGCTCAACGTGGCGCTGGGCGGCACGCTGACCCAGCATCTGGACGGGCACACCGGCCCGTTCGGCAAGGCGGGCGTCCTCGGCGAGCATCCGGTGACCCCGGTGCCCGGGACGCTGTACGCCTCGCTCGTCCCCGAGGAGGCTTCCGTACCCACGTACCACCACCAGGCCGTGGAGGGGCTCGCGCCGGGCCTCGTGGCCTCCGCGCACGCGGCGGACGGCACGGTGGAGGCGATCGAGCTGCCGGGCGCGCAGTGGGTGCTGGGAGTGCAGTGGCATCCGGAGATGGGCGACGACCTCCGCATCATGCGGGCGCTCGTCGACGCGACCCTGGCGCGGCGCGGTTCGTCGGGTGCGGCGGCTCCGGCGCGGCGGAGTCCGTCCGGCGTGTGAACGCCCCGTGCCGGGCCGGCCGCCGGCGCGGGCGGATCATGTCCGGGCGGCCGTCAGCGCGAGCAGATCGCGGGCCGGGCCGGTGGGGCGGTGGCCGGAGGGCCAGACCGCGCGCAACTGCCGCCGCAGGTGCACGCCCGGGACGGGGACGGTGACCAGACGCCGGGCCGACAGCTCCTCGCCCAGAGCCAGCTCGCTCAGCACGCAGGGGCCGGCCCCGCTCTCCGCCGCCCCCTTCACCGCGGTGGTGGAGGACAGTTCGAGCAGGGGCCGCGCGAGTCCTCCGTGCACGGCGAGCGCGGCGTCCAGGACCTGACGGGTGCCCGAGCCGTGCTCGCGCAGGATCAGGGGCGTCGCGGCGAGTTCCGGTGGCGTCAGCCGGCTGCGGCGGCGGGTCCACGGGTGGGACGGGGCGACCACGACGACGAGCCGGTCGTGCGCGATGACCGTGCCGTCGAGCCCTTCCGGCAGGGACAGGCCCTCGACGAAGCCCAGATCGGCCTCACCGGAGAGCAGCCGCTGGGCGACCACCGCCGAGTTGCCCGCGAGCAGCGACACGGCGGTGCCGGGCCGTTCGGCCCGCAGCGCGATGAGCCAGCCGGGCAGCAGGTACTCCGCGATGGTCATGCTCGCGGCGACCCGGAGCCGGGAGTCACGCCGGTCCCGCAGCGCCTGGGCCCCCGCGTCGAACGCCTCGGCCGCCTCGACGACCCGGCGCGCCCAGTCGGTGACGAGGGCACCCGCGTCGGTCAGCCGGGAGCCGCGCGGGGAACGGTCCAGGAGGGCGACGCCGAGCTGCCGTTCCATCGACCGGATACGGCTGGAGGCCGCGGGCTGGGTGATCCCGACCTCCCGCGCCGCCCTGCCCAGGCTCCCGTGCCGGGCGACGGCCAGCAGCAACACCATCGCGCCCAGGTCGGGGACCCGGTGGGGCAGCGGGGAGACCTGTCCCGGTGCGCGGCCGGGGGGCGTACCGGAGGCGGGGCCGGAAGCGGAGCTGGACATAGATTCAGCTTATGACCTCATAGACCGGGACTCCCTGGTGGGCCCCGGCCCGCCTGCCGAGAATCGTGGCATGGCCATCTTTCCGCCGACGAGGACAAGGGCACCCGCCCTCCCTCCGGCGCTCCCCCGGCTCCCCTCCCTGCGGCACCTCGGCCCCAACTGGTACGCGACGGTCATGGGCACCGCCGTCGTCGCGACCGCGGGCGTCTCGCTCCCCGTCCAGGTGCCCGGCCTGCGGGCGGCCTGCGTCGTGGTGTGGGCCCTGTCCGCGGTGCTGCTGGCCGTCGTCCTCCTGGGCCGGGCCGGGCACTGGCTCCTGCACCCCGACCAGGCCAGGGCCCACCTCCTGGATCCCGCCGTCGCCCCCTTCTACGGCTGCCTGTCCATGGCCCTGCTCGCGGTGGGCGCGGGCACCCTCGTGGTCGGCCGGGACCTCGTCGGGCATCAGGCGGCCGTGGCCGTGGACGCGGTGCTGTTCGTCCTGGGCACGCTCTCGGGCCTCGCCGCCGCGGTCGCGATCCCGTACCTGCTGGTCGTACGCCACCGCCCGGCACCCGGCACCGCGTCGCCGGTCTGGCTGCTGCCCCTGGTGGCCCCGATGGTCTCCGCAGCGGTGGGTCCGCTCCTGGTGCCGGAGCTGCCGCCCGGCCAGTGGCGCGAGGCGCTGCTGCTGGCCTGCTACGCGATGTTCGGGCTGTCCCTGCTGGCCACGCTGGTGGTCGTCCCCCTGGTCTTCGGCACCCTCGTGCACCGGGGCCCGCCGCCGCTCGCCCTGACCCCGACGCTGTTCCTGGTGCTCGGCCCGCTGGGCCAGTCCACGACCGCCGTCAACCAGCTGGCCGACGTGGCACCGGGCGCGGTCGCGGCCCCGTACGCCTCGGCGTTCGGCGCGTTCGCCGTGCTGTACGGGGTGCCGGTGATGGGCTTCGCGCTGCTGTGGCTGGCACTGTCGGCCGCGATGGTGGTGCGCGCGGCGCGCCGCGGCATGGGGTTCACGATGACGTGGTGGGCATTCACCTTCCCGGTCGGTACGTGTGTCACCGGCGCGGCCGGACTCGCCCGGCACACCGGACTGACCGCGTTCACCTGGCTGGCCGTGGCGCTCTACGTACTGCTGGTGATGGCCTGGGCGGTGGCGGGCGCGCGGACGCTGCGCGGGCTGGTCGGCGGGGCGCTGCTCGCAGCGCCCCGGCCGGTGACGGCCCGTACCACGTGAGGTGGCGGCGGCCCGGGGCCGGTGACGGCGACGGCCTCGGTGAGCGAGGGGACCAGGGGGACGACGCGCCGGCGGCCCTCTCAGCGCCGCGAGTCGTACGTCGCGTCGATGTGTTCGGCGACCGCGACGACCAGCAGCCGGGTGGCCGGGACCGTCGCCCGCCACCGGTGCCGGACCCCGCCGGACAGGAAGAGGGTGTCGCCCCGGCCCAGCCGGTGGGCCCGGCCCTCGGCCTCGACCTCGACGGCGCCCTCCACCACGTACATCACCTCGTCGTTGCGGTGCTGGAACTCGCGCCCGAGGTCCTGCTCGCCGACGAACTCGACGGCGCTGAGCTGATGACGGCCGCGCACCAGGCGGCGGACGCCGTCCTCGTCGCCCGCCCGCACGAGGTCCACGGCGCGTGCCGAGTCCGCTGCGGCCCGCAGCCGCTCGGTCGTGGTCTCCAGTGCTTCGGCCACCCGGTCCAGGGACCGGGGGCTGGGTCTGGCCCGCTCGTTCTCGATCTGGCTGAGAAACGGTACGGACAGGCCGCTGCGCCCGGCCACCGCGGCCAGTGTGAGCCCCAGAGTCCTGCGCCGTCGGCGAACCGCGGCACCCACCCGAAGGGCTTCCTTGTCGTCCATGTCCGGCTCCCTCCCCGGATCGCCATCCTCCCGGTTGCCAGCACCCTACGCATGTCGTTCGCGGGATGGAGCGGAAGTGAGTGGACGGAAAACCCTCCGAGGACTCCTTTGGAACAAGCCTGAGGGGGACGGCGCCGGTTCGCTACCGGGGCCGTCCCCCTCGGGGTGATCGCGGCTGGATCAGCTGCCGACGGGCGCCAGCTCGTCCACCGCGTCCGGGTTGGCGTCCATCCAGCGGCGGGCGGACTCCTTCTCCTCGCCCGCACCGCCCTTCTGGATCTCCACCTCGAGCGAGGCCAGCTGCTCCTCGCTCATCTTGAAGTCCTTCAGCCAGCCGGTGAGCTCGGGGAAGTCCTCGGCGAAGTCCTTCTTGGCGACGGTGTGGACCTCCTCGCCCTCGCCCCAGGCCCCCTTCGGGTCCTCGAGCTTCTTCAGATCGTGCTTGCCGTAGGCCCAGTGCGGCGACCACAGGGTCACCACGACCGGCTCCTTCTTCTTGATCGACCGGTTCAGCTCGGCGAGCATCGAGGAGGTGCTGGAGGAGACGACCTCGTACTCGCCCTCCAGGCCGTACTCCTCGAGCACCTTCTCGTTGAGCGTGCCCATCATCCCGGCACTCGACTCGATGCCGATGATCTTGCCGTTGAACTTCTTGCCCTGGCCCTTGAGGTCCGCCAGCGAGTCGACGCCCTCGACGTACGACGGCACGGTCAGCTCCAGCGAGGTCGGCCCGTACCAGGAACCGAGATCGGTGAGGTCGTCCTTGTAGCGGTCCCAGTAGTCCTTGTGCGTCGTCGGCAGCCAGGAGTCGAACTGGACGTCCAGCTGTCCCTGCGCCAGAGCGGTGTAGAGCGGGCCGGGGTCGAGCTGCTTGACGGTGGTCTTGTAGCCCCGGTCCTCCAGCATGTTCTGCCAGAGGTAGGTGGAGGCGATGGCCTCGTCCCAGGGGAAGTACCCCATGTCGACGGTCTTGCCCGCGTCCTTGCCCTCCTGGGCGCCACCGGCACCGCCGGGCAGCGGGGCCAGCGTGTCGACGAGCCCCGGGTTCTTCTTCAGCCAGCTGCGTACGCCGTCCTGCTCCTTGCCCTGGCCGGCTTCCTGGATCTCGTTCTCCAGGCTCGTGAGCTGCTTCTCGGTGAGCTCGAACTTCTTCAGCCAGTCGGCGACGGCGGGGGCCTTCTTCGCGAATCCCTCGTGGGCGACGGTGTGGATCTGCTCGCCCTGGCCCCAGGCCCCCTTCGGGTCCTCGAGCTTCTTCAGGTCGTGCTTGCCGTAGGCCCAGTGCGGCGACCACAGGGTCACCACGACCGGCTCCTTCTTCTTGATGGAGGCGTTCAGCTCGGCGAGCATCGAGGAGGTGCTGGAGGAGACGACCTCGTACTCGCCCTCCAGGCCGTACTCCTCGAGCACCTTCTCGTTGAGCGTGCCCATCATCCCGGCACTCGACTCGATGCCGATGATCTTGCCGTTGAACTTCTTGCCCTGGCCCTTGAGGTCCGCCAGCGAGTCGACGCCCTCGACGTACGACGGCACGGTCAGCTCCAGGGACGTCGGCCCGTACCAGGAACCGAGGTCGTCCAGCTGGTCGCTGTACTTGTCCCAGTAGTCCTTGTGCGTCGTCGGCAGCCAGGAGTCCGTCTGGAAGTCGATGTCACCGCGGGCGACGCCGGAGTAGAGCGGGCCGGCGTCGAGCTGGGTGATGCCGGTGGTGTAGCCGCGCTGCTCCAGGATCTCCTTCCAGAGGTAGGTGGAGGCGATGCCCTCGTCCCACGGGATGTAGCCCAGGTTGATCTTCTGGCCCTGGCCGACGTTCCCGTCCGCGGCCTGGCCGGTCCTGGCGTCGTCCGAGCCGGGGCCCGCGAGGTTGAGGCCGCCCGCGACGAGCGCGAGCACGACGACACCGGTCATCGCGACGGCGGTTCCCGGCTTGTAGTGCGTGAACTTCAGGCGCCGCGCACCGGCGGCGACCTTGGCCGCGGCGCGGCGGCCGAGCGGGGAGACCCGCTCGTTGAGCGCGCCCGTCATCCGGTCCAGGTACATGGCGAGGATGACGACGGCGATCCCGCTCTCGGCGGCGAGGCCGACCTGCAACTGGGTGATCGCCGCGTACACCTTCTCGCCGAGGCCGCCGGCGCCGGCCATGCCGCCGATGACGACCATCGACAGGGCCAGCATGATGACCTGGTTGATTCCGGCCATGATCGTCGGCAGTGCGAGCGGCAGCTGCACCCGGGTCAGGGTGTCCTTGGGCGTGGTGCCGAACGCCGCGGCGGCCTCGACCAGTTCGCTGTCGACCTGACGGATGCCGAGCTCGGTCATCCGGACGCCCGGCGGCATCGCGAAGACGATCGTGGCGATCACGCCGGGGGTGACGCCGACGCCGAAGAACATGACGCCGGGGATCAGGTAGACGAAGGCCGGCATCGTCTGCATGACGTCGAGCACCGGCCGCAGCGCTGCGCTCACCTTGGTGTTGCGCGCGGCCCAGATGCCGGTGGGCACGGCGATCACGATGGTGATCACGGCCGCCACGACGACCAGCGAGAGCGTGGCCATGGCCTCGTCCCAGAGGGCGAGGGAGTCGATGAGCGCGAAGCCGACGAAGGTGAGCGCGGCCGGGACGACGCCGCGCAGCCAGAACGCGATGACGGCGAAGATCGCGGCCATCAGCAGCGGTTCACCGCCGCCGAGGACGGCGTAGACGCCGTCGTACATGCCACCGAGGACGGCCTTGACGGCGTCGAAGATCCAGGTGAGGTGCGACTGGAGCCAGTCGACCGCGTTCTCGACCCATTCGCCGAAGGAGAACCTAGGCACCGGCGTTCACCTTCTCGCTGTCGCGCTGGACCGGGACGACCGCGGCCTCGACCTGCGGTTCCTCGCCGAGGGCGGCGAGCAGCCGGTCGCGCGGGACGACGCCGATGACGCCGCCGTCCGCGTCGGTGACGGCCACGGCGACCCCGCTGGTGGAACAGGGGGTGAAGAGCTCGGCGATCGGCGTCCCGGCGGACACCGTCGCGGGTGCCTCGGCCATCAGGTCCGCGTCGGAGCGGCCCGCTTCCGGCTCCTCCATGATCGAACCGGCGGTGAGCACCCGGGAGCGGTCGACGTCCTGGATGAAGGAGGCCACGTAGTCGTTGGCCGGCCGGACCAGGATGTCCTCGGCGGTGCCCTGCTGGACGATCTCGCCGTCCCGCATCACGGCGATACGGTCCCCGAGGCGCATGGCCTCGTTGAGGTCGTGGGTGATGAAGACGATGGTCTTCTTCAGCCGCTTCTGCAGCTCGAGGAGCTGGTCCTGCATGTCCCGGCGGATCAGCGGGTCGAGGGCGCTGAAGGACTCGTCCATCAGCAGCAGGTCGGCGTCGGTGGCGAGCGCGCGGGCCAGGCCGACGCGCTGCTGCATGCCGCCGGACAGCTCGTCGGGCCAGGACTTCTCCCAGCCGGCGAGGCCGGTCAGCTCCAGGGCGTCGGCGGCGCGCTTCTCGCGCTCGGCACGGGGTACGCCCTGCACCTCCAGGCCGTACGCGGCGTTCTCGAGCACGCTCCTGTGGGGGAAGAGGGCGAAGTGCTGGAAGACCATGCTGATCTTCCTGGAGCGGACGGTGCGCAGGTCACGAGGGCTCAGTGCGGTCAGGTCCTGCCCGTCGAAGAGCACGCGCCCGGCGGTGGGCTCCAGGAGCCCGTTGAGCATCCGCAGCAGGGTGGACTTCCCGGATCCGGAAAGTCCCATGACGACGAAGATCTGGCCAGGTTCCACGGTGAACGAGGCGTCGATCACCGCTGCGGTCGTTCCGTCGGCGCGCAACTCGTCGCGGTGGGTACCGCTCTCGAGCTTCTGCACGGCTTGATCGGGTCGTCTGCCGAACACCTTGTACAGGTGCTCCGCTTGCAGCCTTGACACATACACCTCACGCGTTGAACCGAAAACGGTCTGCCCATCCCGCCGGCAGACCGTGGAGCGGTGCGGATTCGGTCCGCAGAGCACGCGCATCGGTCGAAAATGGACGTGGTCCGCTCCGATGGCGCGCCTGCCCTCGGTTACGCGACCCAAACACATGTGTGACCCAGTTCACTTTCCGGTATCCGTCGCCCTGGGAACCGCCGGCGGCCACGGCGGGCCGTGTCGGTGCGGTGCGGCATCATCGGGGGGTGACGCGACGCCTGATGCTCCTCGACACCGCTTCCCTCTACTTCCGCGCCTATTTCGGCGTGCCGGACTCGGTGCGCGCACCGGACGGCACCCCGGTCAACGCCGTGCGCGGGCTGCTCGACTTCATCGCCCGGCTCGTCCAGGACCACCGCCCCGACGACCTGGTCGCCTGCATGGACGCGGACTGGCGCCCGCAGTGGCGGGTCGAGCTGATCCCGACGTACAAGGCGCACCGGGTGGCGGCCGAGACCCCCGACGGCGTCCCCGACGAGGAGGAGACCCCCGACACGCTCTCCCCGCAGGTCCCGATCATCGAGGACGTGCTGGACGCCCTCGGCATCGCCCGGGTGGGTGTCGCCCCGTACGAGGCGGACGACGTGATCGGCACGCTGGCAGGAGGGGCCGCCGGGCCGGTGGACATCGTCACCGGTGACCGCGATCTGTACCAGCTGGTCGACGACGCCCGCGGGGTCCGGGTGCTCTACCCGCTGAAGGGCGTGGGGACGCTCCAGGTGACCGACGAGGCCTGGCTGCGGGAGAAGTACGGCGTCGACGGAGCCGGCTACGTCGATCTGGCCCTGCTGCGCGGGGACCCGAGCGACGGCCTGCCGGGGGTGCCCGGCATCGGCGAGAAGACGGCGGCGAAGCTGCTGGACGCCTTCGGTGACCTGGCCGGGATCATGGCCGCGGTGGACGATCCCGCCGCCCGGCTGACCCCGTCGCAGCGCAAGCGGCTGGACGAGGCGCGGGACTACGTGGCGGTCGCGCCGAAGGTGGTCCGTGTCGCCGGTGACGTACCGCTGCCCGTCTTCGACCCGGCGCTCCCCCGCGAGCCCCGGGACCCCGCGGCACTCGAGGCCCTGGCCGCCCGGTGGGGCCTGGGAGGCGCCCTGCAACGCCTGCTCCTCACGCTCCAGGCGTGAAGATGCTAACTTAGGTAAACCTAAGTACGTTGAGCCTCGTAGAGGTCCGGAGCAGGGAGAACCTCGTGGCAGAGCGGCCGGCACGCCAGGCACCCACGGCGCAGGGAGCGCAGGTTGTACGCACCGAGCAGATCACCCCGCACATGGTGCGTGTGGTCCTCGGCGGCGACGGCCTGGCGGACTTCGCCCTCGCCGGATTCACCGACCACTACGTCAAGCTGTGCTTCGCCCCCGAGGGCGCGGACTACGCACACCCCTTCGACATGGCCAGGATCCGCGAGGAGTACCCGCGTGAGCTGTGGCCCACCACCCGGACCTACACGGTGCGCTCCTGGGACCCCGTCGCCCGCGAGCTGGCCATCGACTTCGTGGTGCACGGGGACGAGGGACTGGCGGGGCCCTGGGCGAGCCGGGCGCGCGCCGGGGACCAGGTGACCTTCCTCGGCCCCGGCGGGGGCTACGGGCCGCAGCCCTCCGCCGACTGGCATCTGCTGGCCGGGGACGAGAGCGCGCTGCCGGCGATCGCCGCCACGCTGGAGCGGATGCCGGCGGGTGCCGTGGTGCACGCCTTCGTCGAGGTGCCGGACGTCTCCGAGGAGCAGAAGATCGTGACGCCGGACGGGGTGGCCGTGACCTGGCTGCACCGCGGCGACCGCCCGGTCGGCGAGGCGCTCACGGCCGCGGTGAGGGGCCTGGACTTCCCCGGGGGCGAGGTGCAGGCCTTCGTCCACGGCGAGGCGGGCTTCGTGAAGGAGATCCGCCGCCACCTGCGGCTGGAGCGCGGGATCCCGCTCCGGCAGCTGTCGATCTCCGGCTACTGGCGCCTCGGCCAGAACGACGACGCCTGGCGCGCGGTCAAACGCCAGTGGAACGAGCAGGTGGAACGCGAGCAGGAGAACGCCGCGTAGAGCCGCTCCCCCGCACCTGCCGGAGCCCGGTCGCCGTCCTGGACGGTGACCGGGCTCCGTGCCGTTCTCGCACCCGCGCCGGCCGTACGGAGTGCGTGCGAATATGTCGGCCCACCGACCAATCCGCAGCACCACCGGCTCCGAATCACCTCGAGAAGCCGATGCGTGCCCCGGGAGGAACGTCCGCGTGAAAGAAGCCGTACACATCAGTGGGGTCCCCGCTCCGGGGCCCGACCTGCAGGAGCTGCTCGTCCAGGTCGCCCGCGGCGACCAGGACGCCTTCACCCAGGTGTACGACCAGGTCAGCGGGCCTGTCCTCGGCCTGGTGCGGAGCGTTCTGCGCGACCCCGCACAGTCCGAGGAGGTGGCGCAGGAGGTCTTGGTCGAGGTGTGGCGCACCGCCCCGCGCTTCCAGCCGTCCCGCGGCAGCGCCATGAACTGGGTGCTGACGCTGGCCCACCACCGGGCGGTGGACCGGGTCCGGTCGGCCGAGGCCTCGGCGGCGCGGGAGCACAGGGCCGCGCTGCTCGACCGCACGCCGGACTTCGACGAGGTGTCGGAGCAGGTCGAGACCCGGCTCGAGAGAGAACAGGTCAGACGCTGTCTGCGGACGCTCTCCGAGCTCCAGCGGCAGTCGGTGACCCTGGCGTACTACCGCGGGCTGACCTACCGCGAGGTCGGCGAACTGCTGTCCGTACCACTGGGAACCATCAAGACACGGCTGCGCGACGGGCTGATCCGGCTGCGCGACTGCCTGGGGGTGAACGCATGAGCACGGCCGAGCTGCACACACTCACCGGGGCCTACGCCCTGCACGCGCTGCCGGAGGACGAGCGCATCGCTTTCGAACGTCATCTGGGGGCCTGCGAGGCCTGCGCCCAGGAGGTACGGGAACTGTCCGCGACCGCCGCCCGGCTCGGGCTCGCGGTGTCCGCCGCGGCACCCCCCGCGATGCGCGGCCGGGTGCTGCGCGAGATCACGACCGTACGGCAGGAGGCGCCGCCCCACGGCCGGAGAGCGCGTTCCGGCACCTCCCCGGTGCGGGCCGGCCGCTGGTCCTCGTACGCCCTCGCCGCGTGCGTGGCCGCCGCTGCCGCCTTCGGCGGGGTGGCCGTGTGGCAGAACCAGGTCGCGCAGGACGCCAGGCAGGAGGCGCTCCAGGCCCGGCAGCAGAGCGAGCAGCTGGCCCGGGTGATGGCGGCTCCGGACGCGAGGACCAGCTCAGGGGCGCTGAAGGGCGGCGCCCGGGGCACGGTCGTCGTCTCGCAGAGCGCGAACCGGGCGGTGTTCCTGGCCTCCGACATGGCCCGGCCGCCCGGCGGCAAGGTCTACCAGTTGTGGTTCAACGACGACGGGAGCATGCGCTCGGCGGGCCTGATGGACCCCTCGGCGACGGACGACACGGTGCTGCTCGACGGGCCCGTGGACGGCGCCTCCGGCATGGGCATCACGATCGAGCCCGCGGGCGGGTCGAAGCAGCCGACCACGCAGCCGGTGGCTCTGATGGACTTCCCTGACGCCTGAGCCCGTAGCCGCACGGCTGTGCCCCCGGCCCCTGAGCAAGGGACCGGGGGCACAGCCATGCGGTGCGCACCCGTGGTCAGCCGTGCCGGACCGTGCCCGGCGGCAGGGGGAAGAAGCCGCTGGTACGGGCCCGGTACTCCGCGTACCCGGGCCGCCCCTCCATGTGCCGCTCCAGCAGTGCCTTTCCGCTGCCCCTGGTCAGCAGGAGGCTCATCACGACGGGCGACACCAGCGTCGCGGCCGCCACCGCGGGTTCGTTGCAGACGAGGAGGAAGAGGCCCCACCAGACGCAGAAGTCGCCGAAGTAGTTCGGATGGCGGGTCCATGACCACAGCCCCCGGTCCATGATCCGGCCCTTGTTCGCGGGATCGCGCTTGAAGCGGGCCAACTGCGCGTCGCCCACCGCCTCGAAGCCGATTCCCACCGTCCAGAGCAGGATCCCCGCCCAGGCCCACCCGTCCGGCGGTCCCGTCAGGTAGGAGGCTGCCTGCACCGGCAGGGAGATCAGCCAGACCAGTGCCCCCTGGAGGAGGTACACCTTCCGCAGGGCGTACAGGCCGGGGTTGCCCGGCGCCTTGGCGAGCATGGCCTCGTAGCGCGGGTCCTCCCCGTGACCGCGGCCGCGCCGGCCGATGTGCACGGCGAGCCGCAGGCCCCAGACGACGGTCAGCACGGTGACCAGAAGGCGCGTCGCACCGTCCCCGTGGCCGTGCGACAGCGCGTACGAGACGAGGGCGACGGCCGCGAAGCCGAGGCCCCAGGCCACGTCGACGATCCGGTGCACGCGCTTGCGCAGGGCGATCAGGAACGTCACGAGCATGACGGTGAGGGCGGCGCCCGCCCCCGCGGCAAGGTTCGTCCCGAACGCCCCCCAGGGGAAGCCGTTCATCGTCCGGCCCCCGCACTCCGGCGGGCGTCCGCCGGTGCGGCCCCGGCGTCCCCGCGCTGCGCGGGCATCGTGTCCGGCCCCGTGTTGTCGTCGAGGTCGATGTCCCCGGAGATGTAGGCCTCGGCGAGGCCGAGCTCGCCGGGCTGCCAGAGGAGCCGGCGCAGCGCCCGGCCGGAGCGGACGTGCACCGTGGGAGCGTCCTCGGGACCGGTCTCGCTGCCGTCCCACATCCTGATCCTGACCGGCGGCGGGCCTCCGAGGAACTGCTCGATGACGGGCGCGATCCGCTGCGCCGCGCGTCCCTGGGTGTCGGTGGGGGTGTTCACGCGGTGTCCTCACGGGTCAGGAGAATCTGCTGCACATCGAGATAGCCGGAGCGGAAACCGGCCTCGGAATAGGCGAGGTAGAAGGTCCACATACGGCGGAAGGTCGCGTCGAAGCCGAGCACGTCGACCTCGGCGGCCCGCTCCTCGAAGCGTTCCCGCCACAGCCTCAGGGTTTCGGCGTAGTGCGTGCCGAAGCTGTCGCGCCGCTGTATCCGCAGGCCCGTGTGCCCGGTGGTGACGCGTTCCATCGCCTGGGTGGAGGGCAGCAGGCCGCCGGGGAAGATGTACTTCTGGATCCAGGTGTAGGTGCTGCGGCTGGCGAGCATCCGGTCGTCCGGCATCGTGATGGCCTGGAGCGCGATCCGGCCGCCCGGTGCGAGACACCGCTCCAGGGTCCGGAAGTAGACCGGCCAGAACTCCTCACCCACCGCCTCGATCATCTCGACGCTGACGATCGCGTCGTACTCCCCGGTGACGTCGCGGTAGTCGCGGAGCCGCACGTCGACCCGGTCCTCGTGGCCGGCATCGCGGATCCGGCCGCGGGCCAGCTCCTGCTGTTCCCTGGAGAGTGTGAGGGTGGTGACGCGGGCGCCCCGCGCGGCGGCCCGGAGGGCGAGTTCGCCCCAGCCGGTACCGATCTCCAGCAGCTCGGTGCCGGGGCCGACCCCGGCCTGGTCCAGCAGCCGGTCGATCTTGCGGTGCTGGGCGGCGGGCAGGAGGTCGCGCTCGGCCGGGAAGCCGCGGAATACGGCGGCGGAGTACGTCAGCGTCTCGTCGAGGAAGAGGGCGAAGAGGTCGTTCGACAGGTCGTAGTGGTGGCTGATGTTGTGGCGTGAGCCCTCGGGGGTGTTGGTCTGCGCGTCGGGCTGCCGCGGTGCCCACAGCCGGCGCAGCTTCTGCAGCGGTGCGGGGACGAGGCCGGCCGCGTGCCCGGCGAGTACGGTCAGGACGCCGACGAGGTCGGGGGACTCCCATTCGCCCGCCATGTACGACTCGCCGAAGCCGATGAGTCCGCCCGCGCCGATCCGGCGGAAGAACGCGTCGGGTTCACGGATGTCCATCAGCGGCCCGCCCAGGCCGATGCTGTCGCGGCCCGCGAGCCTGACGCGCAGCGGGAGGCGGCCGAGCGCGTGGCGTACCAGCCGTTCGGCCACGGCGGTCCGGGCTCCGGAGCCCCGGGGCAGGGCGACGACATCGGGCCAGCGCTCCGGGTCCGCACCGGCGGGACGGGCCGTGGCGGCCCGTGCGGGGACGGCGCTGCGGGGGGCCGGGGCGAAGGGGACGACGGGAGGAGTGGGAGAGGTGGGCACCTTCACTGCATGCCTTCCTGGGTACGGTGACGGGGGCGTGGCTGTACGGGCAGCCGGCGCAGGACCAGCCGGATGCCGTGCAGCCGGATCGCGGCCGAGACGACCGCGGTGGAGAAGGGGTGGCGCAGGACCAGCCGGAGCAGCTGGGAGGGTGTGCCCGGACGCCGGGTGCCGCGTACGGTCGCGGTGAACGGGCGTTCCCCCGCACGCTCCAGATGGACCGTCAGGTCCAGTCGCGGGCCCGGTTCGGGCAGCCGCATCCGGTAGTCGCCGTCCACCGGGAAGAACGGCGACACGTAGAAGTCCTTGCCGGTCACCGCCCGGTCGGCGGCGTCCGGGCGCAGCAGGTAGCCGTGGCGTTCCCCGTAGGTGTTGTGCACCTCGGCGACCACGCAGAGCGGGGTGCCGTCGGGGCGGTGGCACCAGTAGACGGTCAGCGGGTTGAACACGTGGCCGAACACCCGGGCCTGGGTGAGCATCGTGACGGCGCCGTCGGCGAGTTCGACACCGCGGGCCCGCAGGAACCGTTCGAGGCCGGCCCGGATGGTGGGGGCCGTGCCGCCGAAGTGGTCGCGGGCGTCGAAGCGGGCCAGCGGGCGCAGGACGGAGGGCAGCCGCGGCGGACGGTCCGGGTCGATCAGCCACAGGTAGGTGCGGTGCCGCAGGGCGTACCTGCGGGGCGCGGTCCGTATGTGGGTGATGGTGCACGGGTAGAGGGCACCGGTCACCAGGTCACTCCCAGCGCGGCGGCGGCCTCGGCGCCGGAACGGCAGCCGTCCTCGTGGAAGCCCCAGCCGTGGTACGCCCCGGCGTAGGCGGTGACCGGCCCGGAGAGGGCGGGCAGCCGTGCCTGGGCGGCGACCGATTCCGGGGTGAAGACGGGGTGTTCGTAGACTGTCCGGGCCCGGACGAGGTCCGGGTCGACCTGGTCGGCGCCGTTCAGCGTCACGACGAACCGCTCGGGGGCGTCCAGGCGCTGGAGCCGGTTCATGTCGTAGCTGACGGTGACCCGGTCGGCGTCGGCCGCGCAGGACGGCATCAGGTAGTTCCAGGAGGCCGCGGCGCCCCGGCTGCGCGGCAGCAGCGTGGTGTCGGTGTGCAGCAGCGTGGGGTTGCGGGAGTAGCGGAACGCCCCGAGGGTACGCCGTTCCTCCTCGGTGGGATCGGCGAGCAGCCGGAGCGCCTGGTCGGGATGGGTGGCGACGACGACCTCGTCGTACTCCTGCGTGGTGCCGTCCTCGGTGACGATCTCCACGCCGTCGCTGTGCCGCCGTACGGCCCGTACGGGGGTGGACGTGCGCACGGAGTGCACCTCTTCGACGATGCGGTCGACATAGGCGCGCGATCCGCCGGTGACGGTCCGCCACACCGGGGACCCGCCGATCGAGAGCATCCCGTGGTGGTCCAGGAAGCGGAAGAGGTAGCGGGCCGGGTAGCGCATCGCGGTCACCGGGTCGCAGGACCAGACGGCGGAGACCATCGGCTTCAGGAAATGGGCCGTGAAGTACGGAGAGAAGCGCCCGCGCGCCGCGAACTCCCCGAGGGTCATGACCGCTGTGCCGGCGTCCTGGGCCAGGAGCGCCCGCGCCGCCCGGTGGAATCGCGGCACTTCGGCGAGCATCCTCAGGTACGGGCCGTTCAGCGCGGCGCCCGGCCGGGCGAACAGCCCCGCGGCGCCCCGGGCACCGGCGTACTCCAGGCCGCAGCCCTCGCAGCGCACGGACATGCTCATCTCCGACTCCTGGGTGGACACGCCCAGTTCGTCGAAGAGCCGGAGGAGATGGGGGTACGTGCGCCGGTTGTGCACGATGAACCCCGAGTCGACACGGTGCGTGCGGCCGTCCGACGAGGTCAGGTCATGGGTGTGGGCGTGGCCGCCGACACGCTCGTCGGCCTCATGGAGCGTCACGTCCCGTGCCCTGCCCAGGACGTGCGCGGCGGTCAGCCCCGCCACCCCACTGCCCACCACGGCTGTGCGCCGCCGCTGCGTTGTCATTCGAGCTCCTCCTGGTGTTCTACGGCCGTCCGGGCTCTGCCGGAGCGCCGCTCAGAGGTCATTCGGTGCAGGTCGGCCCGCGGATTGGCCGATCGGTGAACTTCCTCCGATCGGGTGAACGACCAATCCGCCGGGCGTCGGGCGCCGAACTCCCGGTGTGAGAACAGACCGATACGTTTCGCAGGAGCACGGGGCCTCCGGGTCCCGGCGATCCCGATGGGCGCGTGCCGCGTACGCCGCGCTCGGCGGTCTGATCGCCGGGTTCACGGCCCTGTGCGTGGCCGAACTCGTCGCGGCTGCCGTACGTCCCGAGGCGGGCCCGGTCACGGCAGTGGGCGGCGCGGTCATCGACCGCACTCCCGCGTCCGTCAAGGACTTCGCCGTACGGAATTTCGGCACCGACGACAAGCTGGTGCTGCAGCTCGGGATCCTCGTCCTCCTGGCGCTGTTCGCCATGGCGGTGGGAGTCCTCGCTCTGCGGCACCGGTGGGGCGGCGCTGCGGCCGTGCTGGTCTTCGGCGTGGTCGGGGCAGTCGCCGCGGCCGGGCGGCCGGAGGGCCGGCCGGGCGACGCGCTGCCTTCGGTCATGGGTGCGCTGGTGGCCGCGGGAGTGCTGTATCTCCTGGCCGGACGGCTGGCCCCGGCATGCGTGCCGCCTCCCGCGGCTGGGGAGACGGACGGCGGGGTACAGGGCACCTTCGACCGCCGCGGTTTCGTGATCGCGGCGACCGCCGCCGCGGCGGCCTCGGCCGGTGCGGGTCTCCTGGGCCGACGGCTCCAGGCGTCCCGGCTGGCCGGGGTCTCCGCCTCACGCGGTGAGCTCGTGCTCCCGGCGCCGGCCTCGCCCGCACCCGCGATACCGGACGGCGCGGATCTGGGGATCCGGGGTCTGAGCTCCTTCGTCACCCCGACCAAGGACTTCTACCGGGTGGACACCGCGCTGGTGGTCCCGCGCGTCGACGCCGACCGGTGGCGGCTGCGGATCCACGGCAAGGGGGTGGCGCGACCCGTCACCCTCGGCTTCCAGGACCTCCTGCGGCGCGGGCTGGTCGAGCGGGACATCACGCTGACCTGCGTGTCCAACCAGGTGGGCGGTCCTTATGTGGGCACCGCCCGGTGGATCGGCGTGCGCCTGGCCGATCTGCTGGGCGAGGCCGGGGTGAAACCGCCGTCGAAGGGCGGTCCGGCGGATCAGATCGTGGCGCGGTCCGTGGACGGGATGACGATCGGTACTCCGGTGGAGGAGGTCATGGACGGCCGCGACGCACTGCTCGCGGTCGGCATGAACGGCGAACCGCTGCCGTTCGACCACGGCTTCCCCGTCCGGATGGTCGTCCCCGGCCTCTACGGCTACGTCTCGGCGTGCAAGTGGATCCAGGACATCGAGCTCACGACGTTCGACGCGTACGACGCCTACTGGGTCGAGCGCGACTGGTCGCGCGAGGCTCCGGTCAAGACCCAGTCACGCATCGACACGCCCCGCCCCTTCGCTTCCCCGCGCGCGGGGACGGTGCCGGTCGCCGGCGTCGCCTGGGCCCAGCACCGGGGCATCGCCCGGGTCGAGGTCCGGGTCGACGGCGGCGCGTGGCACACCGCACGGCTGGCTGCCGAGGCCGGCCGTGACACCTGGCGCCAGTGGGTGTGGGAATGGCCCGCCACCCGCGGGCACCACACCCTCGAAGTCCGTGCGACGGACCGTACCGGCGCCACACAGACCGACAAGCGGGTCGGCACCGTGCCCGACGGTGCGACCGGGTGGCACTCGGTGGTGGTCGACGTGACCTGACCATGCCGCCCGCACGCCGAGCCTCTCTTTCCCCCACCCCTGTTGAATCAACGAAATCCATTCAGGAGAACACCATGAACACCCGTCACCTGCGCCGCGTCGCCGTCACCGTGTCCGCCGCGGCCCTGCTTCCGCTGGCCCTGACCGCCTGCTCCAGCGACTCCGGCACCTCCGCGTCGGGCTCCGACTCCGGTGCGGACAAGGCCGCGTCGAGCGCTCCGGCCAAGGAGACCGCGTCCATGGACGAGCCGTTCGGCCCGGGCTGCGCGACGGTCCCGAAGGACGGCGCGGGCTCCTTCGAGGGCATGGCACAGGACCCGGTGGCCACGGCGGCGTCGAACAACCCCGCGCTGTCCACGCTGGTCACGGCCGTCAAGCAGGCCGGCCTCGTCGACACCCTGAACAGCGCCGAGAACATCACGGTGTTCGCCCCGACCAACGACGCCTTCGCCAAGATCCCGAAGGCCGACCTGGACAAGCTGCTCGCCGACAAGGCCGCGCTCACCAAGGTGCTCACCTCGCACGTCGTGGGCGAGAAGCTGGCGCCGTCACAGCTGGACAAGGGCTCCTTCGAGACCCTGGCCAAGACCGCTCTGACGACCTCCGGGTCGGACATGACGTACACCGTGAACGACTCCTCGAAGGTCGTCTGCGGCAACGTCCCGACCGCGAACGCCACGGTCTACATCATCGACACGGTCCTGATGCCGGCCGCCTGACGCGCCGTGCTGCCCATGCGCCGGGCGCATGGGCAGCACGGGTCCCGAGGACCGCACCCCTGGAGCAGGCGAACCCCGAAATGCGGCCCGAGGGGCCGGACGGCCGGAGCCGCGGCGGTGGACGCGGGCGGTGACACCGACACGGTGGCGGCCGTCACGGGCGGACCGGCAGGAGCGGTCCACGGGCTCGGCACCGTCCCGGAACGCCGGACGCGCGGCCCGCGCGTGCCGCTGCCGGGATACGGAGAGCGTGTGCTGCGGGCAGCCGACCTGGTGTCGCCGGCCTGCCGGCTCGACGGAATCGCAGAAGTCCACCACCCAGAAAACTACACATAAGGGGCATATAAGAGCACACTGATCTGGAGAGCCAATGACCGCGTTCCCGACTGCGGTCGCTCCACCGAAGTGCGAAGGAGACCATCCTCATGAGTAACATCTCGCACACCGGAAGGGACGTGTCCGGCCACACCGGCAGGGACCTCTCCGGGCACCCGGACGCCGAGGAAATGCGGGCACGCCACGACCGCGTGATGAGTGGCGGCCGCACCACGGCCATGGCGGACGCCCCGGTGTTCCTGCTCGGTCTGTACTGCGCGGTCTCGCCGTGGGTGCTCCACTTCACCGCGAGCCAGCCCTCCCTGGTGACCCACAACCTCGTCATCGGTCTCGCGATCGCCGTGCTGGCCCTGTGCTTCACGGCCATGCCTGAGCGGATGACCGGAATGAGCATGGCCATCTGCGCCCTGGGCGCCTGGCTCATCGTCTCGACCTGGGTCGTCGGTCAGAGCCCCGATACCGGCGTCATCCTCAACAACATCATCGTCGGAGCGCTGGCGATCGTGCTGGGGGCAGTCTGCGCGGGACTCTCGATGAAGAACAAGAAGGCGACCTCGACCTGAGGGGAGGACGCACAGGAGCGGCCACAGGCGGGAACCTCGCCTGCGGCCACTTCTGCGTTCAGCCCTGCGTTCACCCCACGGAGCTGTAGGCCACCACACCCCGCAGCACCGCGTCGACGGCCTTGTGCGCGTTCTTCGCCACCGAACTCCCGTCCCGGGGCGCGGCGGCCGCGATCTGGCCGAGCACGTCGATGACCTGCTTGCACCACCGTACGAAGTCACCGGCCGGCATCTCCGCCTCGCGGAGCACCTCGTCCAGTGTCCGCCCCGAGGCCCACATGTAGACCGCCCAGGCGAATCCGAGGTCGGGTTCACGCTGGCCGACCCCTTCCGTCTGACTGATCCTGAAGTCCTCTTCCAGGGCGTCTAGCCTGCCCCAGATGCGGACCATCTCACCCATCGCCGCCTTCGCCGGGCCCGACGGCAACTTGGGAGCCACCGCGTCGTCCGCCTGACGCGCCTCGAAGACCAGCGCCGAGACACACGCGGCCAGTTCGGCCGGGTTCAGTCCCTCCCAGACGCCCTCCCGCAGGCACTCGCTGGCCAGCAGGTCGAGCTCTCCGTAGAGCCGTGCCAGCCGCCGGCCGTTGTCCGTGACCTCGTTGCCGCGCAGATAGTCGAGCTCGGTCAGGAGCGCGACGATCCGGTCGAAGGTCCGGGCGATGGTGTTCGTCCGCCCCTCGATCCGCTGTTCCAGCTGCCGGGTGTCGCGCCGCAGCCGGTGGTACCGCTCGGCCCACCGGGCGTGGTCCTCGCGCTCGTCGCACCCGTGGCAGGGGTGCGCGCGCAGTTCCGTGCGCAGCCGGGCGATCTCCCGGTCGTCGGCCGCCGCGGCCCGCTGCTTGCGGTGCCGCCCCGGATCGATGTGCCCGGCCTTGCTCCGCAGCGCGGAGGCCAGATCGCGGCGCGACTGCGGGGAGCGCGGGTTGAACGACTTCGGCACCCGCATCCGCTCCAGCGCCTCGACGGGCACCGGGAAGTCGATCTGGGCCAGTCGCTTGACCTGCCGCTCGGCGGTCAGCACCAGCGGGCGCGGCCCGTCGTGGTATTCCAGCCCGCGGTGCCCGTCGGTGCGTCCCGCCGGCAGC
Organism: Streptomyces sp. NPDC025273; assembly: GCF_040638585.1. Taxonomy (NCBI): domain Bacteria; kingdom Bacillati; phylum Actinomycetota; class Actinomycetes; order Kitasatosporales; family Streptomycetaceae; genus Streptomyces; species Streptomyces sp. NPDC025273. Next base: position 253,434 of record NZ_JBEZYP010000009.1, read on the forward strand.
CCCGGGTCGAGGACGAGCGCGAGTCCGGCGAACTTCCCGGTCGGCACATGGATGACGTCACCGGGCTTGAGCTTCTCCAGGGACGCCGAGGCGGCAGCCCGCCGCTGGGCGGCGCCCTGCTTGGCCAGCTCCGTCTCCCGGTCCTTGAGGTCGCGGCGCAACCGCGCGTACTCCTCGAAGTCCCCGAGATGGCAGGTCATCCCCTCGCGGTACCCCTCAAGGCCCTCCTCGTTGCGCTGGACCTGCCGGGAGATGCCGACGACCGACCGGTCCGCCTGGAACTGCGCGAAGGAGGTCTCCAGCAGCTCACGCGAACGGTGCCACCCGAACTGCTGCACGAGATTCACGGCCATGTTGTACGAGGGCCGGAAGCTGGAGCGCAGCGGGTAGGTACGGGTGCCCGCGAGTCCGGCGAGCGCCCCGGGGTCCATGCCCCGCTGCCACAGGACCACCGCGTGGCCCTCGACGTCGATGCCCCGGCGCCCTGCCCGCCCGGTGAGCTGGGTGTATTCGCCGGGCGTGATGTCTGCGTGCTGCTCGCCGTTCCACTTGACGAGCTTCTCCAGCACGACGGAGCGCGCGGGCATGTTGATGCCGAGCGCCAGCGTCTCCGTCGCGAACACCGCCTTGACCAGGCCCCGTACGAACAGCTCCTCGACGACCTCCTTGAAGGTCGGCAGCATTCCGGCGTGGTGCGCGGCGATGCCCCGCTCCAGGCCTTCGAGCCATTCGTAGTAGCCGAGGACGTGCAGGTCCTCGCCCGGGATGGACGCGGTCCGCTCCTCGACGATCTCCCGCACCAGCCGGCGCCCGTCCTCGTCGTTCAGCCGCAGCCCCGCCTGCAGGCACTGCTGCACGGCCGCCTGGCAGCCGGCGCGGCTGAAGATGAAGGTGATCGCGGGCAGCAGCCCCTCGGCGTCGAGCCGGTCGATGACCTCGGGCCTGGACGGGGTCCAGATGCGGCTGCGCTGACGGCGCTCGCGCTCGCGGTCGGCCTCACGCACCATCTTGCCGCGCCGGCGCTCGCGCGGGTTGTACCCCCGCTGGTTCTCCATCCGGGCGAGCCGGACGAGGTCGGGGCTGACCTCGCGCCTGCCGGTGCCCCTGCCGCCGTGGTCCGTCTCCTCCTCGAAGAGGTCGTACATCCGGCGCCCGGCCATGACGTGCTGCCACAGCGGCACGGGCCGGTGCTCGGAGACGATCACCTGGGTGTCGCCCCGGACGGTGTCGAGCCAGTCGCCGAACTCCTCGGCGTTGGACACGGTCGCCGACAGCGACACCAGGGTCACCGACTCCGGCAGGTGGATGATCACTTCCTCCCACACGGCGCCGCGGAAGCGGTCGGAGAGGTAGTGCACCTCGTCCATCACCACGTAGCCGAGGCCGGTGAGCGCCTGGGAGCCCGCGTACAGCATGTTGCGCAGCACCTCCGTGGTCATGACGACCACGGGTGCGTCCGCGTTGACGCTGTTGTCCCCCGTCAGGAGTCCGACCTTGTCCGCACCGTACCGTCTGACGAGGTCGGTGAACTTCTGGTTGGACAGGGCCTTGATGGGCGTGGTGTAGAAGCACTTGCGTCCCTGGCGGAGCGCCAGGTGCACCGCGAACTCGCCGACGATCGTCTTGCCCGACCCGGTGGGGGCCGCGACCAGCACCCCCTTGCCCGCTTCCAGGGCCTTGCATGCCTCGATCTGGAACGGGTCCAGTCCGAACTCGTACATCTCGCGGAAGGGCCCGAGGGCCGTGGCCTGCTCGGCCGCACGGACCCGAGAAGCCTGGTATCGCTCAGCTGGTGAGAGGTCCTCTGTCATCTTGATACGAGCCTACCCGCCGGGTACGACAGTCAGCCCGATCTTTGTTTCACGGTGCGAGGACCCGCACGGCGTCGGGTACACAGGTCGCCGTGAGCGGCAGCGCGCCCAGCGGTTCACCGTCCGCGTACGCGGTGACACCCGCCGCGGCCAGCTCGACGGACGGGACCCGGTGCACGCTGACCGCGGGGTGGCCGAGATGAGTCCCCCTGTACACCTGGGGGAAGACCTTGAGCAGCGTGGTCCGGCTGCAGTCGCCGACCACGGTCACGTCGAAGAGCCCGTCGTCCATGACGGCGTCGGCGCAGATCCGCATGCCGCCGCCGTAGGTGGAGCCGTTGCCCACGGCGATCAGCGTCGCCTCGATCTCGCGCACCGGACCGTCGCCCAGCCGGACGCGGTACGGGATGGGGCGGAAGGCCGCCAGCTCGGCGAGGATCGCCAGGTCGTACCTGAACCGTCCGCCGGCCCAGCGCATCCGGTTCCCCCGGTCGTTGACCCGTGAGTCGAACCCGGAGGCGAGCACGGAGCCGAACCAGCGCCCGCCGGCCCGGCCGAGGTCGATGCCGCGCGCCGTCCCCGCCTTGAGCACCTCGGCGGCCAGCCGTCCCGCCGCGGCCGGATCGCGGATCGGCAGGCCGAGCGCGCGGGCGAAGTCGTTGCCGGTGCCGACGGCCACGGCACCCAGTGGTGTACCCGTTCCGGCGACGGCCTGCAGGGCGAGGGACATCAGGCCGTCCCCGCCCACGGCTATCAGTGCGCCGGTCCCGCCGGCGACGGCCTCGCGGGCCCGGCGGAGGGCGTCGGCGGCGTCCTCGCCGAGCACCGTGCGCACGGAGAAGCCTGCGTCCCGCAACGCGGAAGCGGCCGGCTGCGCGGCTCGCGCGCCCCGGCCGCGGCCTGCGATGGGATTGACGAAAAGAGTGATCTCGCTGGTCACTGGGGGTCCCCCTGGACGAAGTCTGGGGAGACCCTACAAGGTCAGGTGATGTCGTCGTAACCGTTGAGCCGGTGGGACCGGGCGCCGTCGGACTCGCCGCTCGCCTGCTCGGGCAGGGCTGCCCGGGAAGCGGTGACACCCTCGACCGCGCCGACGTGCTCGGGCGTGAGGTCCAGCTTCGACGCCTCGTCGTCGTCGAGCTCGGCATCGGGGTTGCGGCGCTTCCTGCGCTTGTCGTTGAGCAGGGAGAAACCGACGGCGAGGAAGTACAGCACCGCGAGCGGGCCCGCCAGCAGGAGCATCGAGATGGGCTCGCCGCCCGGCGTCGCGACGGCCGCGAACGCGGTGAGGCCGACGAGCATCCCGCGCCACCAGCGCAGCATGCGGGCACCGGACAGAGCACCGGTCATGTTGAGCAGGATGAGCAGCAGCGGCAGCTCGAAGGCCAGTCCGAAGACGATCACCATGCGGGTGATCAGGTCCAGGAAGTCGTCGAGGGGCAGCAGGTTCTTCACGTTGTCGGGCGTGAAGCCGAGCATGATCTCGGCGGTCTGCGGCAGGATCGTGTAGGCCAGGTAGGCACCGGCGAGGAAGAGCGGAACCCCCGCGGCCACGAAGGCCATCGAGTAGCGCTTCTCCTGCTTGTGCAGGCCCGGGGCGACGAACGCCCACAGCTGGTACAGCCAGACAGGAGTGGCCATCAGCACACCCGCCATCAGGGACACCTTCAGCGCGATGGTGAAGGGCGACAGCAGACCGTTGGTGGTCATCTCCGCGCACGGCCTGCCGTTGACCATGGTCACGGCGCCGTTCTTGCAGCCGACCGAGTCCAGGATCGGCTTCATCAGGAACTCGAAGATTTCCTTCTGGAAGAACGCTGCCGCGATCACGGCGACCACGATGGCAAGTACCGACTTCAGCAGTCGGTTGCGCAGCTCACGCAGGTGATCGAGGAGGGGCATCCGCCCCTCGTCGTCCTTCTCCTGCTTGCGGGCAGACTTGAGCAACCCACTTCCCTCGTCTCGTGCGGCAGCTGTCGGTGGAGCGGGTCAGCTGTCAGCTCTGGGTGGTGGGCTTGGCCTCGCTGACGGGGCGGGAGCTGGTGACGTCCCCGGGAGCGGCCTGGATGGTACGGGCGGGGGTCGCCGGCGGAGCGGTGTCCGCGACGGTCTCCGTGGTGGGCGTCGCGGGCTCCGCGTCGTCCTTCTTCATGGCCTTGGCCTCGCTCTTGAGGATGCGGGCCGACTTGCCGAGCGAACGCGCCATGTCAGGAAGCTTCTTGGCACCGAAGAGCAGCAGGATGACAGCGATGATCAGAACGATCTCGAGGGGCTTCAGATTGCCGATCATGTGCGACTTCCTTCTCACTGAGGCGGCTGGAGGGTGGGCTCGCTACCCGTTCGGCCGGACATACGTCCGACCTTCGCGCTGGCAGCGATCGTAACCCGCAGGGGTAAACGCGAGGCAATGCCCGTGCGTACTCCCGCTTGCGGCCCGCACCTCCCTGCCTGGGCCGACCTCAGCAGCGTACCCTCCGAACCCCTGGATCAGGAGGGCGCTCCCCTTCTACCGCAGGGCCTCCCCGGTCTCCGCGAGGCCGGTGGCCGCTCGTTCGAGATCCTCTGCCGCTCGATTGATCCGCTGTGTGGTCGCGGCGACCTGCCTGCCGAGCCGTTGCGCCTCGACGAAGACCTTGACGGCCAGGACGCCGAGCACGGCCAGGCCGAGGAATCCCAGGGCGATGGCGAGCATGGGCCAGAACATGGACGGTGCCTCGATGTCTTGTCGTTGCTGTGGGGCGGTCTGCGTGCGCTACCGCAGGGCGGCGTGGAGGCGTAGCGTCCGCACTCCGCCGCCGGTGAGGAGCTCGACGATGCGTTCCCCGGCCGGCTTGCGGACCGCGGCGCCGCACTCGGGGCAGGTGAAGGTGTAGAAGGTCGTGCGCCGGCTGGCGCCTACGGCGAGGCGCAGGGCGCCCGCCGCGAGCTCGAACCGCCCCCGGCAGTCCGGGCACGCGGCCCTGAACCGCACGGCCGCGGGCACCGGGACGGGTGCCGACCCACCCCGAATGCCGCGTTCACCCGATATCACCGTCATGTGACTTCTGTCTCCCCGGCGCACCGCGGGCCCCCTCTCAGAGCGCATCGTCGTAGGCGGCCAGCGCCTCACGCGCCGCCAGCCGGGCGCTGTGCGCGAGGTCCTGCGGAGCCGTGATGCGGCCTTCCCCGCCCAGCCGCAGAGCGAGCCGGCGCAGCGAGGCCGGGTCGGGGGTACGGAGGGTGATCCGCATGCCCCCGTCGGGCAGTTCCTCGGCACTGTCGTGCGGGTAGTACTCGGCGACCCATCTGCCCCCGGGTCCCACCTCGACCACGACCTCCGGGTCCTCGGCCGCCGGCTGCACCAGTCCCTCGGACAGGTCGCGCAGTTCGAGCTCCGGCGGTGCCGACGGGGCGTCGAGGAGCCGGATCTCGGCGACCCGGTCGAGCCGGAACGTACGCCGCGCCTCGGTGAGCCGGCACCAGCCCTCCATGTACGTGTGGCCGACGGCGAACAGCCGGATCGGGTCCACCTCGCGCTCGGTGAGCTCGTCGCGCGCGGGCGAGTAGTAGCGCAGCCAGAGCCTGCGCCGCTCGGAGATCGCCCGGTCGACATCGGCGAAGACCCCGCCCTCGGACTCGAAGGTGACCGAGAGCCGTGAACTCGCGGCCCCCACCTCACCGGCCGCGGTCTCCAGCTTCGCCGTGGCGCGCACCAGCGCCTGCCGGTCGCTCTCGCGCAGTCCGGGCAGCGTGGCCACCGCACGGGCCGCCACGAGAAGCGCGGTGGCCTCGTCAGCGGCCAGCCGCAGCGGCTCCGCGACGTCGTCCGGGTTGTGCCACCAGATCCGGTCACCGTCGGTGTCGATGTCGAGCAGGTCACCACCGCGGAAGCTGGTCCCGCACATGGGAAGCACGTCGAGGTCGGAGATCAGCTCGTCCTCGGTGATGCCGAAGGCGCGGGCGACGTCCTGGACGTGGGCGCCGGGGCGCTCACGGAGATAGGTCACCAGGGAGAGCATCCGCCGGGTCTGGTCGATCGCGTTCGTGGCCACGAGTGGCGGTTCCCTTCAGTCCTTGGCCACGGCGCGCAGCCGGTCCATCACATCGGCCCGCAGATCGGCGGGTTCCGTCACGACGACGTCCGGTCCGAACTCGACGAGCCAGGCGTCCAGTCCGTGTCCGTACGGAATCTCCAACTCGTCCCAGCCGTCGCCGAGGTCCCGTACGGCTGTCGCGCGGGAGCGCAGCGGGTAGCCGGACCCGGCCCGCAGCCTGATCCGGGCGGTCCTGGTCGCGGTCTCCCCCGCCCAGCTCTCCACGGTCTCGCGGACGGTGACCACATCGGGCACCTGGGCCGTGAACGCTCCGGCGCGGGAGCGGACGCGCCCGGAGATCCGGGACAGCCGGAAGACCCGCTCGGCCCCCCGGTCCCGGTCCCAGCCGGCCAGATACCAGTGGCCGCGCCAGCACTCGAGCGTCCAGGGCTCCACCTGGCGCTGCTCGGGGCGGGCGGCGTTGGCCTTGCGGTAGTCGAAGGTGACGGGGCGGCGGTCCCGGCAGGCGAGCATCAGCGGCTCGAAGGCTGCTTCGTGGACGGGGATCCGGGGTTCGAGGGCGCTGTGCACCTCGTAGGCGTCCTCGGCCTCCGGCATGCCCGCCGCCCGCAGCTTCTGCAGTGCGCCACTGGCGGCCCCGGCCAGCCGGGCCTGCTGCCAGACCTTCGCGGCCAGCCCTAGCGCCGCGGCCTCCTCGGCGTCCAGCGTGATGGGGGGCAGCCGGTTGCTGTCGCGGCGCGCGAGGTAGCCGGTGTCCCCGTCCAGGTTCTCCACGGTTTCGATGACCAGGCCGAGTTCGCGCAGGTCGTCCTTGTCGCGCTCGAACATCCGGTTGAAGGATTCGTCGGAACCCGCTTCGAGATAGGCCTCGATGGACCCGCGGAGTTCACGTTTGCTGAGCGGGCGCCGGGTACCCAGCAGACACAGTGCCAGGTTCATCAGCCGTTCGGCCTTGGCAATCGCCATCGACGCCCTTTCTCTACGTGCTCCACGACCGTCGACCGTACCGCTCCGGGGTGTCCGGACCAAAGCGAGGGCCCGTACCTCGCGGCACGGGCCCTCGCTCCTGACACCGGGCGGATCAGACGGCGACCAGGTCACAGACGAAGATCAGCGTCTCACCCGGGGCGATGACGCCGCCGCCCGCGCCGCGGTCGCCGTAGGCGAGGCGCGCGGGGATGGTCAGCTGACGGCGTCCGCCGACCTTCATGCCCTGGACACCCTGGTCCCAGCCCGCGATGACCTGACCGGCACCGAGCTGGAACTGCAGCGGGGTGCCGCGGTTCCACGAGGCGTCGAACTCCTCGCCGGTGGAGTACGCCACACCGACGTAGTGGACGGACACGGTCTGGCCCTTCTCGGCGACCGCTCCGTCGCCTTCCCAGATGTCCTTGATCTCCAGGTCGACCGGCGGCTCGCCACCCGGGAAGTCGATCTCGGGCTTCTCGATGCTCACTGAACTGCTCCTCTAAATGATGAACGGGGCAACCTGGACAGTCTTACATCTTCGTCAGGATGTCCACGGCCCACACGAGCGTCGACTTGGCGGGGATGCTCTGCTGCGCCTCGTCACCGAAAGCCTGGTCCGGCGGGATGACGAGCAGCACGCGGCTGCCGACCTTCTTGCCGGCGAGACCGTTCTTCAGGCCCTTGACCGTGATCTGGGCCAGCGGGAAGGTCGCGGTCTTGCCCGTGTCGTAGGTGCTGTCGAACTTCTTGCCGCCCTTCCACAGGAAGGCCTCGTAGTTCACGACGACGCTGTCGGTCTCCTTGATGACGTCCCCGTCGGATTCCAGGACGTAGCTGGAGACGAGCTTCTTGGGCGGGTCGGCCTTGGGGAACGTGACCTTCGGCGCCTTGCCGTCGGTGTTCGTCCCGACCTTCGGCAGGTCGATGTTGTCCTGGGCGACCTCGGCGCCCTCGGCGGACTTCGGGACCTGCGTCGCCTTCACCACGTCGACGACGAAGACGAGGGTGGCGTTGGGCTTGATGTCGCCCTGACCCTGCTCGCCGTAACCGAGGTCCGGCGGGATGACCAGCTGGACGCGGCTGCCGACCTTCTGGCCGACGAGGCCCTTGTCCCAGCCCTGGATGACCATGCCCGCACCGAGCGTCAGATCGAAGGGCTGCTTGCGGTCGAAGCTGTTGTCGAACGGCTTCGTGGAGTCCCACGACTGGCCGAGGTAGTTGACCTGGATCGCGTCGCCGTTCTTGAGCTTCGCACCGTCACCCTCACTGATGACTTCGGTCTTCAGCTCCTTGGGTGGGTCGCCCTCACCCTTGGCCAGGGTGGGCTTCTCGCCGAACTCGGCCCCCGCGGTGATCGCGGGAACGCCGTTCTTGGACGAGGCGGAGTCGGAGGCCTTGTCGTCGCCGCATGCCGCGGTGGACAGCAGCAGAAGGGGGACGACGAGAAGGCCGGCAAGTCGGCGCACTGGTTCCTCAGATCTCAGACGGCACGTGAATGGGTCCCCGACACTCTAGGCCGAGCGAAGGGCCCCGTACGAGGAACGTACGGGGCCCGGTCGCATCCGCGGCGGGACATGTCCTGTCCGGTCACATGCCCGCGATGAGCTTCTCCACCCGCTCGTCGACGGAGCGGAACGGGTCCTTGCACAGCACGGTGCGCTGCGCCTGGTCGTTGAGCTTGAGGTGGACCCAGTCGACGGTGAAGTCCCGGCGCTGCTCCTGGGCCCTGCGGATGAAGTCACCGCGCAGTCGCGCCCTGGTCGTCTGCGGGGGCACGGACTTGCCCTCGAAGATCTTCAGGTCGTTGCAGATGCGGGCGGCCTGCCCCTTGCGCTCCAGCAGGTAGTAGAGCCCGCGCCGCCGGTGGATGTCGTGGTAGGCGAGGTCTATCTGGGCGACCCTCGGGTTCGACATGGTCATGTTGTGCTTGGCCCGGTACCGCTCGATGAGCTTGTACTTCATGACCCAGTCGATCTCGGTGTCGATCCGGTCGAGGTCCTCGGCCTCGATGGCGTCCAGGGTGCGTCCCCACAGTTCGAGCACCTGGTCGACCGTTCCGGTGCGGATGCCCCGGCGCTCGACGAAGTCGACGGCCTTCTCGTAGTACTCGCGCTGGACCTCGACGGCCGAGGCCTCACGGCCGCTGGCGAGTCGCACCTTGCGCTGCCCGGTGATGTCGTGGCTGACCTCGCGGATGGCCCGGATCGGGTTCTCCAGGGTCAGGTCGCGCATCACCGTGCCCGCCTCGATCATGCGGAGCACCAGGTCGGTCGCGCCGACCTTGAGCAGCATGGTCGTCTCGGACATGTTGGAGTCGCCGACGATGACGTGGAGGCGGCGGTAGCGCTCCGCGTCGGCGTGCGGCTCGTCCCTGGTGTTGATGATGGGACGGGAACGCGTCGTCGCGGAGCTGACGCCCTCCCAGATGTGCTCGGCACGCTGGCTCACGCAGTAGACCGCTCCGCGCGGGGTCTGCAGCACCTTGCCGGCACCGCAGATCAACTGCCGGGTGACGAGGAACGGAATGAGGATGTCCGCGAGCCGGGAGAATTCTCCGTGCCGGGCCACGAGGTAGTTCTCGTGGCACCCGTAGGAGTTCCCCGCCGAGTCGGTGTTGTTCTTGAAGAGGTAGACGTCGCCCGCGATTCCCTCCTCGTGCAGGCGGCGTTCGGCGTCGACGAGCAGGCCTTCGAGAATGCGTTCGCCTGCCTTGTCGTGCGTGACCAGTTCGGTCACGTTGTCGCATTCGGGTGTCGCGTATTCCGGATGCGATCCCACATCGAGGTACAGGCGGGCGCCGTTCCGCAGAAAGACATTGCTGCTGCGGCCCCATGACACAACACGGCGGAAGAGGTAGCGCGCCACTTCATCAGGTGACAGTCGGCGCTGTCCCCTGAACGTGCACGTGACGCCGTACTCGTTCTCCAGCCCGAAAATGCGGCGGTCCATGACTGAACATTACGCCTTATGGCCTGAGCTGAAACCGGGTTCGGCAGCACCGTTTCGATCATTTTCCGATCCGGCCACGACCTCGGGCCCGCGCACGGGAACTGCGAGGACCCTTCCGGTCGCCAGCAGAACCAGCAGTGCGGCCACTCCCCCGGCCCCCGCGACGGCGAAACTCCACGCCGTTCCGCCGAGCTCGACGGCCGGGCCGGCCACCGCCGTTCCGGCCGCCGCGCCCACCCCGAACGTCGTCACGAGCCAGGAGAACGCCTCGGTCACGGTGCCCCGCGGGGCGTGCCGGTCCACGACGATGAAGGAGCAGGCGATCGCCGGGGCCAGGAACACCCCCGCCAGGGCGGCCAGCGCGGTCATCGCGGGCACGCCGGGGGTCAGCGTCAACGGCAGGTAGCCCAGAGCGAGCAGCGCGACGATGACCCGCAGCCGCTTCTCGGGCGCCCCGGCCCACTGCCGCGCCCCGTAGGCCGCGCCACCGATCAGCGCGCCGAGCCCGAGCGCCGCCATCAGCCAGCCGTACACGGACTCCCGGCCGTGGTCGTCGGCGTAGGCGACGCCCGCGACCGTGATCGAGCCGAGCGCGAGCCCGACGAAGAAGAACGCCCCCAGGAGGGCCAGCAGTCCCGGCGAGCGCAGCGCGCCCAGCCAGTGCGCCTCGCGAGGGGCGGAGCGCCAGGTGCGGGAGGGCTCGGAGAGCACCACCCAGAGCGCGCCGAGGACGCCTATGGCGTTGATCACCAGGAGCGCGACGGCCGGCGACCAGAGGGAGACCAGGACCGTCACGAGCAGCGGCCCCAACGTGAACATGACCTCCTGGGCCACGGCGTCCATGGCGTACGCCCGGTGCACCCGGTCCTCGCGGCCGAGGACCGTCGGCCACAGGGCCCTCAGGCCCCCCTCCAGCGGTGGCGTGAAGACGCCCGCCACGATCACCGCCGCGTAGGCGGGCAGGAGTGCGTCGAGGCCCACCACGGCGAGCGCCGCCATGCCGAGCGCGGAGAGCACGGCGGCGGGGAGCTGGATGCGCGGCTGTCCGTACAGGTCCACGGCCCTGCCCAGCAGGGGCTGCCCCACGGCCGTGGCCAGGCCGTACGCGGCGGCCAGGGCGCCGGCCAGCGTGTAGCTGCCGCCTTCGGCCCGGGTGAACAGGACGATCGCGATGTGGGCCGTGCCGTTCGGCAGGCGCCCCACCAGCGTTCCCGCCAGCAGCCGGGCGGCATGCCGCGTCCGGAGGATGTCCAGATATCCCGCGGCCATGTCCGCCCCTCTCGTCCGGTGGCGTCGCACCCCCGAAGTTTTACGTATAACTTCAGCCTTCATACGTACCATGTGCGCAGTCCGCGAGTCCATCCCACGGCATCTGGCACGCCCAGCACGGAGGCACGAGTGAGCAGCGCGCAGCAGCCGGCCCCACCCCGGCCCACCAGCCGCGACGTGGCTCGGGCCGCAGGTGTCTCCCAGGCCACCGTCTCGCTCGTGCTCGGCGGAAAATGGCGCGGAAGGGTCTCCGCGGCGACCGCGGAGCGGGTACGCGGCAGCGCCCGGGAGCTCGGCTACCGGCCGAATCTGGCCGCCCGCAGCCTGCGGCTGGGCCGCACCCGTACCGCCCTCCTCGTCGTGCCCGCGCTCACCAACGAGTTCTTCGCCCGGGTCTACACCGGCGCCGCCGCCGTCGCGGCGGAGCACGACTTCGGCGTGGTGCTCTACCCGTCGCCCGACGGGACGGGTCCGGCCAGGGACCCGTTCGCCTCCGCCCGCGCGGCGCTCGACGGGGTGATCGCCTCGTCCATGGCGGCGGACGCGCTGGGGGCGCTGCGGAGTGCGGACCTGCCGCTGGTGATGCTGGACAGCGATCCGCAGGACCCCGGCCCGGCTGCCCGGGTGAACCTGGAGATCGCGGACGGCATGCGCCAGGTGGCGGAGCATCTGCTGGGCCTGGGCCACCGCCGCTTCGTCCATCTGGCCTCCGCCGTGGACACCTGGACCTTCGCGGTGCGCGCCCGGGCCCTCGCCGAAGCCGTGCGGAGCGTTCCCGGTACCACCGTCCACCGGGTGGCGGCCCCGCTCGACGTGCGGGCGGGGCGCGAGGCCGCCGAAGCCGTCCTGGCCTCCCCCGGTCCGCCGCCGACGGCGATCGTCTGCGACGACGACATCCTGGCCGCCGGCGCCTGCAAGGCCGTCCGCAGGCGGGGGCTGCGGGTGCCCGGCGACATCTCGGTGACCGGCTTCGACGACCTGGCCCTCGCCACGGCGGTGGAACCCGAGCTCACCACGGTGCGGCTGCCGGCCGAGCAGGTGGGCGAACGGGGCATGACGGCCCTGCTGGCCGTCCTGGACGGCCGCCCGGCGGAGCAGGCCGGCCTTCCCGTCCACCTGGTGGTACGCGGGTCCACCGCGCCCCCGCCCGCCTCGTGACGGTGCCCCCGGCCGCGTGGGCGGCCGGGGGCTCCGGATCGAACCCATCCGGGACGGGCTACTCCTGCGTGGTCCCGTCGGCACCCGAGGCCGGGGTGTCGGTGCCCGGTGTTCCGGTTGCCGGTGTTCCGGTCGCCGGGGTGTCGGCTTCCTCCGTGTCGGACGGGGCGTCCGTGGGCGTCGCCCCCGCACCGTCCGCGTCCAGCAGCCGGGCCAGCTGCCGCCCGACGATCCGCTTGAACTTGCGCTGCTGCGGCCTCGTGCGGTCCAGGACCGCGACCTCGAGCCGCTCGGCGGGAATCTCCCGCTCGTTGCCGTTGGCCTCCCTGGAGAGCGCCTGCACGGCCAGCTTCAGGGCCTCCGCGAGCGACATCCCGTCGCGGTGGCGCTGATCCAGGAAGTTGCTGATCTGTTCCGCGTTCCCGCCGACCGCGACCGAGCCGTGCTCGTCCACGATCGAGCCGTCGTGCGGCAGCCGGTAGATCTGGTCACCCTCCGGTCCCGCGCCGACCTCGGCGACCACCAGCTCCACCTCGTACGGCTTCTCGGCCGCGCTGGAGAAGATGGTGCCGAGCGTCTGCGCGTAGACGTTGGCCAGTCCACGGGCCGTCACATCGTCACGGTCGTAGGTGTACCCGCGCAGATCGGCGTAGCGCACACCGCCGATGCGGAGGTTCTCGTACTCGTTGTACTTGCCGGCGGCTGCGAAGCCGATCCGGTCGTAGATCTCGCTGAACTTGTGCAGCGCGCGGGACGGGTTCTCACCGACGAACACAATGCCGTCGGCGAACTGCAGCACAACCAGGCTGCGACCACGGGCGATGCCCTTCCGGGCGTATTCCGCCCGGTCGGCCATGGCCTGCTGAGGTGAGACATAGAACGGCGTCGACACCGGCTATCCGTCCCTTTCTGTCAGTGACGAGTGCATCGGGGAAGCATCGGGTCCGGTCAGAGCAGCGCGGCGCGCGGGCCGTCGGGCTGCTCGAGGCGGCGCTCCAGGATCGAGCGTGCGATCTCGGAGGATTCCGTGTCGTCCAGCTTCCGGAAGCCCTCGTCGGTGATGACGGTGACGATCGGGTAGATCCGGCGGGCCACGTCCGGGCCACCGGTCGCCGAGTCGTCGTCGGCCGCGTCGTACAGCGCCTGCACGACCAGGGTGAGCGTCTGCTCCTCCGTCAGGTCCTCGCGGAACAGCTTCTTCATCGATCCACGGGCGAAGATGGAACCGGAGCCGGTGGCCGCGTAACCGTGTTCCTCGGAACGCCCGCCGGTGACGTCGTACGAGAAGATCCGGCCCTTCCCGCGGTCGACGTCGTACCCCGCGAACAGCGGCACGACCGCCAGACCCTGCATGGCCATCGCCAGATTGCTGCGGATCATCGTGGAGAGACGGTTGGCCTTGCCCTCCAGGGAGAGCGTGGCACCCTCGACCTTCTCGAAGTGCTCCAGCTCCAGCTGGAACAGCTTGACCATCTCCACGGCGAGACCGGCCGTACCGGCGATCCCCACCGCCGAGTACTCGTCGGCCGGGAACACCTTCTCGATGTCGCGCTGCGCGATCATGTTCCCCATGGTCGCCCGCCGGTCACCGGCGAGCACCACCCCGCCGGGGAACGAGGCCGCGACGATGGTCGTCCCGTGCGGCGCCTCGATGGCGCCCTGCAGCGGCGGCAGGCTGCGGTTGCCGGGGAGCATCGAGGGTGACTGGTCGGACAGGAAGTCCATGAACGAGGACGAACCCGGCGTCAGGAAGGCAGCTGGTAGACGCCCGGTGCTACGAGTGTTGGCTTCCACGCGTTTCCCTCCAGGTATGCGATGGCCCTGCGCAAGGTGTCAGGATCATCCCCCAACTTGCCGATGGCCGAATTGCAGTTGAAGCAGTACGCCACGGACCCTACCCGCCTGGTGACGGTGATCAACATGGTCCTGGGTGAGAAGCACTGCCGCGGGATGCCCGGCGTGTGCGCGAACATCCCGCGGGAGTCTCCGCCGACGGCACAAGGGCTGCCGGCGAGCGGTCCGGATCGGGGATCCGGCTGTTACTCGCCGCCCTTCTGGACGAAGGAACGAACGAAGTCCTCGGCATTGGCCTCGAGCACGTCGTCGATCTCGTCCAGGACGTCGTCGACGTCGTCGCTCAGCTTCTCCTGTCGCTCCTTGAGGTCCTCGGAGCCCTGCGCCTCCTGCGCCTGCTCCTCGGTCCCCTCGGTGGAGCGTGTTGCCTTCTGCTGTCCGCCGCCGGTGTCCTTGGTCGCCATGTAGCTCACCCCGCTCGGTTCGAAGCACGTGATCAGACCCTACCTACGGGGTCCGACATTGGCCCGGTACTTGTCTCAACGTCCGGAGGTCTCCTGATTGATTCCCTGCCGAGGGCCTTTTCAGCCCCCGGACAGCGTCCGGACCAGCTCTTCCGCGGTACGGCAGCGGTCCAGGAGGTCCTTGACGTGCTCACGGGTCCCGCGCAGCGGCTCCATCGTGGGAACCCGTTGCAGCGAGTCACGGTCGGGCAGATCGAAGATGACCGAGTCCCAGGAGGCCGCCGCGACGTCGTCCGCGTACTGCTCCAGGCAGCGGCCCCGGAAATAGGCCCTGGTGTCCTCGGGCGGCTTCGTACGGGCCCGCTCGACGTCGTTCTCGTCGAGCAGGCGCTTCATCTTCCCGCGGGCCGCCAGGCGGTTGTACAGGCCCTTGCCGGCCCGGACGTCGGCGTACTGGAGGTCCACCAGGTGCAGGCGCGGGGCGTCCCAGTCCAGGCCGTCCCTGCGCCGGTAGCCCTCCATGAGCTCCTTCTTGGCGACCCAGTCGAGCTCGCCCGCGAGGCTCATCGGATCGTTCTCCAAGCGGTTCAGGGTGTCCTCCCAGCGGGCCAGGACGTCCCTGGTCTGCTCGTCGGCGTCCGACCCGTACCGCTCCTCGACGTATTTGCGGCCCAGCTCGAAGTACTCCATCTGCAGTTGTACCGCGGTGAGTGTCCGCCCGCTGCGGAGCGTGACGAGCTGCCCCAGGGTCGGGTCGTGCGAGACCTGGTGCAGGGTGCGCACCGGCTGGTCGACCGCGAGGTCGACGTTGATGAAGCCGTCCTCGATCATGGCGAGGACCAGCGAGGTCGTGCCCAGCTTCAGATAGGTCGAGATCTCGGAGAGGTTCGCGTCGCCGATGATCACGTGCAGCCTGCGGTACTTCTCGGCGTCGGAGTGCGGTTCGTCGCGGGTGTTGATGATGGGGCGCTTGAGCGTGGTCTCCAGGCCCACCTCGACCTCGAAGTAGTCCGCGCGCTGACTGATCTGGAAACCGTGCTCACGGCCGTCCTGGCCGATACCGACCCGGCCGGCGCCGGTGACGACCTGGCGGGAGACGAAGAACGGGGTCAGATGGCGCACGATGTCGGAGAAGGGCGTTTCCCGCTTCATCAGGTAGTTCTCGTGCGTGCCGTAGGACGCGCCCTTGTTGTCGGTGTTGTTCTTGTAGAGGTGGATCGGCTGGGCGCCGGGGATCATGGCGGCCCGCTCCGCGGCCTCCGCCATCACACGTTCGCCGGCCTTGTCCCAGAGCACCGCGTCGAGCGGGTTCGTGATCTCCGGTGAGCTGTATTCGGGGTGCGCGTGGTCGACGTACAGCCGCGCACCGTTGGTGAGGATGACATTGGCGAGGCCGATGTCCTCGTCGGTGAGCTGGCTGGAGTCGGCGGTCTCGCGGGCGAGGTCGAAGCCTCGCGCGTCACGCAGCGGATTCTCCTCCTCGAAGTCCCAGCGGGCGCGGCGCGCCCGGTGCATCGCCGCCGCGTAGGCGTTGACGATCTGGGACGAGGTGAGCATGGCATTGGCGTTGGGTTGACCGGGGACGGAGATCCCGTACTCCGTCTCGATGCCCATCACTCGCCGTACGGTCATGCGGCCCTCCTTGCCCGGCGGTACTCCCGTCCGGGAGCGCCGCCTAAGTACCGCTGCTGGTCCGGTACGCGTGCGGTGCCCGTCCCCGCACTGCGCGACTCGGCGGTACGACAGAGCCTAGAGCGCCTCTGCGCCGGTGGGGAGATCAATTGCGTCATTGTTCGGGTGTGGCCGGACCTGCCGGGAAAACGGCCGGCTGCGGATACCCTGCCGGGGATCCGCAGCCGGTCTGCGTCTTACAGGTACTGTCCGGTATTCGCCACCGTGTCGATGGAACGACCGGAGTCCGCGCCCTGCTTTCCGGTGACGAGAGTGCGGATGAACACGATCCGCTCGCCCTTCTTTCCGGAAATCCTGGCCCAGTCGTCCGGGTTGGTGGTGTTGGGCAGGTCCTCGTTCTCCTTGAACTCGTCCACGCAGGCCTGGAGGAGATGGGAGACGCGCAGGCCCTTCTGGCGCTGCTCGAGAAATGCCTTGATGGCCATTTTCTTCGCCCGGTCCACGATGTTCTGAATCATCGCTCCGGAGTTGAAGTCCTTGAAGTACAGGACTTCCTTGTCGCCGTTGGCGTAGGTGACCTCGAGGAAGCGGTTCTCCTCGGATTCCGTGTACATCCGCTCCACGACGGACTGGATCATGGCGTGGGCGGCGGCTTCCTTCGAGCCGCTGTGCTCGGCCAGGTCGTCCGCGTGCAGCGGCAGCGAAGGCGTGAGGTACTTGGCGAAGATGTCCTTCGCGGCCTCCGCGTCCGGGCGCTCGATCTTGATCTTCACATCGAGACGGCCGGGCCGCAGGATCGCGGGGTCGATCATGTCCTCGCGGTTGGAAGCGCCGATGACGATGACGTTCTCCAGGCCCTCCACACCGTCGATCTCGGCGAGCAGCTGGGGGACGATGGTGTTCTCCACGTCCGAGCTGACACCGGAACCACGGGTGCGGAAGAGGGATTCCATCTCGTCGAAGAAGACGATGACGGGGGTTCCCTCGCTCGCCTTCTCCCGGGCACGCTGGAAGACGAGGCGGATGTGCCGCTCGGTCTCGCCGACGTACTTGTTGAGGAGCTCGGGGCCCTTGATGTTGAGGAAGTAGCTCTTCCCCGCGGGCTGTCCGGTGACCTCGGCGACCTTCTTGGCCAGCGAGTTGGCCACGGCCTTGGCGATGAGTGTCTTGCCGCAGCCGGGCGGACCGTAGAGCAGGATGCCCTTCGGCGGGCGCAGTTCGTGCTCCTTGAAGAGGTCCGGGTGGAGATAGGGAAGCTCGACCGCGTCGCGGATCAGCTCGATCTGGTCGCCCAGACCGCCGATCTTGTTGTAGTCGATGTCCGGGACCTCTTCGAGGACGAGCTCCTCGACCTCGCTCTTCGGTACCACTTCGTAGACGTAGCCGGACCTGGGTTCGAGCAGGAGGGCGTCACCGGGCCGGATGGTGATGTCCAACAACGGCTCGGCGAGCCGTACCACCCGTTCCTCGTCGGTGTGCCCGATGACCAGGGCGCGCTCGCCGTCCTCGAGGATCTCCTTGAGGGTGACGATGTCCCCGGCCCGCTCGAATTCCATGGCCTCGACCACGTTGAGCGCTTCGTTGAGCATCACTTCCTGGCCTCGCCGGAGGCCCTCGAGCTCGACACTGGGACTGACGTTCACCCGGAGCTTGCGGCCCCCGGTGAAGATGTCGCAGGTGCCGTCCTCGTTGGCCTGCAGAAAGACACCGAAGCCGGCCGGTGGCTGGGCAAGCCGGTCGACCTCCTCCTTGAGGGCCACGATCTGGTCGCGGGCCTCGCGGAGCGTACTGGCGAGCCGCTCGTTCTGCGCGGACACGCCTGCCAGGTTGGTCTGCAGCTCGACGATCCGCTCTTCGAGAATCCTCGAATGACGCGGAGAGTCGGCGAGCTTACGTCGCAGGACGGCGATTTCCTGCTCGAGATAGGCAACCTGGCCGGCTGGGTCTTCTGACCCCCGCACGGGCCGGATGCCGTGGTTGATGTCGTCGTCGTGGGCTGCCACGGTCCTCACCTCCTCCAAGGGGAGCTGGACGCTTCCTGACCCTACCTGCGTGGGTGATGATTGAAACCCCTAGATCACAAAGTCCCGGGGGTGTGTCCGATCTTCACCCTTGCGCCCTCCCTCACGCCAAGGGAATACCCACCCTTCGGCATCGGGAAGCCGCCGGTTGTATCGTCGAAGCGTCCAACACCCGTCAGGGCTGGCTTCAATGGGTTCAGATACGCAGGAAACGGCAGGGCACATGACCGTGCGGCAGGACGCTCCGGGCAACGGTGACACGCAGGACTTGGAGGTCTGGATCGACCAGGACCTCTGTACGGGCGACGGCATCTGCGTCCAGTACGCACCCGAGGTGTTCGAGCTGGACATCGACGGTCTGGCGTACGTGAAGAGCTCGCAGGACGAGCTCCTCCAGGACAAGGGCGCCACCACCCCGGTGCCGCTGCCGCTCCTCCAGGACGTGGTGGATTCGGCCAAGGAATGCCCCGGCGACTGCATTCACGTACGTCGCGTCGCGGACAACGTGGAAGTCTTCGGACCCGACGCGGCGTAACCGCCTCAGGCGCCCGTCGCGGCTTCCCCCGCCGGCGCCGACCTGACGAAGGCGTTGCCCTTCCACCGCCAGACGGCGCTCTCCTCCTCGTCGGGACAGCACCGCGGCACAGCGGCCGAGGAGTAGCCCAGCAGGGTCGCCGAGATCCGGCCGTCACGGACGGCGAAGTCGGTGACCGTCAGCTTCTGAGCGGGGTCCACCAGGGTGGCGACGACCCGGGGTGGGCCCCCGCTCGCCTGTGTCAGGACGTAGACGCCGCTGGGCGGTGTGCCGGAGCCGGCGGCGCAGCGGACGACCACGACGGTCTCGGGCCTGCCGTCGCCGTCGAGGTCCCCGGGAGCCTTGTCGGCCACGGTCTGCCCGGCGCCGCTACAGTCGAAGGGAAAGACGACACCGGCCGGATCGGGTGCGGCGGCCGGTGCGGCGCCGGTGCGGTGCTCGGACGCCGAGGCCGTCGCGGTGGCCCCGTCGGGCTGGAGCAGTCCCGCGGCCGCGACGACGGCTGCCATGGCCGCGGCCGTGGCGAGCCAGTGCACCGGCTTGGTGTCGGTGTGCGCGAGGTCCGGGAGCGCGGAGGTCTGCACGCGGTATGTCTCCTGTGCTTCATGGGTGCCTGGACAGGCGGTGCCGAGCGGATGTCGGCGGGCGGGGTGGCCAGCATCGTGCCACACCTCACACCGGAGGGGAACGGCGGGGTCGATCCTGCCCGGCCGCGGGCGACGGCAGGCGCCGCCGCCGAGGCCCCGGGTCGGTCCGGGGAACTCGGCGGCGGCGCCTGTGTGTTGTGGTGGGGATCGGTGGCCGTCGGGCCGGGGCCCGGACCGGGTGTCAGTCGCCGGTGGCGGCGGATCCGCTCCGGCTGCCGGGACCGCTGTAGTCCTCGCCGTACGCGCCCTTGGAGGGGCGGCGGCGGCGCAGCGGCGCCTCGACGCCGTCCGCGAGCCGTCGGGCGGTGACGAGGAATCCCGTGTGCCCGATCATCCGGTGGTCGGGACGGACGGCCAGGCCTTCGACGTGCCAGTTGCGGATCATCGACTCCCACGGCTGCGGTTCGGCGAAGCAGCCGATCTCGCGGATGGATTCGACGGTACGCGAGAGCTGGGTGGTCGTCGCGACGTACGCGCAGAGGATGCCGCCGGGAACGAGGGCCTTGGAGACGGCCTCCAGGCATTCCCACGGGGCGAGCATGTCCAGGACGACACGGTCGACGTCGGTGTCCGACAGGTTGTCCTGGAGGTCGCCGACGGTGAGCTGCCAGGCGGGGTGCGGGGAGCCGAAGTAGCGCTCGACGTTCTGCTGGGCGATTTCGGCGAAGTCCTCGCGGCGCTCGTAGGAGTGCAGCATGCCCTGCTCACCGATGGCGCGCAGCAGGAAGGTGCTGAGCGCTCCGGAGCCGACGCCGGCTTCCACGACGCGGGCGCCGGGGAAGATGTCGCCGAAGGCGAGGATCTGCCCCGCGTCCTTGGGGTAGACCACGGCGGCGCCGCGGGGCATGGACAGGACGTAGTCGGGGAGCAGGGGGCGCAGCGCGAGGTAGGCGACGTTTCCCGTGGTACGGACAACACTGCCCTCGGGAGCACCGATCAGCTCGTCGTGCGGGAAAGAACCCTTGTGGGTGTGGAAGTTCTTTCCGGCCTCGAGCGTGAAGGTGTAGTGGCGTCCCTTGGGGTCGGTGAGCTGGACCTGGTCCCCGACTTTGAATGGGCCGCGACGGCGGGCGGCACCGGTCGGTTCGGACATGTGACCAGCCTACCGGTATTTCGGCGGCCTCCCTTGCGGGGTCCCCCGGGCGCGGGCCGGGCGGCGGGTCAGGACGAGGGCCGGGCCATGGCGGCGACGAAGGCGCGTTCGACGTCGACGGTGGACAGGACGCCGTAGATCTCTCCGGTGTCCTCGACCACCAGGTACTCGGTGGCCGGTGTGGCCTTGAGCCGGTCCAGGAGTGCTTCGCCCGCGAGCTCGGCGGGGACCTTCATGCCGTCGGTGAGGTCCTGCGCGAGGCCGCTGACGGCCACCCAGGGCCGGCGGTGCTCGGGGACTCCGACGATGGCCGCCTCGCGGACGACGCCCTTGGGGTTGCCCAGTCCGTCGACGACGACGAGCGCCCGGGCGCCCGCCTCGTTGGCACGGCGGAGCGCCTCGGAGAGCGGGGTGGCGGACTCGACGGGGACGGCCCGCCGGGTGAGGGTGCGGGCCCGCAGGTCAGGGAGGTGTTCGCGCAGCCGGGCCATGCGCAGGCTGTTGCCCGCGCCGGTCCAGATGATCCCGGCGAGGATCGCGGCGAGCAGGGCGTCGGTCACGGTCTCGAAGCCGCTGATCTCGCTGGTGGCGTTGCCGAGGGCGCCGGTGTGGGTGAGCAGCGGAAGGCCTACGAGGACGGCGACGGCCAGGCCACGGCCGACCCACGCGGCGGCGATGGTGCCGCTCATCGGCTTGCCCGTGATCTTCCAGACCACGGCGCGGAGCATGCGTCCGCCGTCGAGCGGCAGGCCGGGCAGCAGGTTGAAGGCGGCGACGATGAGGTTGGAGATCATCAGTCCGGCGAGGAGCACGCCGGGGATGGTCCCCGCCTCGACGAACTGGAGGGGGATGTAGAAGAGGCCGCCGAGGACGAGCGAGAGCAGCGGGCCCACGAAGGCGAGGACGAACTCCCGGCCCGGGGTCTCGGATTCCTTCTCGATCTCGGAGACGCCGCCGAAGAACTGGAGCTGGATGCGGCGGACCGGCAGCTTGTAGTGCAGGGCTGCGACGGTGTGGGCGAGTTCGTGGACGAGCACGGACGCGTAGAACGCGATCGCGAAGAAGAGCGCGACGAGGTAGCGGGCTCCGCCGAGGCCGGGCAGGACGCGGTCGAGCTGGCCGCCGAAGACCCAGGTGATCAGCGCGGCGACGACGAACCAGCTGGGCGCCACGTACACAGGCACGCCGAAGGGGCGGCCCATCAGGAGGCCGCCGCCGGGATCCGCGGGCCGTCGCGGTCCGCCCTTGCCGGGTTCGGTGCCGGGGTCGGTTCCCCCGCCGCCGGGCTGCGGGCGCCCGCTGTCGCCGCTCTCGTCCACGTGGTCCCTTCGGTCGATGGCGTCTGCCACGATCATGCAGTGTGCGAGCTCTGTGGTCGATGGTATGCCGCTGGGTGTCAGTGGCGGGCCGTAGGGTCTGCGACATGACCTCCGTACCGCGCCCGCACCGGCCACCTTCGTCCCTGTCGCCGTCGCGCGCGAGCGATTTCATGCAGTGCCCTCTGCTGTACCGCTTCCGGGTCATCGACAAGCTGCCGGAGAAGCCCAGTGAGGCGGCTACCCGGGGCACACTGGTGCATGCGGTGCTTGAGCGGCTGTTCGACGCCCCGGCGGCGGAGCGCACGGCTCCGCGGGCCAGGTCACTCGTGCCCGGCCAGTGGGACCGGCTGCTCGAGTCCAGGCCGGAGCTGGCCGAGCTGTTCTCCGGGGACGCCGGGGGCGACCGGCTCGCCGGGTGGCTGGGGGAGGCGGAGCAGCTCGTGGAGCGGTGGTTCTCGCTGGAGGACCCGACGCGCCTGGAGCCCGCCGAGCGTGAGCTGTTCGTCGAGACGGAGCTGGACTCGGGGCTGCGGCTGCGCGGTGTGATCGACCGGATCGACGTGGCCCCCACGGGCGAGGTCCGGATCGTCGACTACAAGACGGGCAAGGCGCCGCGGCCGGAGTACTCGGAGGGCGCGCTGTTCCAGATGATGTTCTACGCGCTGGTGGTCCGGCGCCTGAGGAACGTGGTGCCGCGGCGGCTCCAGCTGGTGTACCTGGGCAGCGGTGACGTGCTGACGTACGACCCGGTGCCGGCCGACCTGGAGCGGGTGGAGCGCAAGCTGCTCGCCCTGTGGGACGCGATCCGGCTGGCGACGGAGACGGGTGAGTGGCGGCCCCGTCCCACGAAGCTGTGCGGCTGGTGCGACCACCGGGCGGTCTGCCCCGAGTTCGGCGGGACTCCCCCGGTCTATCCGCTGTCGGTCCGCCCGGCGGAGTCGGTGGAGGGTGTGCAGGGCAGAATGGAGCCGGTCCGGGCCGAGGCCGGCCAGCCGGCGGCCCTCGAAAGCCCCTAAGGAGATTCCGTGGCAATCCGCGTCCTGCTGGTCGATGATCAACCGCTGCTGCGCACCGGCTTCCGGATGATCCTGGAGGCCGAGGGCGACCTTGCGGTGGTCGGTGAGGCGGGTGACGGCCTGCAGGCCATCGACCAGGTGCGGGCCCTGCAGCCCGATGTCGTGCTGATGGACATCCGGATGCCGCGGATGGACGGCGTCGAGGCCACCCGTCAGATCACGGGTCCGGGGCGGGACGGACCGGCGAAGGTCCTGGTGCTGACGACCTTCGATCTCGACGAGTACGTGGTGGAGGCGCTGCGCGCGGGTGCCAGCGGCTTCCTGCTGAAGGACGCGCCGGCCCATGAGCTGGTGCAGGCCATCCGGGTGGTGGCGGCAGGCGAGGCGACGCTGGCGCCGAGCATCACACGCCGGCTGCTCGACAAGTACGCGGACCATCTGCCCTCGGGCGAGGAGCCGGTCCCGGACGCTCTGCACACGCTCACCGACCGCGAGGTGGAGGTGCTGAAGCTGGTGGCGCGCGGCCTGTCGAACGCGGAGATCGCAGCGGACCTGTTCGTGAGCGAGACGACGGTCAAGACGCATGTGGGCCATGTGCTGACGAAGCTCAGCCTGCGCGACCGGGTGCAGGCGGCGGTCTACGCGTACGAGAGCGGGCTGGTGCGCCCCGGCGCACAGTGAGCGGGGGCGCCGGGCGGAGAGCCGACGCGGTCCGGAGCCAGTGGCTCCGGACCGCGTCGGCTTTCGTCTGCGCGGGATCAGGCGGTGCTGTTCTTGAGCTCCCAGAGCTGCAGGTCGGCCGAGGAGGTGACGGCCCACTCCACACCGGTCAGGCCCTCGCGTGAGGCGACGTACTGCTTGCCCTGCCAGACCGGGAGGACGGGGACGTCGGTGGCGACGATGTCCTGGATCTTCGCGAAGGTCTTGGCCGCGGCGCTGCGGTCCGCCACCCGCCGGGACTCCGGGATGAGGGTGTCCTGGATGAGGGCGGACTCGTAGGGCGAGTTGAGGAAGTTGTTCTTGTCGAGGAACGGCGCCGTGTACGTGTCCGGGTCCGGGAAGTCGGGGAACCAGCCCATGCCGTAGACCGCGTAGTCACCGTTGCTCTGCGCGGGGCGGTACTTGGCCCACGGGGTGCCCTTGACGTCGACCTCGAAGAGCTCGGAGTCGTTGAGCTGCTTCCCCAGCGCCTTGTACTCGGCGGCGGTGGCGGGGCCGTAGTGGTCCGTCGTGTAGTTCAGCGTGAACTTCACGGGCGTGGAGATGCCGGCCTTCTCCAGGGTCTTCCTGGCCGCGTCCACGTCGGGCTCGCCGTACTTGTTGAAGAAGGAGTTGGTGTGGTTGGTGATACCGGTCGGGATCAGCGAGTAGAGCGGCTCGGCCGTCGTGCCGTACACCTTGCTCGCGATGGCGCCCCGGTCGATGATCTGGGCCATGGCCTGGCGTACGGCCTTGTCCTTGACCGCCGGGTCGTCGGTGTTGAAGGCGAGGTAGCTGATGGCGAGACCGGGCATCTCCGTGAGCTTGATGCCGTCCACCGGCTCCACGAGCATCTGCTGGGCCTGCTCGGGCGACATGGTGCGCGTCATCATGTCGATCTTTTCGTCCTCGAGCGCCTTGCCCATGGCCACGGCGTCGGGGTAGAGGTCCAGCTCGACCGTCTCGTTGAGGATCTTCAGATCACCCTTGTACGTGGGGTTCTTGGTGAAGACGATCTTCACGAGCTGGCTGTCCTTGACCTCCGGCTTCATGGTGTACGGGCCGGACCCGTCGACCTGGAAGCCTTCGCGGGGGGCCTTGGCCGGGTACTTGTCCTTCTGGACGATGCCGGCGGCAGGGGTGGCCAGCTTGTACGGGAAGGTCGCGTCGGAGGTGCGCAGGTGGAAGACGACCTGGTCCTCACCCTTGGTCTCGATCGTGTCGATGTTGGCGAGCAGACCGACGGGGCCGCTCTCGTCCTTGATGTCGAGCACGCGCTGGATGGAGTACTTCACGTCGTCCGGAGTGACGGGCGTGCCGTCCGCGAAGGTGAGGCCGTCGCGGAGCGTGCAGCGGTAGCTCTCGTTCTCCGTGTCGGTGAAGGCGCAGCTCTCGGCCGCCTCGGGCACCGGCTCACCACCGCCGCGCGGGATGTGGGTCAGGGTCTGCACGGTCTGGCGCAGCACGTTCCAGACCCCGGCCTCGTAGCCGATGGCCGGGTCGAGCGGCGCGGGGGCTTCGGCGGAGGAGGCGAACTGGTCCGTCGTCCCGACAACGATGGCATCGCTCCCGCCGTCCGACCCGCCACAGGCGGCGAGCACGGGCGCGAGCAGGCCCACTACGGCCGGCAGCACCAGCGTCTTGCGGTTCATCTGGACGTTCTCCCTCATTCCGGCATGCGAGAAATCCGAGATTAGTAGGCACTGCGGGGGCACTTGACCGGTGCACGCGGACCCCGTATCCACTCGGTGATCGCCCATGACGGCGCGTCTATGTCACGCTCGGGAATGATTGGTACAGCGGTCCATGAACCCGGACTTTTGGGCGCCCGAAACGGGCAGCCGAGTGGGGAGCGGGCACTCGCGGACGTCACACCGGGTGATGAAGGTCACTCCCCCGCCGCACCCTTCTCGTTGACATGAACCTGGTCTTCGCGCTGGGGCGGGGAGAGGGAACCGCACGCCGGGCCCACCGGAGCTTCGCCGTTCCTTCCTGCGGCGACGCTCGGTGTGTGGCCCATCACTCGTCGGTGACCACGGCGCGCAGGAAGGCCAGATCAACCCGTTCGAGTGACGGTACGACCACCCGTCCCGGCGCGGGAGCGATCGGCGCCACGGACGGCACGACAACCACCCGGCAGCCCGCGGCCTCCGCCGCGGCGACGCCCGTCGCGGTGTCCTCGACGACCGCGCAGCGCCACGGGTCCGCGCCGAATCCGGCGGCCGCGGCGAGGTAGGGCTCGGGGTGGGGCTTGGTGCGGGCCACCTCGTCACCGGCGACCGTGAGCGCGAAGTGGTGGTGGCCCACCGAGTCCAGCACCCGGTCGATGATCCGCCGGTGCGAGGCGGAGACCAGGGCGGTGGGCACCTCGTGCGCGGCGAGCTCGGCGAGCAGCCGTGCGGCACCGGGCATCAGTGGCACACCGCGGCCGATGCGCTTCTCGAAGCGGTCGTTGAGCAGGACCGTGAGCTCCTCGATGGCGATGTCGGCGCCGGTGGCTTCGATGAGGTAGCCGGCGCTGCGGGTCATCGGCCCGCCGACGACCACGTCGCGCCAGCCCTCGTCCAGCCGGTGTCCGAGGTCGGCGAAGACCTCGACCTCCACGTCCCACCAGAAACCCTCCGTGTCGACCAGGGTGCCGTCCATGTCGAGAAGAACGGCCTGCAGGGCGGAGCCTTCGGCCGTGCGGGTCAGGGACACGGGGAACGTACTGGTCATCCGGCACACCTCCATGAGGGACGAGAAGGCCGACCGCGTTCCCGGTGGGAACGGCGACCGGCCTGCACTGGACCGACCAGTCTACGACTCGTCCGGACAAGGCGCGCGGAACGGCGCCGTACCCCGCGTGGAACGGAGTACTACCGTGCGTTGAAGTACTTCGCCTCGGGGTGATGGATGACGATCGCGTCCGTGGACTGCTCCGGGTGCAGCTGGAACTCCTCGGAGAGCTTCACGCCGATGCGCTCCGGCTCCAGCAGCGCGGCGATCTTCGCCCGGTCCTCCAGGTCGGGGCAGGCCCCGTAGCCCAGGGAGAAGCGCGCCCCCCGGTACTTCAGCGCGAACATGTCCTCGACGTCGGCCGGGTCCTCCCCGGCGAAACCCAGCTCGCTGCGGACGCGCGCGTGCCAGTACTCGGCGAGCGCCTCGGCCAGCTGCACCGACAGCCCGTGCAGCTCCAGGTAGTCGCGGTAGGAGTTCGCGTCGAACAGTTCGGCGGTGGCCTGGCCGATCCTCGAGCCGACCGTGACGACCTGGAGGCCGATCACGTCCGTCTCGCCCGACTCCTCGGGCCGGAAGAAGTCCGCCAGGCAGAGGCGTCGGCCGCGGCGCTGGCGCGGGAAGGTGAAACGGGTGCGCTCCGAGCCGTCCTCGTGCAGCAGGATCAGGTCGTCGCCCTTCGACACGCACGGGAAGTAGCCGTAGACGACGGCGGCCTCCAGCAGGTTCTCCGTGTGGAGCTTGTCGAGCCAGCCGCGCAGGTGCGGGCGGCCCTCGGTCTCCACGAGCTCCTCGTACGTCGGCCCGTCGCCCGCACGGGCCTGCTTGAGGCCCCACTGGCCCTTGAAGAGGGCGCCCTCGTCCAGCCAGGAGGCGTACTCCTTGAGCTGGATGCCCTTGACCACGCGGGTGCCCCAGAACGGCGGCTCGGGGACCGGGTTGGTGACCGAGACGTCGGAGCGCACGCCCTCCTCCGGCTCATCGGTCTCCGGCACCGGCGAGTCGCGCTTGGGCACACGGCGCTGCTTGAGCTCGGGCAGCACCGCTCCGGGGACACCACGCTTGACGCCGATCAGGGCGTCCATGAGGCGCAGGCCCTCGAACGCGTCCCGGGCGTAGCGGACCTCGCCCTCGTAGATCTCGTGCAGGTCCTGCTCGACGTAGGCGCGGGTCAGCGCGGCGCCGCCGAGGATGACCGGGTAGTCGGCCGCCAGCTTGCGCTGGTTGAGCTCCTGAAGGTTCTCCTTCATGATCACGGTCGACTTCACCAGCAGCCCGGACATGCCGATGACATCGGCCCGGTGCTCCTCCGCGGCCTCCAGGATCGCGGAGACGGGCTGCTTGATGCCCAGGTTGACGACGTTGTAGCCGTTGTTCGACAGGATGATGTCGACGAGGTTCTTGCCGATGTCGTGGACATCGCCGCGGACGGTGGCGAGCACGATGGTGCCCTTGCCTTCGGCGTCCGACTTCTCCATGTGCGGTTCGAGGTGCGCCACCGCGATCTTCATGACCTCGGCGGACTGCAGCACGAACGGCAGCTGCATCTGGCCGGAGCCGAAGAGCTCACCGACGACCTTCATGCCCGCGAGAAGGGTGTCGTTGACGATGTCCAGGGCCGGCCGGGTCTGCAGCGCCTCGTCGAGGTCGGTCTCCAGGCCGTTCTTCTCGCCGTCGATGATGCGGCGCTGCAGGCGCTCGTCCAGCGGAAGGGCCATCAGTTCCTCGGCGCGTCCCTCCTTCATCGACTTCATGTTGACGCCCTCGAAGAGCGCCATCAGCTTCTGGAGCGGGTCGTAACCCTCCGTCCGCCGGTCGTGGATCAGGTCGAGGGCGACCTTGACCTGCTCCTCCTCCAGCCGCGCGATGGGCAGGATCTTGGAGGCGTGCACGATCGCGGAGTCCAGGCCGGCCTTGACGCACTCGTCCAGGAACACCGAGTTCAGCACCACTCGGGCGGCCGGGTTCAGGCCGAAGGAGATGTTGGACAGGCCGAGCGTGGTCTGTACGTCGGGGTGCCGCTTCTTCAGCTCCCGGATCGCTTCGATCGTGGCGATGCCGTCCTTGCGGGACTCCTCCTGACCCGTACAGATGGTGAAGGTCAGGCAGTCGATGAGGATGTCCGCCTCGTAGATGCCCCAGTTGCCCGTCAGGTCCTCGATGAGGCGCTCGGCGATGGCGACCTTGTGCTCGACGGTGCGGGCCTGGCCCTCCTCGTCGATGGTCAGCGCGATCAGGGCCGCGCCGTGCTCCTTGGCGAGCGCGGTGACCTTGGCGAAGCGGGACTCGGGTCCGTCGCCGTCCTCGTAGTTGACGGAGTTGATGACCGCGCGGCCGCCGAGCTTCTCCAGACCGGCCCGGATGACGGGCAGCTCCGTGGAGTCCAGGACGATCGGCAGGGTCGAGGCGGTCGCGAAGCGGCCGGCCAGCTCCTCCATGTCCGCGACCCCGTCACGGCCCACGTAGTCGACACAGAGGTCGAGCATGTGCGCGCCTTCGCGGATCTGGTCGCGCGCCATCTCCACGCAGTCGTCCCAGCGGGCTTCGAGCATCGCCTCGCGGAACTTCTTCGAGCCGTTGGCGTTGGTGCGTTCACCGATCGCCAGGTAAGCGGTGTCCTGCCGGAAGGGAACCGTCTGGTAGAGCGAGGCGGCACCCGGCTCGGGGCGGGGGTCGCGCTGCGTCGGTGCGAGTCCGCGGGTGCGCTCGACCACGGCCCTCAGGTGCTCGGGGGTCGTGCCGCAGCAGCCGCCGACGAGCGACAGACCGTAGTCGCGGACGAACGTCTCCTGGGAGTCCGCGAGACCGTCGGGGCCGAGCGGGAAGTGGGCGCCGTCCTTGGTGAGGACGGGCAGGCCCGCGTTCGGCATGCACATCAGCGGCGTACGCGAGTGACGGGCCAGATAGCGGAGGTGCTCGCTCATCTCGTCCGGGCCCGTCGAGCAGTTCAGGCCGATCAGATCGATGCCCAGCGGCTCCAGGGCGGTCAGCGCGGCGCCGATCTCGGAGCCGAGCAGCATCACTCCGGTCGTCTCGAAGGCCAGGGAACAGATCAGCGGCACGTCGACGCCCAGGGCGTCCATGGCCCGGCGCGCGCCGATCAGGCTCGACTTGGTCTGGAGCAGGTCCTGAGTGGTCTCCACGATCAGGGCGTCGGCACCGCCGGCGAGCAGACCCTCGACGTTTCGCTGGTAGCCGTCCCGCAACACGTCGAACGCGATGTGTCCGAGCGACGGCAGCTTGGTCCCGGGTCCCACCGAGCCCAGCACCCAGCGCTGCCGGCCGTCCGCGGCACCGAACTCGTCGGCGACCTCGCGGGCGATACGGGCACCCGACTCGGACAGTTCGAAGATCCGGTCGGCGATCTCGTACTCGTTGGCGGCGGAGTGGTTGGCGCCGAACGTGTTCGTCTCGACGCAGTCCACGCCGACCGCGAAGTACTCCTCGTGCACCGAACGGACGATGTCGGGCCGGGTCACGTTCAGGATCTCGTTGCAGCCTTCGAGGTTCTCGAAGTCCTCGAGCGTGGGGTCCTGTGCCTGGAGCATGGTGCCCATGGCACCGTCCGCCACGACCACTCGGGTGGCGAGAGCCTCCCGGAGGGCTGCGGCTCGGGT
The DNA here is from genome assembly GCF_040638585.1 of Streptomyces sp. NPDC025273. Lineage (NCBI taxonomy): Bacteria > Bacillati > Actinomycetota > Actinomycetes > Kitasatosporales > Streptomycetaceae > Streptomyces > Streptomyces sp. NPDC025273. The sequence goes on from NZ_JBEZYP010000009.1 coordinate 283,179, forward strand.
CCGGCTGTCAGCGGAGGGGGTCGGCAACGAGGCCATGGATGTTCTCCCTGGAATGCGACGGCTGTCGGCTTCGCGCCCTTCCGCGGAGGGAGGGCACGCGGCCAGCGTAGCGGGGCGGGGCACGGGCCGGTCGTCGCGTCCCACGGGGCGGACTGCATGCTGTGCGGGGAACGGGGCCCGGCCGCGGGTGGCGCGGAATCGTCGCGGCACCGGACAGAGGTCGGCATCGACCGATAGTGTTCAGCATTGTCGAACCGAGGTGGAGGAGTACGGCGCGATGGCCAAGAACATCCAGTCGCTCGAGCGGGCAGCGGCGATGCTGCGTCTGCTGGCGGGCGGCGAGCGCCGGCTCGGGCTCTCCGACATCTCGTCCTCGCTGGGACTGGCCAAGGGCACCGCACACGGCATCCTGCGCACGCTCCAGCACGAGGGCTTCGTCGAGCAGGACCCGGCGTCCGGCCGCTACCAGCTCGGTGCCGAGCTGCTGCGCCTGGGCAACAGCTATCTCGACGTGCACGAGCTCCGGGCCCGCGCCCTGGTGTGGACCGACGACCTGGCACGCTCCAGCGGCGAGAGCGTCCACCTGGGCGTGCTGCACCAGCACGGCGTCCTGATCGTCCACCACGTCTTCCGGCCCGACGACAGCCGCCAGGTGCTGGAGGTCGGCGCGATGCAGCCGCTGCACTCCACCGCCCTGGGCAAGGTGCTCTCCGCCTACGACCCGGTCGCGCACAGCGAGGTCGTCGAGGTGGAGCGGCGGCCCTTCACCCCGCGCACCGTCACCGGCGAGCAGGAGTTCGAGTCGCTGCTCGACCTGATCCGGGCGCAGGGCTGGGCCTCCGACGTGGAGGAGACCTGGGAGGGCGTGGCGGCGGTGGCCGCCCCGGTCCACGACCGGCGCCGCATGCCGGTCGGCGCGGTGGCCGTGACGGGAGCCGTGGAGCGGGTGTGTCCGGGCGGGGAACTGCGCCCCGAGCTGATCGCCGCCGTGCGGGACTGCGCCCGCGCCGTCTCCAGGGACCTGGGGGCCGGGCGCTTCTGAGCGCGCTCCGAGCCGTCGGTAACGATCGAGTCCCGCACCGAGTCCCACGTCACAGAAGTCTTGACGCGTCCTTCATTGGGGAGAAACATTGCCGTTCACCGGTCGGCATTGTCGAACGCTTAACGGCAATACACGTTAGGGTGTGACAGTGCCGAGGGCCGGTCAAGCCCTTGCGGGTGAAGTACTCCGTACGTGACGAGTACCCACCTGGGGCGCGATCCACCGGAGGGACCCGGTGTTTCGCCTTCCCCTGGACGAAGGACAAAGGAGTCGCGGTGTCCAGCTCCGACATCTTCATCGGCGAGACCATCGGTACCGCCGTGCTCATCCTGCTCGGCGGCGGTGTCTGTGCCGCCGTCACGCTCAAGCGCTCGAAGGCGCAGAACGCCGGCTGGCTGGCCATCACCTTCGGGTGGGGTTTCGCCGTGCTGACCGCCGCGTACCTCGCCTCCGGCGTGTCCGGCGCCCACCTGAACCCCGCGGTCACGCTCGGCCTCGCGATCCAGGGCGGCACCGAGTGGAGCGACGTACCCGTGTACTTCGCCTCGCAGCTGCTCGGCGCGATGATCGGTGCCGTGCTCGTGTGGGCCGTGTACTACGGACAGTTCCACGCGCACCTCAACGATCCCGAGATCGTGAACGCCCAGCCCGCCGTGGAGGGCATGGTCGACCAGGCCGCCGCCCCCGAGGCCGGCCCCGTGCTCGGCATCTTCTCCACCGGTCCGGAGATCCGGCACGCAGTGCAGAACGTGGTCACGGAGGTCATAGCCACCCTCGTGCTGATCCTGGCGATCCTCACCCAGGGGCTCAACAACGACGGCAACGGACTCGGCACGCTCGGCGTGCTGATCACGGCCCTCGTCGTCGTCGGTATCGGCCTGTCGCTCGGCGGCCCGACCGGCTACGCGATCAACCCCGTACGTGACCTCGGTCCGCGCATCGTGCACGCGCTGCTGCCGCTGCCGAACAAGGGTGGTTCCGACTGGAGCTACGCCTGGGTACCGGTAGTGGGACCGCTCATGGGCGGTGCGCTGGCCGGCGGGCTCTACAACCTCGCCTTCGCCTGAGCCGTGACCCTCCAGACCACACAGACCTCCGGGAGCACACCGTGACCGACGCACACACCACCGGCCCGTTCATCGCGGCCATCGACCAGGGCACCACCTCCAGCCGCTGCATCGTCTTCGACAAGGACGGCCGGATCGTCTCCGTCGACCAGAAGGAGCACGAGCAGATCTTCCCCAAGCCCGGCTGGGTCGAGCACGACGCGACCGAGATCTGGGAGAACGTCCAGGAAGTCGTCGCGGGGGCGATCGTCAAGGCCGGCATCACCTCGGCCGACGTCAAGGCGATCGGCATCACCAACCAGCGCGAGACCACACTGCTGTGGGACAGGAACACCGGTGAGCCCGTCCACAACGCCCTCGTCTGGCAGGACACCCGTACCGACGCGCTCTGCAAGGAGCTCGGCCGCAACGTCGGCCAGGACCGCTTCCGCCGCGAGACGGGTCTGCCGCTCGCGTCGTACTTCGCCGGTCCGAAGGTCCGCTGGCTGCTCGACAACGTCGAGGGGCTGCGCGAGCGCGCCGAGCGGGGCGACATCCTCTTCGGGACCATGGATTCCTGGGTCATCTGGAACCTGACCGGCGGCACCGACGGCGGCGTGCACGTCACCGACGTCACCAACGCCTCGCGCACCCTCCTGATGAACCTCCACTCGATGCAGTGGGACGACAAGATCGTCCAGTCGATGGACATCCCGCCTGCCGTTCTGCCGGAGATCCGGTCCTCCGCCGAGGTGTACGGCACCGCCAAGGGCGGTGTCCTGGACGGGATCCCGGTGGCCTCCGCCCTCGGCGACCAGCAGGCCGCCCTGTTCGGCCAGACCTGTTTCGCCCAGGGCGAGGCCAAGTCCACGTACGGCACCGGCACCTTCATGCTGATGAACACCGGCCACACCCCGGTGAACTCCTACAACGGGCTGCTGACGACCGTCGGGTACCGGATCGGCGACCAGAAGCCGGTGTACGCCCTGGAGGGGTCCATCGCCGTCACCGGTTCGCTGGTGCAGTGGATGCGCGACCAGATGGGCCTGATCAAGTCCGCGGCCGAGATCGAGACGCTCGCCTCGTCGGTCGAGGACAACGGCGGCGCGTACTTCGTGCCCGCGTTCTCCGGTCTGTTCGCCCCGTACTGGCGCCCCGACGCCCGTGGTGTCATCGCCGGTCTCACCCGGTACGTCACCAAGGCGCACATCGCCCGTGCCGTGCTCGAGGCCACCGCCTGGCAGACCCGTGAGATCAGCGACGCCATGACGAAGGACTCCGGCGTCGAGCTGACCGCGCTCAAGGTCGACGGCGGCATGACCTCCAACAACCTGCTGATGCAGACGCTCTCCGACTTCCTGGACGCGCCCGTGGTGCGTCCCATGGTCGCCGAGACCACCTGCCTCGGCGCCGCCTACGCCGCCGGTCTCGCCGTCGGCTTCTGGCCGGACACCGACGCGCTGCGCGCCAACTGGCGCAGGGCCGCCGAGTGGACACCCCGCATGGACGCGGCCACCCGCGACCGCGAGTACCGGAGCTGGCTCAAGGCCGTGGAGCGATCCATGGGCTGGCTCGACGACGACACTGCCGAGGAGTAATCGACATGACCACCCTGCAGAGCGTCCCCGCCCTCGGGACGCATCCGGCCTCCGGCTCCCTTCCGAGCCGCGCCGAGACCCGGGAGCAGCTTTCCAAGGCGACGTACGACCTCCTGGTGATCGGCGGCGGCATCCTGGGCATCTCCACCGCCTGGCACGCCGCGCAGTCCGGACTGCGGGTGGCCCTGGTGGACGCCGGCGACTTCGCCGGCGCCACCTCCTCCGCCTCCTCCAAGCTCCTCCACGGCGGTCTGCGCTACCTGCAGACCGGCGCGGTGAAGCTGGTCGCGGAGAACCACTTCGAGCGGCGCGCGGTGTCCCGTCAGGTCGCACCGCACCTGGCCAATCCGCTCACCTTCTACCTGCCGGTCTACAAGGGCGGGCCGCACGGTGCGGCCAAGCTCGGTGCGGGCGTCTTCGCGTACTCGGCGCTGTCCGCGTTCGGCGACGGCGTCGGCCATGTGATCAGCCCGGCCCGGGCGCAGCGCGATGTGCCCGAGCTGCGTACGGACAACCTCAAGGCCGTCGCTGTCTACGGTGACGACCAGATGAACGACGCCCGGATGGCACTGATGACGGTCCGTGCGGCCGTCGAGGCCGGTGCCGTCGTGCTCAACCACGCCGCGGTCACCGGGCTGCGCTTCACCCGGGGCCGGGTCACCGGCGCCGAGCTGGAGGACCGTCAGGACGGTACGGAGTTCGGCGTGAACGCGCGCCTGGTGCTGAACGCCACCGGACCGTGGGTCGATCACCTGCGGAAGATGGAGAACCCGGACGCGGCGCCGTCCATCCGTCTGTCCAAGGGCGCGCACCTGGTCCTGAAGCGCACCCGTCCGTGGAAGGCGGCGCTGGCGACGCCGATCGACAAGTACCGCATCACGTTCGCCCTGCCGTGGGAGGACATGCTGCTGCTCGGTACGACCGACGAGGAGTACGAGGGCGATCCGGCCGACGTCTCGGTCACCGAGCAGGACACGGCCCAGATCCTGGACGAGGCGGCTTTCTCCGTCCGGGACCAGCAGCTGTCCCGCGACCTGATCACGTACTCCTTCGCGGGGCTGCGGGTGCTGCCGGGCGGTCCCGGGAGCACCTCGAAGGCCAAGCGCGAGACGGTGGTGACCGAGGGCCGGGGCGGCATGCTGTCGGTCGCGGGCGGCAAGTGGACGACGTTCCGCCACATCGGCCGCACAGTGATGAACAAGCTGGCCGCGCTGCCCGGACACCCCCTCACCGAGGACATGGAGCCGATGGCACGGCTGCCGCGGAAGCTCCCGCTGCCCGGTATCGCGAACCCGAACGCGGTGGCGCACCGGCTGATGGTCGACGGCGGCACGCCGGGTCCGCGGATGTCGGCCGACACGGCCCGGCACCTGGCCACCCACTACGGCTCGCTCTCCTTCGACATCGCGCGGCTGGCGAACGAGAACCCCGCACTGGCGGACCGGATCCACCCGGACGCGCCGGAGATCTGGGCACAGGTCGCGTACGCCCGCGACCGCGAGTGGGCCGAGACTGCGGACGACGTGCTGCGCCGCCGGACGACGCTGACGATCCGGGGCCTGGCGACGGACGAGGTCCGGGCGCGGGTCGAGGACATGCTGGCCGACCGGCACTGACGGTCGCGGGGAACGCAGGGGCGGCTCCGGGGGAGCCGCCCCTGCGCGTGTGTCCCCGGCCGGCTCGGTCCGCCCGCACCGCCTCCTCGTGGAGCGGGCGCGGGGCCGGTGACCGGGCGGGGGGTCACAGCACCGGTCGAGGGCCGCATAATGAGGCCCATACATCGGATGACTTGTGCGCGAGGAGGCCCCCACATGGCCGTCACCGACGAAGCGATCGAGAAGATCAAGGGGATGATCGTCTCGGGTGCTCTGAGGCCTGGCGACCGGCTTCCCAAGGAGAGCGAACTCGCCTCCGAACTGGGGCTTTCCCGCAACTCACTGCGCGAGGCGGTGCGTGCGCTGTCGCTGATCCGGATTCTCGACGTGCGCCAGGGCGACGGCACCTACGTCACCAGCCTGGATCCTCAGCTCCTGCTGGAGGCACTCAGTTTCGTGGTGGACTTCCACCGCGACGACACGGTGCTGGAGTTCCTCGCGGTGCGCCGGATCCTGGAGCCCGCCGCCACGGCGATGGCCGCGCTGCGCATCGAGGAGGGCCGGCTGGACGCGCTGGACGCGCAGCTGGACGCGCTGGGCGACGCTCCGTCGGTGGAGGAACTGGTCGCCTGCGATCTGGAGTTCCACCGCGGGATCGTCCAGGCCTCCGGCAACTCGGTCCTGTGCTCGCTGCTGGACGGACTGTCGGGGCCGACCACCCGGGCCAGGGTGTGGCGCGGGCTGACCCAGGAGGATGCGGTGAGCCGCACGCTGCACGAGCACCGGGCGATCCTCGCCGCCCTGCGGGACCGGGACGCGGAGGCTGCCCGGTCCTGGGCGACGGTGCACGTGGCGAGCGTGGAACAGTGGCTGCGCTCGACCCTGTGAGACGCGTTCCCGGGCGCGGGCCGGTGGACCGTGTCCGGTGCCCACCGGCCACCGCGGATCAGCGGGCGGGTCGCAGCCGCAGGCCCTGCATCCCGCCGTCGACGGCGAGCGCGGTGCCGGTGACGGACGCGGCTGCCGGGCTCGCCAGATAGACGACGGCGGCGGCGACCTCGTCCGCGGACACCAGCCGCCCCAGCGGCTGGCGGGCGTCGAGGGCGGCGCGCTCCGCGGCCGGGTCCTCGGCCTGCCCGAGCAGCCGGCCGATCCACGGGGTGTCGGCGGTGCCGGGGTTCACGCAGTTGACACGGATGCCCTCGCGGACGTGGTCGGCGGCCATGGCGAGGGTCAGCGAGAGCACCGCGCCCTTGCTCGCGCTGTACAGGGCGCGCTGCGGCAGGCCGGCGGTGGCGGCGATGGAGCAGGTCTGGGTGATCGACACGGCACCGGGGCGCCCGGCCGCGGCCCGGCGCAGATGGGGCAGGGTATGGCGGGCGGCGCGGACCATGCCGAGGACGTTGACGTCCAGGACGCGGGTCCATTCCTCGTCGGTGTTGTCCTCGACGGTGCCGATGGAGCCGATCCCGGCATTGGACACGAGGGTGTGCAGGCCGCCCAGTTCACCGGCGGCACGGTCGACGGCCTCCCGTACGGCGGCGTCGTCCGTCACGTCGGCCTCTACCGCGAGCACCCCGTCGGGGGCGCCCCTCGTCTCGCGGTCGAGTACGGCGACGCGTGCCCCGCGGGTGAGCAGCAGTCTCGCCACCGCGGCCCCGATGCCGGAGGCGCCGCCCGTCACCAGGGCGGACAGCCCGTCGAAGTCCTGTGTGCCGGTCATCGGCCGGTCTCCTCGGCGGTGCGGCGGGCCTGCCGGACAGGGCCCCGCGGGTAGATGTGGGCGGCGATCGAGTCCGGGAGCATCCGGGCGGAGAAGCCGGGTGCGCGGGGGGCGACGTAGTGGCCGTCCTCGATGACGGCCGGGTCGGCGAAGTGCTCGTGGAGATGGTCGACGTACTCGATGACCCGGTCCTCCCGGGTGCCGGAGACCGCGACGTAGTCGAACATCGAGAGGTGCTGCACCAGTTCGCACAGCCCGACGCCTCCGGCGTGCGGGCAGACGGGGACGCCGTACTTGGCGGCGAGCAGCAGGATCGCGAGGTTCTCGTTGACACCGGCGACCCGGGCGGCGTCGATCTGGACGAAGTCGACCGCGTTGGCCTGGAGCAGCTGCTTGAACACGACCCGGTTGGCGACGTGTTCGCCGGTGGCGACCTTGACGGGCTGTCCCGCCCGCACGGCGGCGTGCCCGAGCACGTCGTCGGGGCTGGTCGGTTCCTCTATCCAGTAGGGGTCGTACGGTGCGAGGGCGCGCATCCACTCCACGGCGGCGGCCACGTCCCAGCGCTGGTTGGCGTCGACGGCGATGCGGATGCCGGGGCCGACGGCGGTTCGGGCGAGCGCGAGTCTGCGGATGTCGTCGTCCAGGTCGGCGCCGACCTTGAGCTTGATCTGCGTGAAGCCGTCCGCGACCGCCTCCTTGGCCAGGCGCACGAGCTTGTCGTCGTCGTACCCGAGCCAGCCGGGTGAGGTCGTGTACGCGGGGTAGCCCTCGGCGAGCAGCCGTTCGGTGCGCCGCGCGCGGCCCGGTTCGGCGGCCCGGAGCAGGGCGAGCGCCTCCTGGGGGGTGAGCGCGTCCGTGAGGTAGCGGAAGTCGACGAGGGAGACGAGCTCCTGCGGCGACATCCCGGCGAGGAACTGCCAGACGGGCTGTCCCGCCTGCTTGGCCGCGAGGTCCCAGGCGGCGTTGACGACCGCGCCGGCCGCCATGTGCATCACGCCCTTCTCGGGCCCCAGCCAGCGCAGTTGGGAGTCGTGCGTGAGCTCGCGGTACAGCGCGCCGAGATCAGCGGCGTCGCGTGGCGCGGGGCGCCCCACCAGACGGGGGCGGAGCGTCTCGATCGCGGCGGCCATGACGTCGTTGCCGCGGCCGATGGTGAAACAGAAGCCATGCCCTTCGGTGCCGGCACCGTCCGTGCGCAGGACGACGTAGGCGGCCGAGTAGTCGGGGTCGGTGTTCATGGCGTCCGAGCCGTCCAGCTGTTCCGAGGTGGGAAACCGGATGTCGTGAACCTCGAGGTCGGTGACGGTCTGACTCATGTGCGCCCCCCAGGGGAATAACATCGGACCTCTATTTGGTCATCCGATGTATAGCGCCGGACGCTGCCGATCGTCCAGGGTCTGGCGCACATTCGATCAGTTCCGGACGGGTACAGCTCGGATGAATCAAGCACGTACACGGTTCACACATGCATGCAAACGGGCTTCGGCCGGGTAGGACGGAAGCCGTAAGGTTGGTCCGTACACAAGGGAACTTCGGAAGGAGGCCTGGGTGATCGAGCTCGAGGGGGTACCCGAGCTGATCGACCCGGTCATGGTGGCCGCGTTCGAAGGCTGGAACGACGCCGGTGACGCCGCCTCCACAGCGGTCGGACATCTGGACCGGGAATGGAAGGGCGAGGTGTTCGCGGCGCTCGACGCCGAGGACTACTACGACTTCCAGGTCAATCGGCCCACGGTGTGGCTGGACGGTGGGGTACGCAAGATCACGTGGCCCACCACGCGACTCTCCGTGGTCCGTATCGGCGGGGAGAAGCCCCGTGATCTGGTGCTGGTCCGTGGCATCGAGCCCTCCATGCGCTGGCGCTCGTTCTGCAACGAGATCCTGGGCTTCGCCCATGAGCTGGGCGTCGAGATGGTCGTCATCCTGGGGGCGCTGCTGGGCGACACCCCGCACACCAGGCCGGTGCCGGTGAGCGGGGTGACCTCGGACGCCGATCTGGCCAGAACCATGGATCTGGAGGAGACCAGGTACGAGGGCCCGACGGGCATCGTCGGCATCCTCCAGGAGGCCTGTACACATGCGGGGGTTCCCGCGGTGAGTCTGTGGGCGGCGGTGCCGCACTACGTGTCGCAGCCGCCGAACCCGAAGGCCACGCTGGCCCTGCTGAACCGTCTCGAGGATCTTCTCGGGCTGCGGATCCCGCTGGGCGAGCTGCCCGAGGACGCCCGTGCCTGGCAGCTCGGCGTCGACCAGCTGGCCGCCGAGGACAGCGAGGTCGCGGAGTACGTGCAGACGCTGGAGGAGGCGCGGGACACCGCGGAGCTGCCCGAGGCGTCCGGCGAGGCCATCGCCCGGGAGTTCGAGCGGTATCTCAGGCGCCATGACGGCGGGGGTCCGGGCCAGCCGCCCGGCGGCCACGCGACGGAGAGCGGCGACGTGCCCTATCTGCGGGACACGTCGAGCGGCCGTACAAGACCGCCGAAACCGCAGCGGCCGGAGGCGGAGCGGCCGGGGACGCCCCGGCCGAAGGACGGGGAGAAGCCCGAGGACCCGACCGCCGGGCCCGACGAGAACCCCTCGCAGGACTGACACCCCCGCCTGCCCGTACACACGGACCGGCCCCGGACTTCACGACGAAGTCCGGGGCCGTCCGTGTGTACGGGGTGGATGCGGACTACAGCGCGACACCCAGCAGGGCGTCGACGGTGCGCGAGACGAGGCCGGGCGCGCTCTCGTCCGTACCGCCGCCGGAGGTCTGCGCGGCGGCCCAGCGGTCCACGGCGGCGAGGGCGGCCGGGGCGTCCAGGTCGTCGGCGAGGGCCTCCCGCACCTCCTCGACCAGGGCGTCCGCACAGATTCCGTCGGGCCGGGAGACGGCGGCACGCCAGCGTGCGAGGCGCTCCACCGCGTCGGCGAGCACCTGGTCGGTCCATTCCCAGTCGGACCGGTAGTGGTGCGAGAGCAGCGCGAGCCTGATCGCCGCGGGGTCCACGTCCTCCCGGCGCAGTGCCGACACGAAGACGAGGTTGCCCTTGGACTTCGACATCTTCTCGCCGTTGAGGCCCACCATGCCGGCGTGCACGTAGGCGCGGGCGAACGGGTGCTCGCCGGTCAGCACCTGGGCGTGCGAGGCGCCCATCTCGTGGTGCGGGAAGGCGAGGTCGGAGCCGCCTCCCTGGACGTCGAAGCCCATGCCGAGGTGGTCCAGCGCGATGGCCACGCACTCGATGTGCCAGCCGGGGCGGCCGGGTCCGAGGGTGCCGCCGTCCCAGCTCGGCTCGCCCTCCCGGGCGGCCATCCAGAGCATCGGGTCGAGCGGGTTCTTCTTGCCGGGACGCTCCGGATCGCCGCCGCGTTCGGCGGAGAGCAGCCGCATGGCCTCGGCGTCGAGGCCGGAGACCTCGCCGAAGTGCGGGTCGGACTCGACGGAGAAGTAGACGTCCCCGTCGAGCTCGTACGCGGCGCCCGCGTCCCGGAGCCGCTCGACGAGCGGGACGATACCGGGTATGGCCTCCACCGCCCCGATGTAGTGCTGGGGCGGCAGCATGCGCAGGGCGGTCATGTCCTCCCGGAAGAGTGCCGTCTCGCGCTCGGCGAGCTCGGTCCAGTCCTCGCCGTCGCGCACGGCCCGCTCCAGCAGCGGATCATCCACGTCGGTCACGTTCTGGACGTAATGGACCTGCCGCTTGGTGTCGAGCCACACGCGCTGAACGAGGTCGAACGCGTTGTAGGTCGCCGCATGACCCATATGGGTCGCGTCGTACGGCGTGATGCCGCAGACGTAGATGCGGGCGACGGGACCGGGGTCAAGGGTGATCCGTCCGCCGGTCGCGGTGTCGTGGATCCGAAGGTCGCGGCCCTTGCCAGGCAGGGCGGGGACCTCAGAAGCGGGCCAGGCATGCATGTCATGAGCGTAACCGGACGATGCTTCCGGATACGAACCGGATGGGAGATCGTGGCGCAAGAGGCGGTCTTGCGCGTGCGGCGCCTGCCCTCCGGCGCCCGTTCCCGCTCGGGGGCCTGCCCTCCGGCCCCGGGGGCCGGACGGGCGTGGTTCACACCGGCGGCCACGGAATGGCAGGCCACTCCCCGCTCGGCTGCGGATGGCGCCCGGCCTCCCGCAGCCCCGCCACCCTTGCGCGCAGCGCGTCGAGCTCCGCCGCCGTGATCAGCTCAGCCAGCCGGGTGGCGAGCGCCGTCCCCGGCTCCAGGCCGGCGGACAGCCGGTCGAGCACCTCCACGGCCTCCGCGGTCAGGGGTTCGCCCGCCCACCCCCACAGCAGGGTCCGCAGTTTGTCGTCCGCGTTGAAGGTCACTCCGTGATCGATGCCGTACAGCCGGCCGCCGGGTGCGGGCAGCAGGTGCCCTCCCTTGCGGTCGCCGTTGTTGATCACCGCGTCCAGGACCGCCAGCCTGCGCAGACGCGGGTCGTCGGCGTGCACCAGCAGGGCCGTCCGCCCCTCCCCCACCTCGGCGAAGCCGACGGCCTTCCAGCCGTCTCCCGGCTCCCCGTCCTCGACGAGCGCGAGCAGTGGCGGCAGCCCGTACGCACCCGCGGGCCCGTCGGCGGCCTCGTCCGGCTCGTCCGCCTCGATCCACAGCTGGCACATCCCCTGGCCGTAGGGGCCCTCCCGCAGCACGGTGGGCGGCACGAGCCCCCACCCGGTGGACTCGGAGATCTCGTACGCCGCCACCTCGCGCTGGGCGAGCGTGCCGTCCGGGAAGTCCCAGAGCGGCTGCTCCCCGGCAACAGGCTTGTAGACGCAGGCGCGTTCCTCACCCTGGTGCGCGACCGTGCAGTACAGCACCGCGTTCGACGCGCCCCGTACCTGTCCGAGGACCGTGAGCTCCCCCTCGGCGAGCAGGGTGCGCAGCCCGGCCTCCGTCAGGCTCCGCGACGGTATCCGTTCTGGCGCGGACATACGTGTCCTTCCGGGTCGAGGGGCAGGCTGCACAGCGGGCACGGTGGCCGGCCGGCGTTCACGACGTCCAGGGCACGCTTGGCGAACGCCCTGGCCTGGGCGCCGCTCAGCCGCACGCGCAGCATCGGCGGGCCGTTCACCTCGTCCTGCAGGAGCCGCTCCTCGGCCTCCGCGAGATCGTCGTCGGAGTCGGCGTCCAGCTCGACGAGGGCCTGCGCCTCGACGATCATGCGCTGCTCCTCGCCGTCCCAGGCGAGAGCCATCGTGCCGACCCTGAACTCCTCCTCGACGGGAGCGTCGAGCGGAGCGGTGTCGGTGACGTCCATGGGTGCCACGGCCGGCACCGGTGAACTGCCGCCGGTCCGCCGGACGACCTCGTCGAGGAGTTCGTCGATCCGTTCGGCCAACGCGGCAACCTGGGTCTTCTCCAGGGCCACGCTCGTGACCCGTCCCCTCGAGGATGCCTGCAGGAAAAACGTACGGCGGCCAGGCAGCCCGACCGTACCGGCCACGAAACGGTCCGGAGGGTCGTAGAGGAACACCTGACGGGACACGTCCTGTCTCCCTTGAGAATGTGGGGGCGGATGGAGGGCGGCCGGGGCCCGGGGGGATGTCCCCACGAGGCCTCTACGGCGCGTCCACCCTACTGCGCGGAGCGATCACGGTGCCCCAGCACCGCCCCCGACGGCCGCATCCGTCGCCGTGTCCCCCGCCGCGTCCGCCCCGATGCCCTGTTCGCGCGGGGCCAACGACGCGAAGTCGCCGGTGTCGCCGAGGCGCAGGAGGAAGGGGCGCAGCCGCGTGTAGCGGATCGCGGTGACCGAGCAGGGGTCGGCGTGGATACGCTGGAAGAGGTCGAGGTGCATGCCGAGCGCGTCGGCGACGAGTGCCTTGATGATGTCGCCGTGCGAACACATGACGTAGGTGGCGTCGTCCCCGTGCTCCGACTCGACCCGGGCGTTCCAGTCCCGTACGGCCTCGACGGCCCGGGCCTGCATGGCCCGCATGGACTCACCGCCGGGGAACGCGGCGGCCGAGGGGTGCTGCTGCACGACGGACATCAGCGGTTCGTCGGAGAGTTCCGCGAGTTTGCGCCCCGACCAGTCGCCGTAGTCGCATTCACTGATCCGGTCCTCGGTGTGCAGCGTGAGGCCGGGGCGGGCGTCGAGCAGCGGCCGGAGCGTCTCGCGGCAGCGCTGCAGGGGACTGCTGACGGCCGCGACGAGGGTGAGGGCGGCCAGCCGTCCGGGCAGCGCGGCGGCCTGTCCGGCGCCGCGTTCGTCGAGGGCGACCCCCGGGGTCCGCCCCGCGAGCACTCCGGCGGTGTTGGCGGTCGAGCGTCCGTGGCGTACGAGGATGAGCGTGGGCATACCCGCCAGCGTAGAGGGCACGGTACAGGTGCACTGAAGGCCGGGGCAGGGAAGAATGCGCGCGTGATCGTGGACTGTGGCATTTACCGGGACGGACGCCGGACGGACGGCCCCGCCGACTTCTCCGATGCCCTGGAGGAGGCGCGGGCCGCCGGGGACGGGTTCGTCTGGATCGGGCTGCACGAGCCCACGGAGAAGGAGTTCGACCTCGTCAGCAGCGAGTTCGGGCTCCATCCGCTGGCGGTGGAGGACGCCCTGCGCGCGCATCAGCGGCCCAAGCTGGAGATCTACGACGACTCGCTGTTCGTGGTCGTCAAGCCGGTGGTCTACGAGCAGGAGAGCGACACGGTCAGCACCGACGAACTGATGATCTTCGTGGGCGACTCCTTCGTGGTGACGGTCAGGCACGGCGAGGGCGCGCCTCTCGCGGCGGTACGCCGCCGTCTGGAGGCCGAGCCCGAGGTGCTCAGGCACGGCCCCACGGCGGTGCTGTACGCGGTCAGTGACGCCGCGGTGGACCACTACATCGAGGTCGCGGCCGAGCTGCAGGCCGACCTGGAGGAGCTGGAGGCCCAGGTGTTCGCGCCCAGCGGCTCCGGCGATTCGAAGAACACCGCCGCGCGCATCTACACCTTCAAGCGGCAGGTGCTGGAGTTCCGCCGGGCGACCGGCCCGCTGAGCGCGCCGATGGCCCGGCTCGCCGGCCCAGGCGTGCCGTTCGTCGACAAGCACTCGCAGCCGTTCTTCCGGGACGTGAACGATCACCTGACCCGCGCCAACGAGCATGTGGAGGGGCTGGACCGGCTCCTCTCCGACATCCTGGCGGCCCATCTGGCGCAGATGGGGGTGCGGCAGAACGACGACATGCGCAAGATCTCGGCGTGGGCCGCGATGGCGGCCGTGCCGACCATGGTGGCCGGCGTCTACGGCATGAACTTCACGCACATGCCCGAGCTGGACTGGGCGTGGACGTATCCGGCGGTGGTCGCGCTGATGGGCTGCGCGGTCTTCGGCCTGTACCGCCTGTTCAAGCGCCGCGGCTGGATGTAGCCCTGGGGGGCCGCGGAGGCCTCAGGCGAACTCCGCCTCGGTCTCCACCGGACCGCCCAGGGCGTTGCGCCGCGCGGGCGGTGCCAGGCTCACCATGCGCCGCCAGCCGGCCAGCCGTTCGTAGGCGTACGTCGCGTGGATGCCCGCTGCGAGCACGGCCGCCTTGGGGCGGGACCAGCCCAGCACCCGGCCCATGTGGCTCATCACGGCGAGGCTGACGTCGCGGTACACGCGGATCTCGGCCCGGGCGCAGTCGCGCAGGACGGACTGGATCGTCCTGCCGTGCCCGGCCCGGGCGAAGCGCAGCAGTTCCTCATGGCAGTACGCGAGGTGGTTGTCCTCGTCACGCGCGATCATCTTGACCGCGTGGCCGAGAGCGGGGTGGCCGGCGAAGTGCCTGAGCAGGAGCCGCATCTGCTCGGAGGCCCGCTGTTCGGTGACACGGCTGTGGGCCAGGTACACGATGATGTCCCGCTCGGTGAGCGGTTCGTCACGGTTGAGCCGGTCATGGGCGAGGCCGATGCCGTGGCGCTCGAGGAGCAGCGTGTAGTCCGTCTCGTACGGCACCGCGGCCGGCTGCAGCCCGCGCTGCTTCAGCAGGCCGTTGAAGATCCGGCCGTGCTTCTCCTCGTCGGCTCCGTGCCGGGCGACCTTGGGAGCGAGCTCGCGAAGCCCCGCGGGGACGAGGGCGGCGATACGGCCGTTCTCCCAGCCGCCCTGGGACTCCCCGCCCGCGGCGATGGAAC
Source organism: Streptomyces sp. NPDC025273 (assembly GCF_040638585.1). Lineage (NCBI taxonomy): Bacteria > Bacillati > Actinomycetota > Actinomycetes > Kitasatosporales > Streptomycetaceae > Streptomyces > Streptomyces sp. NPDC025273. The sequence goes on from NZ_JBEZYP010000009.1 coordinate 298,274, forward strand.
AGAACAGCCGGAAGGACTCGTCGTTGTCGAGGATTTCCTGGAACAGACTCTTTGCCGACAGCATCACTGCCACCTTTCGCTCCGGTGTCCGCAGAGGCACAGTCAAATTCCGTACGGAGCGGTAGGCAACAGGAACGGGGCCGGGCGGGGTACGGGCGTAACCGGGAGGCGCGCGGCGCGTTGTTCCGGGTGACGGCCGTGGCGGGGAGGACCCCCCGAGCCCCCACCACGGCCGTAGAACTGTTCCGGGAGGGTCCGGCGGGGCGGCTACGCGGCCAGGCCGGAGCGCTCCAGGGCGTCCGTGCCGGCGCGCAGGGCCGCGATCCGCTCGTCTAGCGTGAAGCCCGCGGGGGCGAGGGTGAGCGTGGTGACACCCGCGGCCGCGTAGGCCTGCATCCGCTCGGCGATCCGCTCCACCGGACCGAGCAGCGTGGTCTGGTCGATGAGCTGGTGCGGCACGGCGGCCGCGGCGCCGCTCTTGTCGCCGGACAGGTACGCGTCCTGGATCTCGGCCGCTTCCTTCTCGTAGCCCATGCGCTGGGCGAGCTGGTTGTAGAAGTTCTGCTTGCGGCTGCCCATGCCGCCGACGTACAGGGCGGTGTAGGGGCGGAACATGTCGGCGAGGCCGTTGACGTCGTCGCCGACCGCGAGCGGCAGCGTGGGACAGACGTCGAACCCCTCCATCGTCTTCCCGGCCTTCTCCCGCCCGGCCCGCAGGTGCTTCACCGCGGTCTCCTCGAGGTGGTCGGCGGACGGGAAGATCAGCAGGGCCCCGTCGGCGATCTCACCGGTCTGCTCCAGGTTCTTCGGGCCGATCGCGGCGATGTAGAGGGGAATGTGCTCGCGCTGCGGGTGGACGGTCAGCTTGATGGGCTTGCCCGGACCGTCCGGCAGCGGCAGCGTCCAGTGCTCGCCGTCGTACGACAGGCGCTCCCGGGACATCGCCTTGCGCACGATCTCGACGTACTCCCGGGTGCGCGCCAGCGGCTTGTCGAACTTGACGCCGTACCAGCCTTCGGAGACCTGGGGTCCGGACACGCCGAGACCGAGGCGGAAGCGGCCCCCGGAGAGGGAGTCGAGGGTGGCCGCGGTCATCGCCGTCATGGCGGGCTGGCGGGCCGGGATCTGCATGATGGCCGAGCCGATGTCGATGGACACGGTCTGCGCCGCGACCCACGCGAGCACCGTCGGGACGTCGGAGCCGTAGGCCTCGGCCGCCCAGCAGACGTCGTAGCCGAGCCGGTCGGCCTCCTGGGCGACGGCGAGGTTGTCGCCGTCCATACCCGCACCCCAGTAACCGAGATTGATGCCGAGCCGCATAGCCACGCTCCCTCTACCGATCAGTAACGTACCTGTGTCCCGGACTCTAGCGCGGGGTTCCGGGATCCGGCAGGTCCGGCAGCCGGCTGCCGGGTTGTCCACAGGCTTCCACCCCGTGGAGCCGTGGCCAGTAATCTCAGCGCCCATGGAGCAGAGGCATCTCGGCCGTACCGGCCTTCGCGTGTCCCGGATCGGGCTCGGCACCCTCACCTGGGGCCGGGACACCGACGAGCACGACGCCGCCGACCAGCTGAAGGCCTTCTGGGACGTGGGCGGCACGCTCGTCGACACCGCGGACGTGTACGGCGGCGGGGAGGCGGAGTACCTGCTCGGGCGGCTCGTCGACACGCTGGTGCCGCGCCAGGATCTGGTCATCGCGACCAAGGCGGGCAGCGTCCGCGACCCCTACCGCCGCTCCGACGGATCGCGCGGGCATCTCCTCGCCGCGCTCGACGCGTCCCTGGAGCGGCTCGGGACGGACTACGTGGATCTGTGGCAGATCCACGCCTTCGACCCCGTGACGCCGCTGGACGAGACGCTGCAGGCGCTGGACCTGGCGGTGTCGTCGGGGCGCGTGCGGTACGCGGGGGTGTCGAACTTCAGCGGCTGGCAGCTGGCCAAGGCCGCCACCTGGCAGCTCGCCTCCCCCGGGCTGCGCACCCGGCTGGCCAGTACGCAGATGGAGTACTCGCTGCTGCAGCGGGGCGTCGAGCGGGAGGTGCTGCCTGCGGCGCTGGACCTCGGGGTGGGGCTGCTTCCCTCGTCCCCGCTCGGCCGCGGGGTGCTGACCGGCAAGTACCGCGCCGGCACGCCGTCCGACTCGCGAGGAGCTTCGGAGCAGCTGGCGCCGTTCGTCGAGCCGTATCTCGACGAACCCGCGCGCCGGATCGTGGACGCGGTGTCCACGGCCGCGGACGGCCTGGCCACGACGGCCCTCCATGTCGCGCTCGCCTGGGTTCGGGACCGCCCCGGGGTGGTGGCCCCGGTCGTCGGCGCGCGCAACGCGCGGCAGCTGACCGAGGCGTTGTCGGTGGAGGCGCTTAGTCTTCCTGACGAGATCTGCCAGGCGCTCGACGATGTGTCGGCGCCCGTGCACCGTTATCCCGACCAGGACTGGAGCACGCTGTGACTGCGCTTCCCCGGGGGGAAACCCCGGACCCCGCGGCCGAGAACGACGAGGACCGCGGCCCCGACGCCGTTGCCGGCGGCACGCCCGGCGAGGACGGCGCGGAAGGTGCGAAGCGGGCTCCCGAGACCGTGGACGAGGACCCGGCGGCCGAGGAGGTGACTCCCACGACCGCGGCGAGGACCACCGAGGGAGCCGCGGGAGGGAGTGCGCAGGAGGCTCCCGCGACCGATGGGGCATCCGCCAGCGACACGGCCGACGGGCCGGCCGCGCTCTCGGAGGCCGAGGCGGAGCTGGCCGCCCAGCGCGAGTTGCGCGAGCGGATCGAGAAGCGCAAGGCCGAGAAGGAGGGGCCCATCCCGGCGGGTACGAAGCTGAGCGGCCCGGCGGCCGACCTGCTCGCGGCCGTTCGCGCCGTGGAAAGCGGCGAGAAGCCGGGCACGGCCTTCTTCGACTCGCCCGCGACGGCGCCCGCACCCCGCCGGGCCGCCCCCTCCGGCCCGGCGCCCGCCCGGCCGTCCCCGGCCCCCGCGCGGCCCGCCGTCCGCAGCGCGTCCCCCGAGGCCGCGGCCTCGGTCGCGGCCGTGCTCGCCCAGGGCGGGGCACCCGAGGCCTTGGCCCGCCCGGCGGCTGCGACGCTCGGTGAGCAGGCCGCGGACCTCCTGCGCGAGGATCCCTGGCAGCTGCTGTCCGTGCCCGGTGTCCGCCCGGAACAGGCCGACGGCTTCGCGCGAGCCCTGCTGGGCGCGGAGTGCGGGCCGGACGACGAGCGGCGCACGGCGGCCCTCGTGGGCTGGCAGCTGGAAAGCGCCGCGCTGCGGGGCCACACCGCGCTCGACGCGTCGCAGGTGCGCGCGGCGCTCGCCGGGCGCGCGGTGACCGATCCCGAGGCGGCCGTGCAGCACGCCGTCGCCGAGGGCGTGGTCCTCGTCTTCCAGGACGGCCTCGATCCGTCGCAGGCGCCGGATGCCGCGCGGACGGAGGAGACGGACGGCGAGGAGGCCGGGGACGGGACGCGCGACGCGCAGGAGCCGGTGCCGGTCCTGCTGGGCCTCGACCGGTACGCCCTGGCCGAGGAAAGCCTCGCCGACGGCCTGGGGCGCCTCATCAACTCCTGCGAGAGGGGCGCCGACTGGGCGGATGCCGCTGCCGCGGCCCCGTCCCCCTCGGCGGGTGAGCTGATCCGGACGGTCGCGACCGCCGGGCTGGTGGCCCACAGCGGCGGCGAGAGTGCCCGGGCCGAGCCCGCCGCCCTGATCGCCGCCGCGCGCGCCCTGGGGCTGCGGGCCCTCGCGACCGCCCACAGCACGGACGGCGTGCGCAGGCTGACCGCCGCGGCCGGTGACCCGCAGGCCGCCGTGACGCTCTCCGGCCTGTTGTCCGGCACCGCCGGTCCGGGCCGGGACGCGGACGGTGCGTTCGCCCTCGATCTGCTGGTGGTGCTGGACGCCCCGCAGCTCGACGTGGAGACCGCCGCGATGCTGGTGGAGGCCCTGGCCGACGGCACCCGGCTGGTGCTGAGCGGCGATCCGGGTGTGCTCGGGTCCGCCGGGGCGGGCCGGGTGTTCGCGGATGTGCTCGCCGCGCGCGCCTGCCCCCAGGTGGTGTCCCGCACCCCGGACCCCGGGCCGATCGGCGAGCTGGTCTCGGGCATCGGCATCGGCGAGATCGGCCCGGTCGACGCACCTGGCAAGGAGGTCGTGATCGTCCCCGTCCGGGATGCCGGTGAGGCCGTCCACCGCACGGTGCAGCTGGTCGCCGACTCGGTGCCGCGCGCCATCGGCGTACCCTCCTCCGACACCCAGGTGATCACCGTCGGGCACGGTGGTCCGGCGGGCACCACGGCGCTGAACGCGGCGCTCAAGCAGCGGCTCAACCCCGGCCCCGGCCGGTTCGGCGGGTTCGACCCCGGCGACCGCGTCGTCCATGTGCCCGCACCCGGCAGGGCGGTCCCCGGGTCGGTCGTCTCGGCCGACGCCGAGGGGCTGCACCTGGACTGCGCGGGCACACCCGTCGTCGTCCCCCAGCACGGGGTGGGGTCGTCGGTGCGGCACGGCTGGGCGCTCAGTGCCCATCAGGCGGCCGGGATGCGCTGGCCCGCCGTGGTGGTCGTCCTGCCGGGCGACGCGGCCCGGGGCCTGAGCCGGCCATGGGTGTACACCGCGTTCAGCCGCGCCGAGCGGCACCTGTCCGTGGTGCACGGCGTGGATCAGGCGCTGCCGCGCGCGGTGGCCGAGACCCCCGCACAGGAGCGGACGACCCGGCTGCGCCCCCTCCTGGAGGCGCTCCCGGCCCCGGACGCCGTCCAGGCCCCGTAGGAGCAGGCCCGGACGGACCGGACGGGGGGGCGAGCCGCCGGGCCCCCGGCGCCCCGCCGGGCCCCGGGGCGGGGCGCGCGTTGGCGGGGTGGGCCCGGGAAGAAGGGGGGGGC